>NZ_JAFLDR010000061.1 GCF_017302275.1 Sulfuritalea sp.
GCCCGCGCAAGGCCAACCACGACCTGTTCTACGAATTCCAGTGGATGATCGACGAACTGCACGGCGGCGGCGACGCCACGGTGCCGCGCGGCCTCGATGCGGCGATCCAGGAGGGCTACAAGCTCGGCGTGAGAATTTGACGGGAGGCGGCCATGGCTTACTCGGCGCATGTCGATACCTTTACCCGCGACAACCTGCCGCCGCCCGCGGCGCAGCCGGAGTTCCTGTTCGAGCTGCCGGAGCTGAAGTTTCCCGAGCGCATGAACTGCGCGACGGAACTGCTCGACCGCCACGTCGCGGAAGGCCGCGGCGGGCGGGTCTGCATCCAGGCGCCCAAGCTGCGCTGGACTTACGCCGACCTGCAGGAGAAGGCCAACCGCATCGCCAACGTGCTGGTCAATGAGCTCGGCGTCGTCCCCGGCAATCGCGTGCTGCTGCGCGCGCCGAACAACCCGATGATGGCCGCCTGCTGGTTCGCGGTGATGAAAGTCGGCGCTGTCGCCACGGCGACCATGCCGCTGCTGCGCGCCAAGGAACTCAAGCACGTCATCGCCAAAGCGAAGGTCACGCATGCCCTGTGCGACATTCGCCTGGCCGAGGAACTCAAGCGGGCCGCCGCCGAATCGCCCGAGCTGAAACACATCCGCTGGTTCAACGATGCCTCGGCCGACGGACTCGAAGCGGCGATGGCGAAGCAGTCGGCCGAATTCACCAATGTCGACACCGCGCGCGACGACACCTGCATCCTCGCCTTCACCTCGGGCACTACCGGCCAGCCCAAGGCGACCATGCACTTCCATCGCGACGTCATGGCCTCCTGCGTCTGCTGGCCGCCTTACGTGCTGCGGCCGACGCCCGACGACATTTTCATGGGTACGCCGCCGCTGGCCTTCACCTTCGGCCTCGGCGGCCTGCTGTTGTTTCCGCTGTCGATCGGCGCTTCGACGGTGCTGCTGGAGCAGGGCGCGCCGCAGGATCTGGTCGATGCGGTGCTCAAGTACCAGGCCACCATCCTGTTCACCGCACCCACCTCCTACCGCGCCATCGCCGCGATCGCCGGCCCGCTGCGCGGCAGCACATTGAGGAAATGCGTCTCAGCCGGCGAGGCCCTGCCGGCGGCGACGCGCGCGCTGTGGAAGGAGGCGACCGGCATCGAGATGATCGACGGCATCGGCGCCACCGAACTGATGCACATCTTCATCTCGGCCGACGAGAAGGATGCCTTGCCCGGCGCTACCGGCAAGGTCGTGCCGGGTTACGTCGCCTGCATCATGGACGACGACGGAAAACCGGCGAAGACGGGCGAGATCGGCAAGCTGGCGGTCAAGGGCCCCACGGGCTGCCGCTATCTGGCCGACGAACGCCAGGCCAGCTACGTCAAGAATGGTTGGAACTACACGGGCGACGCCTACGCGCTGGATGCCGAGGGCTACTACCACTACCATTCGCGCACCGACGACATGATCATCTCGGCCGGCTACAACATCGCCGGGCCCGAGGTCGAGGACGCCCTGCTGCGCCATCCCAAGGTGGCCGAGTGCGGCGTGATCGGCGCGCCCGACGAGGAGCGCGGCCAGGTGGTCAAGGCCATCGTCGTGCTGCGCCCGGGCAACGAGCCGACGCCGGAGATGGCGAAAGAGTTGCAGGACTACGTCAAGCAGAGCATCGCGCCCTACAAATATCCGCGCCAGGTCGAGTTCGTCGCCAGCCTGCCGCGCACTGAAACCGGCAAACTGCAGCGCTTCCGCCTGCGCCAAACCCAACGCTAATGCCTTCGATCGCCTGCTCCGCATCATGAAATACCCTAACTTCGCGGCGCCGCAAGCTGGCAAATGGGCCCGCCCCTCCCATCCGCTGCGCGGCCCACGGCTGGCTTTGCACAGCCAGCCGGCTGCGGCGGCGCACCGCATGCGGTGCGAAACCCCGCCTCGCCCCCTCGCGGGGAGGCTTTTGGTTTGCTCGCTGTGCTCGACTATCACCAAGCGCGTTGAACATTGGCTTTCACGTTATTACGGAGAACTTAGATGAAGACATTGCTTCCCCCCGGCTGGCCGCTGGCCAAAGGTTATGCCCATGGCGTCATGGCGCGCGGGCAGATGGTGTTCGTCGCCGGCCAGGTGGGCTGGGACGAGAAGTGCGAGTTTCCCGGCGATGACATCGTCACCCAGGCCGAGCAGGCGCTGAAGAACATCGTCGCGATCCTGGCCGAGGCCGGCGCGAAACCCGAGCACATCGTGCGCATGACCTGGTACCTCGGCAGCAAGGAGGAATACTGGGCCAAGCAGAAGGAACTCGGCGCCGTGTTCCGCCGCCTGATCGGCCACTACAACGCGGCGATGACGGCGGTGCAGGTGGCCGGTTTCGTCGAGCATGGCGCAAAGGTCGAGATCGAGGCCACCGCCGTGATCCCGGATGCCTGAGCTTGGACGATGACTGCTGGCAACGCATCCTGCGGCGCATGCCCGAGGTCGAGGAGGCTGCCGGGCCGCCGCTCGCCGTGGCCTTCATCGGCAGCGAGGCGTATGCCGCGAAGCGCGGGCAGGCCTGGCTCTGGTGGCCGGGCAGCCGCGCGCGCGCTGCGGGGCCGGTCGCCTTCGATGGCCGCTACCCCGACGACTGGGGCCTGCTGCTGGTGATGAACGACACGGCCATCGAAAAAGTCGGCGCCGGCGGCACGGCGGTCATGGCCCACCACGCGCGCCTGCTCGACATCAAGGCCTTCGTCCTGCGCCAACGCGACGAACTGGATGGCGGCGGGGTGCTCGAGTTCATCGAGGATCTCGAATTGGCCACGCCCAAACATTGACGGTCCCGAATACATGAATGCGATTGTTGAATTCGGCGGCTTCGGCGAACTGTGCGACTGGCAGGCGATGCTCGACCGCCATCGCGAGGTGTTCACCGAAATGGACGACGGCGCCCGCATCGGCATCGTCTCGCGCGAGGCCTCGGGCATCCTGCCGGGCAAGCACCTCGAAGGCGTGCAGCGCGCCGCCGAAGTGGACATGCTGGCCTGGGAAGTGCAGGGCGGCGGCATGCAGGCCGCAATCGAGCGCTTTGCCGGCATGTCCACGGTGAAGGTTGACCTGTTGCTGGTGGCCGATGCCGAGGCGCTGGCGGCGGCGCGCGCCGACCTTGCCGGCAATGCGCTGACGACGATCAAGAAGGCGATCCGGCGCGGCAACATCATGTTCTTCGTCTTCAAGAACAAGGCGCAGCTGCAGGACGCCGGCTACGAAGATTTCCTCGAATCGCTGGGCCTGGCCTTCCTCGGAGCCTGCCGGTGATTTTCATCAATCCGCATGGCGCGCCGGAACTGGCCTGCGACCACTGCGGCTGCCGCTGGGTCGATCGCCTCAAGGGCAAGGCCTATTGCTACGAGTGCGGCGAGGAAATCAGCGATGAGGCCATTGCCGAGTTTCAGAAGGCAGCCGCGGAGTTCGCCGCAACGCATTCGCTGCCCTTGACCGGTTGAACCGAATCGCCGTGTCGTCGGCGCCGACTTTCGGTTGAGCATTTGCGGCCGCCGCCGCGGTGCATCGTCTTCAGTATTTCTTCCGGCCGCGTCCAGCCGCGCGGCTGTTTCCCCTGCCCGGTTCCGGCTTTCGGTGACTAGCTTTGGGCGCGTTCGCGGCGCTGGGGCTCCGTTTCGCCAGCAGGTCAATCGATGCGGTTTTCGGATACCTCGTGCGCTGACGGGCTTGCTCCGGTCTTGCATGCTCAACATCATGTGCCAACGGATTCGGAAAGGGTTCCCTTGGCGTGCAATAGACTTGATCGGAGAAGGAGGCATTCATGATGGGCAGCAACGACACTCTCGTCCGCCTTGGCGCGGAATTATTGGCTGGGAAGATCAGGATCGTTGATCTGGCGCAGACTCTTTCGGCTGATTTTCCCGCGCTACAGCTCCCCCCCCAGTTCGGTCAGGTTTGGGCCTTCAAGCAGGAGAACATTTGCTGCTACGACGAAAAAGGTCCGGGGTGGTACTGGAACAATTTCTCCTGCGGCGAACACACCGGAACGCACTTTGATGCGCCGGCGCACTGGGTTACGGGCAAGGACCAACCAAACAACACGGTGGACACCCTGGATCCTCGCGTGTTCGTTGCGGCCGCCGTGGTCGTCGATTGCTCGGCGGAGGTCGCGGCCAATCCGGACTGGTTGTTGACCGTGGCCCATCTCGAGCGCTGGGAGAAAGCGCATGGACGGATTCCGGAGAAGGCCTGGCTGCTATTCCGCACTGATTGGTCCAAGCGGTCAATGCCGGATGCATTTGTAAACATGCGCGAAGACGGGCCGCACACCCCGGGGCCCGAGCAAGCAACGGTCGAGTGGTTGATTCGCGAACGCAATGTTCTGGGATTCGGCGTGGAGACCATCAATACCGATGCCGGACAGTCCTTCGGCTGGCCGACCCCCTATCCCTGCCACCACTTGATGCATGGCGCCGGTCGTTACGGGTTGCAGTGCCTGACCAATCTGGATCAGTTGCCCCCCACGGGCGCGATGATCATCGCGGCGCCGCTGAAGATCAAGAATGGTTCCGGCAGCCCGTTACGGGTGCTCGCGCTGATTCCGGACGCGGGGTAGGCCCGCGGCGGAGATACCTCGAAAACACTGGACAGCTCTACATGAGTGATGCAAAAAATGTCGATTTGAGCAAGCGCCTGGCGCGTGCCGAGCGCGACTGGGAGTCCATGCAGCGTATATGTCATGACTTCTTCCATGGTTGGCGGCAAACCGTCATGGATCGCTTTGGACCAGATGTGGCCAAGGAACTCGAATTGAGTTTCTACGGGCGCATCGGTGAAGGGACCGCCAGGACCTTTCTTGAGCGCGGCGGAACGCCCGACGATCTCGCCAAGCTCGTTAGGTCATTGGTGCGCGCCAGCGAGGTGATGGGCGAGGCTGCTCATCTGGTAATCGAGGAAAAGGATGTTCTGTTGGTGCATGCGGCGTGTCCATGGATGGATTCCTTCCGTGCCACGGATGCGCCGAACCAGTGTCAGGCCAGCTGCGATCATTGGTTCCAATCGACGGCCAAATCGATTTCACCGCGGATCAAGGTACTCACGGAAAGTGCTCTGCCCGCGGGGGGCGCGTCGTGTACCCGACGCTTCAGCTTTGCGCAGTGACGTGGCCTGGCATGGGCGTTATCTGCGACACCATCGATCCCATGCGGGTGCCGCGAAAATGCTGCGCACTCCGGATATCGGCTGCGCTTGAAGGCCTTTGAGAAAAGCCCCACCGACGTAGACTCGGGCACGCGTCTCAACAGGAGTTTTCGTTCGTGCCCTGCCAAGCATCTTCTACGCTCTTCGAGCGCGAGGTACTGATCCGATTTTCGCACTGCGATCCCGGCGGGATCGTGTTCTATCCTCAATACTTCATCCTGATGAACGGCCTGGTGGAAGACTGGTTCACCGAAGGCCTGGACATCAACTTTGCCGACTTGGTGATGTCCAGGCGAATCGGGATTCCCACGGTAAGGATGGATTGCACGTTTTCACGTCCCAGCTATATCGGCGAGCGCCTAATGTTGGGCCTGACGGTCACGAAGATCGGAAGCAGTTCATTCTGGCTACGGGTTCAGGCGAGTGCCGGTAGCGAGATTCGTATCCAGGCAAGCCAAGCGCTGGTTACCGCTGATCTGGATGGCATCAAACCGATCGCGATTCCCGCGGACCTGCGATCGGCGCTGATGCGCTACCAACTCCAGCCATGATCCCTTACCAGGTTTCTTGCAGGCGCCTTTGCTGTCCGACAACCGGTTTGCGTTTTTCCGGAAAACAGCTTTCGTGACCCGCGCCGGATCAACGACCGAATGAACATCGAAATTGCATTGCTGCTGGGGCAAGACGGGCTCACCAACGGGGCGATCTACGCCTTGCTTTCTGTCGCCCTGGTTCTGGTGTTTGCGGTCACACGCGTGATTTACATACCGCAGGGTGAATTCGTGGCGTTTGGCGCGTTGACCCTGGCGAGCTTTCAGGTGGGCAAAACGCCGGGTACCTTGTGGTTGCTGATCGGGGCGGGAGTGGTAGTGGCGCTGGTTGACCTTAGTTCTGCACTTCGCTCCGGCCAGCGGCGCCATATCCCGCGCATCGTCGGCTGGAACCTAGCGTACCCGGCCGTTGTGGCCGGCGTCATCCACCTCTTCACTCCCGCCGAACTGCCGCTCCTGGCGCAGATCGTCCTGTCCTTGGCACTGGTGGTGCCGCTAGGCCCGATGACCTATCGGCTGGCCTACCAGCCGTTGGCCGAAGCGAGCGTTCTGGTGCTATTGATCGTATCGGTGGCAGTGCATCTGGCCCTGGTCGGGCTGGGCCTGCTGTTCTTTGGCGCCGAAGGCTCGCGCACCCCGGCGTTTTCCGAGGGCAGCCTGAGCGTCGGTTCGCTTACCGTAAGCGGCCAGACGCTATGGGTGCTGGGTGCCAGCCTGACGCTGATCGTGGTTCTGGCGCTGTTCTTCGAGCGCACCATCTACGGCAAGGCCTTGCGCGCCACGGCAATGAATCGCACCGGTGCGCGCCTGATGGGCATATCGACGGTGATGGCCGGCAAACTCTCATTTCTGCTGGCATCGCTGATTGGAGCGTTGTCCGGAATCCTGATCGCCCCGATCACCACGATTTACTATGACACTGGCTTTCTGATCGGCCTGAAAGGCTTCGTCGGCGCGATCGTGGGTGCGCTGTCGAGTTATCCGCTGGCCGCCGCGGGTGCCTTGCTGGTCGGGCTGCTGGAAGCCTTTTCTTCCTTCTGGGCCTCGGCTTTCAAGGAAGTGATCGTGTTCACCCTGATCATTCCGGTACTGGTCTGGTTGTCACTCACTACGCGCCACGTCGAGGAGGAGGAGTGATGCAGCCGCACTACCTGCTCGGCGGATTCCTCGTCCTGCTGCTGACCGTACCGCAGATCGCCTCGGAATTTCATGTCACGCTGCTGAACTACATCGGTCTGTATTCCATCGTCGCGATCGGCCTGGTGCTGCTCACCGGGATAGGTGGCTTGACCTCCTTCGGCCAGGCCGCGTTCGTTGGTCTCGGTGGCTACACTACTGCCTACCTGACTACCGCCACCAATCTTCCGGCCTGGGCCGCGTTTCTTGGGGGGGCGCCCTGGATGGGGCTGCTGGCCGGGATCGTGATCACCGCGCTGGTGGCCTTGCTGCTCGGGTTGCTGACCCTGCGCCTGTCGGGCCACTACCTGCCTTTGGGCACCATTGCCTGGAGCATCAGCCTCTACTTCCTGTTTGGCAACCTGGAGTTTCTTGGCGGCCATACCGGTATTACGGGAATACCGGCGCTGACGGTGTTTGGCTTGGTGATGATGGATGGCCGCAACTTCTTCTATGTGATCTGGGCCGTGGTGCTGATCGCAGTCTGGCTAACAGTGAATCTTCTCGACTCCCGCGAAGGGCGCGCCATTCGCGCGTTGAAAGGCGGAGTGGTCATGGCCGAAGCCATGGGCGTCGATACCGCGCGCTCAAAGGTGGTGATTTTCCTGATTGCGGCCCTGTTCGGCTGCGTCTCGGGCTGGCTCTATGCGCACCTGCAGCGCTTCGTCAATCCCACACCCTTCAGTATCAACATGAGCATCGAGTACTTGTTCATGGCCGTGCTGGGGGGGGCGGCACACGTCTGGGGGGCGCTGATCGGTGCCGGCGTCATCACCATACTCAAACAATGGCTCCAGGACTGGTTGCCCAGGCTGCTGGGAGCATCGGGTAATTTCGAGATGATCGTATTC
This sequence comes from Sulfuritalea sp., assembly GCF_017302275.1. GTDB lineage: Bacteria > Pseudomonadota > Gammaproteobacteria > Burkholderiales > Rhodocyclaceae > Sulfuritalea. The sequence continues at coordinate 7,753 of NZ_JAFLDR010000061.1, forward strand.
GGCGTCTTGCTGATTTACGTGCTGCAACGCGCGCGTGACGGGATCTGGCCGATCCTCGCGCGGCTGGTGCCGCAGCCGGTTGTGGTGCGCGCCGTGCCGCAGGCCGAGCCCCTGCCGCGCAAGCTGCCGCCGGATAAGGGCTTGGTGCTGCTCGATGCACGCAAGGTGGTCAAGCGCTTCGGTGGGCTGGTGGCCAACAACAACATGAACCTGACCGTCAAATCCGGCGAGATCATGGCGCTGATCGGGCCCAACGGTGCCGGCAAGTCGACCATGTTCAACTGCTTGTCCGGCGTCGATCAGGCGACCGAGGGCGAGGTCCTGTTCGCCGGTCGCGACGTGACCCGGCTGGATTCGCGCGAGATTGCCCGCCTGGGAATGAGCCGTACCTTTCAGCACGTGCGCTTGCTGGGAACGATGTCGGTGCTTGAGAACGCAGCCATCGGCGCCCACCTGCGCGGATCCAAGGGAGTGTTGCCGGCGATGCTGCATCTCGAGCGTGGCGAGGAAGCCCGCTTGCTGGCTGAGGCAGCGCGGCAGGTGGAACGGGTCGGCCTCAAGGATGCCATGTTCGAGCCGGCCGGCAGCCTTGCCCTGGGCCAGCAACGCACGCTCGAGATCGCGCGCGCGATGTGCGCCGATCCCTGTCTCCTGTTGCTTGATGAGCCGGCGGCGGGCCTGCGTTACCTGGAGAAGCAGGCGCTGGCGGAGCTGCTGCGCAAGCTGCGCGGGGAGGGCGTGGGCATCTTGCTGGTGGAACACGACATGGATTTCGTCATGGGCCTGGCTGATCGCGTGGTGGTGATGGAGTTCGGTGAGAAGATCGCCGAAGGACTGCCCGAAGAGGTGCAGCGCAATCCGGCGGTGATCGAGGCCTACCTCGGAGGGGTCGAGTGATGAGAGAGATCGCCCCGGTTCTTGAAGTCGAAGATCTTTGCGTCAGCTATGGCAAGGTCGAGGCCTTGCACCACGCCAACCTCATGGTCGGCGCCGGGCAGATCGTGACGGTGATCGGCCCCAACGGTGCCGGCAAGACCACCATGCTTTCCGCTGTGATGGGTTTGTTGCCATGCAGCCGGGGGCAGATCCGATTTCAAGGCCAGTTGCGATCGGCTGCCGAAGTCGAGGAGATGGTGGCGTTGGGCGCGAACCTGGTTCCAGAGTCGCGGGCACTGTTCGGCGAAATGAGCGTCGAGGACAATCTCTTGCTCGGCGCCTTCACTCGCTATCGGAGTGGCGATCGGGATTCGGCCGGAACCATGGAAGAGGTTTTCCGCATCTTCCCCCGGTTGAAGGAAAGACGCACCCAGCACGCCGGGACGCTGTCTGGCGGCGAGCGCCAAATGCTGGCTTTGGCGCGCGCGCTGATGGCCAAGCCGAAGTTGCTGATGCTCGATGAACCGAGCCTTGGCCTGGCGCCGCTGATCGTGAAGGATATCTTCCGCGTGATCGCCAGTCTGAAGGACACCGGGGTGGCGATCCTGCTGGTGGAACAGAATGCCCGCGCGGCGCTCCAGGTTGCGGATTACGCCTACGTGCTGGAAACCGGCGAGATCGCCCTCGAAGGCCCCAGTCGGCAGCTCATCGATGATCCCAAGGTAGTCGAGTCCTATCTGGGGTTGGGAGGCAGGCATTGATCCGTCCCATGCCATCAGGTCGGCGAAGTGGCGCCATGGGCCCTTCGTGAGCAGGGTAACCGGGCCATGAGCATCTCCAGGATAGAGAGAACCCTGTTCCGCGATGAGCACCGGCGATTTCGCGAAAGAGTACGCGCCGTTCTCGATACGGAGGTCGTTCCTCATCATCGGGACTGGGAGATGCGCGGTCTCGTCGATCGAACGCTCTGGAACCGCGCGGGGACAGAGGGCTTTCTTTGTCCGGCGATTTCGCGGGACCATGGCGGGAAAGGCAAGGACAGGCTGTTCAGCATCGTCGTGACCGAAGAGATCGCCAAAGCCGGAGCAAGCGGACTCGGCTGGGGACTGCACTCCGACATCGTTGCGCCCTACATTGAAACCTACGGTAGCGAGGCCTTGAAACGGGCATACCTTCCGGCAATGGCTGCCGGCACGATGGTGGGCGCCATTGCCATGACGGAGCCATCGGCTGGGTCGGATCTCAGGGGAATCGTCACGTCCGCCAGGCGGGACGGGGATGACTTTGTCGTCAATGGATCCAAGATATTCGTCACCAATGGCTGGCATTGCGACCTGGTCATTCTTGCCGTCAAGACCGCGACGGAGGGAGCCGCCAAGGGAATCAGCCTGCTGCTGGTTGAGTCCGCGACGGACGGCTTCTCTCGCGGGCAATTGCTCAAGAAGTCCGGCATGTGCGCGCTGGACACAGTTGAATTGTTTTTTGATGAGATGAGGGTTCCAGCAGGGAATCTTCTGGGTCGCGAGGGCGATGGCTTCTCCTGCCTGATGCAACAGCTACCCTGGGAACGGCTGCTCGCCGCCGTTTACACGATTGCCGCGGCGGAAGCCGTGCTGGAAGCGGCGATCGATTGGATGAAGAGACAGCGGGCAAACGAGTTCGAAGGCTGGCAAGATGGTCAAAGCAACCGCTTCCGGTTTGCCGAGCTGGCGACCGAGGTCGAGGTTGGCCGGGTGTTCGTCGATCATTGCATCGCGTTGTCGCTGCGACACCTGCTCAATGCCGAAACGGCATCGATGGCGAAGCTCTGGGCCACCAACCTACAGTTCAAGACAATGACGAAATGCGCCGATATGCTTGGTACAGCTGGTCGGCAGGGACTTTCAATCGATCGATTTTGGGCTGATTCAGGAATCTACCGACTGGCGGGAGGCAGCAACGAAATCATGAAGGAACTGATCGGCCGTTCCTTATAGGGGCTAGCGCCGTGCGCGCCGCAGCGTTTCGGAGGGGGATTCCCCAAATGCCTTCTTGTACTCGGCGGTGAAACGTCCAAGATGCGCAAAACCCCAGTTCAGCGCAACTTCCGTGACGGTGACGTCCGCCGTTTTGGGCATGACCAGGTCGGCGTGCGCCCGTTTCATCCGAACATACCTTAGCAAGGCCATGGGCGTCGTGTTTCGATACTTCTTGAATCCGGCAAACAACGAGCGGGTGCTGACGCCGGCGTATGCCGCCAGATCGTCCACCGTGAGTGGCTGATCTGCGTATGTCTCGATGTAATCGGCCACCCGCTTGACGAACCCGGGGGAAATCCCCGGAACCGGCGAACTTAGCTCATCGTAATAGTTGCTTTGCTGGGACAGCAGGAGCGACGTGGCAACCATGTGCTCAAGATTGGCCAGCATCAGCGGCGAGCGATACATGCTGTCCCTGAGGCTTACCTGGTCGCTGAGAAACGCCATCAAGCTGGCAAGGTTGTGCCCTCGACTACAGTCGAGAGGCAATTCAACCTGGAAGTCCAGCGGCTTGCGCAGGCTATGTCCGAGGTGCTGGGCGCATGTTTGCTCGAGCAGGCTTCGATCGATCTTGACAAGGAGCTTGCGGGTTCCTGCCGGAGATGTCTTCTTCAGCGCGACATCCGGACCAATCACCGCGATCAGTCCGGGATGCAACTGGAATTCGCGGTTTCCATAGCGAAGGATCTCCTCGCCCTCGATGACCATCTGCAGCAGGTAAAAACCATCAAGGCATCCTGGGTCGATGGACACCTTGGCGCCGTATGAAAAGCTGTTGAACGACAACCGTCCGGCCCGGACGTGGGAAATCGTCGCATCGAAACTCAGATCCCTGCCAAACACGTCAAAGCGATGAGCGCAGAAGATTTGCGAGACGAAATCCCTGGTTTTGTCGGGATCGCTCGACTCGAATGTCGGCAGCTTCGATACAGTTTCTTGGGCCGCATCAAGGGATGCAAGAGAATCGCTCAACGAACCGTTCTCCTCGACCAAGCAGAGAGCGCTGAAGCCCTGATGCTATCGATAAACGCGCTTCCTAGCAATTGTCCGGCCTTTTAAATTGACGGGGCGAAGCGTTGCCGCCTGGCCCGGCCGCCACCTCCGGACCCTGTGTGGTGTATACCGCGTGGCCGTCCTCGCGAAGAAACCCGATCAACGCGAGATTCAGAGCCTGCGCCAACTTGACCGCCGCCGCGGTGGGGGCAGACACGGCCGCCAATGTGCCGTAGCCAAGCGCCGCAGCCTTTTGAACCATTTCAAAGCTGGCTCTGCTGGTGATGGCAAGAGCCCCGGTCTCCGCCGGAACACCTTCCCGCGCCAATGCCCCAAGGGTCTTGTCGAGCGCGTTGTGCCTTCCGACATCCTCGCGGATGTGGGTTATCCTGCCATTGCCGTCGACTCGACATGCCGCGTGCGTGGCGCCGCTTGCGATCTGAAAGCATTGCTGGTCAGGCAAGTTCCGCAACCCCGAATGCAGCGCTTCGATAGAGAAGGCTTCGCCATATGGCAGCGGCTCGAACACGCGCGTCACCTGGTCAAGGCTTTCCGTGCCGCACAGACCGCAACCCGTTCGGCCCGCCAGAGTTCGGCGACGGGCCTTGAGGTGGACAAAGGCTTCATTGGCGACTTCGAGCCTGGCAACGATGCCTGCGTCCGATTCTGAGAACGCGATATCGAATATGTGCCCGGCGGAGGCCACAATGCCTTCGGACAAACTGAACCCGACGGCAAAGTCTTCCAGGTCCGCGGGCGTCGCGAGCATCACCGCATGACTGATTCCGTTGTACTCAAGGGCAATCGGTACCTCGTCGGCCAGCACATCCATGCGGCAAATGCCGTTGCGGACAACCCGATGCGAGACGAGCGGCGTCCGTTTCAAGGGAAGGTCGCCATACGTGCGACAGAGTTTCGCCGCCATCGTCCGCGCGCTCGGTCGGGCCGCCACACAATCGCGGGCTACTCGACGAACTTCCAAGCGCCTCCCTGGATGGTCACCATCACCTTTCCGCGGCCGTCGAGCCCGTTGTGGTCCTGGGGTGTGAGGTTGTAGGTGCCATGCGATCCAACCACATTCTTCATCGACTCGAAGGCATCGCGCAGAGCGGCCCGGAACTCCTTCGTACCCGGCTTTCCGGATTTGAGTGCAACAGGAACCGCCTGTTTCAGCCAGAGCCCCAGATCCCAAGAATAGGCGCCAAAGGCATTCGCCGTGCCAGGGCCGTGCTTCGCGTCGTGCGCGGCCACGAACTCCTTGCCCTGCTTCTTGCTCGGATTACTGTCCGGCAGTTGATCAAGAACCAATATCGGTCCGGATGGCAGAAGAGTTCCTTCGAGGTCTTTTCCGCCCACTCGCAGGAAGTCGTTATTGGCCACACCGTGGGTCTGGTAGATCTTGCCGGCATAGCCGCGTTGCTTCAGTGCCAGTTGGGGCAGCGCAGCAGGAGTGCCGGCACCGCCGATCAGTACCGCGTCGGGATTTGCCGCCTGGATCTTCAGGATCTGTCCCGTGACGCTAGTGTCGGTCTTGCCATAACGCTCCGAAACCGCCAGCTTGATGTTGCTTGCTTCTGCCGCCGCCTGCGCTTCCTTCCACCAGCTTTCGCCATAGCCATCGTTGAAACCGATGTATCCGGCGGTCTTTACCCCGTTCCTGGCCATGTGCTCGAAGATCGCCTTGGCCATCAGGTTTTCGTTCTGTGGAACCTTGAACATCCAGCGCCGTTTGGCGTCCATCGGCGTGACCAGCATCGAGGCTCCCGCAATTGCGACGGCCGGCGTTTGCGACTCGGCCGCGACTTCAAGGACCGCGAGCGTGTTCGGGGTGATGTTGGAACCGACCAGCAGGTCTACCCTTTCCTCACCGGTCAGCTTGCGGGCGTTCTTCGAGGCGGATGTCGGGTCCGAGGCATCGTCAAGAATGATCCATTGCAGCTTCTCGCCCCCGATCTCCGTTGGCAGCAGGGCCAGGCCATTCTTGACCGGGATGCCCAGCGAGGCCGCCGGACCGGTCAGGCACAGCGTTACTCCGATCTTGATGTCCGCATGGGCGCATGCGACAGAACCGGCCAGCAATGCGGCTACAACAGCTTGTTTGATGGTTCTCATATACGGTCTCCTCCGTGTTGTGAAGCAATCTTGGTCGGCCCCGTTGTCGGGGCCCGGACCGGACTCGGCGTCGAAATCAGGTACCTCGCTTGTAGTCCTCTCCAGTACCTGTCTTGATCTGTTTTTCCTTGAACTGCTTGAGCGCGACTTTCACCATCTCGCCCTCGGTAAGGAAGTAGTTCTCGTGGATATGCGCCATTTCCAGCTTGATTGCCTCGGCGAAGCTCATACGTGGCGTCATGCGACACATGGCCTTGGCGGTTCTATACGCGTTGGGATGCTTGCCCGCGAGACGTTTGACGACGCGCCAGGCTTCATTCTCCAGTTGCTCATGTGGGACCACCTTCGTCACCAGGCCCATTCGGGCCGCCTCGAAGGCATCGATGCGGTCTCCGCTGAGACACAAGTACTCGAAGTGCTTGGGTAACAGAAAATGCGAAACCGCCCAGGTCGTGCCACCGGCGGGGAAGTGTGCGAAATTGATCTCGGACAGTGCGTATTGCGAGCGTTCCGAGGCAATGGCGACATCGCTCAGGGATACGGGCACCACGCCGCCACCGTAGCAATGCCCGTTTACCGCGGCAACCGTTGGCTTCGGCATCTCGTAGTATTTCAGATACCACGCCAGGATCGGATCCATGACCTTGCGGAAGTTGGAAGCGTTGCTTTCTTCCATCGTCTGGCAGAAGGAGATGTCGAGATCGAGTCCCGCCGAAAAGCTGTCCTCCACGCCGGTCAGCAATACGCCACGAATCCCGTCGTCACGCTCGATGCGGGTCATAGCATCAAGAATCTCAACGCTCATGGTTGGCGAAAACGCGTTTTTCTTGCTTGGTCGGTTCATGCGGATGACTGCGATGTTCTCGACCACATCCAAGAGTACCTGCTCGTACGTCATATCTTTCATCTCCAAGTAAATTGAAACGGTCGAACGGCTAACGAATTTTTTTCAGCGAAACGCGCGCTAGTGATGCGCAGGACCCAGTCCCGTCCGTCAGGTCAAGCGAGATCGGCGTGAGGTTGTTCATGCTCGGGGTATCGAAGTCCTTGGCATAGGGTGTCGCCCAGTTGCCGAACTTTCCCACCGCCAATATGGTGTCCGGTCGAATGCCCTGTCGCAGGACAGCCTTCCCTCGCGTGCTGGCCTTCGGCGTGGCCACCTCGATCTGGTCGCCTTCTTCTATTCCAAGCTCCGCGGCCCGATCGGCATTGATGACCAGACCGCCGTGTCCGGTGATGTTTCCGGCCATTTCGTGCATGAACTGCAGGCTCGCCTGGGCGCCAAAGGCAAACTGCATGGAGTTGGACGCCAGCAGCCAGAAAGGGTAGTTGTCGGGATTGCCTCCCGCTTCGGATACCATGCGCTCCCATAGACGAGGGAAGTCGCTCCATTCGGGGATGGCTTCATAGTCCGCAAGCTGGTTGTCCCACCAGTGGATGCCGTGCTCATGCAAGCGCGATCCGAGCTGCTTGCCGACGCGGAGCAGTCGTTCCTGATAGGGAAGCTCGAAGCGAAGGCCCTCTGCGACGATCTTCGGGTAGAGGTACCATTCAAGCTTGGGGTAGGGCTTCATGCGCATTCCGTGCTGGCGATACCAATCAAGCCCTTCGGTCTCCTTGCCATCGGTCAGTTCGGCACTGGCTGCCTTGCATACCGCATCCCAAATAGTCTCAGTCGAATGCGGCTCCGCTTCGTCAAGACTGAAGTCGTAGTTCGGGCCACGCAGCTTGATGCTGAGTACGCCACCGTTGATGGCGCGGTTGTATTCCTTCAGTATCCCGACCCGCTTGGCCAGTTCAGTTCCGATATCCGACATATCCTTCACTTCGCCAGGCAGTTCCGTGACGTTCTGGCGTAACGCGACACCGTCGTGTCGCCAGTATTGATCGATGAACTTGGTGGCGCCGATGCGGATCAACTGCGTGCTTTCCAGGTCCATTGCGTCCGGCAGCAGGATGTCGGCCATGTGGTTCGATTCGTCGCGCGTGTAGGCGAACGCGACGGTGAATGGAAACTCGGCAATGCGTTCGGTGACGAACGACGCATCCCAGCTTGATATGGCCGGGTTCGTGCGATAGACAAACCATACGTCCGGCGGTGTCGCCTTCGGCAGTCCCTCCGGTGGCGTGTCCTGGAACAGCCAGGAAAGATGCGACGGGCCCAGCGCCGGGCTCCACGACATGTCCAATGACAATGGGACCAGTACGTTGAATCCATTTCGGCTCTTGGGATTCATGGCGTAGAGGTCGGGCTCGGTAACATTGAGCACCTGGCTCATGAAACCATCGGGTCCCTTCTTTACCGCCGCGGATCGTGTGTGATTGGGGCGGTTCATGCGGGCGGCTGTGCCGAGCGTGCCGCCCGGCACCTCCAGTGCTCCGAACACGCAGGCGAGCATGGTGCGTGCCCATACGCACTGATACCCTCCCCAGCCATTGTTTACAGTCTTGCCGAGCACGATGGCAACCGGTCGCAACGGCAGGGTCTTGCCCTCGATTTCGATGGTGGCGCCGATGGTCGCCGCCGCGAGCATTTCGTTCGCGACGCGGCGTATCGTGGCGGCCGGTACGTCGCAGATCTTTTCGGCCCACTCGGGCGTGCAATGGGCGATGACGTTCTTCATCATGTCGAACGCGGTCTGCGCGGGAATACTTTCGTGGTTCCACGTCATGCCGTCCGGGCCGATCTCCACCCCACTGGCCCGCCTGACGCCCTCCAGGGCGGGATCGATGGAAGGCGTCGCATGCATTACCGCCACGTCGCCGACCAAGTCCCAAACCAGCGGTTCGTGCGTTGCAGCATCGCGCAGGAAATACCCGTTCGGGCCCACCAGGTAGGGGGAGGCCGTGCGGTGCTTGAGGAATGCGCCATCCAGTTCGGCCACCCCGTGATCGAACAGCAAGGAGTGGAGAATGGAATACAAAAAGGCCGCATCCGTCTTCGGCCGTATCGGAATCCACTCCGTAGCGCTGGCGCCGGTAACGGAAAGATGCGGTTCCACCTGGACGCGCCGGGCGCCTCTCCCGCGCGCATTCGCGCCACGCCACACGCCGCAGGGCCCGCCGGACGCGTCGATGTTCGACCCAAGGGAAAGAATGTAGTTGACGTGCTCCGCGTCGGCCGAGACCGTGTAGCTGCGGTGCCAGAGTTCGCCGTAGAAGTGCTCGGAGTGGTAGCACTGGATTCCCTGGCCGGCGCCAAATCCGGTGTCCATGGGGCCATAGGCGACGAGAAAGGCTGCGAATGTCCCCATGTGGTGCACAGGCAGACCCGCTTCGCCGATGCTGCATGCCACTCGCGGATATCCTGACGCATCGAACAGTCCCTCTTCCCGGATTCTCTTCAGCTTGCCCGCAATGGCGTCGTAGGCTTCATCCCACGTGATCGGGACAAAGCCAGGATCCTCATTGCGGCCCTTCCTGGGATTGGTGCGCTTCATCGGATGGGTGATTCGATAAGGGTTGTAGGCCTTCTGAATCAGGCCATATGCCTTGACGCATACCCGTCCATCGGCCGGATGAATTCCAGCCGCATCGAAACGCGGTTCGATGCAGACCGCGACCCCGTTCTCGCGTCTTACCCGCAGCAAGTCCGGTCCGGCGTTGCATTGGTAGCAGAAGCTGTTCTTGAAATCGACCTTCACGTCGGGATTCGCAGGCTGGTTCATCGTCGGTCTCGTTCAGTTGGTGTATTGCCGCCGCAATTCATTCTTGGCGATCTTGCCGAGCGTGTTCTTTGGCAGTTCATTCAGGAAGTAGATGCGGCGCGGAATCTTGAAACCGCCGATCAGCTTCCGGCAGTGCTCGATCATTGCCTCGGCTGGAACCCGTGCGCCATTGCGCACCACCAATGCGGCGACCAGGGATTCGCCGAAGACTTCATCGGGAATGCCGAATACGGCGGCTTCGACGATTTCGGGATGCTGCGTCAGGGCCTCTTCCACTTCGAGCGTGTAGACGTTCTCGCCCCCCGTAATGACCATGTCCCTCTTACGGTCGAGCAAGTAGAGCCACCCGTCCTGATCGACGCTGCCGACATCGCCGGTGTGGAACCAGCCGTCGCGGAACTGCTTTGCCGTTTCATCCGGCAGATTGAGGTAGCCCTTGGTAATCTGCGGTCCGCGCGCGATGACCTCCCCGGCCATACCCACGGGCAACTCGTTTCCCTGGTCATCGACGATGCGCAAGTCGGTGCCCAACAGGGGGCGTCCCGCGGATCGAACACGACTTCCATGGCTCATCGAGTCGAGCTGTTCCGACGCTCGCGGAACACGACCCAGAGTCAACATCTGCGCGGTCTCCGTCAATCCGTAGCCGTGCCAGAGATCCATGCTGGGTATGGCATCGCGTGCGGTGACGATCCAGGACTCCGGCATGGGTGCCGAGCCAAACACCAGGGTGCGCAGGCTTGAAAGGTCGTATTCGCCGAATCGCTCGTCTTGCAGGGCGAGAATGATCAACGTCGGCGGTATTACCGTGGCGGTAACCCGGCTATTGGCAACGGTTTCCAGAATCAATCGCGCAGTTGGTTTCCCCAGATAGATATGCGCCGCACCGTTGGCAAGGTAAGCGTTGCTCAGCAGGTCGGCGGAATGAAACATCGGCGCGACATGCATGTAAATGTCGTCGCATCGCGGCGCCAACATGGCGGCGTTTTGAAGCGCAACAACGGCCAGATTTCCATGACTCAGTTGAACGCCTTTGCTGCGACCCGTGGTCCCACCGGTGTAAAGCAGCAAGGCTTCCTCGTCCTCATTGATAGCAACGGCTTCAATGCACTGGCAGGACTGCCGGTTTTCGTCACGCCGAGTCCCGTGTAAATCCGTTGCGAGCGGGCGTAAGTCCAGACTGCATGCCCGTACCTTCCATGATTGCAGTTCGGCCGTTTCCAGCAACCCGGCGAATGGGTCGTCAACAACCAGTACCTTGCTCGCGGAGTCATCGAGGATGGTTTCGATTTCCTTTGTCGCCAACCGATAGTTGACTGGCACCGGGACCACGCCGATGTGGTAAGCAGCATGGAAAAGCTCCGCCTGCCGTATCGAGTTGTTGGCTATCACCGCGATGCGCTCCCCTCGCCGCAGACCGAGGCTTGCCAACCTACTGCCCGTGAATGCCACCCGGTCGGCAAATTCTGTCCAGGTAAGGACCCGGTCACCATCAATCATCGCCGCGCGACGTCCCCAAAGCCGCACGGTTCTGGCCAGCAGAGACGGCAGCGTCATCATGATTGTTGACTCCGTTCGCGTACCAGCATGCTCAAATCCTGACTCCGAGCTTGTAGCCCTCCTGGATCGCCGCATCGAGGCCGCGCGGCACCGTGGCGTCGCCGCCGCCGTGCAGTTCGTCGATCATCCACTGGAATTCGTAGAACAGGTCGTGGTTGGCCTTGCGCGGGC
>NZ_JAFLDR010000062.1 GCF_017302275.1 Sulfuritalea sp.
CGGCGAGATGCTTCTCGGCCCAGAGCATGCCACCGACGGCGGCGACCAGGGCCAGCGAGGCCAGGGCGAAGGGCAAGCGCGGATCGACGCCGCGCAGACCCAGCGTCAGGTAGGGCGCGGCGGCGCCGGCGATGCCGAGCCCCACCAGGCTCAAGGTTGACACCCAGGGCACGCCGGCCGGCGGCACGTATTTGCCGAGCAGCATCATCGGCGGCGCGCGCAAGGCCGATGAGGTCACCGCCCATACCACGACGGCCCCCGCCAGCAGGGCCGGCGCGCCGGCCGGGGCGAGGTGCGGCAGCAGCAGGAAGGCCAGCCCGGAGACCACCGTGGCGCCCAAAAGCCAGGGCCCGAGGCGGCGCAGGCGACCCGTCACCTTGTCGGCCGCCACGCCCAGCGAAAAGTCCATCAGGGTGAAAATCAGCTGGTCGGCCATCAGCACCCAGATCACCCACTTCTTCTCGATGCCCGCCTGCGCCAGCAACTGCGGCAGGTAGATGACGTAGACCGTCCAGCAACTGACGAAGAGGAACTGGACGATGCCGAAGTAGAGGCCGACCCGCGTCATGGCGCGCAGCCGCGCCGCGACTCGCCTTCCGGCAAGGGTCGACCGCGCACGAGCTACATCGCCTGGGCCAGGAAGGAACCCAGGCGCTGGTCGGCGGTGAGGATGTGCTCGGTCAGCCAGCGCTCGAGGAATTCGATCTCGGCGTTGGCCACGGCCGTGTCGGCTTGCGCCAGCTTCGCCTGCAGCTCCTGCGCCGCCGCGATCAGCTCGCGGTGGGCATTCCGGTGCTGGTCGATTTCGGGATAGCGGTGCTTGATCATCAACCGGTCCTCGTGGCTGAAATGCCAGACCGTACAATTGATCAGTTCGGTCAGGGTTGCCGCGCGATAGTCGGCGGATTCGCCGGCCCGCACGGCGCGATTGAGTTCATTGAAGATGCCCACCAGCTTGCGGTGGTCATCGTCGATTTCCTCGACGCCGACGGCGAGGATCTTGCTCCAGGTGATGTCTTTCATGATGCCTCCCGTGCGTGGAGCGGCTTTTGCCATCGCGGCCGCCGTTTGCCCGCACTCTACCGCAAGACAGCGCCGGCCGAGGACTGAAAGTCGGCGCCGGCGCTACGCCGCTACGGCGCAACCCGCGCACAATGGTCGGCAATCAGCGCCGCCAGGCGCGGCATCAGCGCCTCGGGAAAGTCGTGGCCCATGCCCTCGATCACCTCAAGGTGCGCGCCGGGGATGTGCGCCGCCGTGTCGCGCCCGGCGGCCAGCGGTACCAGCGGATCGTCCGCGCCGTGGATCACCAATGTCGGCGCCTTGATCTCCTTGAGTTGCTTGCGCCGGTCGCCGGCCGCGATCACCGCGACCAACTGGCGCGCGACGCCCGGCGGGTCATAGGCGCGGCGCACGGCGCGGCCGATGCGGTGGCGCATCTCCTCGCGCGTCGACGGAAAGCCGGGGCTGCCGATGATGCCGAAGGTATGCACCAGGTGTTCGATCACCACCTCGGGGTCGTTCGGATCGGCGGGACGCGCCAGCAGCGCCTTGCCGGCAGCCTTGCTCGGCCTGGAGAGCTTGCGGTTGCCCGAGGTGGACATGATGGAGGTCAGGCTCAGCACGCGCTGCGGGAACTTCGCCGCCAGCACTTGCGCGATCATGCCGCCCATCGAGGCGCCGACGATGTGGGCGCGGGCGATGCCGAGGCGGTCCATCAGGCCTATCGTGTCGCCGGCCATGTCCTCCAGCGTGTAGGGGCTGCGCACCGGCAGGTGCAGCGTGGCGGCGGCCATCGCCAGCACCAGGTTCGGCCGCTTGCGTCCCGGCGTGCGCCCGGAAAGGCCGACGTCGCGGTTGTCGAAGCGGATCACGCGGAAGCCGCGGGCGACCAGCGCGTTGCAGAAGCTGTCGGGCCAGGCCAGGAGCTGCATGCCGAGGCCCATGATCAGCACGATGGCGGGATGCGACGGATCGCCCAGCGATTCGTGCTCGATGTGCGGATTCATTTCACCGCGCGCACCGCCGGCTTGCGGCGCGGCGCCTTGGTCTGCGCTTCAGCAGGCTTGCTTTTCGGTGACGCCACCACCGCCAGCTTCGGTTTGCGCTTGGCCGGCGACTGCGCCAGCGCCAGGTATTCCTGGAAGCTGTCGCGCAGGCATTGCGCCAGCAGTTCGGGATCGGGCAACTGCTCGTAGCACGCGGTGAAGGAAACGATCAGCATGTCGCTGTAGCTGGTCACCGAGAACACCAGGCCCATGCCATCGGCAACCGGCATGATCGCGGAAAGATAGCTCAGGCGCGCACCCTGCAGGTAGAGCGGCACCCGCGGGCCGGGGACGTTGGCGATCGCGCAGTTGGCCAGCGGCGTCCATTGGCCGAGCAGGGCCGAGGTCGAGCGCAGCATCTTGCTGGTGGCGGCGATCGCCGCCGAGGGCGCCTGCTGCGCCAGCTCGGCGAGTTCGCGGGCGCTGACCGCCTCGGCCATCACTTCGGAAGACGCCGCCAGGTCGCGGATTGCCGCCAGGCGCGCTGCCGGGTCGGCGATGTCGGTGCCCAGCTCCATGCGCACCCAGGAGAACACCGCATCTTCTTCGCCGCGCAGGGCGATGGGCACGGCGGCGACCAGGCTTTCGTCGGGGAGCTCGCCGTGCAGGTCGAGGTAGCGGCGCAGGCCGCCGGCGCAGACCGCCAGCACCACGTCATTGACCGTGGCGCCGGGGGCAAGACCGCGCAGCGCCTTGAAGTCCGCCAGCGGAAAGCGCCGTGTCTCGAACACCCGATGCGGCGAGACCTCGCTGTTGAAGCGGGTCAGGGGGAATTCCTGAGGCCGGCCGAGGAACTCGCCGAGGAAGGTGGTGGTCGCCGCCTTCAGCGTGGTCCAGCTCTTTGCCAGCGGCTGGGCCAGGCGCAGCGGCAGGGTCGCGGCATGGAAACCGGCCCGCCAAAGCAGGCCGAAATTGCCCGGCGCAGCCTCGGGGAACCAGGGCTCGGGCGGCGCCGGTGGCGGCGAATCGGGCGAGACGTCGTGCAGCAGCGCGGTGATCTCGTTGCGCTTCGAGACGTCGATGGCCGAATGGTGGATCTTCAGCAACACGGCGAAGCTGCCCACCGGCAGGTCGAGGAAGCTGTCGAGGCCTTCGATCACGTACATCTCCCACAGCGGGCGCTGCTGGTCCAGCGGCCGGGCGTGGATGCGCGCCGCCTGGATGCAGAACTGGCGCCAGTCGCCGGGCTTGGGCAGGGCGATGTGGCGCACGTGGTATTCGATGTCGAAGCTCTCGTCCTCGACCCAGTAGGGATAGTCGAGGTCGAGCGGCACGCGCAGCAGCTTCTGGCGAAATACCGGCAGGCGCCCGAGGCGGCTTTCGACATGGCTCAGGATCTGCTTGAAGCGCACCATGCCGCCCTTGGCCGTCGACTGGTCGTAGATGTGCAGCAGCGTGACGTTGGAATTGGCGTGGGCGCTGTCCGAGTAGATGTAGGCGGCGTCGTTTTCGCTGAGTTGGCGCATGGGCGGTCGGAAGCTCAGTGTGAAACAACAGCCCCGGTCGCTGCTGATATCGAGCGTAGCGAGCCGATTGGGAACCCCCCGCGAGGGGGGAGAAGGGGGGCGGGCCGAGTTTGCTCGCCCAGGCCGGAGCGAAGATGTGAGTGTTTCATGACTTGAGGGTGGCTGTCGCAGCCATGGGGTCAGGCAGCGGAAGGCAGGCCGGGCTCGCCGCGGCCGGCGGTGGCACGCCAGACGCGGGCCAGCAGGCCCTTGGGGGCGAAGGGCTGCCAGGCGCCTTCGGGCTGCGCCAGGCGGTCGGCGACGATGGCCAGCACGATGCCGTTGAAGCCGAGGCCGAGGTGGCTGCCGGGGACGCGGATGTTTTCGTGCAGGGTCGGGTCGCCGTCGATGGTCGCCTCCTGCGGCGGCACCACGCCGTCGCCCAGCGAATACAGGCAACTGGTGGGGATCGCCAGCCGGTGCTGCTCGCGCAGCGTCTTGGCGCGCGGCTGCATGACGTGGGCGGCGGGCCCGAGGCGGTGCGAGACCAGCCGGTAGAGGGCGCGCACCGTCGGCGGCGACTGGCTGCCGGCGGCGTCGACGCTGACCGGGCTGCCCAGGGTGATGATGGAGCGCACGCAGTCGAGCGTGTTCTGCGCGCCGTAGAGCGAAAACACGCCGCCCAGGCTCCAGCCGACCAGGCTGACCTTGCGCCCGGTGACGTGGTGCAGGTAGCGGATCTTCTGCGGCAGCGCGCTGGCGTGCTTGCTGCGAAAGCCCAGGTTGCGGCCCAGACCCCAGGTGTGCACGTCGTAGCCCTTGCGCTGCAGGAAGAGCTTCAAGGCGATCAGCGACTTTTCGTCGGCCATGAAGCCCGGCATCAGCAGCACCGGATGGCCATCGCCGCGCGGCGCCTCGGCCAGCAGCGGCAGCGAGGCCGGCAGCAGCGCCATTTCCAGCAGCGCGCGCGGCTCGATCAGCGAATGCAGCGCGCGCGGGCGGCCGACGTGGCCGTGGCGGACGACGGGGCGGCGGTTGGGCATGGTCAGCTCCCCGCGCGCTTGCGGCGCGTCCGCGCCGTTGCAGGAGTCGGCGCTGGGCGAAGCGGGGGTTTCGCGGAGCACTGCTCCGTGCCCGCGTAGCCGGCCGGCTGTGCAAAGCCGGCCGTGGAACACACGGCGTTTTTGAGCTCGGCATGCGCCGCCATGAAATCCGCGGCCAGTTCGCCGGCCTCGGGCACGGCGTTCTTCGCCACGACGAAGCCGAAGCAGAGGTTTCCGGAATAGCTCAGCAGCGTGATGTTCACGCCGACGCCATGCTCGACGATGGACAGCGGCCAGTAGCCGGTCATGCGCAGGCCATCGACATAGAGCGGCACGGGCGGCCCCGGCACGTTGGAGATCAGCACGTTGGCCAGGATCGGCAGCGTGTCGACCACGCTGCTGCGACCGTAGAGATGCGCCAGGGCGCCCAGCAGCCAGGGCACGCCGAGCAGCGGGATGTCGGTGGGAATCACCGATTTGGCCTGCCGCGCCACGGCCTTGGTGGCGCCCGAGGAATCGCGGATCGCCTGCAGGCGCTTGACCGGGTCGGCGATGTTGCTGGCGAGGTTCACCAGGCTCAGCGTGGCCTGGGTGCGCATCTCGGTGTTGCCCTGCTCGCGCAGCGAAATCGGCATCGAGGCGATCAGCGGCTTCCTCGGCACCGAGCTGTTGCGCTTGAGCCAGCGCCGCAACGCGCCGCTGCACAGCGTCATCACCACGTCATTGACCGTGGCATCGAGGGCGGCGGCGACGGCCTTGAGCTCGGCGCGCGGAATGGTTGCCGTGGCAAAGCCGCGCCCCGGCGTGATGGCGACATTGAACACCGTGCGCGGGCCGAAGGAGGCGCTGCGCCTGAGTTCGGCGAGGCTGGCGGCCTCCGCCGCCTGCGCCGCGCCGCGCGCCTTGGCAGCGGAGCCTTTGACGATCCCTGCCAGCGTCCGCACAACACCGGGCAGCTCGCGCACCAGCTTGACGTATTGCGCGGCATCGTGGCGGAAGGCGGCGGCCGCCAACGCCAGGGTGCCGGGTTGCTCGGGCGAGACGGGCTTCTTGCGCGCACCGCGCCTCGCCGGCGGCAAGGGCTCGGGCGAGGTGCTGAACAGAGCGCCGGCCAGAGCGACGCCAGCCTGGCCGTCGAGCATGGCGTGATGCACCTTGAAGTAATAGGCCTTCTCGCCGCTGGCGAGGCCTTCGAGCACGTAGAGCATCCACAGCGGTCGCGAACGGTCGAGCAGCTGCGCGTGCAGATCGGCCACCGCGGCTTCGAGCTGGGGCCAGGTGCCGGGCCGGGGCAGTTTGACGCGGCGGATGTGGTAATCGAAATCGACCGCGTCCTGCACCCAGACCGGGTTGGCCAGTTGCAGCGGCAGGGCCGCGAGGCGGCGCTGCAGCACCGGCACCATGCGGCTTTGCATCATGTGCCGTACCGATTCGTGGAAATCGCCCCGGTAGCCCGGCGGCGTTTCAAACAGGTGCAACGAGCCGACGTGCATCGGCGTCGCCTCGGTTTCGAGGTTGAGGAAGGCGCCGTCCACCCCGCTCAGGGTTTCGATCCCGGCATCCTTGCTGCGACTGCGGCTCATCTCTCTCCCTGCCGTGACCATATTTTCATACCGACGGGTATAATTTCTTCTACCGATCAGTATAATCGCTTTCCATCGACCTGCGCCCGCCCCGCCACCACTCATCGATGCCCGCCATCCGTCGCCGCCAGGATTCCGCTGCCCCGATGCGCCCCGCGGCAGCCAACGGCGTGGACAAGCGCGAGCGCATCCTGACGGCGGCCGAGGATCTGTTCTACCGCAACGGCCTGGTCGGCACCACCATGGACATGCTCTGCGCCGAACTCGGTGTCACCAAGCCTTACGTCTATTACTACTTCAAGGACAAGCAGGAGATCGTCGAGACCCTGGCCTGGCGCGCCTCGCTGGCCTGCCTGACGACCATGAAGTTCCCCGCCGACGATCGGCGGGCGGCGGAGGAAAAACTGGCCGAGGGCCTGCAGCGCTGGGTCGCGGCCTGCGTCGCCCACTTTCGCGCCAGCGCCCTGGCCTTTCGCGTCACCGCCTCGCTGCGGCCCGAGTTTCGCGCCGAGCTGCGCCGCCTCGCCAATGACTTCTACGCCGACCTGGCCGCGCTGATGGAGGCGGGCCGGCGCGAGGGCCGCCTCGATTTCGAGGATGCCGCCGTCACCGCCAAGGCCATGGGCGGCGTGGTCGGCTTCATGTACACCTGGTATCGCCCCGACGGCCGGCTGCCACCCGAAGAACTCGTCGCGCGACTGACCGGCACGCTCTACCGCATGATCGGCCTGCGCCCCACTGCACCCAAATGCGCACCCAAACGAACCCCAACGACAAGGAAGCAGACATGAAGGAATTTCGCGGACGCACCGCAGTGATCACCGGCGCCGCCAGCGGCATCGGCCTCGAACTGGCGCGCCGCGCCGCCGCCGAAGGCATGAACCTGGTGCTGGCCGACATCGAAGCGACGAAGCTCGACGCCGCTGCAGCGAGCCTCGGCATCGATGCCGGCCGCATCCTCGCGCAACGCACCGACGTCAGCCGCGAGGACGAAGTCAAGGCGCTGGCCGACGCCGCCTTCGCCCGCTTCGGTGGCGTGCACCTGCTGTGCAACAACGCCGGCGTCGGCCTCACCCGCGTCAGTTGGGAACTCAGCACGGCGGACTGGAACTGGGTACTGGGCGTCGACCTCTGGAGCGTGATTCACGGCATCCAGCATTTCGTTCCGCGCATGCTGCAGCAAGCCGAGGGCGGCCATCTGGTGAATACCTCCTCGGTCGCCGGCCTGTTGTCGACGCCCGGCATGGCCGCCTACAACGTCGCCAAGCATGGCGTCGTCACGCTGTCCGAAACCCTGTACGGCGAGCTGCTTGCGGCCAGGGCAAAAGTTGGCGTTTCGGTGCTCTGCCCGGCCTGGGTGCCGACGGCGATCCACGAGTCGGGGCGCAACCGGCAGGAACGCTTCGGCGAGGCCAGCCCGGCGGCGGGACTTTCCGCCGCCTACGAGCAGCGCATGGCGAGCGCCGTGAAGTCGGGGCGCCTCACCGCCGCCGACATGGCGAATGAAGTCTTCGCCGCCGTCATGGAAGAGCGCTTCTACGTCATCCCGCACCGCAAGATCAACAATGCCATCCAGTTGCGCATGGACGACATCATGAATCTGCGCAATCCCACGCAGTTGCCCTGAAGCACCCATTACGACAACAGGACGCCCCCAATGAAAGCTCTCGTCTGCGAAGCCTATGGCCCGATCGCCAATCTGGTCGTGAAGGACATCCCCTCCCCCGTGCCGGGGCCGAAGCAGGTGCTGATCGAGGTCAAATCGGCCGCGGTGAATTTTCCCGATGCGCTGATGGTGCAGGGCCTTTACCAGGTCAAGCCGCCGCTGCCGTTTACGCCGGGCGCCGAAATCGCCGGCGTGGTCAAGACATTCGGCGCCGAAGTGACCCAGTGCAAGCCGGGCGATCGCGTCATCGCCCTGACCAGCACCGGCGGCTTCGCCGAGGAATGCCTGGCCGAAGCCCACCGCGTGCTGCCGCTGCCCGCCGGCATGGATTTCGATTCCGGCGCGGCGCTGGTGCTGACTTACTGCACCTCGCTGCACGCGCTGAAGGATTGCGGCCACCTGCAGCCGGGCGAAACCCTGGTAGTGCTGGGGGCCGCCGGCGGTGTCGGCATCTCGGCGATCGAGATCGGCAAGGCCATGGGCGCGCGAGTGATCGCCGCCGCATCGTCGGACGACAAGCTGGCGCTGTGCCGCAAAGTCGGCGCTGACGAGACGGTGAATTACAGCACCGAAAACCCAATGCACCTGCGGGACCGCATCAACGAGCTGACCGGGGGCAAGGGCGCCGACGTGGTCTACGACCCGGTCGGCGGCCCTTACACCGAGCCGGCGGTGCGCGCCCTGGCCTGGCGCGGGCGGCTGCTGATCATCGGCTTTGCCGCCGGCGAGATACCGAAGATTCCGCTCAACCTCGCCCTGCTCAAGGAGCGCTCGCTGGTCGGCGTGTATTGGGGCGACTCGACCAAGCACGACCCGGCCGGGCATCTGGCCAACCTGCGCCAGCTCAACGACTGGTTCGCCGCCGGCAAGATCCGCCCGGTGGTCAGCGAACGCTATACCCTCGACGCGGCGCGCGACGCACTCGCCGCCATCGCCAATCGCCAGGTCAAGGGCAAGATCGTGGTGGTTCCCGACGCCTGAGCGACACCCGCTTCAGGCCCGGCGCAGGCGCACCGTGACGCGGAAGCGGCTGCCGACGCCGGCTTCGCTGGCGACTTCGATGTCGCCACCCATCAGGCGCGCGATACGGCGGGCGATCACCAGGCCCAGGCCGACGCCCCCATGTTCGCGCGTCGAGGCCTCGTCGCCCTGGCTGAACAGCTCGAACAGGCGGCCACGCACCTCGGCGTCGAAACCGACTCCCTGGTCGCTGACCTCGAAACTCAGGCCCACGCCGGCGGCATCGACGGTGGTCGGGCTCACCCGAAGACAAATCTCGCCGCGCTCGGAAAACTTCACGGCATTGCCGAGGATGTTGAGCAGGATCTGCTTCAGGCGGGCACTGTCGCCGACCAGGTCGTCGGGCAGCTCCGGGGCGATTTCCGCCGTCAGGCCAAGCGCCTTGGCGCGCGCGGCCGGCTCGTGCATCTCCAGCAGTTCATCGACCAGCTTCGCCAATGAAAAATGGCGCTCCGACAGTTCCACGCGGCCGGCCTCGAAGTTGGCGATATCGAGAATGTTGTCGATCAGCGCCAGCAGGTGGCGCGCCGAGTTCATGCTCTTTTCGAGCTGCTCGACCAGTTTCGGATCGCTGGCGCGGCGCAGCGCCAGGCTGGTCATGCCCATGATGCCGTTCATCGGCGTGCGCAGTTCGTGGCTCATGTTGGCGAGGAACACGCTCTTGGCGCGGCTGGCGGCTTCCGCCGCGTCCAGCGCCCTTGCCAGATCCTCGGTGCGCGACTCGACCAGTTCTTCGAGATGGTTGCGATGCCGGTCGAGCTCGGCCTCGGCCAGTTTCCGTTCGGTGATGTCGCGGGTGATGCCCAGCAACTGCGCCGGCTTGCCATTGGCATCGACCAGTACCGTGGTCACCACTTCGGTATGGATGATGCGTCCGTCCTTGCACGGCTGATCGACCTCGGTCAAGGCAAAACGCGCGGTTTCGTCGCCGGCGCCAAGGCGGTGCAGGCGCTCCCGCAGGCCCGTGCCGATGCGGGCGGCCGAATCCGGCGTCACGGCGGCTTCCAGGGGCTGGGCCATGACCTCATCGGGCGTCCAGCCGCGCATGTGCGCCACGGATGGGCTGACATAGGTGAAGCGCATGCTGGCGAGGTCCATCAGCCAGATCACGTCGCTGCTGTTTTCCGCGATCAGGTGGTAGCGGTCCTCGCTCTCGCGCTGGGCCTGCTCGGCCCGCCGGCGCGGCGTGATGTCGGAGATCACGCCGATCAGGCCGCCGGCGTCATCCTCCGTCGCCGCATGGCGCCGGCCGGTCAGGTGGCCCCAGAATTCGCCGTGGTCGGCACGCCAGTACTTGCGCTCCAGGTCGACGGCGTCGATGTTGCTGGCCAGCAGCGCCAGCATCCTTTCGCGCCCGATCTCGCGTTCCGAGGGGTGGATCAGCGAGACATACTCCGCGCCTTGCAGCGCTTCCACCGTACACCCGAACATTTCCGCCATGCGCTTGTTGGCCTGGGTGATCACGCCCCGGGCATCGACGAAGAAGATCGCCACGCTCGACGCATCGAATATCGACTGCAAGCGCCGACGCTCATTCTCGGTTTCGCGATGGGCTTGCGCCAATTGCCGCATGACGATGCCGTCCCTCCCGCGCGCGCGGATCAGCACGCTGGCCAGGATCGCGACCAGCCAGGTGACGAGCAGTTGCGCGACCAGCAGCGTGCGTTCCCTGGCGACATGGCCATTGGCGCCGAAGCCCGCGAGTGCGCGCATCGTCACCGTCCAGGTCTGTCCGGCCAGTTTGACGCGGCGCGTCGACACCAGGTCGCCGGCGGCGACGCCCGGCCTGGAATCGAACAACAGCGCGTCGGTGGCGGCTTGGGCGCCGTCGTATATCGCCAAGGCGACATGCCCCTCCAGCTCCGGGTGCTCGCGTTGCAGCAAGCCGTTCATCAGGTTGCTCATGCGCAAGGGGGAATAGGCCCAGCCGATCAACTCCGCGCGCCGCTCGCCTGGCGGGGCGAACTTTCCGGAAGCAACGTATACCGGCAGGTAGAGCAGCACGCCGGCCTGGACGTCGGCGTCGGTTTCCTGGACCAGCGTAACCTTGCCGGACAATCTTGCTTCGCCGCTGTCGCGGGCGCCGTCCATGGCCTGCCGCCGGACCGGCTCGGAATACATGTCGTAACCGAAGGCCCTCTGGTTGCGCCAGTCGAAGGGCTCGAGATAGACGATGGAACTGTACAGGTCGCGCTCGCCCCCCGGCTTCAATGCGTAGTCCGGAAAGCCCTCGGCGCGCACGGCGCGAACATGCGCGGCTTTTTCCCCGGGCCGGATCAGTCTGGAAAAGCCGACTCCCTGGATGCCCGGAAAGTGTCGATCGAGACGCATGGCGGCGACGTAGGCGCGAAACTCGCCGCGCGTGACGTCCCGGCGCGAATCGAACAAGCCTTCGACGCCGCGCAGCACCTGGATATTGGCTTCGATGCGGCGGTCGAGGCTTTCCTCGACGCGATCGAAAATATGCTCGAAATCGACACGCGCCGCGATTTCGTTCCGTTTCTGCGAGGTCTGCCAGATTCCCAGCGAGAGCAGGACCCCGCCCAGCAGGATCAGCCAGGGCAAGGCCTTGGGCAGCAGTTGCCGAAAGCGGTGGGCGAGTCCCGCCGGATCGGGCTTCATGAGCCCAGCAGCGCCACGACGACGGTCAGCACGCCGAGGTTCAGATTGACCAGCACCAGCGTCCGGATCGCGTTCATCGCCGCGCCGCCCGCCGGCCAGTCCTGCGCGGCGACCGCCGCCTTGAGCCTGGGATAAAAGCGCAACAGGATCGCCGCATAGATCGCCGCCATCAGCATTCCAGTCGTGGCCATGGCATGCCAGTGCCAGGGGATCGACGACCCCGCCAGTTCGCCGAAGCGCCAGAAGCCGGTAACCAGGATCGCGACGACGGCAACCGTCACGGCACGAAAAAAGCGCCCGAGGACGGCGGCCAGCAGGGGCAGGCGCTGCGGCGGCGGCAATTGCTCGGCGGCCACCGGGCGCAGGCAGACATGGGCGAAGAACATGCCGCCGACCCAGACGATGACACCCAGCAGGTGGATCAGAACGGCGATGCGCATGGCGGCGGCTTTCGCGAACCGGAAAGCTGCGATTCTGCCTCAAGCGAGGATTCCCGGCCAAGCGGTGGCGCCGGGGCGGGGCGGCCCGGCGCATAATGAAGGCTTGGGGAGGAGATAGGGAAAATCATGAGTGGAGAGTCATCCACCGTCGTAAACAGCGCTGGCACCGCGCCCGACCTGCTGACGCGGTTGGGTCAGGCGGTGCGGATGCCTTTCGTCACCGCCGCCCTGGTGCTGGTGATCGGCTGCGTCGCCAGCCTGGCCTACTGGCACCATGCGACCCTGCAGCGCCAGGCGGCGGAGCGCCTGCGCTTCGACGCCAGTTTCTCCTAGCTACAGACCGACATGCAGCGCCGGCTCGACGAATTGCGCAGTCTGGTGGTGGGCCTGCAGGGGCTGTTTCTGGCCTCGCAACACATCGACCGCGGCGAGTTCCGGCGCTACCATGAAAACCTGGTCACCCACCTGCGCACCCCGGGCGTGCGCGCGATGCACTTCACGCGGCGGCTGGGCGCCGACGAACGCGCCGCCTTCGTTGCCCGCGTGCGCAGCGACAGGAGCCTCAATGGGCGGGGCTATCCGGACTTCGACATCCATCCCGCGACCGGCGGCAGCGAGCATTACGTTATCGAGTTCATCGAGCCTTTCGAAGCCAACCGCCGCGCCTTCGGCCTCGACGCCCTGAGCCAGCCGGTGAATCGCGAGTCCTTCCTTGCCACGCGCGATTCCGGCCGCATCTCGCTCACCGCACCGTTCCAGTTGATCCAGGCCAACAGCGGGGACATCGGCCTGGTGATGCGCGCGCCGGTGTACCGCCGTGGCGCGCCGGTGGGCAATGTCGACCAGCGACGCGCCGCCTTCGTCGGCCTGGCCGGCATCTCGCTCGATGCCGGAACGATCTTGAGCGACGTTTTCGCCGCATCGTATCTCGACGGCCTGTGCATCGCCGTCACGGACCTGAGCCACGACGCGACCTCGGCCTCCGCCAGGGCATCCGCACCGGAGCCGCGCCTGCGGCCGATTGCACGGCGCTGCGAATCCGGCGCCAAGCCGGGCAACGCCCCGACGGCGGCCGCCATCGTCCCGGTCGGCGACCGGCTGTGGGAGATACGGCTGACCGCCGGCAAGGGCTGGCCATCCGGCCCGCCGGACACCGAACCGGCACTGGTGGCGGTCGGCGGCATGCTGATCAGCCTGCTGCTGGCCGCGCTCTACCTGGTGCTGGGGCGGGCACGCGGGGCGGCCGAGCGCCTGGCCCGGCGCATGACGCGCGACCTGCGGCGCAGCGAGCAGCGTTTCAAGATCATGGCGGAGCTGTCGTCGGACTGGTTCTGGGAACAGGATACCCAGGGCCGCTTCATTGACATCAGCGGCTCGGAAGTCAGCGAGCGCGGCTTGCCCATGCCGGTGGATCGGGCCGTGGGCAAAACCCGCTGGGAGCTCAGCCCCGACGGATTGACGCCCGAGCAATGGGCGGACCACAGGCGCCGGCTTGACAGGCGGGAGGATTTCGAAATCACCTATGTCATGCAAGACCTCAATGGTCGCGAGCGATGGATCCACTCCCGCGGCACGCCGCGCCACGACGAGGAGGGCCGCTTTCTTGGTTACCACGGAACCTCGCGCGACATCACGGCGGAGAAGGCGAGCGAACGCGAGATATCGAACAAGAACAAGGTGCTGCAGGCAACGCTCGACAACATGTCGCAGGGCATCAGCGTGGTCGACGAAAGCCTGCACATGACGGCGATGAACGACAAGTTCTGCGAGGTGCTCGACTTCCCGGTCGAGATGGCGCGCAGCGGCGCGTCCTTCGAGGCATTTGTCCGCTACAACGCGGAACGCGGCGACTACGGGCCCTGCGACGTCGACAGCAAGGTGCGCGAGCTGCTTGCCCTGGCGAAAGAGATGCAGCCCCACCGCTTCACGCGCCTGCGGCCCAACGGGCGACGCATCGAGGTGGTCGGCAATCCCCTGCCGGGCGGCGGCTTCGTCACCACTTACACCGACGTCACCGAGCGCGAACTTGCCGAGCAGGCGATACGCGCCAGCGAGACCCGGCTCAAGCGCGCCGAGCTGGCCTCGGCCTCGGGCAACTGGGAGCTCCATCTCGACACCGGCGTCATGATCGCCTCGGAAGGCGCGGCGCGCCTGTACGGCATCGACGCGACCCAGCTTGGTTTCGACGCGGTCAAGAGCATCCCCCTGCCCGATGAACGAGCCCGCCTCGACGCCTCACTGAGGGACCTGATCGAGCGCGATGCTCCCTACGACATCGAATTCCGCATCCGCCGCGCCGACAATGGCGAAATCCGCGACATCCATTCCCAGGCCGTGTTCGACAGGGACGAGCGCGTGGTGTTCGGGGTGATCCAGGACATCACCGAAAAGAAGGCCATCGCCGCCGAACTGGCGCGCCACCGCGACCACCTCGAGGAGCAGGTGCGCGTCCGCACCGCCGCACTGGCCGAAACGACCCGCGCCGCGGAAGCCGCCAGCGTGGCCAAGAGCGCCTTTCTCGCCAACATGAGCCACGAGATCCGCACGCCGATGAACGCCATCCTGGGCATGACCAGTTTGCTGCGCCGGGCCGGCGTGACCCCGGCGCAGGCCGATCGCCTGGAAAAGATCGAAACCGCCGGCGAGCACCTGCTCGACGTGATCAACGACATTCTCGACATCTCGAAGATCGAGGCCGGCAAGTTCTATCTCGAGGAGTCCGCGGTCGATGTCACCGAGATCGCCGACAGGATCGTGGCCATGCTGCATGAACGGGCCAGCGAAAAGCATCTGCACCTGGCGATCACCGAACGCCCGCCCCGCCAGCAGTTGCTTGGCGACCCGACCCGCCTGCGCCAGGCCCTGCTCAATTACGTGACCAACGCCCTGAAGTTCACCGAGCAGGGCTCGGTCTCGGTGCGCCTGCGCGTGACCGACGAAGCCGATGACGCGGTGCGGGTGCGCTTCGAAGTCCAGGATACCGGCATCGGCATCGACCCCGAGGCCTGTGCACGCTTGTTCTCGGTGTTCGAGCAGGCCGACAACTCGACCACCCGGCGCTACGGTGGAACCGGACTCGGGCTGGCCATCACGCGGCGCCTGGCGCAGCTCATGGGCGGCGACGCCGGGGTCGACAGCGAACCGGGGATAGGCAGCACCTTCTGGTTCACGGCCCGCCTGCGACGCGCCGGGGCGACGGTCGCGGCGCCCGTCGCGCCGACCGCCGGGAGCGCCGAGAACGAGCTGCGCCAACGCTTCGCCGGCCGCCGCATCCTGCTGGTCGAGGACGACCCGCTGAACCGCGAGATCGCCGCCCTGCTGCTCGGCCAGGCTGGCCTGGAAACCGATTCCGCCGAGGACGGGGAGATCGCCGTCACCCTGGCCGCAAAGGGAAACTACGCCTTGATCCTGATGGACATGCAGATGCCGGTCATGGGCGGCCTGGATGCCACGCGCCTGATTCGCACAAGCGAGACTGCGCATCGGATTCCCATCGTGGCGATCACCGCCAACGCCTTTTCCGAGGATCGGGAACGCTGCCTTGCGGCCGGCATGGACGACTTCATCGCCAAGCCCTTCAATCCGGGCAACCTCTACGCCACGATCCTCAAATGGCTGGCTTCGGCTGACAGGCGCCCGGCACAGCCGTGACCGACGCCGGCCCCTGGCACAAGCCCGCGTGATGCCCGCGGATCACTCGGCCGGGCCGGCTTCCAGGGCCGCCCACAGCGGAGTGCCCCTGCACTCCCTGGCGATCTCGCCGAGCACGCGCGCATGTTCGGCGAGTTCCGCGGCACTGGCTTCGAGAACCCGCAACGGCAGGCGCGACCGCTCCAGTGCGGCGCCGCGCACCGGCCGGGGTGCATCAAAGGCAATCTCCAGCGAATTCTGGCCGCGCGTCATGGCCAGGTAAACCTCGGCCAGCAGTTCGGCATCGAGCAGCGCGCCATGCAACTGGCGGCCGGAATTGTCCACGCCGAACTCGGCACACAGCGCGTTGAGGTTGTTCTTCTTGCCCGGACGCATTTCGCGCGCCATGCGCAAAGTGTCGGTCACGGCGCTGCACAGTTGCGCGATCGGCTCGTACTTGAGCAGGCCCAGTTCGTTGTCGAGGAAGCCGACGTCGAAGGCCGCGTTGTGGATCACCAGTTCGGCGCCGCGCACGAAGGCGGCGAACTCGGCGGCGACCTCGGCGAAGCCCGGCTTGTCGGCAAGGAATTCATCGGACAGTCCGTGGATCCGTTCCGAATCGGCAACGGGGCGGCCCGGATTGAGATAGGCGTGAAAGCGCTGGCCGGTGATCTGCCGCCCCATCAGCTCGACGCAGCCGATCTCGACCACGCGGTCGCCGGTGCGGAAATCCAGGCCGGTGGTTTCGGTATCGAGGATAACCTTGCGCAACTCAGTTTCCCTTGCGCGCCAGTTCGACGCCACGTCGCGCCAGCACGTCGGCGCGCTCGTTCTCGACGTGGCCGGCATGGCCCTTGACCCAGATCCATTCGATGCGATGCTGCGCGGCGAGGCGATCCAGTTCACGCCAGAGGTCCTCGTTCTTCACCGGCTCCCTGGCGGCGGTCTTCCAGCCGCGCCGCTTCCAGCCGTGGATCCATTCGCTGATGCCCTTCTGCACGTACTGCGAATCGGTATGCACGCGCGCCGCCGCGGGTTGCTTGAGCGCGCGCAAGGCTTCGATCACCGCCGTCATTTCCATGCGATTGTTGGTGGTCAGGCCTTCGCCGCCGAACAACTCCTTCTCGGTGTCGCCATGGCGCAGGATGGCGCCCCAGCCACCGGGGCCGGGATTGCCGCTGCAGGCGCCGTCGGTGTAGATGTCGATCATGGGTTTGTGTCGAATGTGGGAGGCGGCATTCTACCGACTATTGATATTTCCGTAAAACAGGACAACTTTTGATCATCTGAAACGTTGTATCTCCAATGGTGATATTGGAGAATGTTGTCATGGCACAAAAGCGGTTAAGCGACGCAACAAAGAAGCGATTGAAGG
>NZ_JAFLDR010000063.1 GCF_017302275.1 Sulfuritalea sp.
TCGAATCTCATCTTCCGGATCTCCTGTAGCACTTCCGTCCGTCTCATCTCGCACCCCCTTCAGGGCACTATGACGACCGGACAGATGGCGTGCTACAGAACCGGACAACTCATTAACTCCCAACACCACGTGGCCGCAGTCTGGCGTTTGAACAGCCCTGCCGCTATAATGGCAGGCTTCCTACCAATGATGGTTTTGATCATGCGCACCAAACTCGTTGCCGGAAACTGGAAAATGCATGGCAGCCTCGCTGCCAATCTCGGGCTGCTGCACGCGGTACGCGACGGCGCCGGTGGTGCCGCGGAAGTCGCACTGTGCGTGCCGTATCCCTATCTTGCGCAGGCCCAGGCAGCGCTCAACGGCAGCAAGGTCGCATGGGGCGCCCAGGACGTTTCCGAACATGCGCAGGGCGCCTGGACGGGAGAAGTCAGTGCCGCGATGCTTGCCGACTTTGCTTGTCGCTATGTTCTGGTCGGTCATTCCGAGCGGCGGTCGTTCTTCGGCGACACGGATGCGGTTGTTGCGGCCAAGTTCGTCGCCGCGAGGAAAGCCGGGCTTGTGCCGATTCTGTGCGTCGGGGAGTCGCTCGCCGAACGGGAAGCCGGAATCACCGGCGAGGTCGTGACGCGACAGATCGATGCCGTCCTTGGCGGGTGCGAAATCACCGACTTTGCCAAAGCCATTGTTGCTTACGAGCCGGTCTGGGCAATCGGGACCGGCCGTACCGCATCGCCGGAACAGGCGCAGGAGGTTCACGCCCTGATTCGCAGCCGTTTTGCGCGGGAAGATGCCGCGATCGCCGGCGGGTTGCGCATTCTCTACGGTGGCAGCGTCAAGGCCGGCAACGCGGCCGAACTGTTTGGCCAACCCGATATCGACGGTGGATTGATCGGCGGAGCATCCCTGGTGGCGGCGGATTTCCTCGCGATTTGCGCAGCCGCCGCCTGAGTACCGAATTCAAGAGGTCGTCATGGACATAGTGCATACCCTGCTGCTGACCCTGCATATCATTGCCGGGGTTGGCGTCATTGGCCTGGTGCTGTTGCAGCATGGAAAGGGCGCCGACATGGGCGCGGCGTTCGGCAGCGGCGCTTCGGGCAGCCTTTTCGGAGCTACCGGATCGGCGAATTTTCTTTCCCGTGCGACCGCTGTATTGGCGGCCGTCTTCTTTTTGACGAGCCTCGGGCTTTCCTATATCGCCAATTCCGCGCCCAGGGCATCGGGAAGCGTCATGGATTCGGCGCCGGCGCAGGCGATGCCCGCTATTCCCGACACGACGCCGTCGGCCCCTGATTCGAAAGCGAAAGACATTCCGAAATAGGTGTCGTCGCGGCAAATGGATAGATTTTTTTGTTGCAGTGCATGAGTGGCTCAATGGCTTGTTATATAATTTGCGCCGCTCGCGCTTAGCGCAATTGCCGACGTGGTGAAATTGGTAGACACGCTATCTTGAGGGGGTAGTGGCGAAAGCTGTGTGAGTTCGAGTCTCACCGTCGGCACCAGGTAATTTTTCGGGTAGTGGGCAGCAAAGGGTGGTTGAGTTCCGGTAATTCTGCGCGGTATTGCGGGCTGGCCGGTCATGTACAAATCGTGAAGAAGTGGCCGTGCCACCATAATGCTGGATAACTACTTCCCTGTCCTTGTCTTCATCCTGGTTGGCTTGGCTTTCGGCTGCGCTCCCATACTCCTCGGCTGGTTGATCGCGCCCAATCGCCCTGACAGCGAGAAGCTTTCCGCCTTCGAATGCGGATTTGCTCCGTTCGAGGATGCGCGGATGAAGTTCGATGTCCGCTACTACCTGATTGCCATCCTCTTCATCCTGTTCGACCTTGAGATCGCCTTCCTTTTCCCCTGGGCGACGATTTTCCAGGAGATCGTCAATACTCCGGCGGTGAAGCTCTTCGGCTTCATCGAAATGTTCGTGTTCATCGGCATCCTGGTGGTTGGTTACATCTACGCCTGGGCCAAAGGCGCGCTGGACTGGGAGTGAAAGAAACAATGGATACCCGCGCATGAGCATCGAAGGCGTTCTGCAGGAAGGTTTCGTCACCACGTCGCTGGACAAGATCATCAACTGGACCCGCACCGGTTCCATGTGGCCGATGACGTTCGGGCTGGCGTGTTGCGCCATCGAAATGATCCATGCCGGATGCTCGCGCTACGACCTCGACCGCTTCGGCATCGTGTTTCGGCCGAGCCCCCGGCAGTCCGACGTGATGATCGTCGCCGGCACGCTGACCAACAAGATGGCTCCGGCACTGCGCAAGGTCTACGACCAGATGGCCGAGCCGCGCTGGGTACTGTCGATGGGTTCCTGCGCCAACGGTGGCGGCTATTACCACTATTCGTATTCGGTGGTGCGTGGCGTCGATCGCATCGTCCCCGTAGACGTCTACGTGCCGGGCTGTCCTCCGACCGCCGAAGCACTGCTCTACGGTCTGATCCAGTTGCAAAGCAAGATCCGCCGCACCACCACCATTGCCCGCTGACCTGAACCCATGAGCGAGAAACTGGAACGACTTGGCCGGTTGTTGAAGGAAGTCTTTGGTGATCGCATTGGCGATCCCGTGCTGGCGCTGGGTGAATTGACCGTCGTTGTTCCATCGGCACACTATGCCGATGTGATGCGCCGCTTGCGTGACGAGCCCGTGTTCCGGTTCGAACAACTGATGGACCTTTCCGGAATCGATTACTCGGAGTACACCGGATATCAGGGGCCGCGCTACGCGGCGGTGAGTCAGCTGCTTTCGCTGGCCCACAACTGGCGACTGCGTGTCCGGGTGTTCGCTCCGGACGACGACTTCCCCGTCGTCGCGTCCGTGATGGACATCTGGAGCAGCGCCAACTGGTACGAGCGCGAAGCGTTCGACCTGTTCGGGATTCACTTCGAGGGCCATGTCGACCTGCGTCGCATCCTCACCGACTACGGCTTTGTCGGCCATCCATTCCGCAAGGACTTCCCGATCTCGGGTTATGTCGAGATGCGCTATGACCCGGAGCAGAAGCGCGTGATTTACCAGCCTGTGACCATCGAACCGCGTGAAGTGACGCCGCGCATCGTGCGCGAAGACTCGTACGGAAAAGGCGGCAGCCGTGGCTGACATCAAGAACTACACGCTCAATTTCGGTCCCCAGCATCCGGCTGCGCACGGCGTGCTGCGCCTGGTGCTTGAACTCGACGGCGAAGTCGTGGTACGTGCCGATCCGCACATCGGCCTGCTGCATCGTGGCACCGAGAAGCTCGCGGAAACCCGCACCTGGTTGCAGACATTGCCCTATATGGATCGCCTCGACTACACGTCGATGATTCCCAGCGAACACGCCTACTGCCTGGCGGTCGAACGCCTGCTGGGCATCGAGGTCCCGATCCGCGCCCAGTACATTCGCGTCATGTTCGACGAGATCACGCGGATCAAGAACCACCTGCTGAACATCGGTACGCATGCCCTGGACATCGGCGCCATGACCATGGTGCTGTACACCTTCCGTGAGCGCGAGGATCTCTTCGATATTCTGGAAGCGACCTGTGGCATCCGGATGCACCAGGCCTATTTCCGACCCGGCGGGGTCTATCGCGATCTGCCCGACCGGATGCCGAAGTACCAGGAAAACCGTTTCAAGAATGCGCAAACGGTGAAGGAGTTGAACGAGGCGCGCAACGGCACCCTGCTCGATTTCCTTGAGGATTTCACGAATCGTTTCCCGGTCTACCTCAACGAATACCACACGCTGCTGACCGACAACCGGATCTGGAAGCAGCGCACCGTCGGCATTGGCGTGGTCAGCCCCGAGCGCGCCCTGCAGCTCGGTTTCAGTGGCGCCATGCTGCGTGGTTCCGGCATCGAGTGGGATTTGCGCAAGAAGCAGCCGTACGAGGTTTATGACCGGATGGATTTCGACATTCCGGTGGGCGTCAACGGCGACACCTACGATCGCTATCTGGTGCGCATGGAAGAAATGGCCCAGGCCAATCGCATCATCAAGCAGTGCATAGCCTGGCTGCGCGCCAATCCCGGCCCCGTCATCTCCGACGACCACAAAGTGGCGCCGCCCTCCAGGGAAAGGATGAAGGGCAGCATGGAAGAGTTGATCCACCATTTCAAGCTGTTCTCCGAGGGGATGCACGTGCCTCCCGGCGAGGCCTATGTCGCGATCGAGCATCCGAAGGGCGAAATGGGCGTTTGGGCGGTGTCCGACGGCGCCAACAAGCCCTACCGCATCAAGCTGCATACGGCGGGAATTCCTCACCTGGCCGCAACCGATGAAATGTGCCGAGGCCACATGCTGGCCGATGCAACCGCCGTGATCGGAACCATCGACCTTGTCCTTGGCGACGTGGATAGATAGACCGCATGAATACGCAGAACACCATGTTGAGTCCCGAATTGAGCCCCGAGTCCCTGAAAAAGATCGATCGGGAGGTGGCCAAGTATCCCGCCGACCAGAAGCAGTCCGCCGTCATGGCGGCGCTGGTCATCGCCCAGGATGAAAAGGGCTGGCTGCCCAAGGAAACCATCGCTGCCGTTGCCACCTACCTCGGCATGGCACCCATGGCGGCCTACGAGGTGGCGAGCTTCTACAACATGTACGACCTGCATCCGGTCGGCAAGTACAAGATTACGGTGTGCACCAATCTGCCCTGCGCGCTGTCGGGTGGCGTCCATGCCGCGGACTACGTCAAGCATAAGCTCGGCGTCGACTTCAACGAGACCACCGCCGACGGCAAGTTCACCCTCAAGGAAGGCGAGTGCATGGGCGCCTGCGGCGATGCGCCAGTGATGTTGGTGAACAACAAGCGCATGTGCAGCTTCATGTTGCCCGAGCAGATCGACGCGCTGCTGGCTGAATGCAAATAACATGGCACTGATCGACACCATCAATCCACTGCTGACCACCGGCTGGGCCAAGGGCGACGCTGGCTGGAGCCTCAAGGACTACGAGGCCCGTGGCGGTTACAAACAGTTGCGCCGCGTGCTCGAAAGCAAGATGAGCCAGGACGACCTGATCGCCGAGGTCAAGAAGTCGGTGCTGCGCGGACGCGGCGGTGCGGGATTTCCCACTGGCCTGAAGTGGAGCTTCATGCCCAAGGCGGCGCCGGTGAAATACGTCGTCTGCAACACCGACGAAGGCGAACCCGGAACCTTCAAGGATCGCGACCTGATGCGCTTCGATCCGCACTCGGTGATCGAAGGCATGATCATCGCCGGCTATGCGGTGGGTGCCAAGGCAGGCTACAACTACATCCACGGCGAAATCTTCGAGACCTACCAGCGCTTCGAGGAAGCACTCGACCAGGCCCGCGCCGCCGGTTACCTGGGCGACAACATCCTCGGTTCCGGATTCAGCTTCGATCTTTTCGCACACCACGGCTGGGGCGCCTACATCTGCGGCGAGGAAACCGGCCTGCTCGAATCCATCGAGGGCAAGAAGGGCCAGCCGCGCTTCAAGCCGCCCTTTCCGGCGAATTTC
Source organism: Sulfuritalea sp. (assembly GCF_017302275.1). Classification (GTDB taxonomy): domain Bacteria; phylum Pseudomonadota; class Gammaproteobacteria; order Burkholderiales; family Rhodocyclaceae; genus Sulfuritalea. The sequence goes on from NZ_JAFLDR010000063.1 coordinate 5,470, forward strand.
GGCCTCTATGGCAAGCCGACCACGATCAACAACACCGAAACCTTTGCCGCGATTCCCTTCATCCTTGGCATGGGCGGCGAGGCCTACCTCAACCTGGGCAAGCCCAACAACGGCGGCACCAAGCTGTTCTCGGTTTCAGGCCACGTCAATCGTCCCGGCAACTTCGAGGTTCCGATGGGCACGCCCTTCGCCAAGCTGCTCGAGATGGCCGGCGGCATGCGCGGCGGACGAAAGCTCAAGGCGGTGATCCCGGGCGGTTCCTCCGCTCCGGTGCTACCAGGCGATGTCATCATGGACTGCACCATGGATTACGATTCGATCGCCAAGGCCGGCTCCATGCTCGGTTCCGGCGCCGTGATCGTCATGGATGAGACGGTGTGCATGGTCAAGGCGCTGGAGCGCCTGTCCTACTTCTACTACGAAGAGTCCTGTGGTCAGTGCACGCCCTGCCGCGAAGGCAGCGGTTGGCTCTACCGCGTCGTGCATCGCATCGAGCATGGCGAAGGCCGCCCCGAGGACCTCGACCTGCTGAATCGCGTCACCGACAACATGATGGGCAAAACCATTTGCGCGCTCGCCGATGCCGCCGCCTTCCCGGTGCGCAGCTTCATCAAGCATTTCCAGGGCGAGTTCGAGTACCACATCGAGAACAAGAAGTGCCTGGTCGATCCCGAAGTGCAGAGGATGGGCAGCGGCTTCTTCAAGGCGGGGAACGTCTGATGGTCGAAATCGAAATCGACGGCAAGACCCTGCAGGTCGAGGACGGCAGCACCGTCATCGAGGCGGCGCACAAGCTGGGCACCTACATCCCGCACTTCTGCTACCACAAGAAACTTTCCATCGCGGCCAACTGCCGCATGTGCCTGGTGCAGGTGGAAAAGGCGCCGAAGCCGATGCCGGCCTGCGCCACCACCGTCACCAATGGCATGAAGGTATTCACGCATTCCGATCTGGCCGTCAAGGCGCAGAAGGCGGTGATGGAGTTCCTGCTGATCAACCACCCGCTGGACTGCCCGATTTGCGACCAGGGCGGCGAGTGCCAATTGCAGGACCTCGCGGTCGGCTATGGTGAGTCAGCCTCGAAGTACGAAGAGGAGAAGCGCGTCGTACCGGACAAGGATCTCGGTCCGCTGGTGGCGACCGACATGACCCGCTGCATCAACTGCACGCGCTGCGTCCGCTTCACCGCCGAAATTGCCGGCTTCCAGGAACTCGGCCAGTCCTACCGCGGCGAGCGCGCGGAAGTCATGCCTTTCATCGGCAAGACCGTGGATACCGAACTCTCCGGCAACATCATTGACCTCTGCCCGGTCGGTGCCCTGACCTCCAAGCCCTTCCGCTTCTCGGCCCGTACCTGGGAACTCTCGCGACGCAAGTCGGTGAGTCCGCATGACGGACTGGGCAGCAACCTGATCGTGCAGACCAAGCACGACAAGGTGCTGCGCGTGCTGCCCTTGGAAAACGAAGACATCAACGAGTGCTGGCTTTCGGACAAGGAGCGGTTCTCCTACCAGGGCCTGGGTTCCGCCGACCGGCTGACCAAGCCCATGGTGAAGCAGGGCGGTGAATGGAAAGAGGTCGACTGGAACGTCGCTCTCGATTACGCCGCGCACGCGCTGCGCGACGTGGCCACGACCCATGGCGGCGCGGCGATCGGTGGCCTGTTGAGCCCGCATTCGACGGTGGAAGAACTCTATCTCGCGCAGAAGCTGCTGCGCGGACTCGGTAGCGATAGCGTCGATTTCCGCCTGCGTCAAAGTGATTTTTCGGCCGATGGCAAGCGTGCCGGCATACCTTCGCTGGGCATGAAGATCGCCGACATCAGCGGCCTTGACCGCGTCCTGGTGGTCGGCTCCTTCCTGCGCAAGGACCACCCGCTGATTGCCCAGCGCCTGCGCCAGTCCGCCAAGAAGGGTGCGCAAGTCTGCATCCTGCACAGCGCGAACGACGAGCTGCTTATCAACCTGACCGCGCGGGCCGTCGCTGCGCCATCGCAACTGCCGGCCTTGCTCGCCCAGGTCGTCAAGGCCGTGTGTGCGCTCAAGGGCGCAAGTGCCGATGCCGCGCTATCCGCCCTCACCGTCTCGGCCGAAGCGCAGGCGATCGCCCAGAGCCTGGCTTCGGGCAGCAATACGGCCGTCCTGCTCGGCAACTTCGCGCAGCAGCATCCCCAGGCGGCCACCCTGCAGGCGCTGGCCGGCCAATTGGCGAAGGCGCTCGGCGGCAAGTTCGGCTTCCTCGGCGAGGCCGCGAACAGCGTCGGTGGCTATGTGGCCAAGGCGGTTCCTTCCGGCAGTGGCCTGAATGCGGCGGCGATGCTCAAGGATTCGCGCCAAGCCTATGTCGTCCTTGGCGCCGAGCCCGAACTCGATTGCGCCGATGGCGCGCTGGCGCTGGCCGCGCTGAAAAAGTCCGCCGTCACCGTCGTCCTGACCCCCTTCAAGTCGCCGGCCATGCTCGATTACGCCGCCGTCCTGCTGCCCGTAGCGCCCTTCTCCGAAACCTCGGGTAGCTTCGTCAATACCGAAGGCCGCGTGCAGAGCTTCTATGCCGCCGCGAAGCCCCTGGGCGAAGCCCGTCCGGGATGGAAGGTGCTGCGCGTGCTGGGCAACCTGCTGGCCATCAACGGTTTCGAATTCAATAGCAGCGAAGATGTGCGCAGCGAAGCGCTTGGCGCCCAGGCCGAATTCGTCTCCGGCCTCGACAACGGTCTCGAGGGCGTGAGACTCGATCTATCGGCGGCCGGCGGCGCTGTCGAGCGCGTTGCCGACGTACCGATCCATTTCGCCGATGCACTTGTGCGGCGTGCACCTGCGCTGCAGAAGGCCGCCGATTCCGCAGTACCGACGGCACGCATGAATTCGGCGATGCTCAAGAAGTTCGGCCTTGACGCAGGTCAGCTTGCAAAAGTCGGCGCTGGCGGCACGGCGAAAGCAAACCTTGTGGCACAACTCGACGCCGGTCTGCCCGATGGTGTGGTGCGTATCTCCGCGGCCCACGCCACCACCCTCGCGCTGGGACCGATGTCTGCCGTTCTGAGCGTGGAGAAGGCGTGATGGAAGCCACCGTCCTCAATCTTCTCGCCTCGGTCCTCGGCTCCCTTTGGGCTCCGCTGTGGAACCTGATCAAGCCGCTCTGGCCCCTGATCTGGACGTTGGTCAAGATCGTCCTGATCATGGCGCCATTGCTGCTGTGCGTGGCCTATCTTACGTTCTGGGAACGCAAGGTCATCGGCTGGATGCAGGTTCGCATCGGCCCCAACCGTGTCGGCCCCTGGGGTCTTCTGCAACCGATCGCTGACGGCCTCAAGCTGTTCTTCAAGGAAGTCCTCTTCCCGGCCGCCGCCGACAAGAAGCTGTTCGTGCTCGGCCCCATCATGGCCATCGCACCCGCGCTTGCACTGTGGGCGGTAATCCCGTTTTCCTCCGGCTGGGTGCTGGCCAATGTCGATGCGGGCGTGCTCTACCTGCTGGCGGTTGGTTCGATCGGCGTCTACGGCATCATCGTCGCCGGCTGGGCCTCGAACTCCAAGTACCCGTTCTTCGGCGCCATGCGTGCCTCAGCCCAGATGATTTCCTACGAAGTCTCGATGGGCCTCGCCCTGATCACCGTGCTGATGGTGTCCAACAGCCTCAACTTGAGCGACATCGTGATGGCGCAGGACAAGGGGCGTGCCGCCGGCATGGGCCTTGGCTTCCTGTCCTGGAACTGGCTGCCGCTGCTGCCGATGTTCGCGGTCTACCTGATTTCCGGCGTGGCCGAGACCAATCGCGCGCCGTTCGACGTGGTCGAAGGCGAGTCGGAAATCGTCGCCGGACACATGGTCGAGTATTCCGGCATGGCCTTCGCGATGTTCTTCCTCGCCGAATACGCCAACATGATCCTGATCTCGGCCATGACGTCGATCTTCTTCCTCGGCGGCTGGCTGTCTCCCGTGGGTTTCATTCCGGACGGATTCCACTGGATGGCGGCGAAGATGGCCGCGATCCTGTTCTTCTTCCTCTGGATTCGCGCCACCTTCCCGCGTTATCGCTATGACCAGCTCATGCGCCTGGGCTGGAAGGTCTTCGTGCCGCTGACGCTGGTCTGGATCCTGGTGGTCGGGGTCTGGATGATGTCGCCGCTGACGATCTGGAAATAGGGCCGGGAGAACTCGACATGGGTGCAAAAGACTTCATCGGCAGCTTGTTCCTCAAGGAGCTGTTCAAGGGCATGGCGGTAACCGGCCGCTACATGTTCGCGCGCAAGATCACCGTGCAGTACCCGGATGAAAAGACGCCGCAGAGCAACCGTTTCCGCGGCCTGCACGCGTTGCGACGGTACCCGAACGGCGAAGAGCGCTGCATCGCCTGCAAGCTGTGCGAGGCGGTCTGTCCCGCGCTGGCAATCACCATCGAGTCGGCCGAGCGCGACGACGGCAGCAGGCGTACCACGCGCTACGACATCGACCTGACCAAGTGCATTTTCTGCGGGTTCTGCGAGGAGGCCTGCCCGGTCGATGCCATCGTGCAGACCCGGATCTTCGAATATCACGGCGAAGCGCGCGGCGACCTTTACTACACCAAGCAGATGCTGCTGGCCGTGGGCGACCGCAACGAAGCGCAGATCGCTGCCGATCGCGCCCAGGATGCCCCTTACCGCTGACGCCACGCCAATCCAGCCATGGAATTCAAGACTATCCTCTTCTACCTCTTCTCCACGGTGACAGTGCTCGCCGCGCTGCGCGTGATCACCGCGCGCAATCCGGTGCATGCGGCCCTGTTCCTGGTGCTGGCCTTCTTCAACGTGTCCGGGCTGTGGATGCTGCTGCAGGCGGAATTCCTCTCGCTGGTGCTGATCATGGTCTATGTCGGCGCGGTGATGGTGCTCTTCCTCTTCGTGGTGATGATGCTCGACATCAACATCGAGCGCGTCCGCCAGGGGTTCTGGAAAAACCTGCCGATCGGCGCCCTGGTCGGCGCCCTTTTGATCGCCGAGATGGCGGCAGTGCTGTCCGGTCGCTATTTCGGTCTCGCCAACCTGCCGGCGCAGAACATGCCGGCCAACCACAGCAACACCAAGGAACTGGCGCGGGTGCTCTACACCGACTACGCCTATCCGTTTGAAATTGCGTCCGTCATCCTGTTGGTGGCGATCATCGTCGCCGTCATGCTGACGCTGCGCCGCCGCAAGGACAACAAGGCGATGCAGGCTTCCGACCAGATCGCGGTCAAGGCCAAGGACCGCATGCGCCTGGTCAAGATGGCGCCCGAAGTCGATCTGCCGGCGGCGAAGCAAGGGGAAAAGGCATGATCTCTCTGTCGCACTACCTTATCCTGGCGGCGATCCTGTTCGCCATCAGCATCGTCGGCATCTTCCTCAACCGCAAGAACCTGATCGTGCTGCTGATGGCCATCGAGCTGATGCTGCTGGCCGTGAATCTGAATTTTGTCGCGTTCTCGCATTACCTCAACGATCTTTCGGGCCAGCTCTTCGTGTTTTTCATCCTCGTCGTGGCAGCCGCCGAGTCGGGTATCGGTCTCGCCATCCTGGTGGTGCTGTTCCGCAACCTGTCCTCCATCGATGTCGAGGATCTCGACAGTCTGAAGGGCTGAGGGGCAATGGGAATGAAGACACTTTATCTGATGGTCCCCCTGGCGCCGCTGGTCGGCGCCATCCTGGCGGGCTTCTTCGGCAACCTGCTGGGCCGTGCCGGCGCGCACACCGTCACCTCGATCGGCGTCGCGATCTCCTTCGTCATTTCGGTGATCATCTTCCGGGACGTCCAGGCCGGCCACACCTTCAACGGCACCGTGTACCAGTGGATGGAATCGGGCGGCCTCAAGCTCGAAGTCGGCTTCCTGATCGACCAGCTGACCGTGCTGATGATGCTGGTGGTGACCTTCGTTTCACTGATGGTGCACATCTACACCATCGGCTACATGGCGCACGACGAGGACAACTGGCCCCAGGGCAGCAAGGCCGGCACCAACAGCTATCAGCGCTTCTTCAGCTACATCTCGCTGTTCACCTTCTCGATGCTGATGCTCGTCATGAGCAACAACTTCGTCCAGCTGTTCTTCGGCTGGGAAGCGGTGGGCCTCGTGTCCTACCTGCTGATCGGTTTCTGGTCGGTGCGCCCGACGGCGATCTACGCCAACCTGAAGGCCTTCCTGGTCAATCGCGTCGGCGACTTCGGCTTCCTGCTCGGCATCGGCCTGATCGCTGCCTATGCCGGTAGCCTCGACTACGCCGAAGTCTTCGCCAAGCGCAATGAACTGGCGGCGCTGACCGAGGCCGTCACCGGCTGGCCGTTGATCACCGCCGTCTGCATCTGCCTGTTCATCGGCGCCATGGGCAAGTCGGCGCAGTTCCCGCTGCATGTCTGGCTGCCCGACTCGATGGAAGGCCCGACCCCGATTTCCGCGCTGATCCATGCCGCGACCATGGTCACGGCCGGCATCTTCATGGTCTCGCGCATGTCGCCGCTGTTCGAGCTGTCCGACACCGCGCTGTCCTTCGTCATCGTCGTCGGTGCCATCACCACCCTGTTCATGGCCCTGGTCGCCATCGTCCAGACCGACGTCAAGCGCGTCGTCGCCTACTCGACGCTGTCGCAACTCGGCTACATGACCATGGCGCTGGGCGCCTCGGCCTACTCGGTGGCAATCTTCCACCTGATGACCCACGCCTTCTTCAAGGCCGTACTGTTCCTCGGCGCCGGTTCGGTGATCATCGCCATGCACCACGAGCAGGACATGCGCAAGATGGGCGGCCTGCGCAAGTACATGCCGATCACTTACGCCACCATGCTGATCGGCGCCATCGCCAACGCCGGCCTGCCGCCGTTCGCGGGGTTCTTCTCCAAGGATTCAATCATCGAGGCGGTGCACCTCGCCAATGTGCCCGGTGCCGGATTCGCCTACTTCTGCGCCCTGGCCGCGGTATTTGTCGGCGGCCTGTATTCCTTCCGCCTGATCTTCTTCACCTTCCACGGCGAAGAGCGCTTCCGCAAGGCTGCGGAGCACCATGGCGACCATGGCCACGACCACGACGCCCACCATGACGCGCACGACGACCACGGCCATCATGGCCCGGTCGAGCCGCACGAGTCGCCCAGGGTCGTCACGCTGCCGCTGATCCTGCTGGCGATTCCCGCCATCGCCTCGGGCTGGCTGATCGGCACCATCCTTTATGGCAACTGGTTCGGCAACGCGATCACCATTGCCGAAGTGCACAAGGGCATGGCCACCATGGCCCACGAGTTCCATGGCATTTTCGGCATGATGGCCCACGGCGTCACCACGCTGCCTTTCTGGCTCGCCGTCGGCGGCGCCGCCACGGCCTGGTACCTCTACATCGTCCGTCCCGACCTGCCGGCGGTGATCAAGCAGAAGCTCGCGTTCCCGGCCATGATCCTCGAAGAGAAGTACGGCTTCGACCGCTTCAACGACTGGTTCTTCGCCGGCGGTTCGCGGCTGCTCGGTCGCGGCCTGTGGAAAGCCGGCGACCAGGTCCTGATCGACGGCGTCATGGTGAATGGTTCCGCCGGCGCCGTGGGCTGGTTCTCCGCGCTGGTCGGCATGATCCAGTCCGGGCGCATCTATCGCTACGCGCTCGGGATGATTTTCGGCGTGGTCGCACTTCTGTCGCTTTGGAGGGCCTGAAGCAGGAGCGCGCTCCCGCACACGGCCTGATGGAATGAATATCCGATGAATTCGCAACTCCTGAGTCTCGCAATCTGGGTCCCCATCCTCGGCGCGCTGCCGGTGTTCTGGATCGGCTCGGAACGTCGCGCGCTGGTGCGCTGGCTGTCGCTGCTGGTGGCGGTTGCCGGTTTCCTCGTGACGATCCCGCTCTACACCGGCTTCGACGCGGCCCAGGCCGGCATGCAGTTCGTCGAAAAGACGCCCTGGATCACCCGCTTCAATGTCCAGTACTTCCTCGGCGTTGACGGCATTTCCATGCCCTTCATCCTGCTCAACAGCCTGATCACGGTGTTCGTGGTGCTGGCCGGCTGGGAAGTCATCGAGGAAAAGCAGGCTCAGTACATGGGCGCCTTCCTGGTCATGTCCGGCCTCATGAACGGCATCTTCAGCGCGCTCGACGGCATCCTGTTTTACGTGTTCTTCGAAGCCTCGCTGATTCCGATGTACATCATCATCGGCGTCTGGGGCGGCCCCAACCGCGTCTATGCGGCCTTCAAGTTCTTCCTCTACACGCTGCTCGGCTCGCTGCTGATGCTGGTTGCCCTGATCTGGCTGTTCCTCGAGGCCGGCGGCAGCTTCAACATCCTCGACTGGCACAAGATGCATATCGGCATGGCGGCCCAGATCCTGATCTTCATCGCCTTCCTGCTCTCCTTCGCCGTCAAGGTGCCGATGTGGCCGGTACACACCTGGTTGCCCGACGCGCACGTCGAGGCGCCGACCGGCGGTTCCGTCGTGCTGGCGGCCATCGCGCTGAAGCTCGGCGCCTACGGTTTCGTCCGGTTCTCGCTGCCGATCGTGCCCGACGCCAGCCATCACCTGGCGCCGATGATGATCGCGCTGTCGCTGATCGCGGTCGTCTACATCGGCTTCGTCGCGCTGGTGCAGACCGACATGAAGAAGCTGATCGCCTATTCGTCGATCTCGCACATGGGTTTCGTCACCCTCGGCTTCTTCATCTTCAATGCCATCGGTGTCGAGGGCGCGCTGGTGCAGATGATTTCGCACGGCTTCATCTCGGCCGCGATGTTCCTTTGCGTCGGCGTCATGTACGACCGCATGCATTCGCGCCAGATCGCGGATTACGGCGGCGTGGTGCACACCATGCCCAGGTTCGCCGGGCTGTTCGTCTTCTTCGCCATGGCCAATTCGGGGCTGCCGGCCACTTCCGGCTTCGTCGGTGAGTTCATGGTCATCCTCGGCGCCATCAAGGCCAATTTCTGGATGGGTTTCGCCGCCGCCACGACGCTGATCCTCGGCGCCGCCTACACGCTGTGGATGATCAAGCGCGTGGTCTTCGGCCCGGTCGGCAACCCGCACGTCGCCG
>NZ_JAFLDR010000064.1 GCF_017302275.1 Sulfuritalea sp.
TCTGCGTCGATGTGGCCAACGGCTACACCAAGTCCTTCATCGACTTCCTGCAGCGCCTGCGCACCGGCTACCCGAATATCACCATCATGGCCGGCAACGTGGTCACCGGCGAAATGGCGGAAGAACTGATCCTCGACGGCGCCGACATCGTCAAGGTAGGCATCGGCCCCGGCTCGGTATGCACCACGCGCAAGATGACCGGCATCGGCTACCCCCAGCTCTCGGCCATCATCGAATGCGCGGATGCCGCGCACGGCCTGGGCGGCCTGATCTGCGCCGACGGCGGCTGCACCTCGCCCGGCGACCTGGCCAAGGCCTTCGGCGGCGGCGCCGATTTCATCATGCTGGGCGGCATGCTCGCCGGCCACGACGAATGCATGGGCGCGGTGGTGGAGCAGGACGGCGCAAAAAAGCTGCGCTTCTACGGCATGAGTTCGCGCGCCGCGATGGACCTCCACTCCGGTGGCGTCGCCAACTACCGCGCCGCCGAGGGCAAGGAGGTGCTGCTCGACCCGCGCGGGCCGGTCGACGGCACGGTGCAGGAGATCCTCGGCGGCGTGCGCTCCGCCTGTACCTATGTCGGCGCCCACAAGTTGCGCGAACTGTCCAAGCGCACCACCTTCATCCGCGTCGCGCGGCAACTGAACGAGGTCTTCGGCCAGTCGTGAGCCCACTGGCGGCCTGGCTTCGCGTCGCCCTCGCCGCGCTACTGCTGGCGCTGGCGGCCTGCGGCGGCAAACCCAAGGAAAGCCCGCTGCCCGCAGGCACCAAGGTGCTGGCACTGGGCGACAGCCTGACCGCGCCGCACGGCGTCAGGCCCGGCGAAGACTGGCCCACGCTGCTCGGGCAGCGCACCGGCTGGGCGGTGATCAATGGCGGCATCAGCGGCGATACCAGTGCCGGCGCGCTGGAACGCCTGCCGGCGCTGCTCGACGAGCACCAGCCGAAACTGGTGCTGGTGACCCTTGGCGGCAATGACATGCTACGCAAGCTTCCGCCGGGGCAAACGGTCGCCAACCTCGGCCGCATGCTCGACCTGGTCGGTTCGCGCGGCGCGAAGGCGGTGCTGCTGGCGACGCCGAAACCCAGCATCGCCGGCGCTGTCTTCAACAATCTGGCACCCGCCGAGTTCTACGCCGAGGTGGCAAAGGACAAGAACGTGCCGCTGATCAAGGACGCCCTGCCCGAAGTGCTGTCGGACACGGCGCTGAAGGGCGACCAGTTGCACCCCAACGCGGCCGGGCACGCCAGGCTGGACGAAAAAATCCACGCCGAACTCAGGAAGATCGGTTTCGCGCGCTGAGTGCGGAGATATCCGCGCCACGCGGCGGGTTGCATTCGGCCCGTCTTTCCAGTAGTTTCAGCCCCCTGCCCCACCCCCTCCAGAATCGAGCTTGCCCCATGAACGCCAACGAAAAATTCATCGCCGCCGACGCCCATGTCGATGCCGCCGCGATCGCCCCGCTGCCCAACTCGCGCAAGATCTACGTCGCCGGCAGCCGGCCCGACATCCGCGTGCCGATGCGCGAGATCGCCCAGAGCGCTACCGCCGACACGCCGAATCCGCCGGTCACGGTTTACGACTGCTCCGGGCCCTATACCGACCCGACCGCCAGCATCGACATCCGCAAGGGCCTGCCCCAGCTTCGCGCCGCCTGGATCGCCGAGCGCAATGACACCGAGGAACTGGCCGACCTGTCGTCAGAGTACGGTCGCCAGCGGGCGATCGATGCCGAACTGGCCGGCCTGCGCTTCGACCTCGCGCGCCGCCCGCGCCGCGCGCTCGCCGGCAGGAACGTGTCGCAGATGCACTACGCGCGGCAGGGAATCATCACGCCGGAAATGGAATATGTCGCCATCCGCGAGAACCAGAAGCTCGACGGCCTCGAAGACCTGCTGCGCCAACAGCACCCCGGCCAGAGTTTCGGCGCCTCGATTCCGCGCGTGATCACGCCGGAATTCGTCCGCGACGAAGTCGCCCGCGGCCGCGCCATCATCCCCAACAACATCAACCACCCGGAATCCGAGCCGATGATCATCGGCCGCAACTTCCTCACCAAGATCAACTGCAACATCGGCAATTCGCCGCTGGCCTCGACCATCCAGGACGAAGTGGACAAGATGACCTGGGCCATCCGCTGGGGCGGCGACACGGTGATGGATCTTTCCACCGGCAAGAACATCCATGAAACGCGCGAATGGATCGTGCGCAACTCGCCGGTGCCGATCGGCACCGTGCCGATCTACCAGGCACTGGAAAAGGTGGATGGCAAGGCCGAGGACCTGACCTGGGAAATCTTCCGCGACACCCTGATCGAACAGGCCGAGCAGGGCGTCGATTACTTCACCATCCACGCTGGCGTGCTGCTGCGCTACGTGCCAATGACCGCCAAACGCATGACCGGCATTGTCAGCCGCGGCGGATCGATCCTCGCCAAGTGGTGTCTGTCGCACCACAAGGAGAACTTCCTCTACACCCACTTCGAGGACATCTGCGAAATCATGAAGGCCTACGACGTCGCCTTCAGCCTCGGTGACGGCCTGCGTCCCGGATCGATCTACGACGCCAACGACGCGGCGCAGATGGGCGAGCTGGAAACCCTCGGCGAACTCACCAGAATCGCCTGGAAGCACGACGTGCAGGTGATGATCGAAGGCCCCGGCCATGTGCCGATGCACATGATCAAGTTCAACATGGACGAGCAGTTGCGCCTGTGCGGCGAAGCGCCCTTCTACACCCTGGGCCCGCTGACCACCGACATCGCTCCGGGCTACGACCACATCACCAGCGCCATCGGCGCGGCGATGATCGGCTGGTACGGCACCGCCATGCTCTGTTACGTGACGCCCAAGGAGCACCTCGGCCTGCCCGACAAGAACGACGTCAAGGACGGCATCATGGCCTACAAGATCGCGGCGCACGCCGCCGACCTCGCCAAGGGTCATCCAGGCGCGCAGGTGCGCGACAACGCGCTGTCCAAGGCACGCTTCGAGTTCCGCTGGGAAGACCAGTTCAACCTCGGCCTCGACCCCGACAAGGCACGCGAATTCCACGACGAGACCCTGCCCCAGCACGGCGCCAAGCTGGCCCACTTCTGCTCCATGTGCGGGCCGCATTTCTGCTCGATGAAGATCACCCAGGACGTGCGCGACTACGCCGCCACGCTCGGTGTCTCGGAACAGGAGGCCTTGAGCAAGGGGATGGAAACGAAGTCGGTGGAGTTCGTCAGGAGCGGCGGCGAGGTCTACAAGGCGGGCTGAGTACCACCGACAAAAGTCGGCTCTGGCGACACGGTGCCCTCGTCATTCCGGCGAAGGCCGGAATCCAGCGGCCTCATCCCGATTGCCGGTATCATGAACGTCATATCAAGACGTTTCCGCTGCCAAGGGAGAAGAAATGGCCTCGCGAGGCAAGAAGAAAGCGGCTGAACCTGCGCAGCCCACCGAAACCATCGCCGATTACCGCTTCGACGCGAAGCGCACCAACATCCCGCCGGCGGGATTGGCGGCGCAGGGCAAACTCGAATCGCCGGCGCGCATTCGCTATGAATACGACCCCCATCGGCCGCCGGTGCTGCGCTTCGATGCTGCCGGGGCGGCGGACAAGCTGCCGGACTTGCTGGCCACGGCACGGCAGCGGGCGCTGACCGACGACGAGGCAAAGTTGCTCGCCGAGGCCTTGCGCAATCAGCAGCCGTGGCTGGAATGGTCAGGCAAGCGCGAAAAACGTTGGTTCGACGTGGAGCCAGTGGCTTTGCATATCCACGAACGCATTGCCGCCCAGGCCATCGTCAAGGTCGCGGCCCGGCAGGACGTGCAGCGCGACCTGTTCGCCGACCCCAAGCTCAGTTATCGCGAGGCAGTGCAGTTCTACCAGCACGACATGGACTGGGCGAACCGCATGATCCTCGGTGATTCCTTGCAGGTCATGGCCTCGCTGTCCCGGCGCGAAAACCTCGCCGGCCGCGTGCAGATGATCTACATCGATCCGCCCTACGGCATCAAGTTCGCCTCGAATTTCCAACCCGAGGTCGGCAAGCGCGACGTCAAGGACAAGGAATCGGACCTTACGCGCGAGCCGGAGATGGTCAAGGCCTACCGGGATACCTGGACGCTGGGCGTGCATTCCTATCTGGCCTACCTGCGCGACCGGCTGATGGTGGCGAAGGAATTGCTGACCGACAGCGGTTCGATTTTCGTGCAGATATCGGATGAGAATTTGCATCGGGTTCGGGCTGTGATGGATGAGATTTTCGGCGCAGAGAACTTTGTCTCCCTCATCACCGTCAAGAAGACTGGCGGGATGGGCGAGTCGAGAATTGACAACATTTCTGACTATCTCATTTGGTATGGGAAGCAGATTGATGTGATGAAGTACAACCCGCTCTACATCGCAAAGGATCTCAGCGATGGAACTGGAGCCCGATTTGCGAGAGTGCAATTGATTGAGGGGTGGTCGCGGCCCATCACCGAAGCAGAGCAAGAGAAACCCGCGTTGCTTCCAACTAGCGCTCGCCCATGGCGGGGCGACCCGCTTGTTTCGGAAACCCCAAGCGAATCAACCACGTTTAGCTTTGATCTTGATGGGCAAGTGGTGTCATCACGGAAAGGTGGCTGGAAGACAAACGGCACGGGAATGGCTCGGCTAATCAAAGCCGGACGCCTTCTTAAGACTCGTGATTTTGCCAATTTCATAAAGTATTTCGAAGACTTCTCGGTTAGTACTATCGGCAACCTTTGGGCAGACACGATGGGCACGGCTGAACAGGACAAAGTCTACGTTGTTCAGACCACGACAAAGGTTATACAGCGCTGTTTGCTTATGACCACGGACCCGGGCGATCTAGTGCTCGATCCGACCTGTGGCTCCGGTACCACGGCCTATGTCGCCGAGCATTGGGGCCGACGCTGGATCACGATGGACACCTCGCGCGTCGCCCTCGCCTTGGCACGCCAGCGACTGATGACGGCCAAGTTCGACTACTTCGAATTGCGGACATTGAACGACGACGACCGGCGGCGGAATCCGAATGGCCCATGGCTCAAGGATGAGAAAGTCGGCGCTGGCGGCACGGCGATGACGCTCGATTGCGAGACGGTGCCGCATGTCACATTGAAGTCCATTGCGCAGAACTCGGCGCTGGACTCGATCTTTGCCAAGCACCAGCCGACGCTGGACGAGAAGCTCAAGACCTTGAATGGCGCTGTAGCCAAGGTCGGCAAGGAAGCGCGCCAGAAGCTGGCGGCCAAGCTGGCAGCGAAGCAGAAGGCCGAGGGCAAGAAAGCGGTCACCGAAGCAGATCGCCGCCGCTGGCTACTGCCTCCAGCAAATCGCGATCCGAAGGCAAAACTCACCGTCGATGCGGATTTTGCCGGCTGGTATGACTGGGAAGTGCCCTTCGACATCGACGCCGACTGGCCGAAAGAATTGCAGGCGGCGCTGGGCGAATACCGCGCGGCGTGGCGGGCGAAGATGGACGCGGTCAACGAGGCCATTGCAGCCAATGCCACACCCGAGGAGTTGGTGGACAAACCTCGAGTACGTAAAAATGTGGTTCGGGTATCCGGCCCCTTCACGATGGAAGCGGTTATGCCGGCCGAGATGACCCTGCACGGCACTTCCGAGATCGAGGAGACGGAAGGCGAACTGGAAGGATTCGATGCGGCCGACGCCCCTCAGAATGCCGAGGCCTTCCTCGACAAGATGATTCGGCTGCTTTTTGCCGACGGCGTGCGCTTCCCCAACAACAAGGTGGCGAAGTTTTCGCGCCTGTCGCCCATCGGCGAGGATTTCCTGCACGCCGAAGGCGAGTGGGGCGATGGCGAGGGCAACACGCAGACGGTGGCCGTTTCGGTCGGCCCGGAGTTCGGGCCGGTGACGGCCTGGCAGGTGGAAAACGCACTGACCTTCGCCGCCCGGCGCGGCTTCGAGAACCTGGTGTTTGCCGGCTTCTCCTTCGACGCGGCGGCGCAGGCCGTGATCCAGGACGACCCCAATCCGCGGCTGCGTTGCCATCTGGCGCACATACGGCCGGATGTGAACATGGGCAGCCTGCTCAAGGAAACGCCGAACGCCCAGTTGTTCTCCGTGTTCGGCAGCCCGCGCATGAAGCTGGACAGCAACGCGGACGGGATGTTCACCATCACCCTCGAAGGCGTGGACATCTACAACCCGGTGGAGAACACCATCCTCGCCACCAGCGTGGACAAAGTCGCCGCGTGGTTTGTCGATTCGGACTACGACAGCCGCACTTTCTGCATCACGCAGGCCTTCTTTCCCGACAAGAGCGCGTGGGAGAAGCTGGCGAAGGCGCTGAAGTCCGTGATCGACGAAGGCGCTTTCGATACGCTGTCGGGCACCGTCTCGCTGCCCTTCGTGGCGGGACCGCACAAGCGGGTGGCGGTGAAAGTGATCGATCCGCGCGGCAACGAAGTGATGCGGGTGATGCGCCTGGATGGCGCGGCGGGAGGATACTGATGCCGACGATCTTGCAACTGGGTCCGTATCGCCTGTATTTCTACGCCAACGACCGCGGCGAGCCGCCTCACGTGCATGTCGAGCGGGACGATTCCGTGGCGAAATTCTGGCTGAGTCCGGTACGTCTGGCGACCAGCGGCCGTTTCTCGCGGGCGGAGATCGGTCGCATTCACGCGCTGATTCAGGAGCATCGCGATTTATTGATGGAGGAATGGCATGACTACTTTGGCGATTGAAATCGAAACGCCGGAAGCGACCAACGTCCTTGTCGGCGACGATACCTTGAGCGTGGACCTGGCCGATGGGCGCACGGTATCGGTGCCGCTGGCGTGGTTTCCGCGTCTGCTGCACGGCACGCCGGCTGAACGTTCGACGTGGCGCTTGAGCGGACGCGGCGAGGGTATCCACTGGTCGGCGCTGGATGAGGACATCAGCGTCAAGGGACTTCTCGCTGGCCATGCTTCGCAGGAAAGTCAGGCTTCGCTTGACCGATGGCTGAAGAAGCGTTCGGTCGCAGTGAATGGAGCGTAATCGAACGTGAGCTTTCCGCATACCGACAAACAAAGGAGACAGCCATGCACCCCCTGTTGACCCGCATCAGCATCGACCCCAATGTCTGCTTCGGCAAGCCCTGCGTGCGCGGCACGCGCATCTGGGTGTCGCTGTTGCTCGATCGCCTGGCCGATGGCGAAAGCGAAGCGGATCTGCTGGCCGAATACCCGCAGTTGGCGCTGGATGACATCCGCGCGGCCCTGGCCTATGGCGCGGAAATGTCGCGCGAGCAGATCATTCCCGCCGGGATGAAAGCGGCCGCGTGAAATTCAAGCTGGACGAAAACCTGGGTCAGCGCGGCTTCGCGCGCATTGCCGGCGCAGGGCACGATGTTTCCACCGTGGCGCTGCAGCGCTTGAGCGGAGCCTCGGACGAAACGATTTTTCGGGTGTGTGCCGAGGAAGGCCGGGCCTTGCTCACGCTTGACCTGGATTTTTCCCACGTTTTGCGTTTTCCTCCCGAGCGCTCGGCGGGAATCGCCATACTGGCCGCGCCGGGACGCATGACGGCCGACCTGCTGCTGCAGTTGCTGGATCAGTTGCTGGCCGCACTGCCTGCGCAAGCCCTGGATAAGCGGCTGTGGATCGTTGAACCAGGACGGATTCGCATCCACGCGACCGATACGGACTGAGTGATGGCGAGCAAACTTGCCAACAGCCCTGCCCAGCGGGAGATTCCGATCCAGCCGGTTGCCAAGCCGATCCTCTGCAAGCCGTTCGAGGAGCCGACGCGGCACTGGGTGTACGACACGCAGACGGGGGACGCCCGCGAGGAGACTGGTCGCCGCCCCGCTTCGTACTGGTTCAAGACGCAGCGCACCGGATCGGCACAGATGTCGCTGCTGGCGGAAGAGGAGCGCGACGACCTGCCCCTGGTGAACCTGCTGCGCGACGACGTCAAGCGCTGGCGCAGGAATGGCGAGTATCGAAATGCGACGCCGGTGACGCGGCAACTGTTGGCGCATTGGGCGCGGTCCGACAGGATCCGCCGCTTGTTCTTTTGCCAACTGGAAGCGGTCGAAACCGTCATCTATATCAACGAGATTCTGGCCGGCGGCAAGAACCCCGGCTTCACGCCCAAGGTCTCCCACGCCGACTACAAGGCGCTGGCAGCCGGCGACAAGCCCTCGTTCGTCTATGAGAAGGCGCCGAAAGTCTTTCCGACCCTGGCGGACAAACCCAACGAGGACGGCTTTGCGGCGCTGACCCGCTACGGCTGCAAGATGGCCACCGGCAGTGGCAAAACGGTGGTCATGTCCATGCTGATCGCCTGGACGTTCTGCAATCGCGGGCGGATGCCGGCTGACGAGCGGTTTCCGAATGCGGTGCTGGTGGTGTGCCCGAACCTGACCATCTTCGAGCGGCTACAGGTGCTGCGCACCGATACCGACGACAACTACTACCAGCAGTTCGACATCGTCCCCGCGCAACTGATGCCCGAATTGCAAAAGAGCAAGGTACTGATCAGCAACTGGCACAAGTTCGCGCCGGAGAGCCCTCACGTCGAATCGGGCAAGAGCTACGTGGTGGTGGACAAGGGCGAGGAAAGCCCGGATGCCTTTGCGCGACGGGTGCTCGGCGATCTCCATGATCGGGCGCCGATCATGGTGCTGAACGACGAGGCGCACCACGCGTATCGGCCAAAGCCGGTCGAGGCTGGCGACAAGCTTTCCGCCGAGGAGAAATCCGAGCGCGAGGAAGCGACAGTCTGGGTGTCGGGGCTGGACAGGATCAATGCGGCCTGCGGCGTGAAGTTCGTGGTCGATCTGTCGGCGACGCCTTTCTATCTTGGCGGCAGCGGCTATATCGAAGGTTCGCCCTTCCCCTGGCTGGTGTCCGATTTCGGTCTGGTGGACGCCATCGAGTCCGGCATTGTCAAGATTCCACGGCTGCCGGTTTCCGATACGACGGGACGCCCGGAGCCGAAGTTTTTTCGCCTCTGGCAATCCATCGTCGCCGGCATGCAGCCCGGCGAAAAATTGCCCGGCGGCAAGCCCAAGCCGGAGGTGGTGTGGCGCGAGGCGCAGGATGCGCTGCTGACTTTGGCAGGCCAGTGGAAGGAGCGTGCCAGCTACCTGCAGGAAGCCAAGCCCGGCCAGGAACAGGTGCCGCCGGTGATGATCATCGTCGCCGACAACACGAATATCGCCGAACTCTTCTACAAGAATATTTCCGGCGAGGAATCGGTGGAAATTTTGGAAGACGCCGATGAAGACGAGGATGAAGACGAACCTTCGTCGAAGAAGAAAAAGAAGGCCAAGACCAGGACAGTGTTCGGCACCGGCCTGATATTTCCTGAATTGTTTTCGAATCGGGACGGCTTCCGGCCGACACTGCGCATCGACTCCAAGCTGCTGGCCGAGGCGGAATCGAACGATGCGAAGGGCTCGCGCAAGGAGGCGGCCGAGGCATTGCGGCACATCATCGACACCGTGGGCAAGCTCGGGCAGCCGGGCGAACAGGTGCGCTGCGTGGTTTCGGTGCAGATGCTCACCGAAGGCTGGGACGCGAACAACGTCACGCACATTTTGGGCTTGCGCGCCTTCGGCAGCCAGCTCTTGTGCGAGCAAGTGGTCGGGCGCGGCCTGCGCCGCATGGATTACACCGTCGACCCTGAAACCGGGTTGTTCACCGAAGAGTATGTCGATATTTACGGTGTCCCGTTTTCGGTCATCCCCTTCCGCGGCCGTTCGACAAGCTCGAAGGCGCCGGAAGACAAGCCGAAGAACCATGTGCGCTCCGATGAGGCGCGCAAGCACTACGAAATGCGTTTCCCGATTGTCGAAGGCTATGCCTTTGCGCTGCGCAAGAACGTGGTGACTGCAAATGTGGATGCCATCGAGAAGCTGATACTGGCGCCCGACACGACACCTACCGCTGTTTTCGTCAAGCCCCAGGTCGGCTACCAGATTGGCAATCCGTCCGTGGCCGGCGGATTCACCACGGCAACGCAGGATCGCGAGGCCTATTACGCCAGCACCCATTTGCAAACGATCAAGTTCGAGATTGCAAGGTTGGTCGTAGGCGCATTGACCGAGGGCATAGAGGGCGGCACGCCCAAGCTGCGTCTGCAAGGACGACATCAGCTGTTCCCGCAGGTATTCCGGATCGTCGACGAATACGTCGGGACTCCGGAAAAGCCAAGGAAGGTCGACTTCCGTGGCTGTCACTCCTGCGAATTGGGGCTGGAAACCTATGTGCGGCGCATTGTCGAGCGGCTCGTTTCGGCCATCGAACCGGACACCGAAGGCGGCGAGCCGCCGCTGATGCCGCGCCTGAACCGCTACAAACCCATCGGCACGACTGGCGAGGTGAATTTCAAGACGACGCGGCCCTGTGTGCCGACGATTCGCAGCCACATCAACCAGGTGGTGGCCGATACCAATTCATGGGAACAGGCCGCCGTTTTTCGGCTGGAGCAGGCCAGGGACATAGTGTCCTTCTACGCTCGAAACGACCATCTGGAGCTATCGATTCCTTACGAGTACTTCGGCATCGCCCACTCCTATTTTCCGGACTTCCTTGTTCGTCTCACCAATGGCTTGAGCTTGCTGCTCGAAATCAAGGGCGAGGAGCGCGAGATGGATCGGGCCAAACATCAGGCGGCACGACGTTGGGTCAGTGCGGTCAATCACTGGGGTCGGCTTGGGACCTGGGCGTTTCACGCCTGCAGAGACCCGCAGAAGGTGATCGAGGAAATCAAAGACATCATGAAACCCGATAGCCAAAGCCTCGCTGAATTAAAAGTCGGCGCTGGCGACACGGCGATTTCCAGCCCATGAACTGCCGACCCGGCTGCGGCGCCTGCTGCATCGCGCCTTCGATCAGCACCCTGGACAAGCCTGCCGGAGTACCCTGCGTACACCTGACGCCCGACTACCGCTGTGCGCTGTTCGGCAGCTCGCGCAGGCCCGCCTGCTGCAGCGGCCTCCAGCCTTCCGCCGAGATGTGCGGCAGCGACCGCACGGCGGCCCTGGCCTGGCTGGCGCAACTGGAGGCGGCTACCGCCGCATGCTAGACTCGACCGCCTCTCCCGGCGCCGATTTATTCTCCTGACATGGATTTCCACCCGCTGCTGCAGGCGCTGATTCTCGGCCTGGTCGAAGGTTTCACCGAATTCCTGCCGGTCTCGTCCACCGGCCACCTGATCCTCGCCGGCGACCTGCTGCATTTCAACGACGAGCGCGGCAAGCTGTTCCTGATCGTGATCCAGGCTGCGGCCATGCTGGCGATCTGCTGGGAATACCGCGCGCGCTTCAGCGCCGTCCTGACGGGCCTCGGCAGCGACCCGGCGGCGCGGCGTTTCGTGCTCAACGTGGGCATCGCCTTCCTGCCGCTGGCCATCCTCGGCCTGATCTTCGGCAAGATGATCAAGGCCACGCTGTTCAACCCGGTGGCGGTGGCGACGGCCTTCATCGTCGGCGCCTTCATCATCCTCTGGGCCGAAAGGCGCCAGCACGTGATCCGGGTCGAAAGTGTCGATGAGTTGTCCGCGATGGATGCGTTCAAGCTCGGCCTGGCCCAGGCCTGCGCGCTGATTCCCGGCACCTCGCGCTCCGGCGCCACCATCATCGGCGGACTGCTGTTCGGCCTTTCGCGCAAGGCGGCCACCGAGTTCTCCTTCTTCCTCGCCGTGCCGACGCTGATGGCCGCCAGCGCCTACCAGGCCTGGAAGGAACGCCACCTGCTGGTGGCCGACGACCTCGGCCTGTGGGCCGTCGGCTGCGCCGCCTCCTTCGTCTCCGCCTTCCTCTGCGTGCGCTGGCTGCTGCGCTTCATCTCGACCCACGACTTCACCCCCTTCGCCTGGTACCGCATCGCCTTCGGCATCGTCGTGCTGGTCACCTGGCAGATGGGCGTGGTCGATTGGAGCGCACCTTGATTCTGTATCTGCACGGGTTTACCAGTGGGCCTCAGTCGAACAAGGCGCAGGCCCTGGGCGCGCGCATGCGCGAACGCGGCCTCGGCGAGAAATTCCTGAGCCCGCAGTTGCCTGCCTCGCCACGGGCGGCCATTGCGCTCGCCGATGGCCTGATAGCGCGCCATGGCGTCACCTCCGTGGTCGGCTCCTCGCTCGGCGGCTACTACTCGACATACCTTGCCGAGACCTTCGACCTCAAGGCGGTGCTGGTGAATCCGGCGGTGGTGGCCCACCTTTCGCTGCAGAAATACATCGGCCCGCAGCAGTGGCTTTACACCGGCGAGCGCTTCGACTTCACGCTGGAACACGTCGATGAACTGCGTGCCATCGCGATTCCGGTGCTGGCCAAGCCCGAACGCTTCTGGCTGCTGGTGGAAGAAGGCGACGAGACGCTGGATTACCGCGATGCCGTGCGCCGCTATGCTGGCGCGAAGCAGACCGTGCTGCCAGGCGGCGACCACAGCTTCACGCGCTGGAACGACTACCTCGATTCGATCATCGATTTTTCGGAAGCCTGAACGCCGTGAGCGCGACGCACCCAGCGGCGACGCCTGAAAACACCCGGCGCGGCATCGTCGCCGGGATCGGCGCCTACCTGATCTGGGGCCTGGTGCCGATCTTCTTCAAGCAGATCGTCGAGGTGCCGGCCGACGAGATCATCGCCCACCGCGTGGTCTGGGCCATGCTGCTGATGACCGCCATCCTCGGCACCGGCCGCGGCTTCGGCGACGCGCTGCGCGTGGCGCGGATTCCCGCGCAGCTGGCACGCATCGCCCTGGCGGCCGCATTGGTGCTCGGCAACTGGCTGACCTTCGTCTGGGGCGTGAACAACGGCCACATCATCGAAACCAGCCTCGGCTATTTCATCCTGCCGCTGCTCAACGTCGCACTCGGCGTGCTGGTGCTCAAGGAGCGCCTGCGTCCGCTGCAATGGCTCGCCGTGCTGCTCGCCGCCGCCGGCGTCGCGATCGAGGCGTTGCGCGCCGGCGGCCTGCCCTGGATCGCCCTGGTGCTGGCCGCCACCTTCGCCATCTACGGCCTGCTGCGCAAGCAACTGCCGCTCGACGCCGCCAGCGGCCTGTTCCTCGAAACCGTCTGCATGACGCCCGTGGCGCTGCTCTGGCTGGGCTGGATCCAGCATTCCGGGACCGGCCACTTCGGCACCGGCGCAAATCTGTTCGACGGCCGCGACCTGCTGCTGGTCGCCACCGGCGCGATCACCGCCATCCCGCTGCTGCTGTTCGCCGTCGCGGCGCGGCGGCTGCCGCTTTCCATGATCGCCTTCCTGCAGTACATCGCGCCGTCGATTGCCTTCCTGATCGCCGTGCTGGTGTATCACGAGCCCATGGATTTCACGCGCACGCTGGCCTTCGCGGCGATCTGGAGCGGGCTCGCGGTCTACAGCGTCGACCTGCTCAAATTCACCGCCGCGAAAGCGGACGCGCCGCTGCCATGAGTTTTGATTCGGCCCAGTTCAAGCGCCTCGAACGCAAGGGCTACAACCGCATCGGCGCGCGCTACCTCGCTGCCGCCGGCAGTCGTGGTGAACTGGCGACGGCGCTGCTGGCCGCCGCCGGGCCGGCGCCCGGCCAGCGCGTGCTCGACCTCGC
>NZ_JAFLDR010000065.1 GCF_017302275.1 Sulfuritalea sp.
GGCCTGCCGCCCGATGCACGGGCCGCCGCGCAGTCGCTGGCGCAGGACCTCGACGGCATCCCGCCGGAATTCCTGCGCCCGGCCGGGCCCGGCGCCTGGCGCCCCGAGGAAAGCGACGCGGGCGCTGGCGAGGTCGCCGCCACAAGCGGCGAGCCCGA
The DNA here is from genome assembly GCF_017302275.1 of Sulfuritalea sp. Taxonomy (GTDB): domain Bacteria; phylum Pseudomonadota; class Gammaproteobacteria; order Burkholderiales; family Rhodocyclaceae; genus Sulfuritalea. The sequence continues at coordinate 159 of NZ_JAFLDR010000065.1, forward strand.
CGCGCTCTATGACGAGTGGGACTACCGGCGCGGCGCCTGGCGGCGCGACTGGTGCCACCTTTACGAATCCGAGGGGCCGGCCGGCGAGCACGCCTGGGTCGATGAGGTGCGCCTGCGCCACGCGCACCTGATCCGCGGCATCCGCCGCCGCTTCGAGGCCTTGCGCGGCGAAGACAAGCCGCAGCGACGCCAGCTCGACGGCGAGGAGATCGATCTCGACGCGCAGGTCGACGCCCGCGCCGACCGCCTGGGCGGCGCCGAGCCCTCGCCGCGCCTGTTCATCCACCGCCGCCGCGTCGAGCGCTCGCTGGCGGTGATGTTCATGGTCGACATGAGCGGCTCGACCAAGGGCTGGGTCAACGACGCCGAGCGCGAATCGCTGGTGCTGCTGTGCGAGGCCATCGAAGCCCTGGGCGACAGCTATGCCATCTACGGCTTTTCTGGCTGGACCCGCACGCACTGCGACATCTACCGCATCAAGCGCTTCGGCGACCGCTACGACGCGGCCACGCGGCAGCGCATCGCCGGGATCGAGGCGCGCGACTACACGCGCATGGGCGTCGCCGTGCGCCACCTGTCCGGCCTGCTGCAGCGGCAGAACGCCCGCCACAAGCTGCTGGTGACCTTGTCCGACGGTCGCCCCGACGACCATGGCGACGAGTATCGAGGGCGTTATGGCATCGAGGACACCCGCCGCGCGCTGCTGGAAGCACGCGAGAAGGGCATCCGCAGCTACTGTGTCACCATCGACCGCCACGGCGCCGACTACCTGCCGCAACTCTATGGGCCGGCGCATTACACCGTGATCGACGACGCGAAAAAGCTGCCGGCGCGGATCGCCGACATTTACCGCAAACTGACGGCCTGAGCCGGGCACACGACAGGAGGATGCGATGAGCGAGTTATCGGGCGAGTCTTCAGGCGAGTTTTCCAACCGGGTGGCGCTGGTCACCGGGTCCTCCAGCGGCATCGGCGAGGCCATCGCGCGTCGCCTGTCGGCGCTCGGCGCGTCCGTGGTGATCAACTCGGCCAGTTCGGTCGAGGCCGGCAGCCGCATCGCCGCCGAACTGGGAAAGGACGCGCTCTACGTGCAGGCCGACATTGCCGACAAGGCGGCCGGCGAACGCTTGCTGGCCGCGACCCTGGCGCGCTTCGGCCGGCTCGACATCCTGGTGAACAACGCCGGGTGGACCACGGTGGTGCCGCACCAGGACCTGGATGGCCTGACCGACGAAATCTTCACGAAGACCTTCGACGTCAATGTCACCGGTACCTGGTGGCTGACCAAGGCGGCGATGCCGCACCTGATGCAGAGCGACGACGGCAATGTCATCAACATCACCTCGATCGCCGGCGTGCGCCCGGTCGGCAGCTCGATCGCCTATTCGATGGCCAAGGCCGCGCTGAACCAGATGACGCGCCTGTTGGCCAAGTCCTGCGGCCCGGTGCGGGTCAATGCCGTGGCCCCTGGGCTGGTCGAGACGCCCTGGACGCGGGACTGGCAGGCGCAGCACGAGGCGGTCAGGGCGCGCGCGCCGCTGCAGCGCTCGGCGACGCCGGACGACTGCGTCGAGGCGGTGCTGGGCCTGCTGCGCAGCCGCTATGCCACCGGCCACGTTTTCGTGGTCGATGGCGGCCTCACGCTGGCGATGTAGCGCTGCCATGAACCGAACAATCGCCGTGCCACCAGCGCCGACTTTTGAATCCGGGCCACGATGGAACAGGCAGCGCCGGCTGCTGCTGCTGTCGCCGCTGCTCGCCCTGCCGGCGGCGCGCGCCGCCACGAACCTGGCGGCGACGCCGCGCCAGATGCTCGGTCCCTACTACCCCTTGCGGCCCGACGCCGGGGCCGGCAATGACCTGACCACCGTGGACGGCAAGGGTCGGGCGCGGGGCAAGACCCTGCACATCGTCGGCCGCGTCACGGACACCGCGGGCCGCGCGCTGCCCGGCCTGCTGGTCGAGATCTGGCAGACCAACGCCCACGGCCGCTACCACCATCCGCACGACGACAGCACGGCGCCGCTGGACCCGAATTTTCGCGGTTATGGCCGCGCCGCCACGGACGCCGATGGTGCCTACCGCTTCGCCACGATCATGCCGGTGGCCTATCCGGGGCGCACGCCGCACGTTCACTTCCGCCTCAGTCGCGGCGAGCGCGAGCTGCTGGTGACGCAGATGTACCTGCCGGATGCCGCCACTGCCAACGCGCGCGACGGCCTCTTCATGTCGCTGCGGGAGTCCGCCCGCCAGCGCCTGGTCGGCTTGCCGGAACGCGACGCAGCGGACACGCTGCGCTTCGACATCGTGCTGGAGTGAGCCGGCCGGGCGCGGCCCCTTGCCTTTGGTTTTGGCTTCGGTCAAACTGATCCGGCGTTTTTCACTCGACGGTGACCATGAATTCGACAGCCAACAAGTCTTCGCCTGATGTCGATCTGCGTTCCTGGCTGGCCACGCTGGAAGCCCATGGCGAACTGCGGCGCATCCGGGCCGAAGTCGACTGGAACGAGGAAATCGGCGCCATCGCCCGGGTGAACCTCGGCCTGCAGGGGCCGGGCCTGTTGTTCGAGAACATCAAGGGCTACCAGGACAAGCGCTGCACCCGCTTCCTGACCGGAACGCTGGGCAACCGCCGCCACGTCTGCCTCCTGCTGGACCTGCCGGTCGACACGCCGGACCGGCAGATCGTCGCCCACCTGAAGCGCCGCTATCGGCAGGGTATCGCGCCGGTGGAAGTCGATACCGGGCCGGTGAAGGCCAACGTCCTGTACGGATCGAGCATCGACCTGACGCAGTTTCCCGTGCCCCACTGGCACCACCTCGACGGCGGACGCTTCCTCGACACCTTCTGCGGCGTCATCACGCGCGATCCGGGAACGCAGCGCCTCAATGTCGGCATCTATCGCGGCCAGCTGCTCGGTCCGGACAAGGTCGGCAAGCTGCTGATTCCGACCCAGCACTGGGGCGGCCACTTCGCCCAGCATCGCGAGACCATGAAGCCGATGCCGGTGGCGGTGGTGCATGGCTGGCACGACGTGCTGCCCTTCTGCGCCGGCAGCCCCTTCCCCAAGGCGGTCTGCGAATATGAAATGATGGGCGCCATCCTCGGCCGTCCGGTCGAACTGGTGAAATGCGAGACCAGTGACCTCATGGTTCCGGCCAGTGCCGAGATCGTGGTCGAGGGCTTCATCTCGCCCGATCCGGCGACATTCGAAATGGAAGGCCCGTTCGGCGAATATCCCGGCTATGCCGGCGGCTCGCCCTCGCCCAAGCCGGTGCTGCGGGTCCAGCGCATCACCCATCGCGACGATCCGATCCTGCGCGGTACGCTGGAGGGTGCGCGGCCCGGCTTTCCCAGCGAGGATTCACCGCTGTGCGCCTACAGCTGGTCGGCCATCGCCTGGAACATGCTGGAAGATTCCGGCGTCGGCGGCATCACCGACGTCTGGATGCCGCCGGTGGTCACCGGCACCCACATCGTGGTGCAGATCCGCAAGCAGTACCGCGGCCACGCGCAGCAGATCGCCAACGCGCTGTGGGGCACGGGCGCCGGCCAGTGGTTCTTCAAGAACGTGATGGTGGTCGAGGAAGACATCGACATCCGCGATCGCGAGGCGCTGGAATGGGCCTGGGCCTTCCGCGTCAATCCCGCCCTGGGGCAGTTGTGCACCTTCGGCCCCACCTTCGGCTCGGTGCTCGATCCGTCGACCCCGCGCGACCAGGCCGATCCGATGAAATACGGCACCGGCTGCTGGACGCGGACCCTGGTCGATGCCACGCGCAGCTGGGAGTTCGAGCGAAATCCGGCCTGGGGCAACCGGCGCTTTCCGCCGCTCAACAAGCTGCCGGTGGCCATCGAAGAAAAGGTTCGCGCACGCTGGGCCGAATACGGCATCGGCGGCGATTACCTGTCGGAGGAGAAGCGCGAACTGCTGACCTTCGCCAAGCTTTCCAAACGCTTTCCCGAAGTCTGACGCTCAGCGCAGCGAGCGCCACCCGCAGCAGATGAAAAATGCAAAGGCAAATTGAACGCCCGCCCCCCATCCCCCCTCACGGGGGGCTATGAATTCGGCTCGCTTCGCTCGACCTTGTCCATTCGCTCGGAACGGGCTGTTTCACCCTGACCAAAAAAGAGGAGACATCATGAAACTGCGAACCACCCTGATCGGCATTGCATTCACCGCTTTCAGCGCGGCATCGCTGGCGGATATCACCGTCGGCGTCACGGTGTCGACCACCGGGCCGGGAGCGTCGCTCGGCGTCCATTACCGCAACACCTTCAACATGCTGCCGAAGACGCTGGGCGGACAGCCGATCCGCTACATCGTGCTCGACGACGCGTCCGATCCCACCCAGGCGGTCAAGAATGCGCGCAAGCTGGTCACGGAAGACAATGCGGATGTGATCATGGGCTCGTCCTCGGTGCCGAACAACCATGCCATCGCCGAAGTCGCCGCGGAATTGAAGACGGCGCAGATCGCGCTGGCGCCGATGAGCCTGCCGCCGGAAAAGATGGTGTGGACCTTCGTCGTGCCGCAGTCGATTCCGCTGATGATCGAGGGTGTGGTCAAGCACATGCAGGCTGCCGGCGTGAAGACCGTGGGCTACATCGGCTTCAACGATCCCTGGGGCGAGGGCATCGACAAGGCGCTCACCGCCCTGGCCGGGCCGGCCGGCATCAAGGTCATCGCCAACGAGCGCTATGCGCGCGTCGATACCAGCGTCGAGGCCCAGGTGCTGAAGATAGTGGCGGCCAAGCCGGACGCGGTGCTGGTCGGCGGCTCGGGTACGCCGGGCGCGCTGCCCGCCATCTCGCTCGCGGGTCGCGGCTACAAGGGACCGGTGTACGGCAACCACGGCATGGTGAATCCCGATTTCATCCGTGTTGGCGGCAAGAGCGTGGAAGGCCTGATCGCGCCGACCGGCCCGCTGGTGGTGGCGGAACAACTGCCCGAGTCGAATCCGGTCAAGGCGGTGGCGAGCGGCTTCGTCAAGGCCTACGATGCGGCCTACGGCGCGCAGAACCGCAACGCCTTCGCCGGCTATGCCTACGACGCCCACCTGCTGGTCGAAAAGGCCCTGCCCGAAGCGATGAAGGCCGCCAAGCCGGGCACGCCGGCATTTCGCGCGGCGCTGCGCGACGCGCTGGAGAAGGTGCGCGAGGCGGTCGGCACCCACGGCATCTACACCATGTCCCCGAGCAACCACAATGGCATGGACGCGCGGGCGCGGGTCCTGGTCAAGGTCGAGGGCGGTGCCTGGAAACTCGCGCAGTAAGCCTGGCTAGCCTGCTCGTCGCCAGACGGGCAGGCGATTCGTTCGGAGGATAGTGATCGACAGCCGGCAACCGATAGCCGGGACGTAGGACGGGCGGCGCCGACTGCTCGCACATGCCGCTCGGCGCCGTACCGCCAGCGACCGCAGGAAGTCCCTGTGGCGCGCCGACTCTTGCAGTTGGGGGCGTTGGCACTACTTCGAAGCCGGTCCCTTATCCTTGCCATCGGTGCTACAGGGTGGTTCCGTGCCGGTGTCCAGGTTCCAGTCGCCGAACTCGAGCCAGTCGTCCCCGAGCAGTTCCATCGGGTGCTGCGTGCGGTCCGATCCATTGCCGCATTCGAGGGCGTCGACCGGACAGTACTTGTCGCAGCCCCAGCAGATTCGCTCGGGGTGCTTCGGGTGCAAGGGAAATTTCTTCGCCACGGATCTATCGGAACCGCAATGCCGGGACGCCTCGAATTCCGACTCGGGATCCAGAACTTCGACTGCTCGGTAACGGCGGCGGCCTCTTCACGAGATCTCGCGCCCTTCCCCCGCCTCTTCCACCGTCCTTCCGTCACGAATGTGATAGATCCGCTTGAAGGTGGGAATGATCTTTTCGTCGTGGGTGACGACGATGATCGCGGTTTGATACTGGTTCGCCATCTGGTTGAGGATGCGCACCACGGCCAGCGCCCGCTGGCTGTCGAGCGGCGCGGTGGGTTCGTCGGCGAGGATCACCGGCGGCTGGTTGGCCAGTGCGCGGGCGATCGAGACGCGCTGCTGCTCGCCGCCGGAAAGCTCGCTGGGCTGCGCGCCTGCGCGATGCGCGACATCGAGCGCTCGCAGCAGGTCCAGCGCCCGCGCCCGTGACGCACTGTTCGCGCGCCCCGCGAGCATCGGCAGCAGGGCCACGTTGTCGGTCACGTCGAGGAAGGGAATCAGGTAGGGCGCCTGGAAGATGAAGCCGATGCGGTCGCGGCGCAAGGCGCGCAGGTCCGGCGTCTTCCAGCCGCCCTGCTCGCTGTCGTAGATCACCTCGCCGCCCAGGGTCATGCGCCCGCGCGTCGGTTCGATCACCGCGCCGAGGCACTTGAGCAGCGTGGTCTTGCCCGAGCCGCTGGGGCCGACCAGGCCGACTACCTCGCCGGGCGCGATGCGCATGTTGACGTCCTTCAGCGCCTCGACCGCGGTATCGCCATCGCCGTAGCGCTTGCTGAGGCCTTCGATGTGGATTCCGTGGTCCATCTCAGAGCTTACGAAGAAATCGTAGCGAGCGGGCCGCAGCGGGGTGCGGCCGGAGCGCAGCTACCGGAATGTACGTGTTTGTACATGAGGATAGCGAGCACCGCCCAATCCCCGATCCGGCACGCGCAGTAGATTTATTCATAAGCTCTCAGCCTCCGATCGCCGTGGCCGGATCAACCTTCAGCGCGGCGCGGATCGCCAGCGTACTGGCCAGCGCGCAGACCACCATGACGATGACCAGGGCACGCATGGCGTCCGCCGTTTCCAGCAGCACGTACTTGGGAAAGGCCGGCGCCCACAGCGTGGCGGATATCTTGCCGACGATGAAGCCGATCAGGCCGAGGCCGAGCGCCTGTTGCAGGATCATGCCGGCGATGGTGCGGTTGCGGGTGCCGATGAGTTTCAGCACCGCAATTTCGCGGATCTTGCCCAGCGTCATGGTGTAGATGATGAAGGCGACGATGGCCGCGCTGACCACGGTGAGGATCGCGAGGAACATGCCGATCTGCTTGGCCGACGTGGCGATCAGCTTGGCGATCAGGATCTCCTCCATCTGCTCGCGGGTGTAGGCCTGCACGTGTTTCCAGCGGCGGATCTCCTGCGCCACGCTTGCCGCCGTGTCGCCAGCGCCGACTTTCACCAGTACCGCATTGACGCTGTGATTGACGGTCTGCGACGCCGTCACCGCGTCGAGCAGGCCGGGCACGCCGGGGCGATTAAGAGCGGGGTTGGCCGTCGTGCGCGCGCGGTCGGCGATGATCGCGTCGTTGTCCTTGAGGAACTGCGCTTCCTGCGCGTCTTTGAGCGGAATGAACACCATCGGGTCGCCGCCGGAGGACACCATGCGCCGCGTCAGCCCGACCACTTCGTACTCGTGGCGCCGGATGCGGATGCGCTCGCCGAGCTTGAAGCCGGTCTTGACGTCGGCGATGGCCTCGAAGTGGCCGCGCAGCAGGCGCCGCCCCGCCACCAGATAGCCCGGCTCGCCGGGCTGTCCCGGCTCGAAGCCGACCACCATGCTGCGACTCTCGCGGGCGCCATGGCGCACCTGCATGGTCAGGTAGGTGACGTTCGCCGCCTGCGCCACGCCGGACATGCCGAGCAGTCCGCGATACACGTCGTCGCGGATGCTGGACGACTCGGCATACGGTCCCTGGGTGTCCTTCTGCACCACCCAGATGTCGGCGCCGCTGTTGGTCAGCAGTACCCGTGCGTCATCGACCATGCCGCGATAGACGCCGGCCATGGTCAGCGTGGCGCCGATCAGCAGGCCCAGCCCGATCCCGGTGAGGACGAACTTGCCCCAGGAATGCAGGATGTCGCGGCCGGCGAGACTGATCATTGCAAACTCACGTGCCGGCGATCGCCGAGACCACTTTGATGCGACTGCCTTCGGTCAGTTCGCCTTCGCTGTGCACGATCACCGCATCGCCTTCCTTGAGGCCGTCGAGGATCTGCACCTTGCCGTCGGCGCCGCTGATGCCGGCCTTGACCGCAACGAATCCGGGCTCGTCATCGCGCAACACCCAGACGCCGGTCTTGCCGCCGCGCAGGCGCAATGCCGCGCCGGGTACCGCCAGCGCCTGTTTGACGAGCGGCTGGCGCAGCGTGATTTCGCTCATTTCGCCGACCGACACGTCCTTCGGCGGCGTCTCGAAAGCGACCAGCGCAATGCGCTCTTCGGTCACGCTGTCGCTCAGCATTTCAATGCGCGCGACCTTGCCGGGCAGCACCTGGCCCGGCCGCGAGCGCAGCACGATTTCTGCCGGGAGCCCCACTTGCAGGCCGGCCGAGCGTTGCTGGTCGAGTCGCATTTTCAGCCACAGGCTGTCGGCGGCCACCAGCCGCACCACGGCCTGTCCGGCGACCACGGTCGAGCCCGGCTCGGCGTCGCGCGCGGTGACCACGCCGCCGGCCGGCGCCAGCAGACGCAGGTTGCCGCGCTGCTGTTGCGCGCCGGCACGTTCTGCGTCGAGGCGCGCGAGGTCCTGGCGCGCGCCGGCCAACGCGGCTTCGGCGGCGGCAAACTGGGCCGACGCGGAATTCATCTCCTGCGTCTTGCCCTCGGTCACGCTGGAACTGACGAAACCCTTGCGGCCCAATTCCTCATAGCGGCGCGCATTGGCGGCGGCCACTTCGCGTCGGGCGCCGCTGTCGGCAAGTTGCGCCGCCGCCGTATCGACAGCATTCTTCGCGCGCCTGGCGGCCGCGCTGGTTGCGGCAAGGCGCTGATCGAGGTCGATCGGGTCCATCTCCGCCAGCAATTGGCCGGCCTTCACGACTTCGCCGACATCCACGGCGACCTGGCGCACGCGCCCGGCTGTGGTGGGGCCGACCAGATAGCTGCGCCGCGCTTCAACGACGCCGATGCCGAACAGCAAGGGCGCCAGATCGGCCCGCGCGGCCGGCGCGACGGTGACGCGCATCGACGCCAGCGGCCCGCTGCGCGCGACGAACAGGACCAGAATGGCCACCAGCCCGACGGCGGCGGCAATGAGTGTGGCGCGACGATCGAAGGAGGATTTCATCGCGGGTTGCTCACCACCGCTGGCGCTTTCTTTGCGCGAAGGGCAACAAACGCGACCGCAATCCAGAACAGCGAGCGCAGCGACATGGCACCGGCGGTGCGCGCTTCAAACGCGCCGCCGGCGGCGATATGCACCGCAAAGGCCAGGAAGACAAGAATCGTCGACACGGCCAGGAACAAGGCCAGCGGGGCGGCCCGGGGTTTGGCCAGTAGCAGCGCCGCCCCGGCGAGGACATAGACAAAGCCGGCCAGGAAGTTGAACCAGAGCACGAAGGGCACGATGTTGCCAAGCCCGGCGCGCGCCTCCATGCCGCCGAACAATGCGCGGCCACCGCTGAACACGGTGAGGACGCCGAAAGCGATGGCGGCAATGGCCAGCCATTCAAGTATGCGTCCGGACTTCATGTGAAGCTCCTGATTCCGCGACGGTAAATGGCGAAGGCACCCGGCGCGTCGGCGCGCATTTGCCCGGCCTTGCCGCTCAGCAGCGATTGCATGACCAAGCCCTGGATGCTGCCGATGAAAGCGATGACGGCCGCTGCAGTTTCGACATCCGGCGCGACTTCGCCGCGGACTTTTCCGGCATCGATCAGGCCGCTCAGGCGTTCCCTGTAGGCGCCAATCAGAGTGCGTGCCATGCGTTTGGCGGGAGTGTCCTCGGCACGCTGCAGCTCGCCGAACAGCAGTCGTGGCACGCCGGGGTGCTCGGCGACGAACTTGATGTGGGCCATGAACACCGCTTCCAGTGCGGACAGCGGCGAGTCGGCGCCGTGAATGGCACGATCCACCCGCTGCAGCAATCGCTCGGCCACCCACTCCATGACAGCCTGCCAGATTGCATCCTTGCTGGGAAAGTGCCGAAACAGCGCGCCCTGCGTCAGGTTCATTCGCTGGGCAATCGCGGCGGTAGTGATATCGCCCGGATTCTGCTCGGCCGTCAGTTCGATAACGGCGTCCACGGTGACAGCCCGGCGCTGGTCCGCGGGCAAGTTCCTCGGTCTCGGTTCAATAGACATTTTAGGTCATTAAGTAAGTAACCAATTACTAGCTTATTCCAGAAGCCCAAGACAATCAAGAAATCCTTGCAGGAGCCACGTGCTCCAGAGGTGGCAGATGAAGGCAACGGACCCGTCTTGCCGCAACGGCTTTGGACCTGGCAGTGGCGGGTATTCGTAACCAGGCAATGCGTGCCAGCGCAGGGAATTGAACGCGGCGCGCGAATAGCCTCTTAACCCACGCTGACGGGCCGTGGGTACACCTTGGCCTCCGGATCGGCCCAGGGCTTGATCTCGATGACCTTTCTGGCTGCCGCTGGCCCGGACATGGCGTCCTTCAGGCGGTATCCGGGGCGCCCACGGCCTGCGCCGCCTCGAAGACTTCGCGCTCCTCGAAGCGCACGTGCGCGCCGTGATGCTCGCGCGAGAGTTGCAGCCGGTCGGGATGGCGTTTCATCGCGGGAAGCCCGGACCGTGCCGCCGCGGTCAGTGCGCGTGCTTCGTCGCGGGTTCGGCCCAGCCCGGATGGTCGAAGAACTGGCCATAGGCGTCGAGCGTATGAAGCAGTTGCAGCGCGCCCTTCTGCCGCGACAGCGCCTTGCTCTTGCCGGCCATGGCATCCGCCGCGGCGCCGAGCACGGCGATGACGAGATGCAGTTGCGCGTCGGCGTCCGGTGCCAGTTTGCAGTTCGCGACGATGAATGCGCTTTGCGCGTTGATTTGCTTCGCCAGCATCTGATAGGTCGCCGCTTTCAGCTTGTTTTCGTGAATGGCGGGCAAGTGTGGCTGCACCGCGGCCTTGATGTTCGCCATGCCCTGGCGCAGCGGGGCATCGGTCTTCCACTTCTGCCCGTTGTCGAGTTTCAGCGTGGCGGCGCCGTGGGCGTCGTGGTCATGCGCGGGGTCGGCGGCCCAGGCGGGGGCTGCGCTCAGCGCGAGCGAGGCGGCGACAATCAGCCAGCGGGAATTGCGGTGAGACATAACGGTGCTCCAGTCGTGTGAAGTGGGTGAATCGGCTTACCAGTATTTCTCGAAGGCCATCTGTCCCGGCACGCCGCGGCGATTGGTGGCGAAGCCACGCGCTGAAAGCGACTGGCGCAGCTCGCGTGTCATTTCGGGGTTGCCGCAGACCAGCACGCGCGAGTGGGCGACATCGAGCGGGCAGGCCGCCGCAGCTTCGAGGCGGCCGTCGGCAAGCAGCCGCGGGATGCGGTCGGCCAGTGCGGTCGCGCCCGGCTCGCGGGTGGCGATCGGCAGATAGGTGAGCCTGGCTTTGGCCTCGGCGATCAATTCGCCTTGCGGCATGCCGGCAATTTCGTCGCGCCAGGCCAGTTCCGACGAGTGGCGGACGCTGTGCGCGACGATCAGGCGCTGGTGGTTCTGCCAGACGGCGGGATCCTTCAGGATGGCGAGGAAGGGCCCGAGCCCGGTGCCGCTGGCGAGCATCCAGAGCTCGCGGCCCGGGGCCAGGTGGTCGACGGTGAGGAAGCCGTAGCTGGCCTTGTCGACGCGGATCGCATCGCCTTCGCGCAATTGCCGCAGCGGTTCCGAAAAGGTGCCGCCCGGCACCAGCACCGCGATGAATTCGAGGAACTCGTCATAGGCCGCAGAGGCCAGCGAGAACGGCCGCCAGGCAACGTCGTCGGCCGCGCCGAGCCCGAGCCGCGTGTAATGCCCCGGCGTGAAGCGGAAGCCGCGATAACGGGTGGTGCGGAAAGAGAGCAGGGTCGGCGTCCACCAGCGGATCGACAGCACGCGCTCGGTGGTCCATTTGTCCTGCGCGCCGGCGAGATTGCGCGTGGCGAGAACTTCGAGTCCAGGCTCTTCGATGGCGCCCATCATGCAGCTCCTTGGGTGGCGGTTTGGCTGCCGCCGCGCACCACGCTGGCGATCATCGTGGCAATGAACAGCAGCAGGGCGATGGCATTCAACAGGCCGCCCCCGCTGCGCAGCGGAAATGCATCGCCAAGGCCGCCGAAAATGCGCAGCGCCAGGGAAGCGTGCAGCACCAGCAGCGGTACATAAAAGAACGGGTGATAAGGAATCTTCACCCGCACCACGGCGGGGAAAATGATCGGCGCGTGGCCGAAGATCATCGAGAAGACGAAGCCGAGGCCGACCGCATGCAGCGTCGCGTCGCGCCACGGGTGGCCGGGCAGGAAGCCGCCACTGATGCCGAGCAGGCCGGCCAGCGCCAGCCAGGCGTAGCCCGAGAGCAGGCACAGGGCGATGAAGCGGACCAGTCCCCGTTGTTGCGCATTGCGCCGCGCGATGTCGTAGCGCAGCAGCCAGGCGGCCAGTGCCAGCAGGCCCGCGGAGAACAGCGCGAGGCCGGCATTTTCCTGCCAGAAGCTGATCGCGGCGCCGGCGAGGATGCCGCCGACGATGGCGAAGAACAGCCTTTGCGCCACCGCCGGGGTGGGCAGGAAGCGCGTCAACTCGAGCCGCTCGCCGGCGATGGTCAGCACCAGGAAGGCCAGCCACCAGGGCACGGCGGCGGCAAGCGCACCGCCCGCGAGCCACGCCGTGTTGCCGACCAGCCAGCACAGCGCGCCGATGCCGAGGACGACGGTGAAGGGCGCGACCAACCGGACCAGCACCAGGATGCTGGCGGCGACCAGTATCGCGGCCCCGACGACCGTCAGCACTTGCGTCGCGACCAGCGGCGCCCCGGCGAGCAGGGCGATGCCGCCGCTGCCGGCCGCGGCCG
>NZ_JAFLDR010000066.1 GCF_017302275.1 Sulfuritalea sp.
GAACTGGTCGCCGCCGCCGCGGCGAGCATGGCCGCCCGCGGCTTGCGGGTGCTGGCCCTGGCGCGACGCGCGGCGCAGGCGGAAGCCGAACTAAATGAGGCGACGCTCGACAGCGGACTGAGCTTCCTCGGCCTCGCGGCGATGATGGACCCCCCGCGCAGGCAGGCGATCGCCGCGGTGCGCGCCTGCCATGCTGCCGGCATCGTGGTGAAGATGATCACCGGCGACCACGCCGACACCGCGCGCTCGATTGCCGGACAAATCGGCATCGTCAAGGATGGCCCGGCGGCGCGGGTGCTCACCGGGCGCGACCTGGCGCAACTGGACGACGTGGCGCTGATGGCGGCGGCAAGCATGGTGCACGTTTTCGCCCGGGTCGAACCGGAACAAAAGCTGCGCCTGGTGCGCGCGCTGCAGGCGCAGGGCGAGGTCGTCGCCATGACCGGCGACGGCGTGAACGACGCGCCGGCGCTGAAGCAGGCCGACATCGGCATCGCCATGGGCCAGGGCGGCACCGACGTGGCCAAGGAGGCGGCGGCGATGGTGCTGACCGACGACAACTTCGCCACCATCGAAGCGGCCGTGGAGGAAGGCCGCGGCATCTACGACAACCTGGTGAAGTTCATCACCTGGACCCTGCCGACCAACTTCGGCGAAGGCCTGGTGATCCTCGCCGCCATCGTCGCCGGGGTCACGCTGCCGATCACGCCGCTGCAGATCCTCTGGATCAACATGACCACCGCCGTGCTGCTCGGCCTGCCGCTTGCCTTCGAGCCGGCCGAGCGCGGCATCATGCACCGCCCGCCGCGCCCGCCCGCGGCGCCGGTGCTAGACGGCGTGCTGATCGGGCGCATCGTACTGGTCGGCGTGCTGATGCTGGCCGGCTCGTTCGGCATGTTCCTGCTGGCGCTGGAGCGCGGCCAGGACATGGCCCAGGCGCGCACCATCGCGATGAACGTCTTCGTCGCCATCGAGGTAGTCTATCTGTTCAGCTGCCGTTCGCTGCGCCTGCCGGTGACGGCCATCAACGCCTTCTCGAATCCATGGGTATGGGCCGGCGCCGGGCTGCAACTCCTGCTGCAACTGGCGATCACCTATTGGGCGCCGCTCAACGCCGCCTTTGCCACCACCACCATCGATGCACGCGCCTGGGGAGAGATCGCCGCCATCGCGCTGGCGGCGATGGTAATCATCGAGATCGAAAAGCGCCTGCGGCGTTGATCAGGGCGCGTCCATATCACGGCGATGCGGCCGCCGTAGTGAGAAAGGGCCCTACCTCCAGAGCTCCAGCTTCTCGCCGCGCTCCTTCAGGTGCTCGGCCTTGAGCTGCAGGAAGCGCTGGAACTCCAGCTCCTTTTTGTAGGCGCCACTGGCGACATACTCGAAGGACGAGGCGAAGTGGAAGGGCCGCAGGTAGGCTTCGAGGCGGAACACTTCCTTGCCCCGGTCGTCGAAGAACACCACGCTCGGCGTGTAGCTGATTTTGAGTTCGCGGCCCCAGGCTTCCGCCGTCATGCGACGGCCGTCGGGCGTGGTCAGGTTCTCGCGTCCCGCCAGCGAAAAGCGCGCGACGTCGAAACGCGCCAGCGCGGCCCGCGTCGCGTCGCGCTTGAAGCCTTCCGTGTGCAGTTCGTCGCACGGCCCGCAATGGCGGGTTTCAAACAGCACCGCCAGCGGCTTGCCGGCGGGCTTGCGCGCCAGGTCAAAGGGCGCCTTGACGAAAAAGGGCTGCTCGTTGAGCGTGGCGCTGGCGCCGGTTTGCGGCACCGCCTTCATGTGCTCGGCGAAATCGCGCTTGCGCTCCAACCGCTGCGCCGAGTAGTCGAGCGCCGCCGAAAAACGGTGCGGCGGGTAATAGCCGTTGATGCGCGCGATGATGCCGCCCTTCTCGTCCAGCAGCAGCAGCGTCGGCGTGAACTGCACCTTGAGGAATTTGGCGAACTCCTTCTCGCTGCGAACCTTGCCGTCGAACCAGGTCACTTCGCGGTCGCCGAAAAGATTGAAGGCGATGGCGACGAAATGCTTGTTCACCTTGTCCACGATGTCCTTCTGCGTGAAGCTGGTCTGCATCAGTTCCTTGCAGTAGGGACAGCCCTGCTGGCCGAAATAGAGCAGCAGGCGCTTGCCCGACTTTGCGGCCTGCGCGGCATCGTCGGGCAGTTCGAGCAGGGTTTCGACGAAGGCCGGCGGCAGAACTTCGTCGCCGATCTGGGCAAGAGTCGGCGCTGGCGACACGGCGAAAAGCAGGGCCAGCAGGGCCAGCAAGTAGCGCATCCTATGGGTGCCGGCGGCAATCTGACCGTAGGCCCTGAGCTTGTCGAAGGGCGCGAGGGGCTTCGACACGCTCAGCCCGAACGGGGGATTCAATTTCCCTCATGCCGGCTCTCATCCCTCGACGATGACCAGGTGTACCCGGTACGGCCCGTGCGCGCCGAGCACGATGGTCTGCTCGATGTCGCCGGTGCGCGACGGCCCGGAAATGAAATTCACCGCGCGCGGCAAGGTGCCAAGTTCCGCGCGCGCCAGGTTCCAGGCGTCCTCCATGTACGGCAGGATGCGCGCGGCGCGCACCACGGCGACATGGGTTTCTGGCAGCAGGCTGACCGTGGCGGGCGCGTCGGGGGAGGAGCACATCATCAGCGTGCCGGTTTCGGCGACCGCGCAGAAGCAGCCGGTGATGCCGACCAGGTCGGCATCGCGCGCACCGCGCGCCTCGACCTTCAACCCTGCCGCGGCCCAGTCCAGGGCCGCCAGCGCCGGCTGGACCACCGCCGTCGTCGGCAGGTTCATCGCCGCCAGGTAGCGGGCGACCGCCGCCGGCACCTCGGACTCCTGCGCCACCACCTCCACGGTGCTGGATTGCAGTTCCGACTTGACGCGGAAGCGTTCGAGCAGCGCCGCGGGCGCGGTGTCCATGGCCGGCTTGGGCCCTTCGATCCGGCCTTCCATCGCGGCCTGCATGATCTCGCGCCCCGCGGCCGCATTGCCCGCGTTGCGCTGGAGGCCGGCGCGGACGCGGCCGAGGATGTCATCACGGGAGCTCATGCTGCCTCCGCCGGGCCGTCCCAAGGAGGCAGCAAGTCAACAAACCGGAGCGGGCAATGCCCGCGAACACAGATCACCCCCTTACGTGGGAAGGGGGAAGGGGGGATGGCTGTAATCATGCTGCTTTCCTCCTGGCGGCGTACATTTCGCGGAAGGTCTTGCCCTGCGGCGCCGGGAAGTCACGGCCGCGGGTCCATTCCGGGGCCATCGGCAACAGGCTGATGCGATCGGATTTGCCGGCCAGCCACTTGAGGTAGCGCACCCCGAAGCGCGCGCCCAGCGCGTAGAGCTTCGGCTGCTGCGCCACCCAGGCCCACAGGCGCAAGCCGATGCGCTCGGTGAGCGGGCGCAGGCCGGCGTCGGTCTGCTTCTCGCGCAGCTTGCGCAGCAGTTCGGGCAGCGGAATGCCCACCGGACAGACGATGCCGCACTGGTTGCACAGCGTCGCCGCGTGCGGCAGGTCGATCGAGTTCTCGATCCCGGCGTAAAGCGGCGTCAGCACCGATCCCATCGGCCCCGGATAGACCCAGCCGTAGGCGTGGCCGCCGATGGTCTGGTACACCGGGCAGTGGTTCATGCAGGCGCCGCAGCGGATGCAACGCAGCATCTCGTGGAATTCGCCGCCGATCACATCGGCGCGGCCGCTGTCGACCAGCACGAAATACAGATGCTCGGGACCGTCATGCTCCTCGGGTTTCTTGACCCCGGTGAGGATGGAAAAATAGTTCGAGATCGACTGCCCGGTGGCGGAGCGCGGCAGCAGCCGCATCAGGGTCGACAAGTCCTCCAGGGTCGGGATCACTTTTTCGATGCCGGTGATCACCACATGAACTTTCGGCAGTGTAGTCACCATGCGGCCGTTGCCCTCGTTGGTGACCAGGGCCACCGAACCGGTCTCGGCGACGAGGAAGTTGCCGCCTGAAAGGCCCATTTCGGCGGTCAGGAAATGCCCGCGCAGCACCTCGCGCGCCTCGCGCGTCAGCGCCGGGATTTCGGTCTTGCGCGGTGTGCCGTGCACCTTGTGGAACAGGTCGGCGACGTCGTCCAGGCTCTTGTGCACGGCCGGCGCGATGATGTGGCTGGGCGGCTCGTTGTTGTCCACCTGCAGGATATATTCGCCGAGGTCAGTCTCCACCGGCTGGATACCGGCCGCTTCGAGGGCCTGGTTGAGCCCGGCCTCCTCGGAGAGCATCGACTTCGACTTGGTGACCTTCTTCACACCGTGCTTCCTGGCGATCTCCGTCACCAGGCGGCAGACCTCCGCGCCGTCCTTGGCCCACAGCACGTGCGCGCCGGTGTCCAGCGCCTTGCGCTCGAAGCGTTCCAGCCACAGGTCGAGGTTGTCGATCACCTTGTTGCGGATCGCCTTCGCCGCATCGCGCGTGCCCTCGAAGTCGTCGAGGTCCTTGAGCGCCTCGGCGCGCTTGGTGACGAACTTGCCCTTGGCATTCTTCAGGTTGCCCTGCAGGACCACGTTGGCCAGCGACGCCGAGGCGTTGGCCTTGAAACGCATCGATTTGATTTCCACGGCTCAGGCCTCCCCGGCGAGGATTTCGGCCACGTGCAGCACGCGCGTCGTCTCGTCGCCCATGCGCCGCAACTTGCCCTCGATGTTGAGCAGGCAACCGAGGTCGCCGCCGGCCACCGCGCGGGCGCCGCTGGAGTGGATGAAGTCGCACTTGCGCTCGGCGATGGCCGCCGAGACGTCGCCGAACTTGACCGAAAAGGTGCCGCCGAAACCGCAGCACTCCTCGCAGCCATTCATCTCCTTGAGTTCCACGCCCTTGACCTTGGCCAGCAGCATCCGCGGCTGCGCCTTGATGCCGAGACTGCGCAGGCCGGTGCAGGAATCGTGGTAGGTCACGCTGCCCGTGTAGCTGCCGGGAACGGCCTCGACCTTCAGTACGCTGACGAGGAAATCGGTGAGTTCGAAGGTGCGCGCCGCCATCGCGGTGGCGCGGTCGCGCCACTCGGGTTCGGTGGCAAACATGCCCAGGTATTCGGTGCGGATATGGTCGCCGCAGGATCCGGAAGGCACCACGACGTAGTCGAAGCCCTCGAACTCGGCAATGGTCTTCTTCGCCAGCGCCTCCGCTCCGGGCTTGTCGCCGGAATTCCATGCCGGCTGGCCGCAACAGGTCTGCGTGTCCGGCACGACCACTTCGCAACCGGCGTTTTCCAGCAGTTTCAGGGCGGCAAAACCGATGCTCGGGCGCATCAGGTCCACCAGGCAGGTCACGAACAGTCCCACGCGCATGTTTGCCAAGGCGTCTCTCCGTATGTCGTTGTTATTTATCGCCGATGGCCGACGATGGCTTTTGCTATAGTATCCGAACTCCCGTCGTCACGAAGAGATTGCCGTGCCCACACCTCGCGCGGAAGCCGCAGCGGAACCCCGCGCCGGCATCCAGGTCATCGAGCGCATGATGAAACTGCTCGATGTGCTGTCCTACCACCCTGATCCGGTGAGCCTCAAGCAACTGGCGCTGGAGACCGGCTTGCATCCCTCGACCGCGCACCGCATCCTCGCCGCGATGTCCGCCTCGGGTTTTGTCGAGCGCGCCGATCCCGGCACCTACCGCCTCGGCATCCGCCTGCTGGAACTGGGCAATGTCGTCAAGTCGCGCATCAGCATCGGCAAGGCGGCGATGCCGCTGATGGAACGCCTGCACCGCGAAATCGGCGAAAGCGTCAACCTCGGGGTGCGCCAGGGCGACGAGATCGTCTATGTCGAACGCACTTCCAGCGGCCGCTCGTCGATCCGCGTGGTGCACCTGGTGGGCGCGCGGGCGCCGTTGCACGTCACCGCCGTGGGCAAGCTCTACCTGGCCGAGGATGGCCCGCAGAAGCTCCGCGAGTACGCCCGACGTACCGGCCTTCCCGGCTACACGCCGACCTCGCTGACCACCGTCGCCGCCCTGGAGCGCGACGTCGACCGGGCGCGACGCCACGGCATCGCCTTCGACAACGAGGAAATCGAGCAGGGCCTGCGCTGCGTCGCCGCCCCGGTGCGCGACGACAGCGGTGAACTGGTCGCCGGCCTTTCGGTGTCCGCCCCGGCCGAGCGCCACAACCCGGACTGGATCGAGCGCGTCAAGCAAACCGCCGACGCGATTTCGCTGGCGATCGGCTACCAGGCGCCGAAACCAACGCCGAAAACACATTGACCGCCGGCAGGACGATCGGTATACTGCGCGGTTCTTTGCGTCATCCCATTGGAGTCTCCATCATGTATGCGGTCATAAAAACCGGTGGCAAGCAGTATCGCGTTGCCGCTGGCGAAAAACTCAAAATAGAACAGATACCGGCTGATGTAGGCACTGAAATCACTCTCGACCAGGTGCTCATGGTCGGCGAAGGCGAATCGGTCAAGATCGGTTCTCCCATGCTCGCCGGCGCCAAGGTCACGGCGAAAGTGATAGCTCAGGGCCGTCATCCCAAGGTCACCATTTTCAAGATGCGCCGTCGCAAGCACTACCAGAAGCACCAGGGCCATCGCCAGAACTTCACGGAAATCGAGATCAGCGGCATCGCCGCCTGATCCCGACGAGAGAATCAGGAGCAAAAACATGGCACACAAAAAAGCAGGCGGCAGTTCCCGTAACGGCCGCGACTCGGAATCGAAACGCCTGGGCGTCAAGAGCTACGGCGGCGAGCTGATTTCCGCCGGCAGCATCATCGTGCGGCAGCGCGGCACCGAGTTCCATCCCGGCGACAACGTCGGCATGGGCAAGGACCACACGCTGTTCGCCAAGATCGACGGCACCGTGCAGTTCGCCATCAAGGGTCCGGCCAAGCGTCGCACCGTCAGCATCGTCCCGGCGGCAGCCTAAAAAGCCAACCCTTCCGCGACGAAAGCCCTATCGTCGAGATAGGGCTTTCGCGCTTTCAGCCCCATGAAATTCTTCGACGAAGCGCGCATTGAGGTCCTTGCCGGCGACGGCGGCAACGGCTCGGTTTCGTTTCGCCGCGAAAAATACATTCCGCTCGGCGGCCCCGACGGCGGCGACGGCGGCAAGGGCGCCAGCATCTGGGCCGTCGCCGACCGCAACCTCAATACCCTGATCGATTTCCGCTACACCCGCGTGTTTCGCGGCCAGAAGGGCGAGCAGGGGCACGGCTCCGACCGCTTCGGCAAGGGTGGCGAGGACCTGATACTGCGCATGCCGGTGGGAACGGTGATCACCGACAGCAACACTGGCGAGCTGGTCGCCGACCTCGATACCGACGGCAAGCGCTTCCTCGTCGCCAAGGGCGGCAATGGCGGCCTGGGCAATGCACGCTTCAAGTCCAGCACCAACCGTGCGCCGCGCCAGAGCACTCCGGGTCAGGAGGGCGAAAAGCGCGAACTGCAACTCGAGCTCAAGGTACTGGCCGACATCGGCCTGCTGGGCCTGCCCAATGCCGGCAAGTCCACCTTCATCCGTGCCGTTTCGGCGGCGAAGCCCAAGGTTGCCGACTACCCCTTCACCACCTTGCACCCCAATCTCGGCGTGGTCCGCGTGGACGACAATCGCAGCTTCGTCATCGCCGACATCCCCGGACTGATCGAGGGAGCGGCGGAAGGCGCCGGCCTTGGCCACCGCTTCCTCAAGCACCTGCAGCGCACCGGCCTGCTGCTGCACCTGGTCGACCTTGCGCCCTTCGACCCCGGCGCCGATCCCGCCACGGACGCCAGGGCCATCCTCAAGGAATTGAAGAAGTACGATGAGGCGCTTTACAAGAAGCCGCGCTGGCTGCTGATCAACAAGATCGACCTGGTGCCGGATGGCGAGCGCGAGGCGCGCATCGCCGCGCTGGTGAAGAGCTACAAGCCGAAGAAGCATTTCGCGATCTCAGCCATTTCCGGCCACGGCTGTCGGGAAGTCACGTTTGCCGTAATGGATTACCTGGAACAACACCGCAAGGCATGAGAACGCAGATCGCTGAGGCCAGGCGCCTCGTCGTCAAGGTCGGCAGCGCGCTGGTCACCAACAACGGCCAGGGGCTCGACCATGCTTTCATTGCCGATTGCGCACGCCAGATCGCCGCTCTGCACGGCGAGGGCCGTCAGGTCCTGCTGGTCTCCTCCGGCGCCATTGCCGCCGGCATGCAGCGCCTCGGATGGACAGCACGGCCCCACGCCATGCACGACCTGCAGGCGGCCGCCGCCGTCGGCCAGATGGGCCTCGCCCAAGCGTATGAGACGACTTTTCTCGACCATGGCCTGAAGGCGGCGCAAATCCTTCTCACGCACGAAGACCTGGCCGACCGCACCCGTTACCTCAACGCCCGGTCGACCCTGCAGACACTGCTCGACCTTGGCGTAGTGCCGATCATCAACGAGAACGACACGGTCGTCACCGACGAAATCAAGTTCGGCGACAACGACACCCTGGGCGCGCTGGTGGCGAACCTGATCGAGGCCGAGGCGCTGGTCATCCTCACCGATCAGAAAGGCCTCTACAGCGCCGATCCACGGCAGGATCCCGCCGCGACCCTGATCAAGGAAGGACGCGCCGACGACCGACGCTTCGAGGCCATGGCCGGCGGCGCCGGCTCCAGTATTTCCAAGGGTGGCATGATCACCAAGATACGCGCCGCCCAGCGTGCGGCGCGTAGCGGTGCCCACACCCTGATCGTCAGCGGACGCGAACCCGATTCGCTGCTGGCCGCGGCACGCGGCACAAACATCGGCACGCTGCTCTACGCGGCCGAATCGCCGCTGGCGGCGCGCAAGCAATGGCTGGCCGACCACCTGCAGCTGGCCGGCGCGCTCACTCTGGATGCCGGTGCCGTAAAGGCGCTGGGCGGTGGCCGCAGCCTGCTGGCGGTGGGTGTGACGCGCGTCGAGGGTGACTTCCAGCGCGGTGCCGCCGTTGCCTGCCGAACTCCAGAGGGTCGCGAAATCGCGCGCGGCCTGATCAATTATTCAAGTTCCGAAGCCCGCCGCATCGCCGGCCACGGCACGCAGGACATCGAAGCCCTGCTGGGCTACATCGATAGCGCGGAATTGATCCATCGGGATAATCTGGTGTTACTCTGAAGTTGTTAAGCTGCTTCGGCTAGGAGAACTCGAATGGGAATTACATACGCGGATATTGCACTGGAGTCGATTTTCCCCAAGCGACGACTGGAAGTGAAAGCACTGGTGGATTCGGGGTCGGTGTTCCTTACCGTGCCACAGCACATAGCGGTTCAACTTGGTTTCGACACCGAGGAAGCCGGAACCCGGGAAATCATCTTGGCTGATGGGTCGCGTAAAGCTGTTCCCATGATCGGGCCACTTCGCGTCCATTTCGCCGATCGATACTGCGACCTGTCTGCCCTTGTCTTGGGTGACGAGCCCTTGCTGGGAGCCGTCCCGATGGAAATGATGGACTTGGTACTACATCCATCGAGCCAAACACTAACCGTCAATCCGGATAGTCCTTACGTACCGGTCGCACTCGCGAAATAATCGATAGGTTACGGCGAGGCGACTATCCCGCCGTCTCGCCAGCGCCGACTATTGAACCGGAAAACCGGGGAAACCGGGGGGAAAACCGGGGGGGAAAACCGGGGACAGACCACGTTTTTGCGGCATTAGTCAAAAGGCAAGACTTTCGATTCCGGTGCCGCCACCATGCGCGGCCGTCCTGATTTGCCTGGAACCACTCGTCTGCCCAGCATCGCTGCTGCATCAGCCGCGAATCGCTCGTTGCCCAGCGCGAAATTGCCGTTCGTCGCCCGCCGGATCTGATCCACCAGACCCGGTTCCAATTCGTAACGGAACAATTCCCGATAAGCTGCCTGCCGGCTTGGCGCGTCGAGCCCAAGCGCTTCATAGAGTGGATGTACGCTAATCGAGGTTGTGTCCTCGCCCTGCCCGTTGGCCCGATAGCTCGACCAACGGTATTCGGCCGGATGTTCGACCATTCCCGCTCTCACCGGATTCAGTTCGATATAGCGCTGACAGGCCAGCAGATAGGCGCCCTCCTGAATCAGACATGAGCGAAAACGTCCTTCCCACAGCGTGCCGCTGCGTCGATAAATGCGATTCACATATTGCACGTAACGCTGACCAAGGGCCTTCATCAACGCCCCTGGCGCCTCCGCGCGGTCCGCCGAGACGAGCAGATGGACGTGATTGGTCATCAATGCATAGGCATGGATGCGGCAACCGGTCTTGCCGGCGTGTTCGGCCAGCCAGTCGAGGTAGAAGCGATAGTCCTCGTCGGCAAAGAAGCAGGCTTGGCGATTGTTGCCACGCTGTATCAGATGAAGGGGAACGCCCGGCAAGACCAGACGCGAACGGCGGGGCATACGCAACTCCACTACGCGAAAATAAACGAAGCTTAGCAGGAAACCGTGGTCTGTCCCCTATTACTCTGCTCAGAACCAATGAAAACGGCCACCCGAAGGTGGCCGTTCTGTGCTGCAACTGCTTTCGTTTCAGATCGACGGAGGTCGATTAGAACGAGTGGTTCATGTTGACAGCGAACTGGCTGGAATCCTCGCCTGCGGCAGTGCCGGTAGCACCGTTGGCAGCGAGACCGAACAGGTCATAGCTACCACCCGACTTGTTGTCCATCTTGGAGTAGCTGACGCCGATGTTGGTGCGCTTCGACAGCGAATAGCCGTAGGCCAGAGTGTAGGCACTGGCGCCGGAATCAGCGATCGTGCTGGTGTTGCCAGCCTTGGCATACGTGAAGGCGACCTGATTGGCGCCAAACGTGTAGGAGATCGGCAGCACCCAAGCGGTACGCGAAATTTCACCAGTGGTGAAGTCTTGCTTGGACTTGTTCCAGCCCAGTCCAACTGCAACGCCCATCGGGAAGGTGTAGCCAAACTGCAGCGTGTCGCCGCGCTGATCACCGGCGGCGGCGGTCTTGCCGCCTTCCACCGTGGCACGCCAGTAGCTGTAGCCAGCTTTGATCGGGCCGTTGGCATAGTTCAAGGCCAGGTTGGTGGCGCTGCCCTTGCCAGGATCGGCGGCACCGACGAGGCGCTTGCCTGTACCTTCGTTGGCACCCGGAGCCGCAGCTGCTGCGTTCCAGGAGGTCGAAACGGCCAGACGTCCGCTGAAACCGGACATATTCGGGCTGTCGTACATGATCACGTTCGGCGTACGTGTGGCGTTGGCAATGGAGGCGCCAGTGCCCATTTGAGCGAAAATGCCGTTGCTCAGGATGTTTTGCAGGGTGTAGGCCTTGTACGACTCGATCGCTGTACCATAGTGCAAGTCTTGACGGCCGACGGCGACACGGCCCCAGTTGCCACCGAGGTGCATGTTGCTATTGCCACTAACCAAGGTGTTACCGGTTTGGCCGGTTGCTGCGGAAACGCCTGTAACGTCAGATCCCACACGGCTGTCGAGGACGAAACCGGCGTACATGCCACCGCCCAGATCTTCCTTGCCCGAGAACACCAGCATCGAGGACTGGTCGGAAACACGGTTTTCAGCCGAAGCTTGGGAGCCGGCGACAACGCTGTTGAGCTTGTACTGCTCGACCGACATGCGCATCAGACCGGAGATGGTCACGTTCGACTGGGCGAAAGCGGCACCCGACATCAGGCCGGCGACGGCCAGAGCGATAATTTTTTTTTGCATAGATTTCTCCAAAAAGAGAGTTGGTTTGTACAGTCTGCAATGACACCACGTGGTCGGTCACTGCTCGCTGTCACTGCCCGAATCGGGAAGCTGGAGGCATTTTGCTTTAAGGGGCGCGACGGAGCAATTGCCGTCGCAAATTTCAATCGGTTTCGGTTCGATGTTGTAGTTTTCTCACAACACGCGATCCCTGACTTTGGGCATATCTGCGCGACTTCGATATTTCCGCTTCTTGCTCTGCATTCGGCCGGACGGCACAGCCCGGATCAAATGCCAAAAGAATTGAATTCCAACCCATTGGTCTGCCAAATAAAAACCCCCTGCCCGGAGAATCGGGAGGGGGTTTTGGGTGGGGTAGTCTGGCGTTGACCTACTTTCGCACACGGTGAAGTGCACTATCATCGGCGCGGTCTCGTTTCACGGTCCTGTTCGGGATGGGAAGGGGTGGTACCAAGACGCTATGGACACCAGACTAAAACAGAGGTCAGGGATCGGGGATCAGGGATCAGTAAAGGCCCTGGTTCGGGATACCTGATGGAAGAAGTAAGGGTGGGGGGTGATTGTATGACTTTGGTTGTTCTATACAGGAACTGAAGTTCACTGTTATAGGGTCAAGCCGCACGGGCAATTAGTATCGGTTAGCTTAACGCATTGCTGCGCTTCCACACCCGACCTATCAACGTCCTGGTCTTGGACGACCCTTCAGGGGG
>NZ_JAFLDR010000067.1 GCF_017302275.1 Sulfuritalea sp.
CAAGTACCTCGAACAATTCACCACGCTGTCGCGCGTGGCGCTGCTGCACACCAAAAAGGCCGTCAAGGAAGCCGCCAACCGGCCCTTCTACGAAGCCCTGCACCACGTCGAGCACCACTACCTGCACGAGCTGATGGGTACCGAGGACGCGGTGGAAGGCCTGAATTCGTTTATGGAAAAGCGCAAACCCGTCTGGAAGAACAAATAGGAGACATGATGATTCCAAGCACCATCAAGACCTGGCAGATGACCGTACCGGGGACGCTGACCAAAACCGAAATTCCGGTGCCGCAACTGCAGCCGGGCGAAGTCCTCGTTGAAGTCAAAGGCTGCGGCGTCTGCCACACCGACCTGTCCTATTTCTACATGGGTGTGCGCACCGACCATCCGCCTCCGCTGTCGCTGGGCCACGAGATTTCCGGCGTGGTGGTTGCAGGCGAGGCCAGCTACATCGGCAAGGAAGTCATCATTCCCGCCGTGCTTCCCTGCAACAAGTGCGAGCTGTGCAAGACCGGACGCGGCAATCGTTGCCTGGCGCAGAAGATGCCCGGCAATTCGATGGGCATCTACGGCGGCTACTCCAGCCATATACCGGTGCCGGCGGTCGATCTGTGCATCGTCGGCAATCGCGGCAACGTGCCGCTGGAGCATCTGTCGGTGATCGCCGACGCGGTGACCACGCCCTACCAGGCGGCGCGTCGTGCGCGCCTGGCGGCCGGTGATCGCGTCATCGTCATCGGCGCGGCCGGCGGCGTCGGCAGCTTCATGACCCAGGTGGCCAAGGGCATGGGCGCCGGCACGGTGATCGGCATCGACATCAACGAGGAAAAGCTCGAGTTCATGAAGGGCTACGGTGCCGACTTCACCATCAACCCCAAGGGCAAGACGCCCAAGGAAGTGAAGGAGATCTTCAAGGCCTGGTGCAAGGAAAAGGGCATCCCCTCGAACTACGGCTGGAAAATCTTCGAGGTGACCGGTACCAAGCCCGGCCAGGAACTGGCGCTGTCGCTGCTTTCCTTTACCGGCATGCTGATGGTGGTCGGCTACGGCACCGACGAGACTTCCTACATGCTGTCCAAGCTGATGGCCTTCGATGCCGAACTGATCGGCACCTGGGGCTGCCCGCCGGAGTTCTATCCGCAGGTGCTGGAGATGTGCCTCGACGGCCGCATCAACCTCGGCCCCTTCGTCGAAACGCGGCCCATGAGCCAGATCGAACAGGTGTTCGACGAGGCCCACCACGGCAAGCTCAAGCGCCGCGTGATCCTGACCCCCGATTTCTGACGGCATCACATTTAACCGAATTCACAGAGGAGAAACAACATGGCATTGGAATGGCTACGCAGGGAAAATGACCTCAAGGATCACCAGCTCATCGACAACAGCCACTTCGGCACCGAAGCGCCGACGGTGATTTACGAGGAGCGTCCGGTGCTGGACGACAAGGGCGCTGCCGTGGCCGGCCTGTATTCGGCCTGGATCTGGCTCAACAATCCGACCCAGTACAACTCCTACACCACCGACATGGTCAAGGGCGTGATCGCCGGCATGCAGCGCGCATCGAGCGACCGCAAGATCGTCGCCGTGGTGTTCACCGCCGTCGGCGACAAGGCCTTCTGTACCGGCGGCAACACCGCCGAGTATTCCGCCTACTACTCCAAGCGCCCCAACGAGTACGGCGAGTACATGGACCTGTTCAACGCCATGGTCGACGGCATCCTCAACTGCAAGAAGCCGGTGATCAGCCGCGTCAATGGCATGCGCGTGGCCGGCGGCCAGGAAATCGGCATGGCGACCGACATCACGGTGACCTCCGACCTCGCCGTGTTCGGCCAGGCGGGCCCCAAGCACGGCTCGGCCCCGGTCGGCGGCTCGACCGACTTCCTGCCCTGGTTCCTGTCGATGGAAGATGCGATGTACAACTGCATCTCCTGCGAGACCTGGAGCGCCTACAAGATGAAGTCCAAGGGCCTCGTCACCAAGGCCGTGCCGGTGCTGAAGAAGGATGGCCAGTGGGTGCGCAACCCCCTGGTGCGCACCGACACCTATGTCGATGACGGCGATATCGTCTATGGCGAGCCCATTGCCGCCGACAAGGTTGCCGCCGCCAAGGCCCTGATGGCCGAGTGCAAGACCGATTTCGAACTGCTCGACGCCGAGGTCAATCGCCTGGTGTGGAAGTTCGCCAACCTGTTCCCGAATTGCCTGATCAACTCGATCGACGGCATCCGCGGCAAGAAGAAGTTCTTCTGGGACCAGATGAAGCTGCCGAACCGCCACTGGCTCGCCGCCAACATGAACCACGAGGCCTGGCTGGGATTCAACGCCTTCGACGCCAAGAAGCCGACCGGCAAGGATGTCATCGACTTCATCAAGTTCCGCCAGTTGGTGGCCGAAGGCGCGCTGTTCGACGACAAGTTTGCCGAGCAGGTGATGGCCAAGCCGAAAGCCTGATCGTGCAGTTGAAAGACAAGGTTGCTTTCGTCACAGGCGCCGGGCAGGGCATCGGTGCCTGTGTCGCCACTGCATACGCCCGCGAGGGCGCCAAGGTCGCGGTGATCGACATGAATGGCGAAGCTGCAGAGAAAGTTGCCGCGGAAATAGTCGGCGCTGGCGGTACGGCGATCGGCATTGCCTGCGACGTGTCGAGCCGCGAGCAGGTCGAAGCCGCCGCGGCCAAGGCCAATGCTGCCTGGGGTCGCATCGACATCCTGGTGAACAACGCCGGCATCACGCGCACGGCCATGCTGCACAAGATGACCGCGGCGCAGTGGGACCAGGTCGTCGCCGTGCACCTGACCGGCGCCTTCAACTGCCTGCAGGCGGTGGTCGGCGGCATGATCGAACGCAAGTACGGCCGCATCATCTACGTAACCTCGGCCGCCGGGGTGCTGGGCACCATCGGCCAGATCAACTACAGCGCGGCAAAGGCCGGTATTCTTGGCATGACCAAGAGCACGGCGAAGGAATTGGCGCGCTACAACATCACCGCCAACGCCATCGCTCCGGGCGCGGCGACGCCGATGACCGAAACGATCCGCACCGACGAAAAGTTCAAGGACAAGTACCTCGACCGCATTCCGCTGGGTCGTTGGGCCGAACCGGAGGAAATTGCGCCGGTGTTCCTGTTCTTCGCCTCGGATGCATCGGCCTACGTTACCGGCCAAATCCTCGCCGCCGACGGCGGCATGACAATTCACTGAACACTGAAGGAAGGAATCGCGATGGCCGGTAAAGCAAGTTTCAACTGGGAAGATCCGCTGCTGCTCGACCAGCAACTGACGGAAGACGAGCGCATGGTGCGCGACACGGCGGCGTCCTATGCCCAGGACAAGCTGGCGCCGCGCGTGCTGGAAGCTTTCCGCAATGAGCATACCGACCCGGCCATCTTCCGCGAGATGGGCGAAATGGGGCTGCTGGGCACGACGATTCCAGAAGCCTACGGCGGCGCCGGCATGAACTATGTCTGCTACGGCCTTGCCGCGCGCGAAGTCGAGCGCGTCGATTCGGGCTACCGTTCGATGATGAGCGTGCAGTCTTCGCTGGTCATGGTGCCGATCAACGAGTTCGGCAACGAGGCGACCAAGCAGAAGTACCTGCCCAAGCTCGCCACCGGCGAACTGATCGGCTGCTTCGGCCTGACCGAACCCAACCACGGCTCCGACCCCGGCAGCATGATCACCCGTGCCCGCGCCGTCGACGGCGGCTACAGCCTGTCGGGTTCCAAGATGTGGATCACCAACAGCCCGATCGCCGATGTCTTCGTCGTATGGGCCAAGGACGACGGCGGCCAGATCCGCGGCTTCGTGCTGGAGAAGGGCTGGAAGGGCCTCTCCGCCCCGGCGATCCACGGCAAGGTCGGCTTGCGCGCCTCGATCACCGGCGAGATCGTGATGGACGAGGTGTTCTGCCCCGAGGAAAACGCCTTCCCCGACGTGCGCGGCCTCAAGGGGCCGTTCACCTGCCTCAACTCCGCCCGCTACGGCATTGCCTGGGGCGCACTGGGTGCCGCCGAGTTCTGCTGGCACACCGCGCGCCAGTACACGCTGGACCGCAAGCAGTTCGGCCGGCCGCTGGCCGCCAACCAGTTGGTTCAGTTGAAGCTCGCCAACATGCAGACCGAGATCACCATGGCGCTGCAAGGCTGCCTGCGCCTTGGCCGCATGAAGGACGAGGGCACGGCGGCGGTCGAGATCACTTCGATCATGAAGCGCAATTCCTGCGGCAAGTCGCTCGACATCGCCCGCATGGCGCGCGACATGCTCGGCGGCAACGGCATTTCCGACGAGTTCGGCGTGATCCGCCATGTGGTGAACCTGGAAGTGGTGAATACCTACGAGGGCACCCACGACGTGCATGCCCTGATCCTTGGCCGGGCCCAAACGGGGATACCGGCATTTAGCTGAGGTTTGCATCGAGAAGGTGCAGAATGCGGCAACACGTACTACGATAAGCCAGCCGCCACGGAGCGGAGGAGGAGAGAGTCATGGCAGAACTGAGCAGCGCCGACCATCGGTCGTCACCGCCGAGGGTCGGCATTCCACGGCAGTACAACGCCGCCTGGGACCTGATCCAGCGCAACCTGCGGGCGGGCAGGGCGGCCAAGCCGGCCTTCATCGACGACCAGGGCAGCTATAGCTATGGCGAAGTTGCTGAACGGGTCAACCGCTTCGGCAACGTGCTGGCCGGGCTCGGCATGCAGCAGGAAGAGCGGGTGATGTTGTGCCTGCTCGACAGCATCGATTTTCCGACGGCCTTCCTCGGCAGCATCCAGGCCGGCATCGTGCCGATTGCCGCCAACACGCTGCTGACGGCGAAGGATTACGATTTCATGCTCGGCGATTCGCGCGCCCGTACCCTGGTGGTGTCGGAAGCCCTCTGGCCTGCCTTCGAGGCCGTTGTCGACAAGCACAAGACCCTGAAGAACATCATCGTCTCGGGCAAGGATGGCAAGGGCCGGCTGCTGATGAGCGAACTGATGGCCAGGGCCGGGACAGACTTCACGCCGGCCGACACCACCTGCGACGACTTTTGCTTCTGGCTGTATTCCTCCGGGTCGACGGGAGCACCCAAGGGCACGGTACACCTGCACTCCCACCTGATGCAGACTGCCGAACTGTATGGCGTCGGCGTGCTCGGCATCCGGGAAAGCGACCTGGTGTTCTCGGCCGCGAAGTTGTTCTTCGCCTATGGCCTCGGCAACGGCCTGACCTTTCCCATGGCGGTCGGTGCCACGGCCGTGCTGATGGGCGAACGGCCGACGCCCCAGGCTGTGTTTCAGCGCCTGCGCCAGCACCAGCCGACCATTTTCTACGGCGTGCCGACGCTTTATGCCGGCCTGCTGGCCAGCCCCGAAATGCTCAAGCGCGGCGAAATCGCGCCGCTGCGCGTATGCACTTCCGCCGGCGAGGCCTTGCCCGCCGACATCGGCAAGCGCTGGACGGAGACCCTCGGCGTCGAAATCCTCGACGGCATCGGCTCGACCGAGATGCTGCACATCTTCCTCTCCAACCGCGCCGGAGAAGTCCGCTACGGCACCACCGGCAAGCCGGTGCCGGGCTACGAGGTGCGCCTGATCGGCGAGGACGGCAATGTAGTGGCGCCGGGCGAGATCGGCGAGTTGCAGATCAAGGGCCCGAGCGCCGCCGCGCTCTACTGGAACAACCGCGAGAAGTCGCGCCACACTTTCATGGGTGACTGGACGCGCAGCGGCGACAAGTACATCGAGATCGAAGGCGGCTATTACCAGTATTGCGGTCGTTCCGACGACATGCTCAAGGTTTCCGGCATCTACGTCTCTCCCTTCGAGGTCGAGGCGGCGCTGATGACCCATCCGGACATCCTCGAAGCGGCGGTGGTGGCGCATGCCGATACCGACGAGCTGGTCAAGCCCAAGGCCTACGTGGTGCTGAAGCCGGGCATCCCGGCTTCGGCCCAACTGACCGAGGCGCTCAAGCTCCATGTCAAGGAGAAGCTCGCGCCGTACAAGTACCCGCGCTGGATCGAGTTCGTCGCCGAACTGCCGAAGACGGCGACTGGCAAGATCCAGCGTTTCAAGCTGCGTTGATCGGCGGCTGAGGCCTGCCTCATGCGCGTCCTGATCATCGAGGACGACCTCGACATTGCCGGCAACCTCTACGAATTCCTTGAGGGACGCGGCAATGTCGTCGATCTGGCGCGTGATGGCGTCACCGGCCTGCACCTCGCGGTGTCCGGTGGCTTCGATGCCATCGTGCTCGACCTCGGCTTGCCCGGCGTCGATGGGCTGTGCCTGTGCCGCAAGCTGCGCGGCGAGGCGAAGCAGGACGTACCCATCCTGATTCTCACCGCGCGCGACCTGCTCGACGACAAGCTGGCGGCCTTCGAAAACGGCGCCGATGATTACCTGGTGAAGCCCTTCGCACTGCGCGAAGTCGAGGCGCGGCTAAACGCGCTGGTGGTCCGGCGCCGCGGCCGCGTCGTAAACCGTCGACTCAGCTACGAGGCGATCGAGTACGACGCGGACAAGATGGCGGTGACCGTGGACGGACGTTCGGTGCATCTCTCGCGCAAGTGCCTGCGCCTTCTGGAACTGCTGATCGCCGCGCCGCATCGCGTGTTCACGCGTGCCGAATTGGAGCGCGAGTTGTGGGGTGAGGAGCATCCGCAGAGCGATTCCCTGCGCAGCCACATGCACATGCTGCGCCGCGCCCTGACCGACACGCGCGGCCACGCCCCGATCGAGACCGTGCACGGCGTGGGCTATCGCTTCGCCGTGAACGACTAGCGCCAGGCGCGGCCGCCCGCGCATGTCCCGCCATCCCCGCCACAGCCTGCGCCTCAAGCTGGCGTTGAGCTTCGCCCTGGCGGGCCTGGTGCTGGTGCTGGTCCATGCCGTCGCCATCCACCAGCTGAACCGGCAGCAGGAAGCGCAGTTGATCGACCAGATCGTGTCCGACGAAATGGAAGGCCTGCTCGAACAGTACGAGCGCCAGGGCCGCCTTGACGGGCCGCCCTACCGCGCCCTGCAACGCTACCAGGTGCGGCCCGACACCGAGGCGCTGTCGCTGCGCAAGTGGTTCCGCGCCAGCTGGCTGGTGCAGGGCTTCGTCGCCCGCGATGATGCCGAGCGCGCCGAACTGCCGGCCGAGCTGCGCGGCCTGCAGCCCGGTTTCCACGATGTCGGGCGTGAGGCAGACCGCTATCGCGTGGAAGTCCGCGAGATCGGCAGCATTGCCTTTGTCGTCGCCTATTCGGTGTCGCTGCACGAGGAGCGCGGGCAGCACTTCACGCGAGCGCTGGTGCTCAGCGCGGTGATCACCATCCTGGTCACGGTGCTGGTCGGACTCTGGCTCTCGGGGCGCCTGACACGCCAGATCGTCGACCTCGCGCATCGCGTGCGCCAGCTCGACGGCAAGCACGCCGGCGAGCCGCTGGAACGCCACTATCCGGAGCACGAGGTCGCCGAACTGGCGGCGGCATTCGACGGCTACCACGAACGCACGGTGCGCCTGCTGGAGCGCGAACGCGCCTTCACCGCCGATGTCAGCCACGAACTGCGCACGCCCCTGACCGCGATCCAGACCACCTGCGAGCTGATGCTCGACGACACCGACCTGTCGCCCAGGGCGCGCAGCCGCGTCGACAAGATATCCGGCGCCACGACGCGGCTTGCCGAACTGGTGAATGCCTTCCTGCTGATGGCGCGCGAGGAAGCCGACGGAATCAGCGGCGAGGTGGATCTGCGCGAGTGCATTGTCGAGGCGGTCGAGAGCGTGCGCGAGCGCGCCGAGGCCAAGGGCCTGACTCTGCTGGTGGAGTCGGGCGAGGCGGTGCGCCTGCGCGCCCCACGCCGCGCGTTGCAGGTCGTGCTCTCGAATCTGCTGGCAAATGCGGTGAGCTACACCGAGCGCGGCTCGGTGAGCCTGAGCAACAACGGCGGAATCGTGGAAATCACCGATACCGGTCCCGGCGTGGCGCGCGACCGCATCCCCGAACTGTTCCGTCGCTTCCATCGCGGCGATGCGCGTGGTGGTGACGGCTACGGCCTGGGGCTGGCGATCGTCAAGCGCATTTGCGAGCAGGCGGGCTGGACGATTAGCGTCGAACCGCGGGACGAAGGTGGCACGCGTATCAATCTGGTCCTGATTTGACAAAGATTTGACGATCCCATGACAGGGATTTGATGTTTGCTTCCTATACTGGGGCTGCATTCGGAGTGGAGTCTGGCAAGCGTTCCGCAAGGACGCCGGCGCGAAAGGATGCTGTTATAGTCAGGCGCGTTTCGGTATGGCCGAATGACAGGCCGCACATATAACCAAAGAGGAGAAACAATGAGCCAGAACGAAAAGGATATCTTTGCCCGCCGCGAATTCCTCAAGGGATCGGCGGCGATTGCCGGCGCCACCGCGGTCGGCACGCTGCTGCCGTCGGCGATGGCCATGGCGCAGCAGGGCAAGCTCAAGGTGGGCCTGATGCTGCCTTACACCGGCACCTTCGCCCAGCTTGGCGTTGCCATCACCAACGGCTTCAAGCTGGCGGTCGATGAGCGTGGCGGCAAGCTGGCCGGGCGCGAAATCGAATTTGTCACCGTGGATGACGAATCCAACCCGGCCAAGGCGCCGGAGAACGTCAACAAGCTGGTGCAGCGCGACAAGGTCGATGTGGTCATCGGCACCGTGCATTCCGGCGTGGTGATGGGCATGGCCAAGGTGCTCAAGGAATCCGGCACGCTGTGGATCAACCCCAACGGCGGCGCCGGCGCGATGACCGGCGCGATGTGCGCGCCCAACTTCTTCCGCACCTCCTTCTCCAACTGGCAGACCACGCACGCCCTGGGCAAGGTGCTCAAGGCCAAGGGCCACAAGACCGCCGTCTTCATCACCTGGAAGTACGCCGCCGGCGAGGAGATGATGGAAGGCTTCAAGGAAGGTTTCGAGAAGGAAGGCGGCAAGCTGGTCAAGGAGCTGTACACGCCCTTCCCGCAGGTCGAATTCCAGGCGCTGCTGACCGAGATCGCCAGCATCAAGCCGGACGCCGTGGTGGCCTTCTTCGCCGGCGGCGGCGCCGCCAAGTTCCTCAAGGATTACCAGGCCGCCGGCCTCAAGGGCAAGATCCCGCTGTATGGCTCGGGCTTCCTCACCGACGGCGTGCTCGATGCCGTGGGCGATGCCGGCGAAGGCGTGGAAACCACGCTGCACTATGCCGATGGCCTGGATACCAAGAAGGACAAGGCCTTCCGCCTGGCCTACGCCAAAACCTTCAAGCTGCAGCCTGACGTGTATGCGGTGCAGGGCTACGACGCCGGCCAACTGCTGGCGGCCGGTCTCGACGCCGTCAAGGGCAACGTCGCCGACAAGGCCGGCGTGATCAAGGGCATGGAAGCCGCCAAGATCGACAGCCCGCGCGGCGTGTGGACGCTCTCCAAGGCGCACAATCCGGTGCAGGACATGTATCTGCGCAAGGTGGTCGGCAAGGAGAACAAATCGCAGGGCGTGGCCTGGAAGGCGCTGGCCGATCCGGCACGGGGCTGCAAGGCCTGAGCTTGATTCGGCAACCGGGGCGGTAGGCGACTACCGCCCTTTTCTTGTCGGCAGATTGTCCGCGGAGGCCATCCCGCGGCATCTTCCGAGCATCCTTCGCCGTAGCGCCAGCGCCGACTTTTTTTTGAACCCTGCATTCCATGGATTTAGCCTTCTTCTTCATCCAGTTGCTCAACGGCCTGCAATATGGCCTGTTGCTGTTCCTGGTGTCCAGCGGCCTGACGCTGGTGTTCGGCATCATGGGCATCATCAACCTGGCGCACGGCAGCTTCTACATGGTCGGCGCCTACCTGGCCTGGTCGCTGGCGGGCATGACCGGCAACCTCGCCACGGCGATCGCCATCGCCATCCCGCTCACCGTGGTGCTCGGCATGGGCCTCGAGCGCCTGCTGTTTCGCCATCTGTACACGCGTGACCACCTTTACCAGGTGCTGCTGACCTATGGCCTGATCCTGGTCTTCGAGGAACTGCGCTCCATCATCTGGGGCGATGACGTGCATGGCGTCGCCGTGCCGGCGCTGCTCAATGCCTCGATTCCGCTGACCGAGAACCTCTCCTATCCGGTGTATCGGCTGGCGATCTCCGGCGTCTGCCTGCTGCTGGCCTTCGCGCTCTACGTGCTGATCCAGAAGACGCGGCTGGGCATGATGATCCGCGCCGGCGCCAGCAACCGCGACATGGTGCAGTCGCTGGGCATCGATATCAAACTGATCTACACCCTGGTATTCGCGCTGGGCGTTGCGCTGGCCGCCTTCGCCGGCATGATCAACGCACCGCTGTCCTCGGTGACGCCGGGCATGGGTGGTCACGTGCTGATCATCTGCTTCGTCGTCGTCGTCATCGGCGGCATCGGCTCGGTCAAGGGCGCCATGGCGGCTTCCTTGATGATCGGCCTGGCCGAAACCTTCGGCCAGGTGCTGGTGCCCGAGGTTGCCGGCATGATCGTCTATGTGCTGATGGCGATCGTGCTGGTATGGCGGCCGGAAGGCCTGTTCGGGCGCAAATGATGAACCAGGGCACGCTCTCCCGCTGGCTGCCCTGGGTCGTCGTCGGCCTGGCCGCCCTGTTCCCGATGCTGGAAAGCACCTTCTACATCCAACTGGTGACCAAGGTACTGATCATGGCCATCTTCGCCATGAGCCTCGACCTGCTGGTCGGTTACACCGGCCTCGTCAGCTTCGGCCATGCGGCCTATTTCGGCCTCGCCGGCTATGCCCTGGCCCTGATGGGGCCGAAGTACGAGGCCGCCAGCCTGTGGTGGACCCTGCCGGGTGCGATCGGCCTCTGCGTCGTCTTTGCTTTGGTCACCGGCTTGCTGGTGCTGCGCACGCGCGGCATTTATTTCATCATGGTGACGCTGGCCTTCGCCCAGATGCTGTACTTCGTCTTCCACGACACCAAGCTCGGTGGCGGCTCCGACGGCGTCTACATCTATGCCAAACCGACCATGAACCTCGGCGAGACCGTGCTGGTGAACCTGGAGAAACTCGACCAGTTCTACTGGCTGGTGCTGTTCTTCGCCGCCGCGACCTTCTTCCTGTTGCGTCGCATTCTCGGCTCCAGCTTCGGTCGCGCGCTGCTCGGCATCAAGGTCAATGAGCACCGCATGCG
>NZ_JAFLDR010000068.1 GCF_017302275.1 Sulfuritalea sp.
GACATCGACACCCACGGCTTCGCCATCCTCGACCAGTTGCGCGCCCATATCGCCGACGTCGAATCGTTCCTGATGGATCGTGCGACGCTGCTGGCTTTCGCCACGCACTGGGGCGAGGAGGACCGGCAGACGTTGCGCGATCTGCCACGACTGAACGCGGAGGAGGGCGCCCTGTACGACGACCTGCGCGACAACCGCCTGCGGAGGAATCTGCGTCTCGAACAGGAGCGGATCGGTTTTGGCTGGATCGAGGCGGCGTTGGCGGCTTTGGCGTG
Organism: Sulfuritalea sp.; assembly: GCF_017302275.1. Classification (GTDB taxonomy): domain Bacteria; phylum Pseudomonadota; class Gammaproteobacteria; order Burkholderiales; family Rhodocyclaceae; genus Sulfuritalea. The sequence continues at coordinate 276 of NZ_JAFLDR010000068.1, forward strand.
ACAGGTTGCTGCAAGTCCGCCTGATCGATCCTCAGGTTCGCTCAGACCAGCGCCAGCGCGACCCGCCGTCCGGCCCGAGTAGCCGTGCTGCCTGCCTTGCGGTTAACCATACGGCCCGAATTCCCATGTCTGCCGCCTCGGCGCCCGCGCGCACTGCCTTCTATCGCCGCCGTCTTATGCGATCGGCTTGAAGCGTGCGGCGATCAGGTGATCCACCGACACCGCGCCCGGTCCGCGGGCGATCAGGAAGACTAGCACGCTGGCCCAGACGCCGTGGGTCGGATAGGCGTCGGGGTAGACCAGGAACTGGATCGTCAAGGTCATTACCAGCAGACCGATCGCGGAGAAGCGTGTGGCCAAGCCGAGCAGGATCAACAGAGGAAACATATGCTCGGCGAAGGCCGCCAACGGCGCCGCGAGTTCCGGCGCTACCAGCGGTAGCCGATATTCTTCGCGAAACAGACTCAGGGCGGAGTCCGAGAGCTGCGGCGCGCCGAAATGAAACTCGCCGCTGACGATGTCGATGACAAGGCCCTGTACCTTGGTTTGTCCCGACTTCCAGAAGATCGCCGCTATGGAAAAGCGGCCGAGCAAGGCGATCAGGCTATCGGGGATGCGCCCGAACACGGCGATCAGCTTGAACACGAGGCCGATTGGACCGCTATTCCCAGCCTGGCTGGCTGCGTTAACGGTGGCGATGGAATTCATCATGCAGGTTCTCTTCTTGGTTGACACAGGTTGATGATGGCTCCGCCGCAGATCAGCATGCCGAGCACGGCGGGCAGATCGAAGGCGGGCTCGGCGTCCAGGGCAAACTGGGCTGCGGCGCCGAAGGCCAGGCCCTGCTGTAGGTGCAGGATGAATTGTGCCGTGGCGCACGGAATCCGCCGAATTTCGACGTCGAGCCCGATGCGCAGGACGAGGGCCGATTCGGGCAGCGCGGGATCGACCGCCGTCAGGTCGGGCGTACCGTCTTGCGCCTGGTGCGCCGCCCACAGCGAAACCACGGCGTGGGCCGAACGCAGCACTGCCAGCGAGGGGTGCAGGTCGAAACCAGTTGCCGCCAGTGCCGGCGCATTCTCCAGCAGGGCCGCAAAGTCCGCGAGGCCAAGCGGCGCCGCATCGGCGGCGTGCCAGGCCTGCACGCGCAGCATCTCAAGCCGGGCGACGTCGGCCAGGTAGGGCAGGACGGCCGCCGGCGCAAAACCTTCGATGAATTCCGCCAGACCCGCGCCGTAGAGCGCCAGAACCGGCGAGCGCGGGGGATGGGTGCGGACGAACAGGCGCGCCATGGCGCGGAAGAATTCCTCGCCGACCAGATCCTGCGTCACCGGATAGCTGTCGGCCAGCGCGTCGATCAGCGAGACCATGACATTGTTGCGGTAGACGGCGAAACGCCGCGCCGGGTCCGAGCCGTTCCAGGCCATCAGGCCCGGTGGGCACAGCGGCTCGGCAGCCAGCACGGCTTCGGCGAAGTGCCGTTGCGCGCTCACGCGCAAGCCTCGGCCGGCGCGGTAGCGGCCAACTGCTGGCGCATGATCCGGTCCGCCCGCTGCGCCTCGGCGAGCAGGACCGGAAACACGGGTATGTCGCCGTCACGCTCGATCAGGGTCGGCAGCGGACCCAGCAGGTCCAGTGCGAATGCATAGAGATCCCAGACCACCTGCGCCACCGGCGCGTCGTGGCTGTCGATCAGCAGGGGATCTCCGGCGGCGTCGATGTCGCGGGCGAAGCCGGCCAGATGGATCTGGCCCACCGCCTTCAGCGGCAGGGCGCGGATATAGGCGCGCGGGTCGCGGTTGTGATTGACGCTGGCGACATGGACGTTGTTGACGTCCAGCAGCAGGCCGCAGCCGGTGCGGCGCACGACTTCACCGATGAAATCGGTTTCGGCCATGGTCGAGGCGGCGAATTCGACGTAGGTCGCGGGGTTCTCCAGCAGCATCCGCCGCTGCAAACGCTCCTGCACATGGTCGATATGCGCGCAAACCCGCGCCAGCGTGCCGACGTGATAAGGTGCCGGCAGCAGGTCGTTGAGATAGACCCCGCCGTGGCTGGCCCATGCCAGGTGTTCGGAGAAGGATTCCGGCTGGTAACGCGCCAGCAGCGCGGCCAGCCGGTCCAGATGCGCGGCGTCCAGGGGCTCCTCGCCGCCGATCGACAGGCCGACGCCATGGATCGAAATGGGATGGCGTTGGCGAATGCGGCCCAGGTAGTAGTGGAAGGGTCCGCCGTCCACCATGTAGTTCTCTGCATGCACTTCGAAGAAGCCGACATCCGGCGCAGTGTCAAGGATCTCGCGAAAATGTTCCGGTTTGAGCCCGACCCCGCCGCGCGCGGGCAGGGTCGTGACGGGGAACGCGGGGGCATCGCCCTGGGATGGCCGGCAGTTGGCAGGGATCGTCATGGCGGATGCTCCGCGATCCGGATTTCGATCAGGCCTTCTTTTCCTTGAACTCGGCAAGCTGGCCCTTGCCGGTCGGCGAAGTCGAGGAAACAGTCTTTTCGCAGGTCCCCTTGGGCACCAGGGTCCAGGCATTGCCCTGGTAGTCGGTTTTCGAGGTACCGGCACACGAAGTGCCGGCGCCCGCCTTGCAGTCATTCTTGCCCTTGAGGGCGACGCCGTAGCATTTTTCCTTGTCGGCCGCGCTATCGGCGGCGAAAGCCGGGCTGGCGGCTACCGTCAGGGCGGCGCCGAGCGCCAGGGCCAGTGAAGCTGTCGTCATTGTCTTGTTCATCGGTACACTCCTTGTTTGGGTTGGATGGCTTGGTTTTCTGCAGTCACCCGAAGTTTCTCGGGCCTGCTGGACGATAGTCGGAGTCGCAGCCGATTCCTTACAACCCGGGAGTTTCTTCTCTGACGATTTCGCCCCGCAGCAGAACGCGCGGAGCCCCAGACAAATTTCGAGCGCAACGAGCAACTCGGCCGCGTCGTACAGGCGCGACGTGTCGGCAAGAAGCACGGTACCGACAACTATCGCCATATCCATCCAGTGCCATCACGCAACAAGGATGATGCCGTGATGGCCAACTGCAGAGGTGGGTGCGCTGAACGCTTGCGCTCTGCCCGCGCCCCGGCGAAGTCGCCGGGAAACCGTTCAAAGCTTGATCTGGATGCGTTTCTTGCCGCCGCCTTCATCCTTGCACCAGAGGACGGTCTTCCTGGCGCGAGTCGCCCATTCACGCACGTCCTTTTCGAAAGTCGAGCAATCGGCAACGACTTCGAGAATGTCTCCCGGTTTCATCCGGGTCGACTGGACGGTCACTTTCAGCGTCGGTTGCGGGCACTTGAGTCCAACGCAGTCAAGGATTTGGGTTGCCATTCTTCTTCTCCTTAGTTTTTAAATGGTCTTACCGCAAGGGCACGAACCTGATCAACGAATTCATTGGTGATCTGCGAAAACCTGTCTGCTTCCGCCGCCGAAACATAGTCAAAGCGAAAACGCCGCGGATCGACGCCCAATTGTGGTACCAGGCACTCCAGCAGTTCGGCCCGGCAGTAGGCGCGCAGGTTGCCCTCCTTGTAATGGCAGTCACCGGGATGGCAGGCCAGCACCAATACGCCGTCCGCCCCTTTCTGGAAGCATTCGAGGATCATGGTCGGCTCAACCCGGCCAGAACACATGACGCGGATCGCCGTCAGTTCTGCCGGCACCGGCAACTGGTTGGCACCCGCCTTGTCAGCGCCCGCGTAGGAACACCAGTTGCACAGGAAGGCAACAACTTTGACAGCAACGCCGGCAATGGCGTCAACGTTGTTCGTCGGGATTGTGGGATGGGTGGTCGAATAGCTCTGGCAACTCATGACAACACTCCCCCAATTTCAGCTCGCAGCATCGCACGGGAAAAGCCCTGACCGGTAATCGCACCAGAAGGGCAGGCTGCGACGCAGGTCCCGCAACCTCGACACAGGATATCGGCCACATCGGCAATCCTGTCGCGTGCATTCCACGAAATGGCCTTGTATGGGCAGACCTGCAGGCACGTTCCGCAACCAGAACAGCGCATCACATCGACCACCGCCACCTGCGGATCGACCACCAGATCGCGACCATCGACCAGTTCGGAAAGCGCCAGGCCGGCCGCCGCCGTACCGCTGGAAAAGGCCTCACGGATATCGCCAGGCCCACGACTGGTCCCGGCCAGATAGATCCCCTTCATGTTGCTGGCGCAGGAAGCGGAAAGCGAATGCAACTGGGCAAGGAAGCCGCCTGCATTGGTATCGAGTTCAAGCACCTCGGCAATCTTGCTGGTTCCTGCGCCGGGAACGACTGGACGCATCAGCACGATCATCTCGGCGGCAATCGACTGCCCATTGTCCTGGCAAACGATCCGGCGTTCTGCGCCCACGCCGTCGACGCTCAGGGCGCCCAGCCCGGAATAGCGGCTGACTGCGCTGTGGTCGTGGTGCAGTTGGCTATCGGCATCCAGGCCGGGTACGACCTGTTCGCGAACCAGGCGCGTCAGTTCGACCCCCGCCACTTTGGCAGCGGTAATGTGGGCGTACTTCAGCGCAGCGCGGCAACAGGTGCCGGAACAGTAGGAAATCTCGTTGGTATCGAGCGAGCCGGCGCAATGGACAATGGCCACCGACTGCGGCGGGGTGCCGTCCGCTTTCAGGATCTCGCCGCCGGTCGGGCCGTTCATCGCCAGCAGACGCTCGAAGCTGTAGCCAGTATGCACGTCCGCTAGCCCGGCAAACGCAGCGGGAACGTCCTGTTTTTCAAGAGCACCCGTGGCGACAATAATGGCGCCCACTTCGATGGTGATCTGACGAGCGGTATCGTCGAAAGCCAGAGAACCTTCGACCGGGCATTCGACGAGGCAGGCATTGCATTCCTCGCCTTTCAATTTCAGGCAGACTGCCGGATCAATGTGCGGGAAATTGGGCAGTGCACCGGCAAAAGGCGCATCGACCGCGGCCAGTTCGCCTGCAGCATTCCACGCGTGCGGCCGGTGCTCGGGGCAGACGGCAGCGCAGGCCATGCAGCCGATGCATAAATCCGGATTGATGAAGCGTGGTCGCTGTTTGACGGTCAGGGTCCAGTTGCCGAAGGTGCCCTTGACTGCGGTCACCTCGGCCAGCGTCAGCAAATCAACGTACTCACTTTCGTGGCCATGCAGCAATTCGCCCATCACCGGCTCCAGCAAACACGGACCACATTCGAGATTCGGAAAAAGTTCCTCATAGCGAACGGGCAGCCCGCCGATGAAGGGTTCCTTCTCGATCAGGGTCACCTTGCGCCCCGCGCGCGCCAGGGTCAGCGCCGCCTGCATGCCGGCCGGTCCGGCACCGATGATCGCTACTTCGGTGCGCAGCGGCACCTTGCGCGCGACGAGCGGCTCTTGCCGCTGTACCCGATCCAGCGCCGCCGACAACAGACGTGCCGACTTCGCCGTTGCCTGCACGGGATCGGCGGTCACCCAGGCAACCTGCTCACGGACGTTGACCATTTGGAGGAAATACGGGTTGATGCCGGCCCCGATCAACAGCCGCCGAAAAGTCGCTTCATGATCGCGTGGCGAACAGGCGGCGACGACCACGCGTTCAGGCTTTTCTTCCTTCAGCCAGGTTTCCAGCTGTTCGAGGTTGTCGGCACCACAGGCGAGTTGGTCGACCCGGAAAACCGGCCTGGTCGGGTGGCCGGCAAGCAGTTTCTGAACTTTTTCCCAGTCGATCCGCTCTGCGATGATGCCGCTGCAGGTGCAAAGAATGACGGCGGTTCTTGCTCGGGAACTCATGCAGCCTCCTTGTTGGCAAAGAGAGACCCTCGGGCCAGCAAACGTACTGTCCGGCAGGCTTCCGGCAGGGCGCTGGCGACGCGGGGTGACAGGTTTTCAGCGAACGTGGTGACGTCGTCAGCCACCACCGCGACCAGGTGAATATTCATGTCGGTGGGCAGATCCAGGCCCATGGCGCGGCCAATGGTCAGCGCCTGCAGCAGTGTGCAGTCGTGGCCGCAGGCCGCATTCTGGCTGCTGCCGTGGATGCCCGCCACCACCACCTCGCCCGGCGTGCGGCGGCTGTCGAGTAGTGCGTCGACGATGATGGCCCGCGTTGCACCCGCCAGTTCCTCCAGCAGCAACAAGCCGCCGGCATGCGATTCCACCAGCCTCCATGACTCTTCCACTCCGGCTGCCAGTTCGCGAATTACCCTCGGACCGATGGAATCGTCACTTAGAAAAGGGCAACCCAGGCCGATAACGACGCAGTCGCCATTTGTACTGCGCATGGTCGCTTATCCCCGCACCTGTTGATCGAGCAGCGATCCGTCGACGGCGCGCAGGTTAACCTCTAGCGGTGCCTTGCCCAGTGCGTGCGTGGCACACGAGCAGCAGGGATCATAGAGGCGGAAAGCCATTTCCACCTGGTTCAGGATGCCGTCGCTGAACACGCCACCCTTGATCAGCCCCTTGGCGGCCTTCATCACTGAAAGCGAGATCGGGGCATTGTTGTTGGTTGTGCCGACGATCAGATTGACCCTGGTGAGCACACCACGTACGTCGGTCTCGTAATGGTGGGTCAGCGTGCCGCGCGGGGCTTCGACCGAGCCGATGCCTATGCCGGCCCGCGCCTCGACGACCTGGCGGACCGCTGGATCACAGATTTCAGGGTGTTCGAGCAACTCCTGCATGCGCTCTGCGGCATAGAGCAACTCGATCAACCGCGCCCAGTGCGTGGCAAGGCGCTGATGAACCGGCAGGTTACGGCCATTGGCGGCCTTTCCCCGCGCGCCGAAGGTGTCGAAAAAACGTTCGAATTCAGCCTGCGCAAGCGGTGTGGCCATGCGGTCGGCGACATTGAGGCGTGCCAGCGGGGTGGCGTGGTAAATGCCGCTCTCCTGCCCATCGACAAAGCCGTTCCAGCCGAATTTCTTCAGATAGGGGAATTTCAGATAGCTCCATGGCTCGACGTGTTCGGCGATGTGGCTCAGGTAATCCTTGGGATCGTAGAGGACGACTTCATTTCCCAGTGTATCGACGACACGAATCCTGCCCTCGTAGAAATTGGGTGCCATCCCGGCATCGACCGTACCCATGCTGTGCGTTTCGTGGCGATACAAGTCGGAAAACATCAGATCAAGATAAGCCTGATCCTTGAGAACGATGTCGTCGAACGTTTTCAGCGAGAAACGGGCGAAATCGATGTTTTCCTTGGCACAGTCAAGAAAATCCCGGCGCATTTCCTCGCTCAGGGCCACCGACCAACCGCCCGGCAACGCCCCGCACAAGTGCACGCCGCGGCCGCCCAGACGCTTGATCAGTTCGTGGTTGCGCTTGCGGCAATTGATGACCTGCAGGCCGATATCGACGCCCACCTTGCGAATGACCCCCAGGATATTGCGCTCGGAGGCCGGAGCATCCGGGCCAACGATGAAATCCGGCCCACCCAGGCAGTAGAAATGCGTGGTGTGATCGGTGACAAAAAACGCCATGTAGATCAATTCGCGAATGCGCCTTGCCGCCGGCAGGCAGGTAACGCCGAAGGCTGCATCGACGGCCTTGGCTGCCGCCATGTGGTGAGCTTCCGGGCAAACGCCGCAGATGCGATTGGTGATATTGGCCATTTCCTCGGCATGGCGTCCGACACAGAAGGACTCAAAACCGCGCAGTTCCGGAATCTGGAAATACGCTGAGGAAACGTCGCCGGCGTCGTCCAGAAAAATTTCAATCTTGCCGTGGCCTTCCAGTCGTGTGATCGGATCGATGGTGATTCGTCGAGTCATTGCTCCACCTCCGGCTTGCGCTCGGCGAGCACGGTCGCTGCCAGTGAATAGCGATAGAAAGTGCCCAGCGGGTCAGCCACGCCGGATAGCGCATGCTTGATTCGCCGATGCAGGTCCTCTTCGCCCTTGCCAGCCAGCTTGCCGGGATCGACCGCCGCCGCCAGTGCCGTCAGCGCGCTGGCGCCGGGGTCGGCGGTCGCATCGAGGGCACCATAGCAGCCGGTGCAGGGCATATTGGCGGTCGGACAAAGGGCATGGCAACCGCCACGCGTGGCCGGTCCAAGACAGGCGAACCCCTGTTCGACCAAACACCAACCGGTTTCCGGTATGCCCTCATAGGGCCGTAACAACCGCGCTGCCAGCACGCCGCGTTTTTCCCGTGGGCATTCGCTGCAAACGGCGCGGCTGCTGCAACCCAGCCAGGTGCCAAGCGGTGGCAAGGGCGCACCGGAAGCCACATGGCGAATGACGGCGATGATCTGTTCCGGCTCCGGAGGACAACCGGGCATGGTGTAATCAACGCTCACAGCTTCATGCACGGCCAGCACGCGCGGCAAGAAGGCCGGCAATGCCAGTTCCCCGTCGGTTACATGGCAGATCGGTTGAGGGATCAACCGCGCCGCGTTTTCGACGCTGGGCGCATTCAGAAAGACCGTGTCCAGCAGGTGCTGCAAACCGTGCTGATTGGCCAGAGCGGGAATGCCCCCCGTAGCGGCGCAAGCGCCGAAAGCGACGAACACCTTCGACTTCCTGCGCAACAACTCTGCCATTTCCTTGTTTTCTTCGGTACGCAGCGCACCGTTGAACAGGGTCAGGAAAATATCGCCATCCGGCAGCGCCTCGATGTCCTTTGTCTTGGTATCGAGCAGACAAGGACAAAACATGAAGTCGAAATGATGATCAACTTCCAGCAAGACCTCATCAATATTGGCCAGGGCGATTTCACATCCGCCGCAGGAAGCTGCCCAATACATGGCAAGTTTTGGTTTGCTGGCTGACATCTTTCCCTCCATGAACAGGAACGGCCTACGCGATCTGCAACCCCGGCAAGCAAGCCGGAACAGTCAAAACGTGAAACCCTTGACCAACCGGGACAGATGATCCGTTTGCCGAGACAGGGTCATCGCCGCCGTCGCCACGGTACTTGCCTCCTGTGCCGACCCGTCGACCATCGTGCTCATCTGCTGGCTACTTGAACTGATGTCGTCGGTGACCGCTTTCTGCTGCTGAGCGGAAGTGGCGATCTTGCTGATATCGTCAGATAACTCAGTGATCTTGCCGAGTATTTCGCAGATCGATTCGCTTGAGCGCGCGCCATCCTCAACGCCTTTCTCCACCTCATGCACCGCCTGCTTCATGGTATCGACTGCACTCTGGGTTTCGCCCTGGATGAGCTTGATCATCTCGGTAATCTGCTGGGTTGCCTGCGTAGTACGTTCTGCCAGCTTTCTCACCTCGTCCGCCACCACGGCAAAACCGCGCCCCGTCTCGCCGGCCCGCGCCGCCTCGATAGCGGCATTGAGCGCCAGCAGGTTGGTCTGATTGGCAATATCCTTGATCGTTGAAACGATGGCACCAATCTGTTCGGAACTCTCGCCCAGCCTACCGATACGTTCCGATGAATCCTTGATCAGCTCGGCAATGGCGTGGATGGAATTGATCGATTCCATGGAAACGTATGCCGAAACATTCGCCGCCTCGTTCGCCGCCGATGCAGCATGTGATGCCTCAACGCAGTTTGTTGCGATATGCCCGGCAGTCGCTGCCATCTGCTCGCTAGCGGCGGCGGCACTCGAGCAACGTTTGGATGCGACCAGGGATTTGTCGGCGATCGCTGCCGCCGATGTGCTCAGCTGATTGACTGTTGAAGCAATCTGCAATGCACACTGGCTCACCTCGGAGATGGACCTGCGCAGGTTCGAGACCATGCTGGCAAATGCGGAAAAAACATTGCCCGCATCATCGCCAACCGATGCGGGCAGTGTCACGTTCAGATTGCCTTTGGCCACCTGCCCGATATGACCGGACAACTGATCCAGTGGGCGGCCGATACTCGATACCAGAAAATAAGCAGCCAGGGCTGCAATGCTGACTGCCAGCACCATCCCGCCAAGCGCTACCCCCATCCCGCCACCGCTTCCTGCGACAACGAAAACCGGAATGGATGACAGTACAGCCACCCCGATCAACGTCATCCAGACCCTGGCCCTGAAGTTTGCCATTAGCCCCCCACCCTAGTAGATCCCTTACCCTGTTGGTATCTGCTTGCCCCATTTGTATTAGACAGCAATACTAGCCGGCACACAATGCGGGGTATGTTTCGCTGCGTGTCGGCCCGGCACCTCGACACGCGCTTGCGACTCTCGTCTGCATGCGTGCCGGTTCCCTGGCATCGCTTCCCGCAGTTGCGGGTGGCGGAATCTGCCAGACTAACGGCAGGGAACCAAGAGAACTCGGGGGTGATAGAACCTGGATTCCTCTGTTCTTCTTGACGCGGAGGAGGGCGCCCTGTACGACGACCTGCGCGACAACCGCCTGC
>NZ_JAFLDR010000069.1 GCF_017302275.1 Sulfuritalea sp.
CCCGCGAGCAGCATCCGGCCTGCCTTCAATCGCTTCTTTGTTGCGTCGCTTAACCGCTTTTGTGCCATGACAACATTCTCCAATATCACCATTGGAGATACAACGTTTCAGATGATCAAAAGTTGTCATGTTTTACGGAAATATCAATAGTGGCGCCTGCGGCGTATCAGAAACCTACGTCTCTTAAGCAGACGGAGTCATGCTCTTATGGCTTGCCAACCACCGTCAGCTTCGGCCGAGAGTACTCATCAATCGCGACCTACCCAGCCGCAGCAGCACTCCGCATGGCTGACCGCCAACCCCTCGAACGCTGAACGGCCCGTCAGGGTCGGCGGCGATCGTTCGCGGCAGTTTGGCGCAGTGAGCGGAGCAAGCCGGTGGGCCGGCCGATCAAAAGTCGGCGCTCGCGATACGGCGCCCGAGGGGCAAATCAGCGGGCGCCGAGGAACCAGTCGAGCGCGCCTTCGACGTTCTGGCCGCGGCGATGGAAGCCGCCGTGGTCACCGCCGGAGTCTTCGCTCAGGTCGGCCGTTGCGCCCTTGTCCCGCAGCCACTGCTGGCTGCGGCGCATCGCCGGACAACCGTCGCGCCCGGGATTGGGGTCGCCGCCGCCGCAGTACAGCCACCACCGTGTTCCGGCATAGGGCGAGGCACCGAAGCGGCCGTGCTCGATCTCGCGGTTCATGGGGAAGTCGGCGGACATGCCTCCGGAATTGGCGACGACGTTGCGGAACAGCGGGCGCGGCGTGCGGCTGTCCATCGCCACCAGCGCGTAGAGGTTGGCCGCGCCGCGCGAGAACCCGTGCAGCAGGGTGTGCTCCGGGCGGGCGCCGGCAGCCACCATGAGACCTTCGAGTTCGCGCCGCATCTCGGGCGGTGCGTAATAGTCGGCCATCTGCTGCCCGCCGCCGAACCACCATTGCAGCGCGATGATGCCGAGCTGGCGTTTCCGCGCGAAAGGCTGCCACAGCGCGATCTCGTCGTGGGCCCAACTGCCGCTGCCGTGCAGGGTGACGATCCATCCGGCGGGCGGCCCCGGCGGGCGCCAGACCAGCGCGAAGCTGCGGCCGTCGCGCGTGCGCTCGACATGCGCGCCGAGGCGCTGGGCCTCGGGCATGCGGCGCGAGTTGGCCGCGGCGCGGGCCAGGAGTTCGTCGCCATCGCGGGCAGGCATCCCCGGTCCCTGGGCAAAAACCGGAATCGCGAGAATGGCAATCAGGAACGGCGCGAGAGGCAGGAGCGGGCGCATGGCGGACAAGCCTCCCAGGGGGATTCGGCTAGAATTTGCGATTCTAGCGCGGCACGGCCGCGCCCCTTGCAGGAGTTCCTCCCATGCCTGACTACCGTTCCCGCACTTCCACCCACGGCCGCAACATGGCCGGCGCCCGCGCGCTTTGGCGCGCCACCGGCATGACGGACAAGGATTTCGGCAAGCCGATCATCGCCGTGGTGAACTCCTTCACCCAGTTCGTGCCGGGCCATGTCCACCTCAAGGACCTCGGCCAGCTCGTGGCGCGCGAAATCGAGGCGGCCGGCGGCGTGGCCAAGGAATTCAACACCATCGCGGTGGACGACGGCATCGCCATGGGCCATGGCGGCATGCTGTATTCGCTGCCCTCGCGCGAGCTGATCGCCGACTCGGTCGAATACATGGTCAATGCCCACTGCGCCGACGCCATGGTGTGCATTTCCAACTGCGACAAGATCACGCCGGGCATGCTGATGGCCAGCCTGCGGCTCAACATTCCGACCGTATTCGTCTCCGGCGGACCGATGGAAGCCGGCAAGGTCAAGTGGCACGGCGAGTACCGCATGGTGGACCTGATCGACGCGATGATCGAGGCCGGCGACAGCAAGAACAGCGACGCGGACGTGGCATCGATGGAACGTTCCGCCTGCCCGACCTGCGGTTCCTGCTCGGGGATGTTTACCGCCAATTCGATGAATTGCCTGACCGAGGCGCTGGGCCTCTCGCTGCCCGGCAACGGCTCCTTGCTGGCGACCCATGCCGACCGCGAAATGCTGTTCCGCAAGGCCGGCCGCGTCGTCGTCGATCTCTGCCGGCGCTGGTACGGGCAGGACGACGCCTCGGTGCTGCCGCGCTCGATCGCCAGCTTCGCTGCGTTCGAAAACGCGATCGCGCTCGACATCGCCATGGGCGGTTCGACCAATACCGTGCTGCACCTGCTGGCCGCGGCGCAGGAGGGGAAGGTCAATTTCACCCTGGCCGACATCGACCGCATGTCGCGCAAGGTGCCCTGCCTGGCCAAGGTGGCGCCGGCGACGCAGAAGTACCACATGGAGGATGTGCATCGGGCGGGGGGCATCATGGCCATCCTCGGCGAACTCGATCGCGCCGGACTGATCAACCGCGACTGCCCGACGGTCTTGTATCCGAGCATGGGCGAGGCGCTCGATCGCTGCGACGTCAAGCGCAACCACACGCCCGCCGTGCATGAGTACTACCGCGCGGCGCCGGGCGGCGTGCCGACCCAGGTGGCGTTTTCGCAGAAGCGCCGCTATCCGACGCTGGACCTCGACCGCGCCAACGGCTGTATCCGCGACCGGGCCCACGCCTATTCGCAGGACGGCGGGCTGGCCGTGCTGTTCGGCAACATCGCCGAGAAGGGCTGCGTGGTCAAGACCGCCGGCGTCGATGAGTCGAACCTCCGCTTCACCGGCCGCGCCCGCGTTTGCCAGTCGCAGGAAGAGGCGGTCGAGAAAATCCTTGGCGACCAGATCGTCGCCGGGGACATCGTGATCGTGGTCTATGAAGGGCCGAAGGGCGGACCGGGCATGCAGGAAATGCTCTACCCGACCTCGTATTTGAAATCGAAGGGCCTCGGCAAGGTCTGCGCGCTCCTGACCGACGGCCGCTTTTCCGGCGGCACCTCCGGCCTGTCGATCGGCCACGCCTCGCCCGAAGCGGCCGCCGGCGGCGCCATCGGCCTGGTGGAGGAAGGCGACACGATCGAGATCGACATTCCGAACCGCCGCATCCACCTCGCCGTCGAAGAGTCGGCGCTGGCGGCACGGCGTGCCGCGATGGAAGCGCGCGGCCCAGGTGAACAGGGCGCCTGGAAGCCCCTCGGCCGCCAGCGCGAAGTCTCGTCGGCGCTGAAGGCCTATGCGGCGATGACCACTTCGGCGGACACCGGCGCCGTGCGGGACATCGCGCAACTTTCCTGAGCGGACATCGCGCCGCGCCGCAGGCGGCGGGGTCGATGCGGCAGCGCCGTCGGCGCGAGTCGGGCCGTGAGCCCCTGCGCGATCCACTATAGAATCGGACCGCCAGCCGCCGGGATCGATGACCCCCGCGCATGCCCCGGGAGCGACAGCGCTGCACATGAAGATCGGCCGATTCGACATCGTCAGGGAACTTGGCCGGGGCGCGCAGAACGTCGTCTACCTGGCACGCGATCCGCAACTGCTGCGCGAGGTCGCGATCAAGACGTTGCACTTCACGCGCCCGGATCCCGAGCAGAACCAGACCCTGCTTGCCGAGGCCAGGGCGATCAGCCAGTTGCGCCATCCGAATCTGGTGCCGGTGTTCGAAGCCGGCGAGGAAGGCGGCGACCTTTACCTGGTCTTTGAATACGTAGCCGGCAAGACGCTGGAAAAATCCATCCGTGAAGCCGGCAAGCTGACCGCCAGCAAAGCCGCCAGCATCGTCGGCCAGGTCCTGGACGCGATCGCGGAAGCCCACCGGCATGGCATCGTGCACCGCGACCTGAAACCGAGCAACATCCTGGTCGACGACCAGGGCCGGCCGCGGGTGATGGACTTCGGGATTGCCGCCGAGGTGGCGGCCAAGGAGGATGGGCAGGCGGGATACACCGGCACCCCGTCCTACATGGCGCCCGAATACATCATGGAGCGCAGGATCGGACCGCAGGCCGATGTGTTTGCCGCCGGACTGGTGCTGTTCGAAATGATCTATGGCCGCCGCGCGGTTGCCGGCCGCGACGTTTATCAGGTGATGTTCCGCCTGGCCAACGAGGACATCGAAATTCCGCGCGACGGCGATGCCGACGTCGACGACCGCATCGCCACCATCCTGCACACCGCCACGGCGCGCGATCCGGATGCCCGCTATCCCTCCGCCGAAGCGTTTCGCCAGGCGATCGACGGCTTCCTCAATCCGGAAGTGCAGGACAAGGACGGTTCGACAAGCGGCACCCTCGATTTCCTGCTGCGCCGGATGCGCCACAAGAGCGATTTCCCCGCCTTGTCGGAATCGGTCAGCGCGATCAATCGCATCGCCCAGTCCGATCGCGACAGCATCCAGAAATTGTCGGGTGCGATCCTGCGCGACTTCGCGCTGACCAACAAGCTGCTCAAGCTGGTCAATTCGGCCTACTTTCGTTCGGCCGGCGCCGGCAACATCAGCACGGTGTCGCGCGCGATCCTGGTGCTGGGTTTCGATGCCGTGCGCAACCTGGCGATCACGGTGCTCATGTTCGAGCACCTGCAAAATACGTCGGCGAAGCAGCATCTGATGGAGGAGTTCATCCAGTCGAACTTCGCCGCGCTGATGGCGCGCGACCTCGGCAAGAAGCTCGGCGCGCACGATGCCGAACAATCCTTCATCTGCGGCCTGTTCCATTCCCTCGGCCGCATCCTCAGCCAGTTCTATTTTCCGGAGGAATCCGCCGCAGTCCGTCGCGAGATGCAGCAAAAGCAGCTCACGGAACAGCAGGCGTCGGCCCTGGTCCTCGGCATCTCCTTCGAGGAACTGGGGATCGGCACCGCACGGACCTGGGGCTTTCCCACACTCATCGTGCGCAGCATGCATCACATGGAAAGCGGCCCGATATCCCGGCCGCACACCCTCGAAGACAAGATGCGGGTGATTGCCCAGGCAGCGAACGAGATCTGTGACGTGATCGCGGGAAAGCACCCCGGCGACCAGAAGAAAGCCATGGCCAAGCTGATCGCCCGCTTCGGCGAACATGTCGGCATCAACGAGGCGGAAGTCCAGAAACTGGTGGGGCGCTGCCATGGCGAACTGAACGAATTCGCCCGGGTGGTGCGGATCAATCTTGGCCAGACGGCGTTCGGCAGGCAGGTCAAGGCGATATCCGGCCAGGGCATGGCCAGCCCCGAGAAAGAGGGCGAATCCGAAGCCTCGACGACAACCCTGGGCGCAACGATCCTCGGGGCTGCCGTGGTCACCGCGGCAATGCCCCAGGCCGGCGGTGATGGCGCGGAGGAAGTCGATGGCCAGTCGATCCTCGCCGCCGGCATCCAGGACATCAGCAACACCCTCGTCGAGGATTTCAAGCTCAACGACATCCTGCGCATCATCCTCGAAACCATGTATCGCGCCATGCGCTTCCAGCGCGTCCTGCTCTGTGTCAGGGATGCCAAGACCAACACCATGGCCGGTCGCTTCGGCTTCGGCCCGGACGCCAACGAGGTCCTCAAGACCTTCCGTTTCCCGCTGAAGGGCCCACCCGACGTTTTTCTCGCGGCGCTGGGCAAGGGCGTCGATGTCCTGATCAGCAACGTCGACGACGACCAGATCAAGGCCCGAATTCCGGAATGGCATCGCCGTACCGTAACGGCGAAAACATTCGTCCTGCTGCCCCTGACGATCAAGAACAACCCGGTCGCCCTGATCTACGCGGATCGCGAAAACGCCGGCGACATCATGATCCCGGAACGGGAGCTTTCGCTGCTGCGGACCCTGCGCAACCAGGCCGTGCTGGCTATCAAGCAGTCGGCCTGAGCGGCCCTCGGCTTGCCGCTCGCCTGGCAGTGCCTGGTGCCACGGCCCGGATACCGGCAGAAAGGCCGAAGCACCACCTCAACGCGCTGATTATTATCGGATAATCGGCCGAGAACCACGATCCTGGCGACCATGAAAAGATCGTCGCGTCCTTGACCTTGGTCAAAACCGCATCGGTATATCAGAAGATAATTATTGTACTGTTCGGGTTTCCTCAATTTTTGGGAAGGTGTCATGAAAACCGCAATTACCCACGCCGCGTTGCTGTTGTGTTGCGCCGGCTGGCTGGCCGCCACTGGCCATGCGCTGGCTGAGGAGGCCAAGCCGGAGCCCAAGCCGCTCAAGCTCACGACCACCGCCGACCACGCCAAATTCAAGCAACTGCAGAAGACCTTCGACTCCGGTCCCGAGGTCACCAAGGCCTGCCTCGAATGCCACACCGAGGCCGCCGGCCAGATCCACCGCACCAAGCACTGGAAATGGGAGTTCCTCAATCCCGAGACCAAGCAGACCCTGGGCAAGAAGACGGTGCTGAACAATTTCTGCATCTCGATCGCCTCCAATTACGCCTCCTGTACTTCCTGCCACGTCGGCTACGGCTGGAAGGACGCCAACTTCGATTTCGCCAAGCAGGAAAACGTTGATTGCCTGGCCTGCCACGACACCACCGGCAACTACAAGAAGCCGCCCGGCTTCGCCGGCAATCCGGTGACCAAGGACACGGAATACCCGCCCGGCTCCGGCAAGATCATCAAGGGCATCGACCTGTCGAAGATCGCGCAGAAGGTCGGCAAGTCGAGTCGCGACACCTGCGGCGCCTGCCACTTCAACGGCGGCGGCGGCGACGGCGTCAAGCACGGCGACATGGACAGTTCGCTGGCCGCGCCGACCAAGGACGTCGATGTGCACATGGATGCCGAGGGCCTGGACTTCACCTGCGGCACCTGCCACAAGACATCGAGCCACGATGTCGCCGGCAGCCGCTACACACCGACCGCCAAGGACGACAAGGGCGTGCAGGTGCGCGGCAAGGCCGGTAGCGGCAACCCGGCCACCTGCGTTGCCTGCCACGACAACGCGCCGCACAAGAAGGAAGCCCGGCTCAACCACCACGCGACCAAGATTGCCTGCCAGACCTGCCACATCCCGACCTATGCGCGCGGCGGCGTCGCCACCAAGCTGACCTGGGACTGGTCCACCGCCGGCAAGCGCGACAAGGACGGCAAGCACATCGTGCTCAAGGATGCCAAGGGCCGCATCACCTACGAATCGCGCAAGGGCGACTTCACCCTGGCCGAGAACGTCAAGCCCGAGTACGCCTGGTTCAACGGCAACGTGCAATACACCCTGCTCACCGACAAGATCGAGAAGACCGAGCAGCGCACGCCGATCAACAGGATGGGCGGCAGCCCGGCCGACGGCAAGTCGATGATCTGGCCGATGAAGGTGTTCCGCGGCTCGCAGCCCTACGACCCGGTGAACAAGACCCTGATCACGCCGCACACCGCCGGCAACGACGATACCGGTTACTGGAAGAACCTCGACTGGGACAAGGCCATCGCCACCGGCATGAAGGATTCGGGCGCGCCGTGGTCCGGCAAGGTCGACTTCATCAAGACCGAGATGTCCTGGCCGATCACGCACATGGTCGCGCCCAAGGAAAAGGCCATGGGCTGCGTCGAATGCCACGCCCGGGACGGGCGCCTCACCGGCATCCAGGGCGTGTATCTGCCCGCGCGCGACAACAACAAGCTGGTCGACACCGCCGGTTGGGCCATCGTCCTGCTGACCCTGCTCGGCGTCATCGGTCACGGCGCCCTGCGCATCGTCACCGCCCGCAAGCATTAAGGAGCTGAAAATGTCCGAACGAATCTATGTCTTCAAGCGCTTCGAACGCTTCTGGCACTGGTCGCAGGCGGCGCTGATCATCTTCCTGATGCTCACCGCCTTCGACATCCACGGCACCTACACCATCTTCGGCTTCGAGAAGGCGGTGGCCTACCACACCACGGCGGCGTGGACGCTGATCGGCCTGTGGGTGTTCGCCATCTTCTGGCACTTCACCACCGGCGAATGGAAGCAATACATCCCGACCACCGAGAAGGTGGTGGCGATGATGAAGTACTACCTGGTGGGCATTTTCAAGGACGCGCCGCACCCGTTCAAGCTGACCACGCTGCGCAAGCACAACCCGCTGCAGCGCCTGGCCTACCTGTTCATCCTGCTCTGCGTCGGGCCGCTGCTGTGGGTCACCGGCGGGCTCTACCTGTTCTACGACAAGTGGGCCGCCTGGGGCCTGGGCGGGCTGTCGCTGGAATGGGTCGCGCTCGGCCACACCATCGGCGCCTTCATGATGCTGGCCTTCCTCATCGCCCACGTCTATCTCACCACCGCCGGCCACACGCCCCTGGCGCACATCAAGGCCATGATCACCGGCTGGGAAGAAGTCGATTAACAACCACCACAAACGGAGACACGCATGAAACTCGTCAAGACCCTCGCCGCCGGCGCCATCCTCTCTGTCATCGCCGCCTCGGCCTCCGCCTATGACGCCGACTGGAAGCGCGGTCGCGTCTACTACCGCAGCGTGTGCACCTCATGCCACGCGGTGGCGCCCATCGGCTCGATCAACCCGAGCACCAAGACCAAGGCCGAATGGGCCGCCTACATCAAGGCCGACAAGCATGCCAAGGGCAAGGACACGGTCAAGCAGTACGTCAGCAAGGCCTATCGCGCCAGCATCAAGTCGGGCAACAAGGCGGCCGAAAAGTTCGCCGACACGCCGGACCAGGAATTGCTCGACGACGTCGCGGCCTTCCTCAACAAAGGCGCCAAGGACGGCGACGCCCCGGCAAGTTGCAGCTAATCCACAGAGATGGCTGACGCAGGCGCGTCGCCTTTCGGGCGACGCGCCTGCGTGTTCGCGCAAGGGATACAAGGAGTAAGCGATGAGCGATAGCGATTCCACCTGGCTGACCGGCTTCAAGGCCGATTACCAGGCCATCTTCGTCGAGGAGTGGTCGCCCTTCGTCGGCGCCATGCTGCTGGTGCTGACCATAATCGGCCTGATGCTCTCGGGCCTGGTCTGGGGCGTGTTTGGCGGCGTCAAGTTCTGGGGCGACTGGTTCAACAACCTGATCGGCCTCGGCCCCGTGCTCGGCATTCCGCAGCAGACCGAAGGCTTCCTGATGCACCGCATGTCGCTGATGAACATCATGCTGGTCATCGGCGCTTTTTCCGCCGCACTGCTGTCACGCCAGTTCAGCCCGAACCGGCCGCCCCCGCTGGAATACGTCTGGGCCGCGTCCGGCGGCAGCCTGCTCGGCATCGGCGCGGCGCTGGCCGGCGGCTGCACAACGGGCGGCTTCTTCAACCCGGTGTTGCATTCCTCCCCGGCCGGCTGGGCGATGTGGGCCGGGCTCTTGGCCGGCGCCGCGATCGGCTTGAAGCTGTTGCTATGGACGCTGGACCACATCGAATGGGGCATGCAGGCGCCACCGGCGCTCGACGTGCCCGAAGGCCTGCGCAGCAACTTCCCCTGGCTCGGCCTCGCCGTGATCGTCGGTGTGCTGCTGTGGGCCACGCAATGGTACGGCTCCAGCGACGAAAAGCTGGTAGCGCGCGCCGTGATCGTCGTCGCGGGCTTTGCCATCGGCTTCATCATGCACCGCTCGCGCCTGTGCTTCGCGCGCGCCTTCCGCGAGCCCTTCATGACCGCCGAGGGCGACATGACCAAGGCGGTGATCCTGGCGCTGGCCATCGGCATCCCGATCGCCGCCCTGCTGTTCCAGAAGAAGGTGCTCGACCCCTACCTGGCCATCCCGCCGGCCTTCTGGATCGGCTCGCTGGTAGGCGGCCTGATCTTCGGCATCGGCATGGTCTTCGCCGGCGGCTGCGCCTCGGGTTCGCTGTGGCGCATGGGCGAAGGCCACCTCAAGCTGTGGGTGACGATGTTCTTCTTCGCCTGGATGGGATCGATCGCCAGCGCGGTGTTCAAGAAGCTGGGCCTCACCACCATCGATGAGACCAATGTCGAGACCTGGGAGATGACCAAGATCGGTTTCCAGGCCTACCTGCCCGAGATGTGGGGCAGTTGGGGCTGGACGCTGCTTGCCGGTGGCGCCCTGCTGCTGCTCTGGTATGCGCTGGTGCGCTACAACGAATCCACCGAAAAATTCACTCTTCTATAAAAGGAGATCATGATGAGAGCGAGAAAGATCACGTTGCTGGTTGCGGTCGCGGCGGCACTCGGCGTCACCCCGCTGGTGTATCCGACACCGTCCTTCGCCGCCGACGCGGCGGCGATCCAGCCCAGGGACGGCTGGTACGCCAAGGCGCTGGTCGACTACGACTTCGTCAGGCAGCAAGTCAGCATCCCGCCGAAGAAGGGCGTCGTGATCATCGACTCGCGCCCCGCCGCGCGCCAGTACGATCCCGGCCACATTCCCGGCGCGATCAACATCCCCGACAGCCAGTTCGACAAGCTGGCCGACAAGCTGCCCGCCGACAAGGCGACGCTGC
>NZ_JAFLDR010000007.1 GCF_017302275.1 Sulfuritalea sp.
GTGCGCCGCCCGGCTCCAGGCGATCGAGCAGCTCCATGGTGCCGTCGCGGAATTCGCGGGCGGAGAGGATCTCCGGGGTGATCGGCGATACCAGGATGTCGGCGGCGAGAACCGCCGCATCCTGCAAGGGTCCGATGGCGCCCTGGGTATCGATCAGTACGCAGTCATAGGCCTCGACCACCGCCGGCGACTGCAGCGCGAAGCGCAGCCGAAAGCCGCGGTCGATGCGATTCAGCAGCCAGTGCGGCAGATTGCCCTCGGGATCGTCGGAGATCACGATGTCAAGATTCTGGTACACGGTCGCCGTGATGCACGACGTGTTGACCGCGCCGCGCACGATCACCTCGGTCAGGCCGGCAGCCGGTTTCGCCACCGCCAACGGGAAATATTTGGATAGCGAGGGTTGCACGTCGGCGTCGATCAGGAGCACGCGCAATCCCATGTCGGCGAGGAGCGCCCCCAGATTAGCGGTGAGCGTAGTCTTGCCGACACCCCCCTTGGTGCTGGTCACAGTGAATTTGATCATCGAATCGGCGCGGTTTCAGGTCATGGTTCAGTCATACGGAATTCCTCGGCAAAGTGTCGAATCAGGGCTGCAAATAGTCGTCCAGACCATGCTGGGCGAAGATCTTGCGGATGCGTTTGATTTCCTCGTAGAGCGTTGCGCGCGGGATTCGGAGCTTTTCTGAGGCCTCTTTGATGGACAGGCCTTGTGCGCCAAGCAGTTCGCACAGGCGCCGCTGCTCGGGCGTGAGCCGGTTCATGACCTCCGTAACGTCGATACGAATGTCAGCCGGATCGAAAGATTCTTGCCCACCCGACTCGCGCCCCTGTTCGGCATCCACCAGATCGGCATAGGTGGGTGCATCCTCGGAGTCACCCACCGTATCGTCTAGGGAAACGGTTTCCTGGTCACCCCGTCGCTTGTCGGTCTCCCGCTCGCGCGCCATATCGATCAGTTTGTTGCGCACGACCCGCGCCATGTAGGCGATGGGCGGACCGCCCGGATCGGGGACTAGTTGCCGCCGCACTTCAAGCCAGTGCATCAGGCATTCCTGTAGGAGGTCGTCGAATTCCTCCCGATACAGACTTCGTGACCGCCGGCGGAATTCTCCGATGAGTTTCTTGGTGACCGCGATTTCCCAACCCTGTAGACCATTGCCCTGTTTGAGCGCCATGGCGCCCCCCTTTCGTCAGATGAAAGGGCGGCAATGTGACCAATGACGTTGCTATTTAGCTAAATGGCATTGAAATAAATGTATCTATATGACCTAGGGCATAGGCGCCGACAGTTTTGAAGGCAATTCCGTATTCATGAGTCAACGCCTGCCAAGGTCACTCTGGTAGAGACACCCGCTGGGTGTCTCTAGAAGGGGCTATGGCAGATCTGCTGTGACAGCCCGATTAGCCGCGAACGCGCTGCCAGTACCGGGGTAAACCTGGCGAGCACAGCAATTAACTAGCGCGGGTACAAGGGTGGGAGCGGCGAGCTATGCGCAATACATCAACCAGACGATCACCCCAATACGTCGTATGGCCAGGTCCCACGGTGATGCTCTGCAAAGATCCGCTGAAGCGGAACAGCCAGACCGCGAAACCACAGGTTCTTTCGAGGGATTCGGTATGAGTCCCGTAATGACCGTGGCCGAAGCCGCCGCATTCCTAAAAGTCAGTGATGACGTTCTCTACCCGATGCTGGCTCGCGGAGAAATACCGGCCGGAAAGGTCAAGGGGCAATGGAGATTGATCGAGGATGACTTACTGAACTGGCTCAGATCGCAGTATCCTGTGAAGGCGAGAGCGCCTTCTGATGTGGAGGTTTTATGCCATACCGAAGGGAAGGAACCCGTAACTGGTGGATCGTTGTCAATGGAGTACGCCAGTCTTCTGGGACTGCCAACTTCGAAGACGCAAAAGCACTCGAAGGGAAGCTAAATCACGAAGACTGGTTGCAGCAAAGAATGGGGTTCAAGAAGCCACGAAGCTGGAAGGAAGCAGTCGTGAAATTTCTGAAAGAGAGTCAGCACAAGGCCAGTTACGACACCATCAAGCAGCGGCTTGGCTGGTGGAATGCGTTGCTGGGCGACCTGGCGGACATTCGGAAGATCGATCGTGACATGATTGACGACTACATCGCCGCCAATCGTCCAGTCACGGGAGTCGCCAGCAGTGCCAACAGCACCGCCAACAAGTATTCAAAGGTGGTGATGTCGATATTGAACCAGGCGCACGACGAATGGAAGTGGATCGATGGCGTACCAAAGCTCCGGTATTACCCAGAGCCGCCGCATCGTCGAGCATGGCTCAAGGTGGAGCAGTGGCGCAAACTGGAAAAACAACTTCCCGATCATCTGCGGCTGGCGGCAACCTTTGCGCTGGCGACAGGACTCCGAAAGGGAAAAGTGTTTGGGTTGGAATGGTCGCAGGTAGACCTTTCCGAGCGCACGTTAACGACCTACGGTAACGATGTGAAGCTGGGAGTCGTCATACCTCTCAACGACACGGCCATGAGCGTTTTGCGGGAGATTGCAAGCGAGCCTGTACGGCATCTGACGCGAGTGTTCTCCGTCAACGGAGAACCCATAAAGGGGTATGGGAAGGCGTGGTTCAAAGCAATGCACCGCGCCGGACTTGGCGAATACAAGCTATGGCGCGTCGATGGAAAGCTGAAATCTGAATGGACGGGCTTTACCTGGCACGGACTACGTCACACATTTGCATCGTGGCTCGGTCAGGCTGGAGTAGCAGAGATGTACATCGATCAGTTGTGCGGATGGGCAGAGAAGGACACGCGGGGAATCTACACGCATCTGGATGTAGAGCATCTGCGGCCATACGCGCAAATCATCGATGCCAAGCTCGCCGCCCTTCCTGCGCTATCGATTGCACAGTTTGCTACACAGTCGCAACACAGCGGAGTAGTTACTCTCGCTGCCACTGCCTGAAACTGGCCCGCCCGACAGGACTCGAACCTGTTACCCCCGGCTTAGAAGGCCGGTGCTCTATCCAGATGAGCTACGGGCGGTACTCGTTGATTGCACTGGACGAGTTTAGCGCAGGACGGAACAAACAGCGCTGACCGGGGCATAATTGCGCCTGTTACCCCCGGCTTCCGGTTTATTCCCATGGCTACCGATCAGACCTATTGCTATCACTGTCGCACGCATCATCCTCGCAACGAAATGCGTCTAATCGTTACCAAGACCGGCAAGCGCTGGCGCTGCATTCGCAGCATAGAAGCGACCCAACAGGGTCCGGAAGCACGCGAAGCCTATGGCCGCCAGGTGTCCGAGATCAACAAAGCGGAATCCAAGAGCCGGGCACAGCGCATGAACAATCTGCTGCAGGAAAAATAGCGTGCATGAAGCCGGGTAGCCCGTCGAAGCTCGACAATATCGTCGCCGACGCACGCCGTGCGGCCGAGGCGCGCGAGCGGGGCTACCGTGATCAGGCGCTCAATATCTACCCCTGGATTTGCGGTCGCTGCGCGCGCGAATTCAACCGCGCCAACCTGCGCGAACTGACGGTACACCACCGCGACCACGACCACAAGAACAACCCGGCAGACGGCAGCAACTGGGAACTCCTTTGTCTTTACTGCCACGACAACGAGCATCAGCGGCATATGGAGGCAGCCGGTTGCGGACCATCTGGGCAATCCAGCGAACCGGGAGCAACGCACTCACCGTTTGCCGACCTGAAGGCATTGTTGGCACGAAAAGACTGAACAGACCGGCGAACGCCGGCATGAAGCCAGAATTGGATCCCTGAGGTTTCAGGAGGTCGTTCCGCGCGGAGCCCTCGGAACAGGAAGAAGGGATGGTCGGGGTGGAGGGATTCGAACTCTCGACATCTTGCTCCCAAAGCAAGCGCGCTACCGGGCTGCGCCACACCCCGAACGGTTGCAATTTTACAGACCCCGCCCCATCGCGGTCAATCAGTTGGCACGGCGTTGCGCCGTGAAATGAAGTGTCGGGGATTCTGGACAGCAATTGATTGCACAGCACGCGGCAAGCCGTGCCGGACTCGCCACTTGCGGTCATCGTTCGTTTCGTTTATAAAGCCGATTCTCCGAAATCAGGAATGCTCCGCGATGGCTGAAGACCTGCTGCACAAGAAGCAATTCCCGCCCTACACCCCGAAAAAGGGCGAGGACTACATGAGCTCGAAACAACTGGCTCACTTTCGCGACATACTGATGTCGCTCAAGGATGAATTGAGCGAAGACATCGAGCGTACGGTGCATACCATGCAGGACGAGGCGACGGTGTTCGCCGACCCGAACGATCGAGCCAGCCAGGAGTCCGACATCGCCCTGGAACTGCGAAATCGCGACCGCGAACGCAAACTGATCAAGAAGGTGGAAGAATCGATCGCCCGCATCGAGTCCGGCGAATACGGCTACTGCGATTCCTGCGGTGTCGAAATTGGATTGAAGCGCCTCGAGGCGCGACCGACGGCGACACTTTGCATCGACTGCAAGACGCTTGAAGAACATCGAGAAAAACAGGTTGGAAAGTAATTCCAGCCTGTTTTCGGTGCAGGCTAACGTGAGCGCAGCGAACGTTACGCGTAGCGGCCGAAGCCAAAAGCAGGTCGGAAAATAAGGTACCGACACCAGAGGTCAACGAAAAAGGACGCCGAGGCGTCCTTTTTCGTTGACTGACAGATCCGTATTACTGCGTCGTCGCTGGAGCGGATACCTCGGCGGCAATGGCCTTCATCGACAGGCGCACGCGGCCCTTGTCATCGGTTTCGATGACCTTGACCTTCACAACCTGGCCTTCCTTGAGGTAATCGGAAACGGCATTGACCCGCTCGCTGGCGATCTGCGAAATGTGCAGCAGTCCATCCTTGCCGGGCAGCAGGCTGACGATGGCGCCGAAATCCAGCAGGCGCAACACGGTGCCTTCATAGATGCGGCCGACCTCGACCTCTGCGGTGATATCCTCGATGCGCTTTTTCGCGACCTGGGCCGCATCGGCATTCACGGACGAAATGGTGATCGAGCCATCGTCTTCGATGTCGATCACGCAACCCGTCTCCTCGGTCAGCGCGCGGATCACGGCGCCACCCTTGCCGATCACGTCGCGGATCTTCTCCGGGTTGATCTTGATGTGGATCATGCGCGGAGCGAAGGTTGAAACCTCCTCGCGATGAACGGACATCGAACCCTTCATTTTGTCCAGAATGTGCAGGCGAGCTTCCTTGGCCTGAGCCAGAGCAACCTGCATGATTTCCTTGGTGATGCCCTGGATCTTGATGTCCATCTGCAGGGCGGTGATGCCGTCTTCGGTGCCGGCAACCTTGAAGTCCATGTCGCCGAGGTGATCTTCGTCGCCGAGGATATCGGTCAGCACGGCGAAACGACCGCCGTCCTTGATCAGTCCCATGGCGATGCCGGCGACGGGCGCCTTGAGCGGAACGCCGGCATCCATCAGGGCCAGTGAGCCGCCGCAAACCGAAGCCATCGACGACGAACCGTTGGACTCGGTGATCTCGGAGACAACGCGCATGGAATAGCCGAATTCCTCGGGCGAGGGGAGTACGGCAAGCAGCGCGCGCTTTGCGAGTCGACCGTGGCCGATTTCGCGACGCTTCGGCGTACCGACACGACCGGTTTCCCCCGTGGCGTAAGGAGGCATGTTGTAGTGAAGCATGAAACGGTCACGGTACTCGCCCTGCAGGGCGTCGATGATCTGCTCGTCGCGACCGGTACCCAACGTGGCAACTACCAGGGCCTGGGTCTCGCCACGGGTAAACAAGGCCGAGCCATGAGTGCGTGGGAGGACGCCATTGCGGATAACGATGGGGCGCACGGTGCGGGTATCGCGGCCGTCGATGCGCGGTTCGCCATTGAGGATCTGGCTGCGCACGATCTTCGCTTCGAGTTCGAATACAGTGTTGCCGACGAGATTGGAGTCCGGGGGATTCTCAACGCTTTCGGTCAGCGCGGCGATGGTCCTCTTGGTGATTTCCCGTGTTCTCACCGTGCGGGCCTGCTTGCTGGTGATGCGATAGGCTTCGCGCAGTTCGGCTTCCGCCAGTTCGGCGACACGCGCGATCAGCGGTTCGTTCTTGGCGGGCGCCTGCCAATCCCATTCCGGCTTGCCGGCCGCTTCCACCAGTTCGTTGATCGCCTTGATCGCGGCCTGCATCTGGTCGTGACCAAAAACCACGGCGCCGAGCATGACTTCTTCGGAAAGCCTTTTTGCCTCGGACTCGACCATCAGCACTGCGGCCTCCGTTCCGGCGACAACCAGGTCAAGCTGGGTGCTTTCCAGTTGGGTCTTGGTCGGGCAGAGTACGTATTTACCGTCAATGTAACCGACACGGGCAGCGCCGATCGGGCCGCTGAAAGGAATTCCGGACAATGACATCGCGGCTGATGCACCGAGCATGGCCGGAATGTCCGGATCGATCTCGGGATTGCAGGACATGACGGTACAGACCACCTGCACTTCGTTGTAGAACGCATCCGGAAACAGCGGACGCAGGGGGCGATCGATCAGGCGCGAGGTCAGGATTTCCTTTTCCGAAGGACGGCCTTCGCGCTTGAAGAATCCCCCGGGGATGCGACCGGCGGCATAGGTTCGTTCCTGGTAGTCCACTGTCAGCGGGAAAAAGTCCTGCCCCGGCTTCGCATTGAGCGCCCCCACCACGGTTGCCAGCACCACCGTGTCATCCATTGTGACCATGACGGCCCCACCAGCCTGGCGAGCAATTTCAGCGGTTTCAAGGGTGACGGTATGGTCACCATAGGCAAAGCTCTTCTTGATCGGATTCAACACAACGATTCCTTTCGGCAATAAATAAAAGCCGGTACAGCCATCATGGCTGTACCGGCCTGTTCAGCAAGCCTGCGCAACACAAGGCGCAAAGCACATCGCGCGTTCGGGACAACCCGGACCGGCATCAGGTAAAAACTACTTGCGCAGGCCGAGTCGCTCGATCAGCGAACGATAGCCATCGGCGTTCTTGCGCTTGAGGTAGTCCAGCATCTTGCGACGCTGGCTGACCATCTTCAGCAGACCGCGCCGCGAATGGTGATCCTTGGTGTGGGCCTTGAAATGGCCGGTCAAATCGTTGATGCGCGCCGTAAGCAGCGCTACCTGTACTTCGGGAGAGCCGGTGTCACCCTGGGCACGCTGGTAGTCGGTGACGATTTTGGCTTTGTCGTTCGTGGAAATTGCCATTGTGGTTTCCTTGCTGATCCTGTGATGTTGGGCTCTTGGAGAACCGTGGATTATAGCGATTTGAATGCAATCTAATCAAGCATTGGTGACCAATCTACGTCAAACCCCCGCAACCAGCCGCTGCGGTCGCAACCACCCGTCGCCAGACTGCCGACAAAGGCCGATAAAACGCTGTTCATGGTCATAGACGCGCAATCGCGTGCCGCCTTCCGCCGACCAGCGAACCGCCTGACCTTGGCGCAGTCGTGCCGAGTCGTCCGGGTCCAGACACGCGGACGACAGGCCGGCCAGCAAGGCGTCCGGCGGCTTCAGAAGCGCATCACGCGCATCGCCGGACAACGCCGCGAGCGCCTCCAGGGAATGTGCCTGGGTGGCACCGAGGTCGCCGATGCCGGTACGGCGCAAGGCCGCGAGGTGCGCACCACAACCCAACCGGGCACCGATGTCGGCAGCGAGGGTGCGTACATAGGTCCCCTTGCTGCAGCAAACTTCGAAAACAAAACGATCGCCGGCAGGATCCGCCATCCATTCCAGAAGCCGTAATTCATGGATGCTCACACGCCGCGTGGCACGTTCCAGTTCGATTCCCGCGCGGGCGTATTCATATAGCGGCTTGCCGTCGCGCTTCAATGCCGAATGCATCGGCGGAACCTGCTCGATCTCGCCGACAAAGGCCTCCATTACCGCTGCTGCGCTATCGCGCGAGACGTCAACCGGACGACGTTCCAATACCATCCCCTCGGCATCCGCGGTATCGGTGGTGACGCCGAGCTGCACGGTTGCCACATAGCGCTTGTCGGCGTCGAGCAATTCGCCCGAAAATTTGGTCGCCTCGCCGAAACAGAGGGGAAGCAGACCGGTGGCGAGCGGATCGAGGGTCCCGGTATGCCCGGCCTTTTCCGCGTTGAACAGGCGGCGCGCCGCCTGCAGGGCGTGATTCGACGAAATGCCGAGCGCCTTGTCGAGCAGCAGCACGCCATCGAGGCGCCGTCGCGGGGGGCGACGAAACTGGACTCGAGGCTCGCTCACTCGTCACGCAGGTCCTTGTCCGACTCGACCGCCTCGTCGATCAGTTTCGACAGTCGTGCGCCCTCCTGAACGGAAGGATCAAAGACAAAGTGCAGTTCCGGAACATGGTGAATGCGGACCCGGCGCCCCAATTCACGACGCAGGAAGGTGGCCGAATGCCGCAGGCCCTGGGCGATCAGTTCGTTCGACGCCGGATCCGCCATGGAGGTATAGAACACCTTGGCATGTGCATAGTCGGGCGTCAGTTCGACCGCGGTAAGGGTTACCAGCATCAACCTGGGCGCAATGCGCAGATCCTTCAGGTGAAACCGGAGCAGATCGGCCAGCTCCCGGCGAATCTGCTGCGCAACGCGGTCGGACCGCTCGAATCCGTGACCCGTTCCGCGTCTGGTTGCCATCGTCGATCAGTTCAGGGTACGGGCGATTTCCTGGACTTCGAACACTTCGAGCTGATCGCCTTCATTGATGTCGTTGAAGTTCTTCAGGCTCAAACCGCACTCGAATCCTTCCTTGACCTCGCGCACATCGTCCTTGAAACGCTTGAGCGAATCCAGTTCTCCGGTATGGATCACCGTATTGCTGCGCAGCAGTCGAACCGATGCGTTGCGCTTGACGACGCCGGAAAGCACCATGCAGCCGGCCACGGCACCGATGCGCGAGATGCGGAATACCTGGCGTATCTCGACAATGCCAAGCACGACTTCCCTCTTCTCGGGCGCCAGCATTCCGGACAATGCGGCCTTCACTTCGTCTACCGCGGCATAGATGATGTTGTAGTAGCGGATATCGACACCAAGACTTTCCGCGGCCTTGCGCGCGCCCACGTCAGCACGGGTATTGAAGCCAATTACAACCGCCTTCGATGCCGCTGCCAGGTTGATGTCGGACTCGCTGATGCCACCCACGCCGGCATGAACCACCATGACCTTGACTTCGGCAGTGGACAACTTGTTCAAGGACTGCACGAGGGCTTCCTGCGAGCCCTGAACGTCGGCCTTGATGATCAACGGCAGGGTGCGGATTTCGCCCTCGGCCATCTGCTCGAACATATTTTCGAGTTTGGCGGCCTGCTGCTTCGCCAGTTTGACGTCGCGGAACTTGCCCTGGCGGAACAGGGCGATCTCGCGCGCCTTGCGCTCGTCAAGAATTACCATGCCCTCGTCGCCCGCGGCCGGCACATCGGTAAGACCCTGGATCTCGACCGGAATCGACGGGCCCGCAGAGTCGATCGACTTGCCGTTCTCGTCGATCATGGCGCGTACCCGACCGAACACAGCGCCCGCCAAGAGCACATCGCCACGGCGAAGCGTTCCCGACAGCACGAGTATCGTCGCCACCGGTCCCTTGCCCTTGTCGAGTCGCGCCTCGATCACGAGCCCCTTGGCCGGTGCGTCGACCGGTGCCACCAGTTCCAGCACCTCGGCCTGCAGCAACACCTGCTCCAGCAGGTCGTCAATACCCTGGCCGGTCTTGGCCGAGACGCCGACGAACGGTGAGTCACCGCCGTATTCCTCGGGAACCACCCCCTCCGCCACCAGTTCCTGTTTGACCCGATCGAGGTTCGCATCCGGCTTGTCGATCTTGGTGACCGCCACGATCAGTGGTACGTCGGCCGCCTTGGCATGGTGAATCGCCTCGCGGGTCTGCGGCATGACTCCGTCATCCGCCGCCACCACGAGGATCACCAGGTCGGTGGCCTTCGCACCGCGTGCCCGCATCGCGGTAAAGGCCTCGTGACCCGGCGTGTCCAGAAAGGTGATCATGCCGCGCGGCGTTTCGACGTGATAGGCGCCGATGTGCTGCGTGATGCCGCCTGCCTCGCCATGGGCTACCCGGCTCTTGCGAATGTAATCGAGCAGCGAGGTCTTGCCGTGGTCAACGTGACCCATTACGGTAACAACGGGCGCGCGCGGCAACTGCACCACGTCCTTGTGCTCGCCCTCGTCGGCTAGGAAAGCGTCCGGATCGTCGAGCTTCGCGGCGAAAGCCTTGTGCCCGAGCTCCTCGACCACGATCATTGCCGTTTCCTGATCGAGCACCTGGTTGATGGTGACCATCGATCCCATTTTCATCAAGGCCTTGATGACTTCGGTGGCCTTGACCGTCATCTTGTGCGCCAGATCGGCGACGGAAATCGTTTCCGGCACATGCACTTCGCGCACGATCGCCTCGACCGGTTGCGGTGCCTGGATCTCCTCGGTGTGGCCGTGTCGCCCGCCGTGACGGCCGCCTCCCTTCGAACCGCGCCAGCCGGACGTACCGGCATCGCCACGAGTCTTGATCGCGCGCCGCTTGGCGGCATCGTCCTTCCAGGCGTCCTTCTTGGCCGGCTTCGCCTTGCCGTCATCCGCCTTGGTCGCCGGTTTGTGGATGGTTCCCGACACGCCTGCGGCTGCAGCCGCCTGTTCCTTGGCTTTTGTCGCCTCGGCAGCGGCCAGTTGCGCCTGTTGCTCGACCAGACGAGCCTCCGCCTCGGCGCGGGCCCTTGCCTCGCGCTCGCTCTTTTCCTTGAATTCCGCCGCCTGGATCGCCGACAGCTTGCCTTGGCGCCTCGACTCGGCCTCCCTCAGGGCCTGCTGTGCCGGATCGATGTGCAATCGGACGGACGCGACTGGAGCCGCGACCGGCGTCTCGGGAGCAAGCTCGGCGACCGGAGCCGGCACGGAAACAGGCGCCTCTTCAATAGCGGGAGTCGGCGCTGGCGCTACGGCGACGGGCTCGGCCGTCACAACCGGAGCCTCGACAGGAACCTCGGCTGACGCTTCGGCAACAGCTTCTGCCGCGACTTCGGCCGCGAGTTCACTGGCATCGCGTTTGACGAACACGCGCTTCTTGCGGACCTCGACCTGGATTGTGCGTGCCTTGCCGGTGGAGTCCGAGGCCCGTATCTCGCTGGTCTGCTTGCGGGTCAGGGTGATCTTGGCCTTGGGCGCGGTTTCGCCATGCGACTTGCGCAGGTAGTCGAGCAGCCGCGACTTGTCCTGTTCGGACAGAGTGTCGTTGGAGGCTTCCTTGCTGACGCCGGCCTTGGCCAATTGCTCCAGCAGGGCCGGCGCCGGCATTTTCAGTTCGGTCGCGAATTGTGAAACTGTCATCAAAGCCATGCGGTACCTCTCATTCTTCTTCGGCGAACCAGTGCGCGCGCGCCAGAGTAATCAGCGCCGTCGCCCGCACGGCATCGATGCCGGTCATTTCCATCAACTCGTCGGTCGCCAGGTCCGCCAGCGCATCGCGATTGGTAACGCCGTTCTTGGCCAGCTTCGCGGCGAGCGGCTTGTCCATTCCCTCGATCGAGAGCATGTCATCGGCCACCTTTTCCATCTGTTCTTCGTCGACGATCGCTTCGGTCAGCAGCACGTTGCGTGCGCGCTCGCGCAGTTCCGTCACCGTGGCCTCATCGAACGCCTCGATTTCCAGCATTTCGGCCAGCGGAACATAGGCTATTTCCTCCAGCGTCGAGAAACCTTCCTCGATCAGGATATTGGCTACCTCCTCGTCGACGTCGAGTTTCTCCATGAACAGGGCGCGGATCGTGCTGTGTTCGGTCTCGGAGCGCTTCTGCGACTCCTCGATGGTCATCAGGTTGATGGTCCACCCTGTCAGTTCGGAAGCGAGCCGTACATTCTGCCCGCCGCGGCCGATGGCGATAGCCAGGTTGTCCTCATCGACCACTACGTCCATCGCATGCTTCTCTTCATCGACCACGATGCTCTGCACTTCGGCCGGGGCCAGCGCACCGATGACGAACTGGGCCGGATCGGCGGACCAGAGGATGATATCGACGCGTTCGCCAGAAAGCTCGTTGGTCACCGCGGTCACGCGCGAGCCGCGCATGCCGACGCAGGTACCGATCGGATCGACCCGCGGATCGTTCGACTTGACGGCAATCTTGGCGCGCATCCCGGCATCGCGGGCAGCGGCCTTGATTTCGAGCAGGCCGTCCTCGATCTCTGGCACTTCGAGTTCGAACAGCTTCATGATGAATTCGGGTGCCGTGCGCGACAGGATCAGTTGCGGCCCCCGCGCCTGCCGGTCGATCTTCATCAACCAGGCGCGCACCCGGTCGCCCGGACGCAGGTTTTCCTTGGGGATCATCTGGTCGCGTGGCAGGAGCGCCTCGATGCGGCCGGCCTCGATGATGGCGCTGCCACGCTCCATGCGCTTGACCGTACCGCTGACGAGGAATTCCTTGCGATCGAGGAAATCGTTGAGCAACTGTTCGCGTTCGGCATCGCGGATTTTCTGCAGGATGACCTGCTTGGCGGCCTGGGCGCCGATGCGACCGAAATCGATCGGTTCCAGCGCTTCCTCGATGTAGTCTTCAAGCATGATGTCGGGAATCTGCTGCTGCGCGGCAGTAAGTCCGATCTGCTGCTCGGGATCCTCGACCATGTCATCGGCGACTACCAGCCAGCGACGGAAAGACTCGTATTCGCCGGTATCGCGATCGATGTCCACACGCACGTCGGCTTCGTCGTTGGTGCGCTTCTTAGTGGCAGACGCCAGCGCCATTTCGAGGGCGCCAAAAACGATGTCCCGCGGAACATTCTTTTCGCGGGCCAGGGCATCGACCAACAGCAGCAATTCACGGCTCATGTGAGTTCTCCGGCATTTATCAGAACCTCAGCTCCGGCGTCACGCCCGCTCACGCGGGCATCAACCTTCACTGAAACTCAAATTCACAGTTCTAGCTCCGGCGTCACGCCCGCTCACGCGGGCATCAACCTTCACTGAAATTCCACTACAGTTCTAGTTCCGGCATAACGCCCGCTGACGCAGGCGGGCCTTCACTGAAACTCCACTACAGTTTTGGCACCAGGCGCGCCCGATCGATATTCTCGAACGCGAACCGATGCAGTGTTTCATTCACTTTCAGGCAGACCAATTCAACGCCGCCCTCTTCCTGCAATCCTTCAAGCACGCCGCTGAAATTCCGCTGGTTGCCCAGCGGCACGCGCAACTTCAACTGCACTTCCCTGCCGCTGAAGCGGCGGTAATCTTCTGGCTTCACCAATGGGCGATCCAGGCCCGGCGAGGACACCTCAAGCCGGTCGTAATCGACATTCTCCACCGTGAATACCCGGCTGAGCTGGTTGCTCACCGCAGCGCAGTCCTCAACGCTGATGCGACTCCTTTCCGCCTGCTCCGAATCCGGCCTGTCGATGAAGACGCGCAACAACCGGGCGCGCGGACTGGTTTCGAATTCAACCAGTTCGTAGCCCAAGCCGGTTACAGTCGTCTCAATCAAATCAGACAGTTGCATGAATACTCACAAACGCATCGCACAAATAGAAAATGGGCCAAAAAAGCCCATTCCTTCTCTCTCCCGAGAACGGTGCCAACCAAAGCCGAAAGATTATATCAGAGGCCTCATTTCTCTGCCAAATCAATTCGATCGCTGTCGCCGTCCGGCGCTAGAGCGTCAACGTCAGCTTCTTCGCCGTGCACCGCAAAACCAGCATCGGGTCCGATTCTTCGTTCCGGCGGCAGCAGTTTCAGCAGCGCCTGGACTTCGCCGGGTTCGAGGTCGCGGCATTGGCCGCGTTTCAGCCGCGGGGACAGATGCACCGGCCCGTAGCGAACGCGCATCAGACGGCTGACCATCAGCCCTACCGCTTCGAACATTCGCCGCACTTCACGATTACGCCCCTCGGACAGGACGACCCGGTACCAGTGGTTCGAGCCCTCGCCGCCGGCTTCGGCAATCAGGTCGAAGCGGGCCATGCCATCTTCAAGCTGCACGCCCTGTCGAAGGCGTTCCAGCATTTCCGGAGTGGCCGCGCCAAGCACTCTCACGGCGTATTCGCGATCGATTTCATAGCGCGGATGCATCATGCGGTTGGCGAGGCTGCCATCGTTGGTAAATAGCAGCAGGCCGCAGGAATTGAAGTCGAGTCGGCCGATCGAAATCCAGCGCCCGCTCTTCAGTCGAGGCAGCTTGCCGAACACGCTGGGACGGCCGTCCGGATCGTCACGTGAAACGATCTCGCCTTCAGGCTTGTGGTAGACCAGCACGCGCGGCAGGCGCGACTGAAACTTGAGCTGGACCAGCTTGCCATTGACGCGAATTCTATCCTCAGGCCCGACGCGCTGGCCAACGTGTGCCGGTTCGCCATTGACGCTGACGCGCCCGGCAAGGATCCATTCCTCGAGTTCGCGGCGGGAACCGAATCCAGCATCCGCGAGCGCCTTGTGCAGCTTCGGCGGATCGGCAAAGACTGCATCGCCACGCCGGGTCGGCCGCCGGGAAGCGACCGCCGCTTCACCACCGCTACGCGAATCAGTTGCCGGTTTCGTCGGTCCCCTGGGCGGACGGAAGGGGGTCGCCTTGCGCGGCTGGCGGCTCGATTTGCCGCGTTTCGGTTTCGACGAGGTCGAGTTGTCCGTCCCCTGACCGGGCTGGCCGCGGCCCGGCGTCGAGGCCGCCGGCGTCCGGTTTGTCGGTGACCGGCGGCCCGGCCGGGGAGGCTTCGGCGATTGCGGTTTGTCCAAGATCGATCACCCTTTCAATTTCAGTAAGTGGCGGCAGTTCGGTCAAACTGCGCAAGCCGAGGTCATCGAGAAACTTTCGCGTCGTGGCATACAAAGCCGGACGTCCTGGTGCGTCGCGATGCCCGACGGCATCGATCCAGCCGCGTCCTTCGAGCGTCTTCAAAATGTTCGGCGACACGGCAACACCGCGCACGTCCTCGATGTCGCCGCGCGTCACCGGCTGGCGATAGGCGATGATCGCCAAGGTTTCCATCACGGCACGTGAATATTTCGGCGGCTTGTCGTTCTTCAGCCGGTCGATGTAGGACTGGTATTCGGGACGGGTCTGGAAACGCCAGCCTGAGGCCAGTTGCACCAGTTCGGCTCCCCGACTCGCCCAATCGCGACGCAGGTCGTCAAGCAGCGTGCGCCAGGTGTCGTCGTCAAACTCCTGATCGAAAAGTTTCTTCAGCTCGGACAGGGGCAACGGTTCCGCCGCCACCAGAAGGACGGTTTCCAGCACTCGCTTGTAGTCGTCGGGCTTATATAGCGGCAGCATCGGGCAACTTCACGTAAATGGGCGCCATGGCCTCGTTCTGGGTAATCTCGACAAGCGACTCGCGCGCCAGTTCCAGCATCGCCAGAAAACTCACCACTAGGCCCTGCGTGCCCAGCGTCAGGTCGAACAACTGATCGAACATCACGTAGCCACCGCCCTGCAGGCGCCGCAGAATGATGCTCATGTGTTCGCGCACCGAGAGCTCCTCGCGGTGGATCTTGTGGTGCTGATGCACCCGCGCCTGTTTCATCAGCGACAGCCAGGCCACCTGCAGGTCGTGCAAGCTGACTTCCGGCTGGCGCTCGGCCACCTTGTCGGCTATCCACACCGTGAACCATTCGAAGTCGCGCCCGGCTTGCGGCATCTCGTCCAGCCTGGCCGCGGAAGCCTTCATGCGCTCGTATTCGATCAGGCGCCGCACCAGTTCCGCGCGCGGATCTTCGGGCTCGCCGTTTTCCGCCTTGGGCGGACGCGGCAACAGCATTCGCGACTTGATCTCGATCAGCATCGCGGCCATCAGCAGGTATTCGGCGGCGAGTTCCAGATTGCCCTTGCGCATCGCTTCGACGTAAACCAGATATTGCGCGGTGAGCGGCGCCATCGGGATGTCGAGCACGCTGATGTTGGCGCGGCGGATCAGGTACAGCAGCAGGTCAAGCGGACCCTCGAAGGAATCAAGGATGATCTCGAGCGCGTCGGGCGGGATGTACAGGTCGCGCGGCAACTCGGCCATCACCTCGCCATAGACCTTCGGCAGGTGATGCACCAGGGCCTCCCCTGGCGCAAAAGTCGGCGCGGGCAGAACGGCGGGCGGAACGACGGCGGCCCCCAAGTTGGTGTTTTCGATCACGTGTAATCGAGCCCGATTGCCTCGCGCACATCGCGCATGGTTTCCTGCGCGAGTTTGCGCGCTTTTTCGCAGCCGTCGGCAATGATGTTCTTGACCAGTTGAGGATCATCCTCGTACATCTTTGCCCGTTCCCGCATCGGCTCCTGTTCGCGCAACACGCCTTCGATCACAGGCTGCTTGCATTCGATGCAGCCAATGCCGGCCGAGCGACAACCGGTCTGAACCCAGCCACGGACCTCTTCACTGGAATAGATCAGATGGAACTGCCACACCGGACATTTTTCGGGGTCGCCCGGATCGGTACGCCTGGCGCGCGCCGGGTCGGTCTGCATGGTGCGGATCTTCTTGCTCACGCTTTCAGCATCCTCGCGCATCGTGATGGTATTGCCATAGGACTTGGACATCTTCTGCCCATCCAGTCCCGGCATGCGCGAGGCATGGGTGAGCAAGGCATCCGGCTCGACCAGGATCATCTTGCGGGTGCCCTCCAGCCAGCCGAAGAGCCGCTCGCGGTCACCCAGCGACAGACTCTGGGCCTCGTTCAGCAACCCGTGGGCCTGTTCCAGCGCGTCGTCTTCGCCCTTTTCCTGATAGCGGGTGCGCAACTGGTCATAGAGCTTGGCGCGTTTGCTCCCGAGCTTCTTGACCGCCTCGCGCGCCTTGTCCTCGAACCCGGGCTCGCGCCCATACAAATGGTTGAAACGGCGTGCGATTTCCCGGGTGAACTCGACGTGGGGTACCTGGTCGTCACCGACCGGTACGCGGTTGGCGCGATAGATTAGAATATCCGCCGCCTGCAGCAGTGGATAGCCGAGGAAGCCGTAGGTGGATAGATCCTTGTGCTCGAGCTTTTCCTGCTGGTCCTTGTAGGTCGGGACCCGCTCCAACCAGCCCAGCGGCGTCATCATCGACAGCAGCAGGTGCAATTCGGCGTGTTCGGGCACCTTGGACTGGATGAAAATCGTCGCCTGAGACGGGTCGACGCCCGCCGCCAGCCAGTCGATCACCATGTCTGTCGCATTGTCCGTGATGGTGCCAGGCTCATCGTAGGCGGTGGTCAGCGCATGCCAGTCGGCGACGAAAAAGAGGCAGGGATACTCGTGCTGGAGCTTGATCCAGTTGGCCAGCACGCCGTGATAGTGGCCGAGGTGGAGGCGCCCGGTCGGGCGCATGCCGGATAGAACTTTTTCCGCGTACATGTCAAAAACCAAATAGGGAGCGAATCAGGGTGTTGAACACCCGCAACAAGGGTCGCAGGATGGTATCCAGCACCCCAAGGAACAGCAGCGCGAGCAGGATGGGGAAACCCCAACGCTCGAGCTGTGCAAATTTCCAGGCCGCACGGGCCGGCAGCAGACTGACCGTGATCCGACCGCCATCCAAGGGCGGTAGCGGCAGCAGGTTGAGTACCATCAGCACGCCATTGATGCTGATGCCGACCCTCGCCATTTCCTTGAGCGCCTCCGAATACGCATGCTCGGGACCTCCTATCGCCAGTTTAAGCACCAGCGCCCAGAACAGCGCCATGACCAGATTCGCCCCGGGACCGGCAGCCGCCACCCAGAGCATGTCCTGCTTGGGGCGTCGCAGGTTGCCGAAATTCACCGGCACGGGCTTGGCCCAGCCGAACAATAGCCCGCCCGCTGAAACCAGCAGGATCAGGGCCGGAACCAGCAGTGTGCCGACCAGATCCACGTGCCGCAGCGGATTCAGGCTGATGCGCCCCATCTGCCAGGCGGTCGGATCACCAAAATGCCGTGCCGCGTAGCCATGCGCCGCTTCATGCAGTGTGATGGCAAATATGATCGGCAGGGCGGAAATCGCCAGCGTCTGGATGAAATTCATGGGAGTCGTCGATTTTAGCAGACCGGCTCACTCCAGCCCGAAGGGCGCCAGCGACCCCTGCCCGGCCCGGACCAGTTCCGGCTGCGCGCCGGTCAGGTTGATCACGGTCGTCATTGCCGTGCCGCACTGCCCGGCGTCGATCACCAGGTCAAGCAGCTTTTCCAGGTGTTGGCGAATTTCGTCGGGATCCGCCAGTGGTGCCTCGAAGCCCGGCAGGATCAGGGTCGAGGTCAATAGCGGCTCGTTCAACTCCTCCAGCAGCGCCAGAGCCAGCGGATGGTTGGGAACCCGCAGGCCGATGGTCTTGCGCTTCGGATGCAACAGGCGGCGCGGCAGTTCGCGTGTGCCTTCGAGGATGAAGGTATAGCTTCCAGGCGTGGTGGCCTTCAGCTGGCGGTACTGGGTGTTGTCGACTCGGGCATAGGTGGCGATTTCGGACAAGTCGCGGCACATCAGGGTGAAATGATGCCGTTCATCGACGCCGCGTATGCTGCGGATGCGATCCAGCAGCGGCGCATAGCCCGTCACCCCCGCCAGGGAATAGGCGGCATCGGTAGGCAGCGCGATCAAGCCCCCGCTTCGCGCGATCTCCGCGGCTTGTTTGATCAGCCGCGGCTGCGGATGCTCGGGATGGATATGAAATAGTTGGGCCATGCGGGCGACTGCGGACTATAGACGGAACCGGGAATTTTACCGGCGCTTTGCGCCGCTTTCACTACCCGTGCGAGTCTTTCCTCGTCACAACTGGGACCAGACCGGAACCAGATTGTCCGGCAGGTCAGGCAGGCGGCCAAGGTCGATCCAGCTTTCGCCCGGTCCGTGAAAATCCGAAGCGCGCGAGGCAAGAAAGCCGAATTCACGGGCGATTCGTGCGAATTCGCTTACTTCTTCGTCCTTCTGCGAGCCCGAGAGCACCTCAATGCCGCGCCCGCCCAGATCCTTGAACGCGCCGAACAGTTCCCGCCGCTCGGTGCGCGACAATCGGTAGCGCCCCGGGTGGGCGATCACCGCGATGCCACCGGCGCCGACGATCCAGTTCAATGCATCTTCGATCGTCGCCCAGGTGTGCGACACGTAGCCGGGCTTGCCCTTGGCGAGCCAGTAGTCGAACACCGACTTGGTGTCCTTGGCGTGGCCTTGCTCGACAATGAACCGGGCGAAATGCGAGCGGCTCACCAGCGCCGGATTGCCGGCATAACGCAGC
Organism: Sulfuritalea sp.; assembly: GCF_017302275.1. Lineage (GTDB taxonomy): Bacteria > Pseudomonadota > Gammaproteobacteria > Burkholderiales > Rhodocyclaceae > Sulfuritalea. Next base: position 19,155 of record NZ_JAFLDR010000007.1, read on the forward strand.
GCACCCTCATAGGCGCCATGAATGCCTACCTTGTCGAGTTCCTCCGCCATGAGTCCGGCCCGGGCGTCACGTCCGCTGCGGATCTGCCGCAACCCCTCGCCCAGCGCCGGATTGGTCGGATCTATGCCAAGGCCCACGATGTGCACAGTCTGGTCGTCGCCCCAGGAAATCGACACCTCGACCCCGTCGACAAAACCCAGGCCGACCTCGTCGGCCGCAGCCCGCGCCTCGACCAGGCCGCCTAGTTCGTCGTGATCGGTCAGCGCCAGCAGCTCGACACCGTTGGCGTCGGCGCGCCTTATAAGGTCCGCGGGCGCCAACAGTCCGTCGGAGACGGTCGAATGGCAGTGCAAGTCGGCATTGAGCGGCTTCATGCGCGAAAGTGTTCCTCGACCAGGCGCGCCACCTGCTCCGGCTGGTCGTGATGCAGGTTGTGCCCGCAAGCGGCTATCGAAACTTCGCGTATATCGCGGAAACAGGCAATGCGCTCCCGATAGTCGGCGGAGTCATGGGTGAACAGCTGCTTGAAGACGAAAGAGTCCGGCGCAGTTACCCAAAGCACCGGCGCCGTGATCCGGCGCCATAGCGCCATGGCTTCCTCGACGCGGTAGATGATCGGGTTGACCCAGCGATGATAGGGATCGGCGGCAAGGCGCACGCCGCCCGCGCCATCGTCTTCACCCATGAATTGCGCCAGCAGCGCCGCCTTCTCGTCGGACAGCCGGGGGTTTTCCTGCTGCAAACGCGCGGCGAAGGCTCGCAGATCCGGATAGGAGCGGAAACTCGGCGTATCGCGCAACTGGTCCAGCCAATTCGCATACCTCTCGGGGGCTTCGTCGGATTGATAGCGACGCAGCCCCAGCCCTTCAAGATTGACCAGCCGCGAAACCCGCTCGGGCCTGATGCCGGCATAGATGCAGGTTGCGTTGCCGCCCAGACTGTGGCCGACCAGGCGCACGGGATCCCGTGGCGAATAATGCAGTAACAGGGCATCGAGGTCGGCGATGTAGTCGGGGAACCAGTAAACGTCGTTGTTCCATTCGGACAGGCCGAACCCGCGCCAGTCAGGAGCAACCACGCGCCAGTCTCCCCGCAGGGCATCGACCACGAACTGCCAGGATGCGGAGACGTCGCACCACCCGTGCAACAGCACCATCAACGGTGCCGAGTCGCTGCCCCAGATGCGAACGTGCAGGCGGCGGTCGCGAATCTGCAGGAACTCGGAATGGCTTTCTTTCATTGCGGCATTTTAGCTCCGGCCGCCGCGCTTAACGTCGATATGACTGACGTTGGCCTCCACCAAAACCTCGTTTTGGCAGCAAGACCCATTCAATCCGGGATGACGGCGGTGGCCTCGATTTCGACCCTGGCCGCATCCTCGATCAGCCCCGCCACCTGCACTGCGGTCATCGCCGGAAAATTGCGTCCGATGACTTCGCGGTAGGCGCGCCCCAATTCCGGATAGCACGCCAGGTACTCGCGCTTGTCGATCACGTACCAGGTCATGCGAATGATGTGTTCCGGCCGCCCTCCCGCCTCGGCCAGCACCGCGACGATGTTCTGCAGCGCCTGCTTGGCCTGCCCGGCGAAATCGCTGGTGTGAAAGCGACACTGGGCGTCCCAGCCGACCTGTCCGCCGACCACCACGGTGCGGCCACGCGCCGCGATTCCATTCGAATAGCCCTTCGGGGCCGCCCATCCAGCCGGTTGCAGTATCTGGATGGCCGGCTCGGCGGCGACTTCCTGTCGGTCGTTCTTCACTACTGTCTCCTTCTCAAGATCAAGGCCGGGAGCCGGTCGCGCCGTCCTTCAGCAACTCGCGGGCGATGATCAGTTTCTGCACCTCGGTGGCGCCCTCGTAGATGCGTAGCGCCCGGATATCGCGGTAGAGGCGCTCGACCGGCACCTCGCTGACCACGCCCAGTCCGCCGAAGATCTGCACCGCGGCATCGATCACCTGCTGCGCCGACTCGGTGGCCACCATCTTGGCCATCGCCGCCTCTTTCGTCACCGTCCGCCCCTGGTCGCGCAGCCAGGCCGCGCGATACACCAGCAGGGCGGCGGCATCGATGGCGGCCGCCATGTCAGCCAGCTTGGCCTGGGTCAGCTGGAAGTCGGCCAGGGTGTGGCCGAACATCTTGCGCGCCGTGGCGCGCTGCACCGCTTCGTCAAGCGCACGCCGGGCGAAGCCCAGCGCGGCGGCAGCGACCGAGGTGCGAAAGATGTCGAGGGTGCGCATGGCGAGCTTGAAGCCCTGCCCCGCCGCGCCGAGTCGTTGCTTGCCCGGAATCCGGCAGTCGTTGAAGCGCAGCCGTGCCAGGGGGTGCGGCGCGATGACTTCGATGCGTTCGGCGATTTCCAGGCCCGGCGTATCGGCATCGACGATGAAGGCGCTGATGCCACGCACGCCCGGTGCCTCGCCGGTGCGGGCAAACACCACGTAAAAGTCCGCAATGCCGCCGTTCGAGATCCAGGTTTTCTCGCCATTGAGGACGTAGCCGTCGCCGTCCGGGTGCGCGGCGCAGCTCATGGCCCCGACGTCCGAGCCGGCGTCCGGCTCGGACAGGGCGAAGGCGGCCACGGCGGTCCCGGCCACGACGCGCGGCAGGTAGTTGCGCTTTTGCCCGTCGCTGCCGTCCAGCGTGATGGCGCCGCTGCCCAGGCCCTGCATGGCGAAGGCAAAGTCGGCCAGGCCACAGTGGCGGGCCAGGGTCTCGCGGATCAGGCAGATGGCGCGCGTGTCGATGGTCTCGGCGCTGCCGCCCCAGTCCTGGCCGCCGACGGCGTAGCGAATCCAGTTCGCGGCGCCCAGGGTGCGCACCAGGTTGACGCAGGCGTCGTCGGTTTCCCGGCCGCGCCCATGGGGCGAGTCGTCGATGTGCTCATGCGCCCAGCGGTCGAGCGACAGGGCGAGTTCCTTGTGGCGCGGTTCCAGGAAGGGCCAGTCGAGATAGCTCGTGTCGGCCATCTCAGTCGCCTTCGAACACGGGCTTTTGTTTGGCGACGAAGGCGTGGTAGGCGCGATGGAAGTCGTTGGTGGCCATGCAGATGGCCTGGGCCTGGGCTTCGGCTTCGATGGCTTCGTCCACCCCCATGTTCCATTCCTGCTGCAGCATCTTCTTGGTCATGCCGTGGGCGAAGGTGGGGCCGGTCGCCAGGTCATGGGCCAGCTTCGTTGCTTCGGCCTGCAGGGCATCGGGTTCGCACAGGCGGTTGAAGAAGCCCCAGCGTTCGCCCTCTTCGCCGCCCATGACGCGACCGGTCATCAGCAGTTCGCTGGCGCGGCCCTGGCCGATCATGCGCGGCAGCATGGCGCAGGCGCCCATGTCGCAGCCAGCGAGGCCGACGCGCGAGAACAGGAAGGCTGTCTTCGAGCGCGCCGTGCCCAGGCGCAGGTCGGAGCCCAGGGCCAGCAGGGCGCCGGCGCCGGCGCAGATGCCGTCGATGGCGGCGATCACCGGTTGCGGGCAGGCGCGCATGGCTTTGATGACGTCACCGGTCATGCGGGTGAAGGCGAGCAGGCCGGGCATGTCGAGCTGGGTCAGCGGACCGATGATGTCGTGCACGTCGCCGCCGGAGCAGAAGTTGCCGCCCTCCCCGCTCAATACCACGGCCTTGACGTCGTCGGCATAGACCAGGTCGCGGAACAACTCGCGCAGTTCGGCGTAGGAGTCGAAGGTCAGCGGGTTCTTGCGTTCGGGTCGGTTGAGCGTGATCTGCGCCACGCTGCCTTCCATGCGATAGCTGATGTGGCGCGCCTGGTAGGACTTGAGTTCCTGCCGGTTGCCCGGCAGGGTGTGGGGTTTTCCGGAAAGGTGTTTCATCTGCTTCTCCTCACATGACTTCGCCGCCCGCGACGGCGATCGATTGCCCGGTAATGCTGGCCGCACCTTCGCCGCATAGCCAGCGCACCGTGTCGGCCACCTCGTGCGGCATGACCAGTCGCTTCATGGGATTTCCCTTGGCCAGTTCGCCGCGTGCTTCCTCTTCGCCACGGCCGGTCTTGGCGACAATGTTCGCCACGGCGCTCTTGACGATGTCGGTTTCCGTGTAGCCGGGACACACCGCATTGACGGTGATGCCCTTGGTCGCATATTCCAGTGCCAGCGCACGGGTGAGGCCGATGACGCCGTGCTTGGCCGCGCAGTAGGCAGACACGTAGGCATATCCCACCAGGCCGGCGGTGCTGGCGATGTTGATCACGCGCCCCCATTTAGCGGCAAGCATGTCGGGCAGCACAGCCCGGGTGCAATGAAACACGCCGCCGAGATTGATCGCCAACATGCGCTCGAAGAGGCCGGTATCGGTCCTGGCGAAGGGGGCGCTTTCCGCTTGGCCGGCGTTATTGACCAACACCGCGACTGGGCCGAAGCCTTCCCTGGCGACCGCCATCGCACGTTCCACGTCGGCACCATCGGCAACCTCCATGGTGACGGCCCGGCAGCGCTGGGCACCGCCCAACCGTGATGCGACTTCGGCAAGTGCCGTCGCGTCGCGGCCGGTGACGGTGACACGGAAGCCCGCACCGACCAGGGTGCCGGCGATTGCGGCACCGATGCCGCGGCTGCCACCGGTCACCAGCGCATGCCGCGTCACCGCGGAGGCGGTTTTCATGCGTTCAGCGCCAGTTGGCCCGCGCGCTCCAGATTGCGTTCGAGCTGGACCTTGCCACCCACGTACTGCTTCGGCCAGACGATGTCCTTGACGCCCTGCTCGGCCGCGGCATGCAGCGTCCAGGCCGGGTCGGCCAGATGCGGACGCGCCAGCGCACAGAGGTCGGCGCGGCCGGCGGCGATGATGGTGTTGACGTGGTCGGCCTCGAAGATGTTACCCACGGTGATGGTCGGCACATCCAGTTCGTTGCGGATCTGGTCGGAGAAAGGTACCTGGAACATTCGGCCATACACCGGCTGCTCTTCCTTGACCACCTGCCCGGAGGAGACGTGGATGATGTCGGCGCCGGCGTCCTGGAACAGTTTCGCCACCTGCGTCGCGTCGTCCGGGGTGGTACCGCCCGGCGCCCAGTCGTGCGCCGAAATGCGTACCGACATGGGCTTGTCCTGCGGCCAGGCTTCGCGCATGGCCTTGAACACTTCCAGCGGATAGCGGCAGCGGTTCTCAAGCCTGCCGCCATACTCGTCCGAACGCCGGTTGGTCAGCGGCGAAATGAAGGAGGACATCAGGTAGCCGTGGGCGGCGTGGAACTCAATCATGTCAAAGTCGGCGCTGGCGGCACGGCGCGTGGCGGCGACGAAGTCGGCCTTGACCCGGTCCATGTCGGCGCGCGTCATTTCCCGCGGCACCTGCGAGGTGCCGGCAATGTAGGGCAAGGCCGAAGGTGCGATCAGCGGCCAGTTGCCGGCGGGGAGCGGCTGGTCGATGCCCTCCCAGGCCAGCCTGGTCGAACCCTTGCGCCCGGCATGGCCGATCTGCAGCGCCATCTTCGCCTGGCTGTTGGCATGGACGAAAGACACGATGCGCTTCCAGGCGGCCATCTGCTCGTCATTCCAGATGCCGGCGCAGCCCGGCGTGATGCGGGCATTGGCGGATACGCAGGTCATTTCGGTCATCACCAGCGCCGCGCCGCCGAGGCCGCGTGCCGTGTAGTGCTGGAAATGGAAGTCGCCGGGCATGCCGTCGGTCGCCGAATAGGTGCACATCGGCGAGACCACGACGCGGTTGGACAAGGACATGCCGCGCAACTTGAACGGCGTGAACATCGGCGGCAGCGGCTTTTCGCCGGCGGGCGTGGGCACGCCGCAGCGCGCGGCGAACCAGCGGTCGTAGTCCTCGGTGTAGGCCGGGTCGCGCAGTTTCTGGTTGGCGTGGCCGACGCGCTGGCTGCCGGTGAGCAGCGCAAAAGCGAACTGGTCGGGTTCCATATCGACGTAGTGATCGACCTCCTCGAACCAGGTCATGCGGTTGCGCGCGGCACTTTGCAGCTTGAGTGCCTCGATTTCGCGTTCCGCCTGGTAGCGGGCCAGACGCGCCGGCACGTCGCCATCGGTGCTGGTCAACACCTTGACCAGCGCCGCGGCATCCTCCATCGCCAGCTTGGTGCCGGAACCGATGGAGAAATGCGCGGTGTGGGCGGCGTCGCCCAGCAACACGATGTTGTCCTTGAACCAGCGCTCGCAGAGCACGCGGTTGAACTTGAGCCACACGGCCGAGCCGCGCAGATGGCGGGCGTTGGAAATCAGGCGGGCGCCGTCGAGCATGTCGGCGAACAGTTCCTCGCAGAAGGCAATCGACTGGTCCGGGTCCATTTTGTCGATGCCTGCCTTGAGCCAGGTTTCCTCCGGCGTTTCGACGATGAAGGTGGCCCATTCCTCGTTGAACTGGTAGGCATGGAGGTTGAACCAGCCCGCCTTGGTTTGCTTGAAGGCGAAGGTGAAGGCGTTGAGCTTCTTCCTGGTGCCGAGCCAGATGAAGCGGCACTTGCGTACGTCGATGCGCGGATTGAAATGCTCGACGTACTTGCTTCGGGTCAGCGAATTGACGCCATCGGCGCCGATGACCAGGTCGTATTCCCGTGAATAGTCGTCCGGATCCTTGAATTCGGTCTCGAATTTCAGATTGACCCCGAGTTCCCGGGCGCGGGCCTGGAAGATCTGCAGCAGTTTCAGGCGCCCGATGCCACAGTAACCGTGGCCGCCTGAAATGATGCGCCGGCCCTTGAAGAAGACATCGCAGTTGTCCCAGTGGTGGAAATTGCGCTCGATCTCGGCGACCACCTGGGGATCGTCCCGGCGGAAGCCGTCCATGGTCTTGTCGGAGAACACGATGCCCCAGCCGAAGGTGCTGTCGGCCTGGTTGCGTTCGAGCACGGTGATGTCGGCCCCCGGATTGGCCTGCTTCATCAAAATCGAAAAATACAGGCCGGCAGGGCCGCCGCCCAAGCACACGATGCGCATTGCTATCTCCTCGACTGGCCAAATTACACAGAGTTTGTATATTTTATATCTAAAGCTTTTATTGTCAACGCCCCCCTCCAGAGCCGATATTTTGATCGAATACAATAGCGCACCGGATCTGCCGCAAGACCTCGCATCTTCTGCATCTATTTCCCAACAGACATGACAGCCATCCTTGTTACCGGCGGCGCCGGGTTCATCGGCTCCGCGCTGATTCGCCAATTGATAGAAGCCACGGATTGGCGTGTAGTCAATGTCGACAAACTGACCTATGCCGGTAACCTTGAGTCCTTGGCCGACCTGGTCGGGCATCCGCGCCACGTCTTCAGCCGAACCGACATTTGCGATCGCGCCGCGCTCGATGCACTTTTCGCCACCTACAAGCCCTGCGGCGTGATCCACCTAGCGGCGGAATCGCATGTCGACCGTTCGATCCATGGTCCCGGCGACTTCATTTCGACCAACATCACCGGCACCTATACCCTGCTCGAAGCCGCGCGCGCCTGGTGGTCGTCGCTCGATCCCGAAGGCAAGGCCAAGTTCCGCTTCCATCATGTCTCGACCGACGAAGTATTCGGCTCGCTCGGTGATACCGGCCTGTTCCTCGAATCCAACCCCTACCGGCCGAATTCCCCCTACTCCGCCTCCAAGGCGGCTTCAGACCACCTGGTGCGCGCCTGGCACCATACCTATGGCCTGCCGACGGTCCTGACCAACTGCTCCAACAATTACGGCCCCTGCCAGTTCCCGGAGAAGCTGATCCCGCTGATGATCCACAACGCCGTTTCGGACAAGCCGCTGCCGATCTACGGAAAGGGCGACAACGTGCGCGACTGGCTCTACGTTGACGACCACGCCCGCGCGCTACAGCTCGTTTTCGAACAAGGCAGGCCCGGCGAGACCTACAACATCGGCGGCCACAACGAGAAAACCAACCTCGAAGTGGTCGACACTTTGTGCGCCCTGATCGACGAACTCAAGCCACGTCGTGACGGCAGGAGCTACCGCGAGCAGAAGATTTCGGTCGCGGACCGGCCCGGCCACGACAAGCGCTACGCGATCGACGCCGGCAAGATCGAGCGCGAACTGGGCTGGACGCCGCGGGAAAGTTTCGAGACCGGCATGAGGAAGACCGTGCAGTGGTATCTGGACAATCCGGCCTGGGTGGCCCACGTCGTCTCCGGCGAGTACCGCCAGTGGATGGATCGCAACTATGGAGACCGCCAATGAGCATCCCGACCACCCACGGCATCATCCTCGCCGGCGGCTCCGGTACGCGGCTGCATCCGGTCACGCTGGCGGTGTCCAAGCAGCTCCTGCCGATTTACGACAAGCCGATGATTTACTACCCCCTGACCACGCTGATGCTGGCAGGGATTCGCGAAATCCTGCTCATCTCGACACCGCTCGACACGCCGCGCTTCGAGCAACTGCTGGGGGATGGTTCGCAGTGGGGCGTCCGGATCGAGTACGCAGTGCAACCCAGCCCCGACGGACTGGCCCAGGCGTTCATCATCGGCCGCGACTTCGTCGGCGAGAACCCATCGGCCCTGGTACTGGGAGACAACCTGTTCTATGGCCACGATTTCGCCGCCCAGTTGCAGCGCGCCACGAAAGTCGGCGCTGGCGCCACGGTGTTCGCCTATGCGGTCAGCGACCCTGAACGCTACGGCGTAGTCGCCTTCGACGAAGCAGGGCACGCCGTCAGCATCGAGGAAAAGCCGAAAACACCAAAGTCGCGTTACGCCGTCACAGGACTCTACTTCTACGACAACCAGGTCTGCGACTTCGCCGCCAGGCTCAAGCCCTCGTCGCGCGGCGAACTTGAAATCACCGACCTCAATCGGATCTACCTTGAACGGGGCCAGCTCAAGGTCGAAATGATGGGGCGCGGCATGGCCTGGCTCGATACCGGTACCCACGAGTCGTTGCTCGAAGCCGGACAATTCATCGAGGTCATCGAAAAGCGCCAGGGCCTGAAAGTCGCCTGCCCCGAGGAAGTGGCCTGGCGCCAGAACTGGATCGACGACGCACAACTGGCAAAGCTCACGCTGCCGCTGGCCAAGAGCCAGTATGGCCAGTACCTGCAGAAACTGCTGGAACACGGGGTGCAGGGATGAAGGTCATTCCCACCGCAATCCCTGACGTGCTGATACTGGAGCCGAAGGTATTCGGCGATGATCGCGGCTTCTTCTTCGAGAGTTGGAACCGACGCAGCCTGGCCGAAGCCGGCATCGATGCGGATTTCGTGCAGGACAACCACTCCCGCTCGCAGAAGAACGTGCTGCGCGGCCTGCACTACCAGATCGAGCATGCCCAGGGCAAGCTGGTGCGCGTCACGGCTGGCGCCGTGTATGACGTCGCGGTCGACCTGCGCCGTTCCTCGCCCACCTTCGGCCAGTGGGTCGGCTTCGGGCTTTCCGCGGCCGACCACCGCATGGCTTGGATACCTCCGGGTTTCGCCCATGGCTTCTACGTCATTTCGGACGCTGCGGAATTCCTCTACAAGACCACCGATTACTACAGCCCGGTGCACGAACGCACCCTGCAATGGAACGACCCGCAACTGGCGATTCCCTGGCCGCTCGATGGCGAGCCGTTGCTGGCTGGCAAGGACAAGACGGGTACGCCATTGGCGTGTGCGGAGACCTTCGGGTGAAGATGCTGGTCACCGGTTGTACCGGACAACTCGGTCGCGAATTGAAGCGTTCGCTGGCCTGCCTGGGCGAGGTAGTGGCCTGCGATCGGCAGCAACTTGACCTCGCCGATCCGGACGCACTGCGCTCCTCGGTCCGCGCCATTGCGCCGGACGCCATCATCAACGCCGCTGCCTACACGGCGGTCGACAAGGCCGAGAGTGATCCGGCGGCGGCGGACGCAATAAATGCCCTGGCGCCCGGCATCCTGGCTGAAGAAGCCAAGCGTCTCGGCGCGCTGCTGATCCACTATTCGACCGACTACGTTTTCGACGGCATCAAAGCCGCCGCCTACAACGAGGAAGACACTCCCGCGCCACTGTCAGCCTACGGCCGCAGCAAGCTGGCCGGCGAACGGGCGATCACCGCGAGCACTGCCCGCCACCTGATCTTTCGCACCAGCTGGGTCTATGGCCTGTATGGCGCGAACTTCATGAAAACCATGCTGCGCCTGGCACGCGAGCGCGACGAACTGCGCGTGGTCGACGACCAGGTCGGGGCACCGACCTGGTCCCGCCACCTGGCCGATGCCACGGCCCTGCTGCTCTCCCGCAGGGAAATACCCGACGGCCTGTTTCATCTCGCCGCTGCCGGCGAGACCAGCTGGCACGGTTATGCCGAAGCCATTTTTCGGGAAGCGCAGCGTGGCGGCCTGCTCGACAGGTCACCCGTCGTTCACCGTATCGCCAGCGCCGACTATCGCCTGCCGGCGCCACGCCCGGCCAACTCGCGCCTCGACTGCAGGCGCTTCCGCGTCACCTTCGGCGTCGCCCTGCCAGACTGGCGCATCGGCCTCGCCGATTGTCTCGCCGACGCACGATTCTGAATCCTTCCACTGCCTCAAGGGAAACATGGCTGCAAGCCCCGCTTACGACGAATCCTCCTTCCGTGTCCTCAAGGGACTGGAGCCGGTGCGCGAGCGCCCCGGCATGTATACCCGCACCGACTCGCCGGCGCACATCATCCAGGAGGTCATCGACAACTCCGCCGACGAGGCACTCGGCGGCCATGCGAAAAACCTCCACGTGCTGCTCCACCTCGATGGCTCGATTACCGTCACCGACGACGGCCGCGGCATTCCGGTCGGCCTCCATCCCGACGAAAAAATACCGGTGGTGGTGCTGGCCTTCACGCGACTGCATGCCGGCGGCAAGTTCGACAAGAACGCCGGCAACTCGGCCTATGCCTTCTCCGGCGGCCTGCATGGCGTCGGCGTCGCGGTGACCAATGCGCTGTCGACCCGTGTCTCGGTTGAAGTGCGGCGCGAAGGAAAAATCTGGACCATCGAATTTTCCGGCGGCGGCGAAGTCGTCGGCGCCCTCACCTCGGCCGGCACCTGTGGCCGCCACAGCGGAACCCGCGTGCGGGTCTGGCCCGACCCGAAATACTTCGACACGCCGCGGGTGCCGCAGGCGGAGCTGGAACGGCTGCTACGCTCCAAGGCCGTGCTCTTGCCCGGCGTCAAGGTCAGCCTCGACATCGAGCAGGCCGACGGCAGCCTCGCCAGCAAGACCTGGAGCTATCCCGGCGGCCTGGCCGGCTACCTGGCCGAGCTGGCGGGTAATGCCGAAGCGGTCGCCCCGCTGTATGCCGCCGAGAAATACGCCGACGCCGACCACGCCGATTTCGCGCCCGGCGAGGGCGCCTCCTGGGCCATCGGCTGGCATGTCGAGTCGGTCGCCTCCGAGTCCTATGTCAACCTGATCCCGACCGTGGCCGGCGGCACGCACGAAGCGGGGCTGCGCGCCGGGGTCTTCGAAGCCGTCAGGTCCTTCATCGAGCACCGCGCCCTGCTGCCGCGCGGCGTCAAGCTCCAGCAGGACGACGTCTGCGGGCGCATGGCCTATGTGCTCTCGGCGCGCATCCTCGACCCGCAGTTCCAGGGTCAGGTCAAGGAAAAACTGAATTCGCGCGAAGCCGTCAAGCTGGTCTCCAGCATGATCCGCGACCCTTTCGAGATCTGGCTCAACCAGCATGTCGAGGCCGGCAAGGCGATCGCCGAGCTTTCCATCAAGCAGGCGCTGGCGCGGCAGAAGAATGCGCAGAAAGTCGAGAAGCGCAAGCAGTCCGGCGTCGCCGTGTTGCCGGGCAAGCTGTCCGACTGCGAATCGACCGACATCGCCGAGAACGAGCTGTTCCTGGTCGAGGGCGATTCCGCCGGCGGCTCGGCCAAAATGGCGCGCAACAAGGAGACCCAGGCCATCCTGCCCCTGCGCGGCAAGGTGCTCAATTCCTGGGAGGTGGAAGCCGGGCGTCTGTTCGCCAACAACGAGATCCACGACATCGCGGTGGCGCTGGGCGTGGACCCGCACGCCGCCGATGCCGAACCGGATTTCACCAATCTGCGCTATGGCAAGGTCATCATCATGTCCGATGCCGACGTCGACGGCGCGCACATCCAGACCCTGCTGCTGACGCTGTTCTACCGCCACTTCCCGGCTCTTATCCGCCACGGCCATATCTACATCGCACAGCCGCCGCTGTATCGCATCGACGTCCCCGCTTCGGGCAAGAAACGCCCGGCACGCCGGCTGTATGCACTGGACGAAGGCGAACTCGTCGCCATCAAGGATCGCCTGGTCAAGGAAGGCATCCGCGAGGATGCCGTCGAGGTCGGCCGCTTCAAGGGCCTGGGCGAAATGAATCCCGACCAGTTGCGCGAAACCGCGATGGCGCCGGCCACGCGCCGCGTCCTTCCCGTCACCGACCTCGCCACCGCGCGCGAGGACACCATGAAACTCTTCAACCTGCTGATGGGCAAGGGCGAAGCCTCCTCGCGCCGGACCTGGATGGAAGCCAACGGCCACCTCATCGAAGCGGATATCTGAGAAGGTGCCGATCAAGTGCCAAATTGTCATTCCGGCGAACGCCGGAATCCAGGAGAACCAAGGTGCTGGACACCGGCTTTCGCCGGTGTGACGGCTTAAACAGTTTTTCCAAAGCAGCAATCATGAACAACGAAACCCCCGATATGTTCGACGAGCCTCCCGGCGCCGAAACTCCACCACCCGCCGTACCGCCAGCGCCGACTCTTGATTCACCCATGGGCGACGGCAGTTCGCTGCCGCTGGCCGCCTATGCCGAGCGTGCCTACCTGGCCTATGCCATGAGCGTAGTACGCGCGCGCGCCCTGCCCCAGGTCGAGGACGGCCTCAAGCCGGTGCAACGGCGGATCCTCCACGCCATGAACGAGATGCGCTTGGCGGCCAGCGCCAAGCATGTCAAGAGCGCGCGCGTGGTCGGCGACGTGATCGGCAAATACCACCCGCACGGCGACACCAGCGTCTATGACGCCATGGTGCGCGTGGCACAGGACTTCAGCCTGCGCTACCCGCTGGTCGACGGCCAGGGCAACTTCGGCTCGCGCGACGGCGACGGCGCCGCGGCGATGCGCTACACCGAATGCCGCCTGACGCCCTTCGCCGACCTGCTGCTGGGCGAGATCGATCGCGGCACGGTGGATTTCATCGCCAACTACGACGGCTCGATGACCGAGCCGCAACTAATGCCGGCGCGCCTGCCGATCGTGCTGCTCAATGGCGCCTCGGGCATCGCCGTCGGCATGGCCACCGAGATCCCGCCGCACAACCTGCGCGAAGTTGCCGAGGCGGCGCGCCTGCTGATCAGGAAGCCGGAAGCCATGCTCGAAGAGGTACTGGCGGTGATGCCGGGACCGGATTTCCCCGGCGGCGGCCAGCTCATTTCGACCTCAGCCGACATCCGCGACGCCTACGCCAACGGTCGCGGTTCATTGCGCATGCGCGCGCGCTGGCGCATCGAGGAGCTCGCGCGCGGCCAGTGGCGCGTGATCGTTTACGAACTGCCGCATGGAGTCTCGGTCGCCCAGGTGCTGTCGGAAATCGAAGGCCTGACCAACCCGCAACCGCGCGCTGGCAAGAAGGATGTCAGCCAGGAACAGAAAAACCTGAAAACGCTGGTGCTCGGCGTACTCGACAGCGTGCGCGACGAATCCAGCGACCAGCAGGCGGTGCGCATCATGCTGGAGCCGAAGAGCTCGCGCATCCCGCAGGACGAGTTCATGGCCGTGCTGCTGGCGCATACCAGCCTCGAAGCCAGCGTGTCGGTCAACCTGACCATGGTCGGCCGCGACGGACGGCCGCAGCAGAAGAACCTGCTCAACATCCTCCACGAATGGATCGCCTTCCGCTTCGCCACGGTCGAGCGGCGCAGCCGCCATCGCCTCGCCGAGGTGCTGCGCCGCGTGCATATCCTCGAAGGGCGCATGACGGTGTTCCTGCGCATCGAGGAAGTGATCAAGTGCATCCGCGAATCGGACGAACCCAAGCCGGACCTGATGGCGCGCTTCGGCCTTACCGAAGTCCAGGCCGAGGACATCCTGGAAATCCGCCTGCGCCAATTGGCCCGCCTTGAAGGCATCCGCATCGAGAAGGAACTGGGCGACCTGCGCACCGAACACGGCCAGCTGAACAAGCTGCTCGACTCGCGCAGCGAAATGACGAAGCTGATCCAGAAGGAAATCAACGACGACGCCAAGCGCTTCGGCGACGAACGGCGTACCTTGCTGGAAGCCGTGACGCCGATCTCTCAAGGCGAAATTTCCGTGCCCGACGAGCCGGTCACCGTGATCATCTCGAAGAACGGCTGGGTACGCTCGCGCCAGGGCCACGGCATCGACCCGGCCAGCATCACCTACAAGACCGGCGACTTCCCCTGGCTGGTGGCGGAGGCCCGCACCGTCTGGCCGCTGATCGTGATCGACAGCAACGGGCGCAGTTACAGCGTCAAGATCTCCGACCTGCCGGGCGGCCGCGGCGACGGCGCCCCGCTCAACACCATGATCGACCTGCAGGAGGGCGGCAAGCTGGCCCAGGTGCTGACCGCTGCGCCGGATAGCAAGTACCTGGTGGCCGGCACCCAGGGCTACGGTTTCGTCGCCACCGTCGGCGACATGGTCTCCCGCAACAAGGCCGGCAAGGCCTTCCTGTCGCTCGAGAAAAGCGAGGCGCCGCTGCCGCCGGCCGCGGTCATCGGCGCCAGCGTGGCCGTGCTCACCCGCGCCGGCCGCCTGCTGATCTTCGCGCTGGCGGAGCTCAAGGAAATGGGCAAGGGCAAGGGCCTCATGCTGATCGACCTGGTAAAGGACGACGAGGTGGTCGGCGTTGTCGTGAGCAACGGCCAGGCGCTATCGATCGGCGGCAGCGGTCGCGGCGGAAAGCCCGCGCAGCAGGCGCTCGATGCGCGCTCCCAGGCGGGCTACAGGGCTGCGCGCGCACGCCGCGGGCAGGAAATTTCGCTCAAATTTAAACCCCTGAGCCTCCTGCTTGACAGTTAGTCGTTGATGCTAGAATCCTCAACGAACCAGCCTAACGGTCTCGCTCCGCGGTCGCCCGCGACGCGCACCGCCCACGGAGAATAAAAAATGCTTTTCATCCTTTACTACGTCATCGCCATCGTCGTGCTGGTCATGCACTTCACCGGAGCGCTGGCCCGCTACAACATGGAATGGCTGATCCTGGTTCTCGCGGTCACGGTTTTCCCGGCGGTCATCTACCTCTAGCCCCGGATCGCCGTAGCGCCGGCGCCGACTTCCTGCAGCGCCGCCCGCCTCAGCAATGGCGGACAATGATTGCCTTGACCTGATCCACCTCGGCGTCGACCACTTCGACGCGTTGCGGCAGGTCCTCGATGCCCTCCAGCTCCTTAGGCCGTACCGGTTCGCGGCCCAGCGCCTCGAGTATCGTTTCGGTGAACTTGACCGGCTGCGCGGTCTCCAGCACGATCATCGGCAGCCCGGGTTCGCGATGCTCGCGCGCCACCTTTACGCCATCGGCGGTGTGCGTGTCGATCATCACCTGATGGCACTTCCAGACGTCGCGGATGGTCGCGATCCGGTCCGCATGCAGGCTGCGTCCGGAAACGATGCCATAGTCCGGCAGGGCGGAAAAATACGGCGTGCCCCGCAGGTCGAAGGAGCCGCCGGCATCCACCGCGCGCCACAGGTCGCGCACCTTGCCGGCATCGCGGCCGACCAGGTCGAAGACAAAGCGCTCGAAGTTGGAGGCCTTGGAAATGTCCATCGACGGGCTCGAGGTGACATGTGTTTCCGCCGTCACGCGCGGCCGATAGACCCCGGTGCGGAAGAACTCGTCGAGCACGTCGTTTTCATTGGTCGCCAGCACCAGGCGGGCGATCGGCAGGCCCATCATGCGCGCGATGTGGCCGGCGCAGATGTTGCCGAAATTGCCGGAGGGCACGCAAAACGCCACTTCCTGGTCGTTCGACGCGGTGGCGGCAAAATAGCCCTTGAAGTAATACACCACCTGGGCCATGACGCGCGCCCAGTTGATCGAGTTCACCGCGCCGATGCGGTAGCGCGCCTTGAATCCGGCATCATTCGACACTGCTTTGACGATGTCCTGGGCGTCGTCGAACATGCCGCGCACGGCAATGTTGAATATGTTCGGATCCTGCAGCGAGAACATCTGCGCGCGCTGAAAGGCGCTCATCTTGCCCTCGGGGGACAGCATGAAGACCTTGACCCGCTGCTTGCCGCGCATCGCGTACTCGGCGGCCGAACCGGTGTCGCCCGAGGTGGCGCCGAGGATGTTGATGGTCTCACCGCGCTTTTCCAGCACGTACTCGAAGAGGTGGCCGAGCAGCTGCATGGCCATGTCCTTGAACGCCAGTGTCGGCCCGTTGGACAGTTCGAGCAGGTGGAAGCCGGGTTCCAGCGTGGTCAGCGGCGTGATGTCGCCGGCGTCGCGACCCGGCCGGCAGTGGCGGTAGACGTTGGCCGAATAGGTGCGATCGGCCAGCATCTTGAGGTCGCAGGCCGGAATGTCGTCGACGAACTTCTGCAGGATCGACAGGGCCAGCGCATGGTAGGGCAAGCCGCGCCATTCGGCGAGCTCGGTCGCGCTGACCTGCGGATAGATGCCAGGCAGGTAGAGCCCGCCGTCCGGCGCCAGGCCGCCCAGCAGGATGTCGCAGAAGCTTTGTGCCGGCGCCTCGCCGCGGGTGGAGATGTATTTCATCTCAGCCCAGTTCTTCCATGCGCAGCCGGATCACCTTCTTGCTTACCACCGGCAGAGCCTCGATCTTCACGATGGCCGCATCGACATTCCTTTCGCGCGTGACGTGGGTCAGCATGATGATGTCGGTCTGCGATTCACCCTCGCCCGGTTCGCGCTGGATCATGGCATCGATCGAGATCTGCTGGTCGGCCAGTATCCGGGTGATGTCGGCCAGCACTCCCGGCTTGTCCTCGACACGCAGGCGCAGGTAGTAGCTGGTTTCCACCTCGGACAGCGGCAGGATAGGCGTGTTTTCCATGGCGTCGGGCTGGAAGGCCAGGTGCGGCACGCGGTTTTCGGGGTCGGCGGTATGCATGCGCGTGACATCGACCAGGTCGGCAATCACCGCCGAAGCGGTCGGCTCGGCGCCGGCGCCCTTGCCGTAGTAGAGCGTGGCGCCGACGGCATCGCCCTGCACCAGAACCGCATTCATGGCGCCCTCGACGTTGGCGATCAGGCGCCTGGCCGGGATCAGGGTCGGATGCACGCGCAGTTCCACGCCCTCCGCACGGCGGCGCGTGATGCCGAGCAGCTTGATTCGGTAGCCGAGCTGTTCGGCGTACTTGATGTCGTCGGCATCGAGCTTGCTGATGCCTTCCACGTGCGCCTTGTCGAACTGCATCGGGATGCCGAAGGCCAGCGCCGAGAGGATGGTGATCTTGTGGGCGGCATCGACGCCCTCGATGTCGAAGGTCGGATCGGCCTCGGCATAGCCCAGGCGCTGCGTCTCCTTGAGCACGACGTCGAAGGGCAGGCCCTTGTCGCGCATTTCCGACAGTATGAAGTTGGTGGTGCCGTTGATGATGCCGGCGATCCACTGGATGCGGTTGGCGGTCAATCCCTCGCGCAGCGCCTTGATGATCGGAATCCCGCCAGCCACCGCCGCCTCGAAGGCAACCATGACGCCCTGCTTGCTGGCCGCGGCGAAAATCTCGTTGCCATGTACCGCGAGCAGCGCCTTGTTGGCGGTCACCACATGCTTGCCGTTGGCGATGGCCTTCAGCACCAGTTCCCGGGCAATGCCGTAGCCACCGATCAGTTCGATGACGATGTCGATCTCCGGGTCGGACACCACCGAGAAGGCATCGTCCGTCACCTGTGCCCGGCCGGCCGTGACCTGGCGCGCGAGTTCCAGGTTCTTGTCGGCGACCTTGGTGATGCGGATCGGCCGCCCGGCGCGGCGGGTGATCTCGGCTTCGTTGCGCGCCAGCACGTTGAAGGTACCGCCACCGACGGTGCCGATGCCGAGGAGTCCTACGCTGATAGGTTTCATGTCAAGTTTTTCCTGAAGCAGAAAGCCGGGATCACCATGCCTTCGCGAAAATAGAAGCGGTGGGCACCGGTCCGCTGGGTGCCCGAATCGAGTGCCAGAACATCGCACTGCAAGTTGCGCGCATGTCGCTCCAGATGATGAAACAACGCCCGGCCGACTCCCCGCGAGCGATGCGCCGCATCGGTCACCAGGTCATCGACATACAAGCGGCGCCCCTCGTAGGTGTTCTCGATCAGACGCCAAACTGCAACGCCGCGCACGGCCTGCGCCTCCGTCGCCACGCTCATGCGCCCGCCGTTGGCAAACACCACGCGCAAGCGCCCGGCATAGTCGGCCGGCAGCCCGTCACGCAGTTGCCGATGCACCGGCTCGGCACGCGACAGCCATTCCTGCTCGACCAGGCTGCCATCGCCGCCGGTCACGTCGAGCACGGCCAGCTCAGGTGCCATGACGCTTGCGATAGCCTTCGAGAAAGCGTGCGATGCGGCCGACGGCTTCGCGCAGGTCGTCCTCATGCGGCAGGAAGACGAGCCGGAAATGGTCGGGATGCGGCCAGTTGAAGCCCGTGCCCTGGACCAGCAACACTTTTTCCTGCGCCAGCAGCTCGGCGATGAACTCCTGGTCATCAGAAATCGGATACAGCTTCGGATCCAGGCGCGGAAACATGTACAGGGTGGCCTTGGGCTTGACGCAGCTGACGCCGGGGATCGCGGTGATCAACTCATGGGCGACGTCGCGCTGGCGGCACATGCGACCGCCCGGCGCGACCAGGTCGTCGATGCTCTGGTAGCCGCCCAGGGCCGTCTGGATGCCCCACTGGCCCGGCACGTTGGCGCACAGGCGCATCGAAGCCAGCATGTCGAGGCCGTCGATGTAGTCGCGCGCATGCTTCTTTTCGCCGGAGACGATCATCCAGCCGGCACGGTAGCCGCAGGAACGGTAATTCTTCGACAGGCCGTTGAAGGTGATGGTCAGGACATCCTCTGACAGGGCACCAATCGACGTATGGCTCGCGCCGTCGTAAAGCACCTTGTCATAGACCTCGTCGGCATAGATGATCAGGTCGTTCTGCCGCGCGATCTCGATGATCTCCTTCAGCACTTCGTCGGGATACAGCGCCCCGGTCGGGTTGTTGGGGTTGATGATGACGATGGCGCGGGTCTGCGGCGTGATCTTGGCGCGGATGTCGGCCAGGTCGGGCAGCCAGCCGGCGCCTTCGTCGCACAGGTAATGGCGCGGCGTGCCGCCGGACAGGCTGACGGCAGCGGTCCACAGCGGATAATCGGGGGCCGGGACCAGGACCTCGTCACCGCTGTCGAGCAAGGCGTTCATCGCCATCACGATCAGTTCCGAGACGCCGTTGCCGATGTAGATGTCCTCGATGCCGACGCCCTTGATGTGCTTCTGCTGCGTGTAGTGCATCACCGCCTTGCGTGCCGAGAAAATTCCCTTGGAATCGACATAGCCGGCCGCGTTGGGTAGGTTGCGGATCATGTCCTGCTGGATTTCCTCGGGGGAATCGAAGCCGAAGGCGGCGAGATTGCCGATGTTCAGCTTGATGATCTTGTGACCTTCCTCTTCCATTTGCCGCGCGCGGGCCAGCACGGGCCCGCGAATGTCGTAACAGACGTTGGCGAGCTTGGCGGATTTGTTTACTGGCTGCATCGGCAACCGTCCTTTCGATTGGAGCGCCGGGCGCGGGACACGCCATTGGCGGAGAGACAAAGCATCACCTTACGAACGTGGCGCGGAAACCGGGTGCCCCGATCCGACGGCGACGCGCTCGCTTCGGCGAACGTTATGCGGAAACTAAAAGGTATAATGTTACCGAAGCCGTTGCTGCACCGCAAATCCCGATTTGATGCGGCTTCCAGCCGGTCTTGCCCCACCCCGCCCCAGGTCGATATCGCCGCCCCGCATGAAGCTGCATTCCACTGTCACTCCCGGTCTGCTTGCGATCACCGCCTATGACGCGAGCCGAATTGCCGTGAATGGCCGAGCCCTGAACCGAAGTTTCCTCCTCACCCCGCGACACCTGGTCGACGACTGGCCGCCGCTGTCGTTCGACGCCCTGACGGAAGCCGACATGGCCGCGATCGCCGCCCTCGAATGCCCCATCGTGCTGCTCGGCACCGGCCTGCGCCAGCGCTTCCCGTCCCCCGCGCTGCTGCGTCCGCTGATCGAACGGCGGATCGGTGTCGAGGTGATGGACAGCCACGCCGCCTGCCGCACCTACAACATCCTGATGGCCGAAGGACGCGACGTCGCCGCCGCACTGATCGTCGAATGCGCGGGCTAGTTCAACCGCGTGACCTGAGCGGCGGCACGCTGCTGGCGCTGCTGCTGGCCTTCGGCCTGCTCTGGTTCGGCACCCTGGAACAGCGACGCCTGATCAACCCCGACGAGGGCCGCTACGCCGAAATTCCGCGCGAGATGGTGGCTAGCGGCGACTGGATCACGCCCCGGCTGAACGACATCAAATACCTGTACAAGCCGCCCCTGCAGTACTGGGCGACGGCAACCGCCTTCACGGCATTCGGCGAGCACCACTGGACCGCCCGCCTTTGGCCGGCGTTGACCGGTTTCCTCGGCGTGCTGTTCACCGTCTTCGCCACCACCCGCCTGTTCGGCCGGCAAGCCGGGCTGATCGCCGGCGCAGTGCTCGGTGGCAGCCTGCTGTGGAACGTGATCGGCCATCTCAACACGCTGGACATGGGTGTCAGCTTCTTCCTGTCCGCCGCCGTATTCGCCCTTTGCCTGGCGCAACGCGACGACGCAAGTTTGCGTCAGGACCCGCGGGAAAGTCGGCGCTGGCAGGACGGCGCCTGGGTGCTGCTGGCGCTCGCCGTGCTGTCCAAGGGGCTGATCGGATTGGCGCTGCCGGCTTTCGTCGTCTTCGCCTATGCGCTGTGGCAGCGCGACCCGGGCTTCATCCTGCGCATCCGTCCCGGGCGCGGGCTGGCGATCCTGCTTGCCATCACGGCGCCGTGGTTCGTCGCGGTATCGCTGGCCAATCCCGAGTTCGCCCGCTTCTTTTTCATCCACGAGCATTTCGAGCGCTTCCTGACCAAGACCCACGGCCGCTACCAGCCCCCGTGGTATTTCATCCCGATACTGCTGGCGGGCATGCTGCCCTGGCTTGGTGGCCTGGCCCAGGGCCTGATCGCCGGCGTCCGACGCGAACCCGGCCGGCGCTTCCAGCCGCGCCGCTTCCTGTTCCTTTGGGCGGTTCTGGTTTTCGCCTTTTTCTCGGTTTCAGGGTCCAAGCTATCCTCCTACATCCTGCCGATCTTTCCGGCCCTGGCGGCGCTGATCGGCCTCTACCTGTCCGAAGGAGCCGGTACCCGCCGCATCGGCTGGCTCACCATGCCCGCCACCCTGATCGGGGGCGTTTGCCTCCTGCTGGTTCCCTTCGTCACGCGCTTCGCCAGCGAAAAGGTTCCCGTGGCCCTCTACGAGGCCTACCAGCCCTGGCTATATGGCGGCGCGGCGGCGCTGTTCCTGGCCGGTCTGGCGGCGTTCCGCCTGGGACGGCAGGGACGCAGTGTCGCCGCGGCGTATGCCCTGGCATTTGGCGGCTTTGGCTTCGGCCAGGGCATCCTGCTCGGCCACGACAAGCTCGCCGTGGCCAACTCGGCGCACGACGTCGCAGCGACCATCCGCCCCCAACTCGCGCCGGACACTCCGTTCTTCAGCGTGGACACCTACGACCAGAGCCTGCAGTTCTACCTGAAGCGCACCACCACCATGGTCGCCTACCGCGACGAACTCGCATTCGGCATTTCGCGCGAACCCGAAAAATTCATTGCCGACCTGGCCGGATTCGAGCGCACCTGGCTTGCCACTCCAACCGCCTGGGCGCTGATGTCGCCGGCAACCTGGCAGGAAATGCAGCGCAAGGGATTGCCGATGACCGAAGTCCTGCGCGACACGCGCCGCGTAATTGTCCGCAAAGGCCCACCCCCCAACCCCCGCCCCGAGGGCGGGGATGACGATTGTTTCGCCGCGCGCGGCGCGTCGTCCGCATCGAACGACCGCCCCGGCTTGGGGCGGCCCTGCGCCGGAGCCAAGCCATGAACGCCATCAGCTTCTCCCTGATCCTCGCCGGGGTGCTGCTCAACGCCGCCGCGCAACTGCTGCTCAAGGCCGGCACCAACGCCGTCGGCCATTTCGAATTCCATGCCGACAACATCCTTCCGGTCGGCCTCAAGCTGGCCTTCCAGCCCTACATCATGTCCGGCATGGCCTGTTACGCTGTGAGCCTGGTGGTCTGGATCATGGCGCTGTCGCGGGTACCGGTGTCGATCGCCTACCCGATGCTGTCGATCGGCTACGTGATCAATGCCTTCATCGCCTGGCAATGGTTCGGCGAGGCGCTCGCCGCGCAGAAGCTGCTGGGCATCGGCTTCATCGTGGTCGGCGTCGTGCTGGTGGCGCGGTCGTGAACCAGGACTTTCTACCGTTTACGCGGCCCTCGATCGACGCGGAAACCATCGCCGCCGTGGGCGACGTGCTGCGTTCCGGCTGGATCACCAGCGGGCCGAAGGTGCAAGCCTTCGAGACGGCGCTGTCGGCCTGCTGCGGCGGCCGCAGGGTGCGTGCCTTCAGTTCCGGCACGGCAACCCTCGAAACGGCCCTGCGCCTTGCAAAAGTCGGCGCCGGCGACACGGTGATCACCACGCCCCTGACCTGGGTCGCCACCGCCAACGTAATCCTCGAAGTCGGTGCGCGACCCATCCTGGTCGACATCGACCCGGTCACGCGCAACATCGACCTCGACCGCATCGACGCCGCGATCGCGCCGGACACCAAAGCCATCATCCCGGTAGACCTGGCCGGCCTGCCGGTGGATCGCGACCGGCTATACGCCATCGCCCAAAGACGCCAGTTGCGCGTGATCGAGGATGCCGCGCAATCCTTCGGCGCCTCGTGGAACGGGCGGCCCATCGGCAACTCCTTCGGCAAGGACCGGGACTTCGTCTCCTTCAGCTTCCACGCCAACAAGAACCTTACAACGGGTGAAGGCGGCGCCCTGGTGCTGCCCGCCGATGTCGATCCCGGCCTGTGCGAACGCCTGCGCCTGCAGGGCGTGCGCCGCTTTCCCGACGGCGGCATGGAGGTCGACGTACTGGGCGGCAAATCCAACATGACCGATATCGCGGCCGCCATCGGCCTGGGCCAACTCAAGCACCTGGCCGATTTCACCGCCCGCCGCCGCGACCTGGCGCGGCGCTACTTCGAATGCATCGACCGCGACCTTGGACTGGAACTGCCTGTGGCCGACTTCACCCAGTCGAACTGGCACATGTTCCAGGTCCTGCTGCCCGCCGGCACGGATCGCGGCCGCTTCATCGCCCGCATGAAGGATCTCGGCATCGGCGTCGGTGTGCACTACCCGGCGCTGCACCTGTTCTCGCTGTACCGCGCGCTGGGCTTCAAGCCGGGCGACTTCCCCCATGCGGAACGGATCGGTGCCACCACCGTGTCCCTGCCGCTGTTTCCCTCGATGCTGGACAGCGACGTCGACCGCGTCTGCAGCGCGCTGGCCGATGCATTGAAGTCGAACTTGCGGCCCACAACCTAACCGGCTACCATATGGTCATCGACATGACCAATTACTGACCATGAACACCTGCACCGTCGCCGAAGCCAAGGCCCATCTTTCCGAACTGCTTGCGCGCGTCGAAGGCGGTGAAGAGCTGGTTATCACTCGTCGCGGCCACCCGGTGGCACAGTTAACACCGATCCGTCCGGCCAAACAGCCGCCCGACTGGCAGGCGATACGCGCATTCCGTGAATCGATGCCCGCTCAGGAAACGTCCGCAACCGACCTGGTCCGCGACATGCGCGACGCCCGCTACTGATGCTGTATCTGGACACGGCGATTGTCCTGACTCTGTTCGTTCGCGAACCGGCTTCGGAGTCTGTCGGCAAGTGGATCGCCTCCCGCCGCCAGCCCCTGGCCTTCAGCGATTGGGGGCTGACCGAATGCGCATCGGCCCTCGGCATCCGGCTGCGCCGCGGCGAGCTCGACGCCGACTTCGCTACCCGGGCCTTCGACGCGATAAAGACTTTCGCCAACGAGTCCTGCGAGCTGGTTTCCTGCGCTGGCCACCACCAAAAGGAAGCTCAAGGACTGCTGACACGCTTCGACCTGCCCTTGCGCTCCGGCGATGCCTTGCATCTGGCGATCAGCCAGCATGTTCAAGCCACCCTGGTGACTTGCGACAAACAACTCGTCGCCGCCGCCAAGGCAATCGGCGCCAAAGCCCGGGATCCGCTTGCTCCCTGACGGACCCTTTTCCACGATGACGACAATTCACGCTTCGCCAGATGGATCATTTGACGTTTGAGTCGAAAGATGGAGAACGCCTTCGAGTCCGAACCCAAAAGGCAATGGATAGCCGCATGAGTTCCGATCCTGCGCTCGACATCACACCCGTCAGTCGCTGGACGCTGCGCGATAAAGCCGCGCAGCGCCGGTCCGCTCCACTTTGAACACTGCCGCCATGATCAGCCCCACCCTGTCCATCGTCATCCCCGTCTACAACGAGGAATCAGGCCTCGAAACACTGTTTGCCCGCCTCTACCCGGCGCTCGACGCGCTCGGCGAACCCTACGAGATCGTCTTCATCAACGACGGCAGCCGCGACCGCTCGGCCGCGATCCTGCGCCAGCAGTACGAGGCCCGGCCGGACGTCACCCGCGTCATCCTGTTCGCCGCCAACGCCGGGCAACACATGGCCATCATGGCCGGCTTCGAGCATTGCCGCGGCGAGATTGTCGTCACGCTGGACGCCGACCTGCAGAACCCCCCCGAGGAAATCGGCAAGCTGGTGGCCAAGATGCGCGACGGACACGATTACGTCGGCAGCATCCGCGCCAACCGGCAGGACAACCTGTTCCGCACCTGGGCCTCGAAAGCCATGAACCTGCTGCGCGAGAAGATCACCCATATCAAGATCACCGACCAGGGCAACATGCTGCGCGCCTATTCGCGCGGCGTGGTGAATGCAATCAACAGTTGCAAGGAAGTCGCCACCTTCATCCCTGCGCTGGCCTATACCTTCGCCCGCAATCCGGCCGAAGTCGTGGTCGGGCACGAGGAGCGCGCGGCGGGCGAGTCGAAATACTCGATCTACAGCCTGATCCGGCTCAATTTCGACCTGATGACGGGATTCTCGCTGGTACCATTGCAATGGTTTTCCATGCTCGGCATCCTGGTCTCGCTCGGCTCGGCCGCGCTGTTCGTGCTGCTGATCGTGCGCCGCCTGATCATCGGCCCGGAAGCCGAAGGCCTGTTCACCCTGTTCGCCCTGATGTTCTTCCTGATCGGCCTCGCGCTGTTCGGCATCGGCCTGCTCGGCGAGTACGTCGGCCGCGTCTACCAACAGGTACGCCACCGCCCGCGTTACCTGATCGAAGCCATCCTCGAGCGCAAGGAATGAGCGCCCCGCACGGCCGCCCGAAGGGGCGCCAGCCAAAACCCGGAGCCGCGCAGCGGCGAACCACCGTCACCCCCTCCCGCCGGGAGGGGGTTGGGGGGAGGGTTGTTCAATGACTCGCGCCGTCGTCTTTGCCTACCACAACGTCGGCGTGCGCTGCCTGTCGGTGCTGCTGGCGCATGGCATTGACGTGGCCTGCGTGGTGACCCACGCCGACGACCCGGCCGAGACCATCTGGTTCGACAGCGTCGCCGAACTTGCGGCGCGGCACGACATACCGGTGATCACACCGGAAGATCCCAACGCGCCGGAGGTGGTCGCCGGACTTGCCGCCCTGCGCCCCGATTTCCTGTTTTCCTTTTACTACCGGCTGATGCTGAAGCCTCCCTTGCTGGCCCTGCCGCCACAGGGGGCATGGAACATGCACGGCTCCCTGCTGCCCCGCTATCGCGGACGGGTTCCGGTGAACTGGGCGATCATCCATGGCGAGCGGGAAACCGGCGCCACCCTGCACCGCATGCTGGAAAAGCCCGATGCGGGCGAAATCGTGGCACAGCAGGCGGTGCCCATCCTGCCCGACGACACCGCTCTCGAAGTCTTCAACAAGGTCACGCTGGCCGCGGAGCTGGCCCTCGACAGGGTTCTCCCCGACTTGCTGGCCGGCCGTGGGCACGCGACGCGACAGGATCTCTCCGCCGGGAGCTATTTCGGCGGACGCAAGGCCGAGGATGGCCGCATCGACTGGTCGCGGCCGGCCCTTGCGGTACACAACCTGATACGTGCCGTCGCCCCGCCCTATCCGGGTGCCTACTCGGATACCGCCAAGGGCCGCCTCAGGGTATTGCGCAGCCTCCATCCGACGGTAAAAGCCGGCCCGTTCGGCGGCCGCCCGACCCTGTTCACCGATGACGGCAAGCTGTATGCCGAATGCGGAGACGGAGGAGTTTTGCGTCTGCTCGCGGTAGAATTCGACGGTTTGCCGCTGCTGTCGTCACAGGCCACGATGTCAGCAGGCGACCGGCTCAACGCTATTTTCGGAACCCCGGCACTCCCCCTGACATGAAGAAGATCCTCATCCTCGGCGTCAACGGCTTCATCGGCCACCATCTCTCCCAGCGCATCATGGAAACGACCGACTGGGAGGTCCATGGCATGGACATGAATTCCGACCGCGTCGCCGACCTGATGACCGCGCCGGATACGCGCGGCCGCTTTCATTTCTTCGAAGGCGACCTGATGATCAACAAGGAGTGGATCGAGTATCACGTCAAGAAATGCGACGTGATCCTGCCGCTGGTCGCCATCGCCACGCCGGCCACCTACGTCAAGGAACCGCTGCGCGTCTTCGAACTGGACTTCGAGGCCAACCTCCCGATCATCCGCCAGGCGGTCAAGTATGGCAAACGCGTGGTGTTTCCGTCCACCTCCGAGGTCTATGGCATGAGCCAGGACGCCGAGTTCGACCCGGAGAACTCCAACCTCGTACTGGGGCCGATCAACAAGCCGCGCTGGATCTATTCCTGTGCCAAGCAGATGATGGATCGCGTGATCCACGCCTACGGCCAGCAGGAAGGCCTGCAATACACGCTGTTCCGTCCCTTCAACTGGATCGGACCCGGCCTCGATTCGATCCACACGCCGAAGGAAGGCAGTTCGCGCGTGATCACCCAGTTCCTCGGCCACATCGTGCGCGGTGAATCGATCAAGCTGGTCGATGGCGGTGCCCAGAAGCGTTCCTTCACCTACGTCACCGATGGCATCGACGCCCTGATGAAAATCATCGAAAACCCCGGTGGCATCGCCAACGGCAAGATCTACAACATCGGCAACCCGCGCAACAATTATTCGATCCGCGAACTGGCGACCTTGATGCTCGATCTGGCGCGTCAGTATCCGGAATATGCCGAAGGCGTCGCCAGGGTGAAGGTCCTCGAAACCACCTCGGGCGAGTACTACGGTAGCGGCTACCAGGACACGCAACACCGGGTGCCGAAGATCGCCAACACCATGGCCGACCTCAAATGGGCACCCAAGGTCGGCTTCGAAGCCGCCCTGCGGGGCATTTTCGAGGCCTACCGCGACCATGTCGCCGACGCGCGCGGCCTGATGGATTGAGCGAATAATATGGCCCCCCACGCTCGCATTGCTCGCGGAGGGCTCGCCTTGCACGGATCGCCCGTTTCGGCGGCGCAATGCCGTGCTTTGCGAAACCCCGCCAGAACCCCCACCACGGGGGGGCGGCTGCCCCCTAGGGGCGGCCCGTCGAGGGCAGCATGAAGCTCGCGCTGAAAATCGACGTCGATACCTGGCGCGGCACCCTGCAGGGCGTGCCGCGGCTGGTCGAGATCCTGCGGCGGCACCGGGCCGACGCTAGCTTCCTTTTCTCGCTCGGGCCCGACCACACCGGACGCGCCATCACGCGCGCCTTCCGCCCAGGTTTCCTGAAAAAAGTGAAACGCACCTCGGTGGTCTCGCATTACGGCGTCAAGACCCTGATGTACGGCACCCTGTTGCCCGGCCCGGACATCGGCCGCCGCGGCGCCGACATCCTTCGTGCCACGCGCGACGCCGGCTTCGAAGCGGCGATCCACTGCTGGGACCACGTCAAGTGGCAGGACGGCGTCGGCACCGCCGGCGCTACGTGGACCGAAGACCAGATGCGCCGCGCGCAGCAGCGTTATGTCGAGATTTTCGGCGGCGAAGCGCCGGGGCACGGCGCCGCCGGCTGGCAGATGAACATCCATGCGCTGCGCCTGACGCAACGACTGGGCTACCGCTGGGCCTCCGACTGCCGCGGCACCCATCCCTTTATCCCCGTGTGGAACGGCGAGATCGTCGCCTGTCCGCAACTGCCCACCACCCTGCCGACGCTCGACGAACTGGTCGGCACCGACGACTTGACGGCCGACAACGTGCACCTGCACCTGTTGCGGCTCACGCAGCCGGCCACGCAGGACCACGTCTTTACGCTGCATGCCGAACTGGAAGGACTCAACTTCGGCGATACCCTCGAACGCCTGCTGACCGGCTGGCGCGAGCAGGGCTATGAAATGGTATCGCTGGGCGGCATGCGCGACACGCTCGACCCGGCGCTGCTGCCTCGCCACGAAGTCGTCCGGGGCGAAATCCCCGGCCGCAGCGGATGCCTGATGCTGCAGGGCGAGGAGTTTCTGTCAACCTGGAAGGAAGCTGCATGACCGAGATATTCACCGCCAACCCCGCCCCCCCGTCAGCCATCGGCCTGCGTGTTCCTGATTTCAGCGTCCCCGCCACCGGCGGCGAGTTCACCTTGTCCGCCTTTCTTGGCAAGCCGCTGGTGCTGTACTTCTATCCCAAGGACAACACGCCGGGCTGCACCACGCAGGCGCAGCAATTTCGCGATTTGCACGCCGAGTTCGCCAAGGCCGGCTGCGTGGTGATTGGGGTCTCGCGCGACTCGCTGAAATCCCATGAAAGCTTCAAGGCGAAGCTCGGGCTGCCCTTCGAACTGATTTCCGACATCGAGGGCGTGCTCTGCCGGATGTTCGATGTGGTGAAGAACAAGATGCTCTACGGCAAGAAGGTGCTCGGCATCGAGCGCAGCACCTTCCTGATCGACGCCGACGGCATCCTGCGCCGGGAATGGCGCGCGACGAAGGCGGATGGCAACGCCGCCGCGGTGCTCGACGCCGTACGCAGGCTGTAACGCAAACAGGGACGGTATTCCGGCCCTGCCCTGCCCCTTACGCAACAAGGCGGCTGGTTATCTTGACCCAGCCCCTCCCCAGCACCGAGGCTTCCATGAACGCCAAGCGCACCAAGCCCGCAGGAAATACGGTCACCAAGCTCTTCGTGCTCGACACCAACGTCCTGATGCACGATCCGCTGAGCCTGTTCCGCTTCGAGGAGCACGACATCTACGTACCGATGATGACGCTGGAAGAACTTGACGCCAACAAGAAAGGCATGTCCGAAGTCGCGCGCAATGCGCGTCAGAGCAGCCGCCTGCTCGACGAGATCGTCAGCGGTGCGGAACACAACATGGCGCAGGGTATCGCCTTGACCGAACCGTCGCGCGAACTGGCGACCGGCCACCTCTTCTTCCAGACCGAAGCCATCAATGGCATCCTCCCCAGTTCGCTGCCGACCGCCAAGGCCGACAACCAGATCATCGGCGTCGTCATGCACCTGGGCCAGAAGTTTCCCGGGCGCCCGGTCATCCTGGTGTCCAAGGACATCAACATGCGCATCAAGGCCCGCGCGCTGGGCCTGGAAGCGCAGGACTACTTCAACGACAAGGTCCTCGAAGACACCGACCTCCTCTATACCGGCACGCGAGAACTGCCAGCGGACTTCTGGGATACCCATGGCAAGGGCCTCGAATCCTGGAAGAAGGAGAGCCGCACCTATTACCGCATCAAGGGTCCGCTCTGCCCGGAATTGCTGGTCAATGAATTCGTTTGGCAGGAAGGCCCGCAACCACTGCAGGCATGGGTGAAAGTCGGCGCTGGCAAGACGGCGGAACTTGAAACCCTGATCGACTACAGCCATGCCAAGAACGCGGTATGGGGCATCACCGCGCGCAATCGCGAGCAGAACTTCGCGCTGAACCTGCTGATGAATCCGGAAATCGACTTCGTCACGCTACTGGGCCAGGCCGGCACCGGCAAGACCCTGTTGACGCTGGCCGCCGCCCTGACGCAGACCATGGAGACCAAGCTCTTCGCCGAGATCATCATCACCCGCGTCACGGTTCCGGTCGGCGAGGACATCGGTTTCCTGCCCGGCACGGAAGAAGAAAAGATGACGCCGTGGATGGGCGCATTGGAAGACAACCTCGACGTGCTCAACAAGCCCGCGGAGTCGCCGGGCGGCGGCCCCGGTGGCACCGCGGGTGGCTATGGCGGCGACTGGGGTCGCGCGGCGACCATGGACCTGATCCGCAGCCGGATCAAGATCAAGTCGCTCAACTTCATGCGCGGGCGCACCTTCATGAACAAGTTCCTCATCATCGACGAGGCGCAGAACCTGACCCCGAAGCAGATGAAGACCCTGATCACTCGTGCCGGCCCCGGCACCAAGGTGGTCTGCCTGGGCAACATCGCCCAGATCGACACACCCTACCTCACCGAAGGCAGTTCGGGCCTGACCTACGTCGTGGATCGCTTCAAGGGCTGGGGACATTCGGGCCATGTCACGCTGCAGCGCGGCGAACGCTCGCGCCTGGCGGAACACGCGGCGGAAGTGCTGTAGCCAGGTTCCGTTGGGTGGACCGCAGGGAGGACTTCAGTCCGCCATCAAACTCTGGCAGACTGAAGCGGGCCCTGCATATCTCGCGTCAGGCCCTATAAGACGAGCCTGAGCATCGAATTTTAGTTCCGGCCGCTCCCGGTGGTCGCTTGACATCGCGATGCGATGTTAGCCTTCACTAAGAATTTCACGTCAGGCCCTATAAGACGAGCCTGAGCATCGAATTTTAGTTCCGGCCGCTCCCGGTGGTCGCTTAACATCGCGATGCGATGTTAGCCTTCACTAAGAATTTCACTTCAGGCCCTATAAGACGAGCCTGAAGCGAAATTCTCGAACTTGGTGTATTCGCCGAGGAAGGTCAGGCGCACGGTGCCCACCGGGCCGTTGCGGTGCTTGCCGATGATGGCTTCGGCCGTACCCTTGTCCTGGGTGTCGGGCTTGTAGTACTCCTCGCGGTACATCATCATGATGATGTCGGCATCCTGCTCGATGGCGCCGGATTCGCGCAGGTCGCTCATCAGGGGCCGCTTGTCGGTGCGCTCCTCGACCTTGCGCGAAAGCTGCGACAGGGCAATGATCGGTACCTGCAACTCCTTCGCCAGCGCCTTGATCGAGCGCGAGATCTCGGAAATTTCCGTGGCGCGGTTCTCGCCCACGCGATTGGAACTCATCAGTTGCAGGTAATCGATGATGATCAGGCCGAGCTTGCCGAACTGCCGGTGCAGGCGCCGCGCGCGGGCACGCAGGTCGGTCGAATTGATGGCCCCGGTCTCGTCGATATGGATCGGCGCCTCGTGCAGCTTGCCCAGCGCCACGGTCATCCTGTCCCATTCGTCGTCGGTGAGGCGCCCGGTGCGCAGCTTGCTCTGGTCGATGCGGCCCACCGATGAAAGGAAGCGGGTGGCCAGTTGCGGCCCGGACATTTCCAAGCTGAAGATCGCCACCGGCAGGCGCAGTTCCACTCCGACGTGCTCCGCGATGTTAAGGGCGAACGCGGTCTTGCCCATCGACGGCCGGCCGGCAACGACGATCATGTCGCCTGCCTGCAAACCGGAAGTCATGCGATCGAGATCGGCGAAGCCGGTGGCGACGCCGGTGATGTCGGACTGGCTTTCGCGCGCGAGCAGGGTTTCCATGCGCTCGACGACTTCGCCGAGCAGGGGCTGGATCGCGACGAAGCCGTTGTTGCTGCGATTGCCTGCTTCCGCGATCTGGAAGATGCGCTGCTCGGCATCGTCGAGCAGTTGCTTGACGTCGCGTCCTGCCGGATTCAGCGCGTTGCCGGCGATCTCGTCGCCGACCGTGACCAGTTGACGCAGGATGGCGCGTTCGCGGACGATCTCGGCATAGCGGCGGATGTTGGCTGCCGACGGCGTCGCGTTGGCGATCTCGCCGAGGTAACCGAGACCGCCGGTCTGGTCGACTTCGTTCGATTGCTCGATGGATTCATACACGGTCACCACGTCGGCCGGTCGGCCCATCTGGATCAGCTTGCCGATGTGGCGAAAGATCCGTCGGTGGTCGTCGCGATAGAAGTCGGTCTCGCGCACCACGTCGCCAATGCGGTCCCATGCCGCGTTGTCGATCAGCAGTCCGCCGATCAGCGACTGCTCGGCTTCAATGGAATGGGGTGGAAGCTTGAGTGCGGCGACTTGGGAATCGACCGGCTGGGGGGGGTTGAAGGCACGTACCTGGGCCATTGCCGTCTCCGAAATGAAGCGGAGAGTCTACCCGCCGGGGCGTCGGATGATAAGTGCACAAGCTGTGGAAATCTTGTGGGCAAGCTGTGTAAATGCAGTGCATGGTTTTCCCGCAGTGCAAGAAAAACGGGCCGCCGACTTGTGGTCGGCGGCCCGTTCAGGTTTGAAAGTGCTCCGGCTTACTGCTCGCCGAGTACCGATACCGTCACCGTCGTCACCACGTCGGTGTGCAGGGCGATCTGCACCGGCGAGTCGCCAATGGCCTTGAGCGGGCCTTCCGGCAGGCGGACCGCGGACTTCTCGACCTTGAAGCCCTGGGCGGCGAGCGCCTCGGCGATGTCATGGGCCGACACGGAACCGAACAGGCGGCCATCGACGCCGGTCTTGCGCGTGATCTGCAGCAGCAGACCTTCCAGCTTGGCGGCATCGGCCTGGGCGGCGGCAACCGCTTCGCCATGGATACGTTCGAGTTCGGCGCGCTTTTCCTCGAAGATCTTGCGGTTGGCTTCCGTCGCGCGCTTGGCCTTGCCCTGCGGGATCAGGAAGTTGCGGGCATAGCCGTCCTTGACCTTGACCACGTCGCCGAGGCCGCCGAGGTTCACCACTTTTTCCATCAGAATGATTTGCATGGTTTCGTCCTCGCTTACTGGTGCAGATCGGTATAGGGCAGCAGCGCCAGGAAACGCGCACGCTTGATGGCGGTCGACAACTGGCGCTGGTAGCCGGTCTTGGTGCCGGTGATGCGCGCCGGCATGAT
Source organism: Sulfuritalea sp. (assembly GCF_017302275.1). Taxonomy (GTDB): domain Bacteria; phylum Pseudomonadota; class Gammaproteobacteria; order Burkholderiales; family Rhodocyclaceae; genus Sulfuritalea. Next base: position 52,224 of record NZ_JAFLDR010000007.1, read on the forward strand.
CTTGGCGTTTTCAGCGATGAAATCCTTGAGGATCTCGACGTCCTTGTAATCGATCTCTTCGATCTTTTCCGCGGTGAAGCGGCAGAACTTGCGGCGCTTGAACAGGCTGCGGCCCTTGTCGTCCTTGCGCTTAACTCCGGTCTTGCTCTTGGGCTTGAATGCCATTTTCAGTTCCTTCCACGAATTCGACTGTATTCACATGCAGTATCGGACTGCGTCGCTTGAGACTCCTGGCGGCCAGAAAGCCTGCCAGTCTGACCCTGTCGCCCGGTTTGGCTGCCAGCAGCACCTGGGCCGGCCGGCCCATGGCCACACAGGCCATCTCGCATTCCACCTTCCGTTCCACATCCGCTTCGACCTGGGTCGAGACGTGTGCGAGGAGAAACTCGAGAACCGGTATTCCGGCGGGGGTGCGGCGCAAGGCGCCGCGCTCAAGCAAACGACCCGACAACCGCGTCAGGTTGCTCGGCTTGTCCTCAGGCGGCAACGGCAGCAGCCGGAGCCTCCACCTTGGCGTCACCCTGGGTCAGCGAGCGCGACTTCTCTTCCTTCATCATCGGGGAAGGAGTCACCACCGCCTTGCGGGTTTTCACGGTCAGATGGCGCAGTACCGCGTCGTTGAACTTGAAGGCATGCTCGAGTTCCGCCAGGGTCTCACCGTCGCACTCGATGTTCATGAGCACGTAGTGCGCCTTGTGCACCTTCTGGATCGGGTAGGCCATCTGGCGACGCCCCCAGTCTTCGAGGCGATGGATGGTGCCGGAACGCGCGGTGACCAGCGTCTTGTAACGCTCGATCATCGCCGGAACCTGCTCCGACTGGTCCGGGTGGACGATAAATACGACTTCGTAATGGCGCATGCAATCTCCTTGTGGGTTGGTTACAGCCCCCCCGCATGCGTAACGGGTGGAGCAAGGGAACGCGCGATTATACGAGGCCCGCCGCTCTTCGGCAAGGCTTTTCTCGACGGAAATCAAGGCCGTAAGGCCCTGTCAGCCGCAGTAGCGCAGGTTGCTGAAATTGAGCAGCAAATCCGCGCCGCCATAGGCGGCGAAGGCCAGCCCGAGGATGACACCCGCCGCCAGCAGACCGGCAGCCCCCAACCAGCGCCATGCGCGCGATACGCTGGCCGATTGTAGCGTCTGCGGCAGTTGCCTCGGGGTGTCCATCGCGACATCCTGCGCAGGCTGGCGCCCGGAGTCAAGCGCGGTCAAAAGACTTCCCCCTCGCGCAGGAAACGCCACTGGCCGAGCGGCAGGTCGCCCAGGCGCACACGACCGATGCGCACCCGCTTGAGCCCGGTGACGCGCAGGCCGACCAGTTCGCACATGCGGCGGATCTGGCGCTTGCGGCCTTCGGTAAGCACGAAGCTCAACTGGTCGGAATTGGCCCAGGCCACCTTGGCCGGCCGCAACTTCTTGCCGTCGAGCTCGAGGCCGTGGTTGAGCAGCGCCAGGCTGGGCATGTCGAGCGCGCCTTCGACCCGAACCAGGTACTCCTTTTCCACCTTCGAATCGTCGCCGATCAACTGGCGCGCCACGCGGCCGTCCTGGGTCAGGACCAGCAGTCCGGTGGAATCGATGTCCAGCCTTCCGGCCGGTGCCAGCCCCTTCATGTGCGCAAGCTGGAAACGCTGCCGGTCGCCCGCCACCTGGGTTTTCGCCGTAACCAGGCTCGCCGCCGGCTGGTGGCCGTCCTCGGCCTGGCCGGAGACGTAGCCGATCGGCTTGTGCAGCAGGATCGTCGCCTGCCGCGCCTGCGTCGCGCGCGCCTCGGGTGCCAGCGTGATCACCGCGTCGGGCGCCGCGCGCGTACCCAACTGCGACACCCGCCGGCCATCGACGAAGACCAGGCCGCGCTCGATGTAGCCATCCGCCTCGCGGCGCGAGCACAGGCCGCGCTCGGCGAGAAGTTTGGAAACCCGGATTCCCTGCGTATCATCCATACATCAGGATTCTATCGCGCAGCCATGCTCAGCTATCGCCACGCCTTCCATGCCGGCAACCATGCCGACATCCTCAAACACCTGGTGCTGACGCTGTGCCTGCAGCATATGAATGCCAAGGACAAGTCCTGGCTGCTGCTCGACACCCACGCCGGGGCCGGGCTCTATGCGATCGATTCCGACGAAGCGAGAAAGACCGGCGAATACATCGACGGCATCGCCCGCCTGTGGAACCGCGTCGACCTGCCGGCGCCGATGAAGCCTTACATGGATGCACTGCAGGCCTGCAACAGAGGCTTGAAGCTGCGCCGCTATCCGGGTTCGCCCTGGCTGGCCGGCCATTTCGCACGCGAGATCGATACGCTGCGCTTCTGCGAACTGCATTCCACCGATTTCGCCCTGCTGCGGCGTGAGTTCAAGGATGGCGGTCGCCGCGTCATGGTCGAGCAGGCCGATGGCTTCGAAGCCATGAAGGCCACCCTGCCGCCGCCCTCGCGTCGCGGCCTGGTGCTGATCGATCCCTCCTACGAGATCAAGAGCGATTACCCACGCGTCGTCGCGGCACTCGAGGACGGCCTGAAACGTTTTGCCACCGGAACTTATCTGGTCTGGCTGCCCTTCCTGCCCAGCATCGAATCTCGCGGACTGCCGGAGAAGCTCAAGAAGCTCCCCGTGGATTGGCTGTATGCCAGCCTCAATGTGTGCGGTCCGGCGACCAAGGGCCACGGCATGAACGGCAGCGCGATGTTCATCGTCAATCCGCCGTGGACCTTGAAAAATGCGCTGGAGCACTGCCTGCCCTGGCTCGCGCGCGTGCTGGCGCTCGCCGACACGGCTGGCTGGGAGCTTGTGGAATCCAGCGCGATACCCCAATAACCCTAGCAGATGCCCTCAGTCGACCGCATCCCGAGATTCCATATGCGATCGAGGCGAACGAGTCTGTCGGCGGAGAATGTGCTTGCGAAATGCTACTCGCGGTGAATTGGTCTTCGTCGCCATCATGATGCCGTCCGGGCAAAGTCGGGAAGGAGAGCCTCGGCTTTGCCAGCGGCAGCCTCGCCGCCGTCACGCGCATATGCCCTTCGCCGGACCAAATTCAGTGCCGTCAACCGGCCGCGACCTTGCTCCAATTGTCCAGCGTGGCGGCCAGACTCTTCAGGTTAACGGGTTTCGTCAGGAAGTCATCCATCCCGGCGGCGAGGCAAGCCAACCTGTCTTCCTCGTAGGCGCTTGCCGTCAGGGCGATGATCGGCAAGCGCGCCATGCCGTTCTTCTGTTCCCAGGCTCGAATCTGCTTCGTCGCCCCGTATCCATCCAGAATCGGCATCTGGCAATCCATCAGTACCAGGTCGGGCCGATTTCCCGCCATGACACGGTCAACAGCCTCCTGACCATTTTCGACGCTCTCGAAACGTATCCCTAGGCTAGTGAGCATGGCTTCAATAACCAGCCGGTTGGTGGCGTTATCCTCTACCACCAGGACAAATCGCGGCGGCTGGGTCGAGACTGCGGATCCCGTGGGTTCCCGCGCCACGTGCCTGCTATCGTCGGCATCCGCGACCCGCTGCGCCCGGATGCGGAACCAGAAGTGGCTGCCTTTGTCGGGTTCGCTCCTGACGCCAACCTCACCGCACATCAGCAGGGCAAGGCTGCGCACGATGGACAAACCCAGTCCGCTGCCGCCGTACTCCCTGGTGGAGGAGGAATCGACCTGGGAGAATGCCGTGAACAGCGCGGACTGCTTGTACTCCGGGATGCCGATGCCGCTGTCGGTAACGGAGAACTCCAGCACGATCTCACCCTCGGTCGTTTCCACCTCCCGACCTTCGACGCGGACGAATCCCTCGACAGTGAACTTGATGGCATTGCTGACGAGATTCGATAACATCTGCCGCAGGCGAATGGGGTCCGCGCGGCAGCGAACATCGTGAGAACCCTGCCAGACCGCTTCCAGGTTCAGCCCCTTGGATCGCGAGACCTCGCCGAACAGGGTCGCGGTCTCGCGAATCAGTTGCTCCGGATGAACGACCGCGATCTGGAGCTCAACCTTGCCCGCTTCAATTTTTGACAGATCGAGGATGTCATTCAGCAAGGTCAGCAGCGTCTGACCCGAGTTGAGAATGACCCGGGCGTACTCGTGGCATTGGCCTTCCTTCAAGCCCGGCATGAGAAGCAACTGCGCCATGCCGAGGACGCCGTTGAGTGGCGTGCGGATCTCATGGCTCATGGTTGCGAGGAAGCGGCTCTTGGCGAGATTGGCGGACTCTGCAACCTCCCTGGCCTGCCGCAGTTCGCTTTCAAGCCGCTTCTGCTCCGTGATGTCATGCTTGATTGCGACGTAATTGGCAATTTCGCCGAATTCGTCCTTGATCGGCGCCACTGTGGCGTACTCGTAATAGATGCTGCCATCCTTGCGGCGATTGACGAACTCACCCTCCCAGCTTTCTCCGGCTGCCAAGGATGCCCACAAGGCAACGAAGGTCTCGTTCGGCGTGAGCTTCGATTGCAATATCCGCGGGTTTTGCCCAATGACCTCCTCGGGCAGGAAGCCCGTGGCGGTGGTGAAGTGCGAATTGACATAGACGATGGCGGGTTCCAGCGTTGTGATGACGATGCTGCTGGGACTTTGCTCGACCGCCATCGACAGTTGGCGAATGGTGCGCTCACGGTCGCGCAACGCCGTGGTATCTTCGAAGACACCGACATAGTTGGACACGCTTCCAGCGGCATCGCGAATGCTCGATATCGTGAGCCACTCCATCAATTCGCTGCCATCCTTGCGCCGGTTAATAACTTCCCCCTGCCAAACGCCGGTCGAGTCGATCTTCCGCCACATGTCGGCAAAGAAATCCCCCGAATGTCGCCCCGAGGACAGAAAGCGCGGCGTTTCGCCGAGGATATCCGCCTCGGCGTAACCCGTAATGGCGGTGAATGAAGGATTAACGGCAAGAGTCCGCTTTCTCGCGTCGGTCACCAGAATGCCGTCATGACTATGGGCGAAGACGCTTGCCGCCAGGCGTTGCGCCTCCAGCAAGCCGGCTTCGCGAACGAAGTGCGCGCGCAGACGGAAGGTGAGCAGGCCGGTGATCAGCAACGTGGCCACGAGCGCGAATCCCACCAACAGAAGGCGTGCAGCCGCCTCCTGCTTCCATTGAACCAGGGCCGTCTCGCGATCGACATGCGCCACCACGAGGAATGGATGGCTACGCAAAGCCCGATAGACGGTCAGGGCAGGCCTGCCACGAACATCATCATCCGGAATTTCGCCGATCTCCAGATCGCGCGCCTGATTGAGCAACTTTTCATCGTCGATCCGGCTGCCCACATGCTGACCATCCAAAGTCGACAGCGTCAAAACGCCTTGATAGTCGAAGAGCATGAAATGCCGCAGGCCGGAATCGACGTGTCGGCCAATGTGATTCAGGAAATAGTCCGGATTGATGGCCGCGATGGCCATCAATCCGGGGGAACCGGGCAGATGCCGCACCGCCGGCAGAAAATAACTGGCGCGCGCGCCGACTGGTTTCGCCGGAGAGGTCACCCTGCTGGAAGAAAAATCCCGCCCTTCGCGCGGGACCCCAAAGCGCGTCACGCCCCTTCCCTCGTCGGCAACCAGCGGCAGATAGGCAGACAAATCCACCTGCACCCCGACATTTCCGGCCGACGAACTTGCCAATATGCGGCCATCGGCGCCGGCGATGGAAAGGGAGCGCAAAGCGGGCATCTGGCGCTGGATGCTTTGCAGAAGGCCGCCGTGATTCTTCGCGTTGCCGAGTCGTGGGTCGGCGAGCAATTCCGGCAGGTTGGTCAACATCAGATCGACCAGGAAAAGATTTTGCGACACATGATCCTCGAAACCGCGTACTTGCAGGGATGCCTGCCGCAGATGCCCTTTCAGCACCTCTTCGCGCATGTCACGCAGCCCCGACAGGGTGCCGGCCACCACGACTACGGCCAGCAACGCCTGCAGGATGAACAGCAAGGAGAGATAGCGCTGGCGTGCCGGTTGAATCACATCGCGCGCCGCCAAGGAGGACATCGTGGACCGTCGGCTAGTCGAGAACGACTATCGGATCGAGCTTGTGGCGTTTCGCCGCGGCCAGCAGGCGGCCATCCTTTTTTGTATCCGCCACGAACCGCTCCATGCGGGCGTGCCATGTGTCGTCACCCCGTTGCATGGCGTAGGCGTAAGGCGTGACGTGGTAAGTGCTGTTGGGCGCGATCAGCCGCGCCCAATCCGTGGTTTCGAGCATGCGCCGGCTGAACGGATAATCCGTCATGAAAGCATCCGCTCGCCCGGATTGCACCTCCTGCTCGCGTGCATGGGGGGTCTCGACCACGAGCAATTCGGCCGCTTTGAGTTTCTGCCGCATCACGGGTTCATGCAGGGTTCCTTTCGCCACGACCACGAGGCTGCCCGGCTGGTCTATATCGTTCCAGGACTGGATGCGACGGTTGCTGCGCGTCGTTATCGCATAGATGTCGCTAGCCAGATGCGGCCGCGTGAAACGAAGTTTTTCGAGCCGCTGCGGATTGATCCCGATGGCAAACATGGCGACGTCACATTTGTCGCCGGTCAGGTCCTCGATCAGCCGCGCAAAGGAGCTATCGATAAATCGCACCGCCACGCCCAGATCGCTGGCGAGTGCCTCGGCCATGTCGATATCGATGCCTGACAGCGTTTGTGTTTTCGGATTCCGAAATGAAATCCCGTAGTAGTCGGGCCAAACGCATACCCTCAGTTGCTTCGCGGCAAGAATACGGCCGAGCCGTCGCTCATCGGCATATCCCTGAGTAGATAACACCGCCAACAGCGCCGCAAACAACCATGCCCTTGTCACAACATTCCTCCCATTGTTTTATAGCCAACGCACGCGAACTAACTTCACCCGCCAGCCTTGAACCGCGATTATATGGGCAGGACCCGCGATGCGGCCGCGCACCAGCACCTGCTCGCGAGGCGCACCGCGACACGATGAACCGGCAAGGCGGGCTTCGGGTGGCAAGCTCGCCGTATGACCAGCGCCGACTCTTACCCGGCGAGCTCCGTCCGACCCCGAAAATAATCCAGCGCCTCGGCATTGGCCAGCGCCTCAACGTTCTTCACCGGCAGCCCGTGTACGACGTTGCGCACGGCGAGTTCGACGATCTTGCCGCTTTTGGTGCGCGGGATGTCGGCGACCTGGAGGATTTTCGCCGGCACGTGGCGCGGCGTGGCGTTGTCGCGGATCACCTGTTTGATGCGCTTTTCCAGCACCTCGTCAAGGTTCAGTTCCTCGCGCAGCTTGACGAACAGCACCACGCGCACGTCGCCGGCATTGCCTGGCGGCCAGTCCTGGCCGATGACGATGGACTCGACCACCTCGGCCAGCTTCTCCACCTGGCGATAGATCTCGGCGGTTCCGATGCGCACGCCGCCGGGGTTCAAGGTGGCGTCCGAACGACCGTGGATGATGAAGCCGCCGTGCGCAGTGATCTCGGCGAAGTCACCGTGGCACCAGACCCGGTCAAACCGGTCGAAGTAGGCGGCCCGGTACTTGGCGCCATCGTCGTCATTCCAGAAGCCGATGGGCATCACCGGGAAGCTTCGGGTACACACCAGTTCGCCCTTTTCGCCACGCACCGGCCTCCCCGCGTCGTCGAAGACATCCACCGCCATGCCCAGTCCGGCGCACTGAATCTCGCCGCGATACACGGGGCCGATCGGGTTGCCGCCGACAAAGCAGGAAATGATGTCCGTGCCGCCGGAAATCGAAGCCAGTTGGAGATCCGCCTTGACATTGGCGTACACATAATCGAAGCCTTCGGGCACCAGCGGACTGCCCGTCGAGAACATCGTCCGCAGCGCGGAAAGGTCGTGCGTGCGGCGGGGTTGCAAGTCGATCTTGGCGATGGCGTCGATGAACTTGGCGGAGGTGCCGAAGTGGGTCATGCCTTCGGCATCGGCGTAATCGAAGAGGATGCCGCCGCGTCCGAGGAAGGGCGACCCGTCGTACAGCAGCAGGGTGGCGCCGGAAGCAAGGCCCGTCGCCAGCCAGTTCCACATCATCCAGCCGCAGGTGGTGAAATAGAACAGCCGGTCGCCCGGCTTCACGTCGCCTTGCAACTGGTGCTCCTTGAGGTGCTGCAACAGCGCCCCGCCCGCGCAATGCACGATGCATTTTGGCACGCCGGTGGTGCCCGAGGAATACATGATGTAAAGCGGGTGGTCAAAGGGCAGGCGCTCGAATTTCACCTTGTGCTGCGCAAGGAAGGGCGCGAGAAACGCCGCGAGCGTCACGCCCTTGCGGATACCGGCCATACCCTCGCCATCCCCGGTGCCCCCGGCATAGGGCACCACCACGACGCGCTCGAGCGAGGGCAGGCGCGCCGCGATTTCGCGCAGCTTGCCGAGGCAATCGATCAGCTTGCCGTTGTACCAGTAGCCATCACAGGCGACGAGCAGCTTGGGTTCGATCTGGCCAAAGCGGTCGACCACGCCCTGAACGCCGAAATCCGGCGATGCCGAGGAAAAGATGGCACCGATCGAGGCCGCCGCCAGCATGAAGACCACGGTTGCCGGAATGTTGGGCAGATAGGCGGCGACCCGGTCGCCCTTGACCACGCCCATGGCGCGCAGAGCTGCGGCGGTCTGAGCCACGGCCCGATGAAGTTCGGCGCGACTGACCCGGCCCTTAACCTTGTCCTCGCCCCAGAACACCATTGCCTCGGCATTGCCCGGCCGGCACAGCAGATTCTCGGCAAAATTCAGCCGGGCCTGGGGAAACCACCTGGCACCGGGCATCTTCTCGCCATCGACAAGCACCGCGTTGCCCATGTCGCCAATCACATCGCCGAACTCCCAGACCGATGTCCACAATTCCTCCGGATGGACTATCGACCAGGCATGCAGGGTGGCATAGTCGGCGCTGGCGAGACGGCGATTCCAGCGCTTTTCGGCCGCCTTGGCGAATGCGGTGAGTCGGCTGGCGGCGACGCGCTGTTTCGAGGGCTGCCAAAGCGGCATGGTGACATTGGTCATGGCGACGTTTCCGGAAAGGTTACAGGCAGCTGGCCCGCATGGCGTCGGGCAGCGGGATGGACTTGCCGCTGGCGGGATTGATCCACACCAGCTTGGCCGCGCCTTCGGCATAAATCTTCTCCTCGCCGACCAGGCGCATCTCGTAATAGGTCGGCACGCTGCTGCGTCCGGGATGGCCGACGAACATGCGGCAGTCGATGATGCCGGGATAGGTGAAGGGAACCACGAAGGTGCAACTGGCATTGACGATTACCGGGCCTTCGGTCTGCGTCACAGCGGTATCGAAGCCGAAGCTCTCCAGCCATTCGATGCGGGTCTGTTCCATGTAACGGAAATAGACGGTGTTGTTCACATGCCCCATGGCGTCCTGGTCGCCCCAGCGTATCGGCATCCGGTTGCTGTAGGCGAGCTTGCGATGGTGCTCCATGAGCGGCAAGTCCTGAGTGTTATAGAAGAGTTCAAGATTATAATCGTGCGATCAAATCAATCGATCGAGGTCAGCATGCAGCGCGAATCCATGGAGTTCGATGTCGTCGTCGTCGGTGGCGGTCCCGCCGGACTCTCTGCCGCGATACGGCTCAAGCAAATCGATCCCGGAATCAACGTCTGCCTGATCGAGAAGGGTTCCGAAATCGGCGCCCACATCCTGTCGGGCGCCGTCATGGACCCGCGCGCGATCACGGAGCTGATTCCCGACTGGCAGGCGCAGGGCGCGCCACTCGACACGGCGGTGACCCGCGACCGCTTCGCCTTCCTTACCCGGCACGGCTTCGTCGATCTGCCGGTGATGCTCCTGCCCGGCTGCTTTGCGAACCACGGCAACTACATCATCAGCCTGGGCCAGCTCTGCCGCTGGCTCGGCGCCCAGGCCGAGGCGCTAGGCGTCGAGGTCTATCCCGGCTTTGCCGGCGCGGAAGTGCTTTACGACGACCAGGGCGCCGTACGAGGCGTCGCCACCGGCGACATGGGCCTCACCCGCGAGGGAGAGCCCGGCCCCAACCACCAGCCCGGCATGGAACTCCTGGCCAAGTACACCCTGTTCGCCGAAGGCTGCCGCGGGCATCTGGGCAAGCAGGTCGAGGCGAAGTTCAATCTGCGCGCCGATTCCGATCCGCAAACCTATGCCCTGGGCGTCAAGGAACTCTGGGAAGTCGATCCCGAGCACTTCGAAAAGGGCCTGGTGATGCACACCTTCGGCTGGCCGATGAAGTCCGACACCTATGGTGGCGGCTTCATCTACCACTACGGCGAGAACCTGGTCTCGGTCGGCCTGGTAACCGGCCTCGGCTACAAGAACCCGCATCTGTCGCCCTTCGAGGAAATGCAGCGCGTGAAGACCCACCCGCAGATCGCCCCGCTGTTCAAGGGCGGCAAGCGGCTGGCCTACGGCGCCCGTGCGCTTGCCGCCGGCGGCCTGCAGTCCCTGCCCAAGCTCGACTTCCCCGGCGGCGCCCTGATCGGCGACGATGCCGGCATGCTGGTCGCCTCGCGCATCAAGGGTAGCCATGCCGCGATCAAGAGCGGCATGCTGGCCGCAGAAGCCGCCGCCGCGGCACTTGCCGGCGGTCGTGCCAACGATACGCTGGCCGAATATCCGGAAGCCTTCCGTGCCTCCTGGCTCTACGAAGAACTCCATACCGCGAGGAACTTCAAGCCCTGGATGGCCAAGGGCCTGTGGACCGGCACGCTGATGTTCGGCATCGACCAGGTGCTCTTGCGCGGCAAGGCGCCGTGGACCCTGCACAACACGGCCGACCACCTGAAGCTGAAACCCGCCGCCGAATGCGAGCCAATTGCCTACGACAAACCCGACGGGGTGCTGACCTTCGACCGGCTCTCCTCGGTCTTCCTGTCGAACACCAACCACGAGGAAGACCAGCCCTGCCACTTGCAGTTGAAGGACGGGGCGGTGCCGATCGCCACCAATCTGGCGCTCTATGACGCGCCCGAGCAGCGCTACTGCCCGGCGGGCGTTTATGAGATCGTGCGCGCCGAGGATGGCAGCAACCCTCGCCTGCAGATCAATGCCCAGAATTGTGTGCACTGCAAAACCTGCGACATCAAGGATCCGACGCAGAACATCAACTGGGTGGTGCCGCAGGGCGGCGAAGGTCCGATCTACACGCAGATGTAGTCACCGCGAAAAGTCGGCGCTGGCGGGACGGCGAATCAGGGTGTCGCCAGGCCTTTCGGCAGCATTTTTCGCAGACTTTCGACCAGCGCCGAAACCCGCGACCGCTGTTCAGATTCCAGCCGCACCACCGCCGGTCCCCTCACCGCCTCGACCAGTACCACCCCTGCGCACGGCAGGCGATAGCTATCGCCTGCCACGAGGAACAGGTCAGCCGCGGCGCCGGATGTGATCCAGACGATGCCGGCTTCGACATGCAGTTCCCATTGCCGCACGGCATGGAGTCGTAGCGGCCGGTCGGGTTGCAGCAGCAGGGTTTCGCGGGTGGGCATGGCGTTCTCCGTGGCGGATGTGGCCATGCTAGGCAGTGCCAGGCATCCGGTACAGATGCACGACAATGAATTTGTAACCGTGACAGTTCCGGTTCTCTGCCACTGTACTGATCGATAATGCGCGCTACTGTGCGGGTCATCCCGCCGCTGCCGGCGTCACAATCCCGCCACGATGCTTTACGAAAACCTCGCCAACGAATTCGCCACCCTGATCGGCAACGGCCAGATCCGGCCGGGCGACCGCCTGCCCTCCGTGCGCCATCTGGCAAAGCAGCGCTCGCTGTCGATCTCGACCGTGGTGCAGGCGTTGCGCACGCTGGAAAGTCGCGGCATGGTCGAGGCGCGGCCGCAGTCAGGCTATTACGTGCGCCGACGGCCGGCGCGCATTGCCGATGCGACGACGCTGGCCGGAGCGCCAGCGCCTGCGCCGGTGGAGGTTGGAGTCAGCCGTCGCCTGGTGCAGGTGCTGCGCGCCAACGATGCGCCGGGAATGGTGCGCCTCGGGTCGGCCCTGCCGGCGCCCGAGTTGCTGCTGGCGCCGCGCCTAAGCCGACTCTACGCCAGCATTGCCCGCCGCCAGCCGCAACTGCTGGCGAGCAGCAGCCACAGCGGCCTTTCCGAAGCGCCCCTGCTGCGTTCGATCACGCGGCGCGCGCTGGAATGGGGCTGCCCGCTCGCGGACGAAGAACTGGTGGCGACCAACTCCTGCACCGAAGCAATGATGCTCTGCCTGCGCGCCGTGACCAAACCCGGCGACACGGTGGCGGTGGAATCGCCGACCTATTACGTGATGCTGCAGTTGCTGGAAGCCATGGGCCTGCGCGCGCTGGAGATTCCCACCCACCCGGTAACGGGTGTCTCGGTGGAGGCCCTTGAACTGGCGACGCGGAAGCCCGCGGCAGAAGACGGTGTCAGTGCCTGCCTGCTGATCCCCAACGGCGGCAACCCGCTGGGCAGCGTGATGCCGGATGCGGCCAAGCAGCAGCTGGCGACGCTGCTGGCGGCGCGCAACGTCGCGCTGATCGAGGACGACATCTACGGCGACATCTGCTTCACCGGCGCGCGACCGCGGCCGATCCACGCCTTCGACACGAGCGGCAACACCATGCTGTGCACCTCGTTCTCGAAGACCGTCAGCCCAGGCCTGCGCGTCGGCTTCGTCGCCGCCGGGCGGCGCGCGGCGGACATCGTGCTGCAGAAGACCTTGACCTCCGGCAAGACCAATGCGCTGACCCAGCACGTGATCGCCGGACTGATGGATTCGCGCGGCTTCGACGTGCATCTGCGCACGCTGCGGCGGCGCTTCGCCGAGCAGGTCGCACGCACGCGCGACGCGGTGGCGCGCCACTTCCCGGCGGAAACCCGGATCAGCGATCCGCAGGGCGGCTTCGTCCTGTGGCTGGAACTGCCGCCCGGGGTGGATTGCACGGCGCTGCACGCCCACGCCGCGAAGGAAGGCATCGCCTTCGTGCCGGGCGAGATGTTTTCCGCCGGCGGCCTATACCGCAACTGCCTGCGCCTGGCTTGCGGCCAGCCCTGGAGCGGAACGCTGGAGGACGGGATAAGGCGGCTGGGGCGGCTGGCGGCGGGATAGCATAAATACGAAGGCTCGGTGGAGGCTCGCCGGCTCTATCGACGTCAAGCGCAACGGCCGTAACCAAGAGTCGGCGCTGGCGAGACGGCAAAAAAAACGGGAAGCCGCCGCTTCCCGTTCCTTTTTTCGGCGGCAATGCTCAGAACATCGCCTCGTCCAGCGCCAGCGCGCTGGCGCCGCCCTGCACCACTTGCGAAGCGAGGCCGGCCGCCGCTGCCATCACGTGGTCCGCGTAGAAATGTGCCGTGGCAATCTTTGCCGGAAAGAACGGATCGGCGTCGCCGCCGGCGATCTTCGCCTGAGCCACGAGTGCGGCGCGGGCCATCATCCAGCCTCCGGAAACCACGCCCATCAGGCGCAGGAAGGGCACCGCCCCGGCCGCCACCGCACGCACGTCCTTGCCGTAGTTGGCGACGACGTAGTCCGCCGCCTGCGAGAGTGCCGCGATGCCGCGCTCCAGTGCAGTGCCGATCGCGACGAATTGCGCGCCCGGTTGCTGTGCCAGCAGGCCGCGCGTCTGTTGCATCATGCCGATCACCGCCTTGACGGTGGCACCGCCTTCGCGCGCGATCTTGCGTCCCATCAGGTCATTGGCCTGGATGCCGGTGGTGCCTTCGTAGATCGTGGTGATGCGGGCGTCGCGCATGAACTGGGCGGCGCCGGTCTCCTCGACGAAACCCATGCCGCCATGCACCTGCACGCCAAGATAGGAAAGTTCGTTGCCGCTCTCGGTACTCCAGCCCTTGACCACCGGAATCATCAGATCGACGTAGGCCTGGTTGTGCGCCCGCTCCGCGGCATCGGGATGGCGCGCGGCGGCGTCGTGGGCGGCAGCGACCGAGTAGGCCAGCGCGCGCATGGCTTCGGCATTCGAGCGCATCAGCATCAGCATGCGGCGGATGTCCGGGTGCTTGATGATGGCCACGCCACTCGCCGAGCCCTCGATGGCGCGGCCCTGCACCCGGTCGCGGGCATAGGCCACCGCGTGCTGGTAGGCGCGCTCGGTGATGGCGAGGCCTTCCAGGCCGACCGCGAAACGCGCCGCGTTCATCATGACGAACATGTACTTGAGGCCTTCGTTCTCCTTGCCCACCAGCGTGCCGACGGCGCCGCCGTTGTCGCCGTGGACCATGACGCAGGTCGGGCTGGCGTGGATGCCGAGCTTGTGTTCGATCGAAACGCAGTAGGCGTCATTGCGTGCACCCAGGGAGCCATCGGCATTCACCATGAACTTGGGCACCACGAACAGCGAAATGCCCTTGACGCCTTCCGGCGCGCCCGGCGTGCGGGCCAGCACCAGGTGGATGGTGTTCTCCGCCATGTCGTGGTCGCCGTAGGTGATGAAGATCTTGTTGCCGAAGATGCGGTACGTGCCGTCGCCCTGCGGCTCGGCGCGCGAGCGGATCGCGGCGAGGTCGGAGCCGGCCTGCGGCTCGGTGATGTTCATGGTGCCGGTCCACTTGCCCGAGATCATGTTGGGCAGGTACATGGCTTTCTGCGCATCCGTGCCGGCCAGTTCCAGCGCCTCGATGGCGCCAAGCGTCAACAGCGGGCACAGCGAGAAGGACATGTTGGATGACTTCCACATTTCCTGTACCGCTGCCGAGACCACCTTGGGCAGGCCCTGGCCGCCATGTTCGGGATTGCCGCCCAGCGCGTTCCAGCCGTTGTCGACGAACTGGGCATAGGCTTCCTTGAATCCCTTGGGCATGGTGACCGCCTTGTCGGCCCACTTCGCGCCCTCCTGGTCGCCGCTGTAGTTGAGCGGCGCCAGCACACCACCGGTGAACTTGGCCGATTCGTCGAGGATGGCTTCCACCACGTCGGTGGTGGCTTCCTCGTAACCTGGCAAGGCGGCGACCTTGTCCAGGCCGGCCAGTTCGGTCAGCACGAACATCATGTCCTTCAGCGGGGCGACGTAGGAACTCATGGGCTTGCTCCAGTATCAGTAAACTGCAATTGATCGCCAGCGCACCCTGTTTGGTTCGAGCGCAGCGAGCCGATTGATAGCCTCCCCGCGAGGGGAGGATGGGAGGGGCGGGCCCATTTGCCAGCTTGGAGCCCAGCGGTGGTGGGAAATTTCATCATGATGGATGACTTGCCGGAGCCGCCAGCATCAATGAGAAAGATAGTGGCGGTCGTCGAAGCTGCCGACCCAGTGCGGGGCATAGACCACCATCAGCGTGATCAGGGCGCCGTTGAGCCAGGCTTCGGCAAAGCCGAGCAGGAAATAGTAGGGCAGGTAATCGCCTAGCAAAGTCGGCGCCGGATACACGGCAGCGAGCCACAGCATTGCGCTGGCGAGCAGGCCGGTTGCCATCACGGTCGCCGCGGCGCCGAAAAAGGCCGTGACGAAGACGAACACGAAGAAATTGCCGGGCAGCCAGCGCCGGACTCCGCGCCGGATCGCATCGGCCAGCAGCACCGGGAACACCGCCAGTACCAGCGCATTCAGGCCGTAGGCCAGCCAGCCTGCGCGCCCCAGCAGTTCGCCGTTGAGTGTGACGCCCGCCAGCACCAGCGAGAGGCCGATGATGGCCAGCTGGCGGCCGAACATCAGCGTGAACATCGTCGCGCCCAGCAGGTGCAGGTTGAGGCCCGGCTGGACGCCGGCCTTCATGCTCCAGGCCAGGACCAGCAACACCACGGTGCCGAGCCAGACATTGAGCTGGCCCGAATCGGCCAGACGGCGCCAGGGCGCGGTGGCGATGCACCACAGCCAAACGACCACCAGCGGAAACCAGGCCCCGAGCGCCCAGGCTTGCGGAAACAGGGCGTCGGGGAAGTTCATGCGACTGACACCTCAGAGCGCAGCGACCAGTTCCGGCACCACGGTGAACAAGTCGGCGACCAGGCCGTAATCCGCCACCTGGAAGATCGGCGCGTCCGCATCCTTGTTGATCGCCACGATCACCTTGGAATCCTTCATGCCGGCCAGGTGCTGGATCGCGCCCGAAATGCCGATGGCGATGTAGAGCTGCGGCGCGACGATCTTGCCGGTCTGGCCGACCTGGTAGTCGTTGGGCACGAAGCCGGCATCCACCGCCGCGCGCGATGCGCCCATCGCCGCGCCGAGCTTGTCCGCCAGCGGCTCCAGCACCTTGTGGTAGTTCTCGCCGCTGCCCATGCCGCGCCCGCCCGAGACGATGATCTTGGCCGCGCCGAGCTCGGGTCGCGCCGACTTGGTCAGTTCGCGGCCCAGCAGTTTCGACTGGCCCAGATCGGCGCCAGCTGGCAGCGCCTCGACTGTGGCACTTCCGCCCGAATTCGCCGCGGCATCGAAACCCGTGGTGCGCACCGTGATGACCTTGGTCGCATCACTCGACTTCACGGTGGCCAGCGCGTTGCCGGCATAGATCGGACGGACAAAGGTATCGGCGTCGACCACGCTGATGATTTCGGAGATCTGCGCCACGTCGAGCAAGGCCGCCACGCGCGGCAGGGTGTTCTTGCCGTTGCTGGTGGCCGGCGCCAGGATGTGGCTGTAGCCGGACGCATTGGCAACGATCAGCGCGGCGAGGTTCTCCGCGGTCTGGTCGCCATAGTGGGCGGCATCGGCGACGCGCACCTTGGCGACGCCGGCGACTTTCGCCGCCTGCTCGGCCGCGGCGCCGCAGCCATTGCCGGCAACGAGGATGTGAATCTCGCCACCGATCTTGGCGGCGGCGGTGACGGCATTGAGGGTGGCGCCCTTGAGGCTGGCGTTGTCGTGTTCTGCTATGACGAGGAGGCTCATGCGATCACCTTGGCTTCGTTCTTGAGTTTGTCGACCAGTTGCGCGATGTCGGCAACCTTGATGCCGGCACTGCGCTTGGGAGGCTCCGTGACGGTCACGGTGGCCAGCCGCGGCGCGACGTCCACACCGAGGTCGGCCGGCTTGACCACTTCCAGCGGCTTTTTCTTCGCCTTCATGATGTTCGGCAGCGTCGCGTAGCGCGGCTCGTTGAGGCGCAGGTCGGTCGTGACGATGGCCGGCAGGCTGATCGCTATGGTTTCCAGGCCGCCATCGACTTCGCGCGTCACGGTGGCCTTATCACCATCGATCACCACCTTGGAAGCGAAGGTGGCCTGCGACCAGCCCAGCAGCGCGGCCAGCATCTGGCCGGTCTGGTTGGCGTCGTCGTCGATCGCCTGCTTGCCGAGGATGATCAGTTGTGGCGCTTCCTTCCTGGCCACCGCCGCCAGCAGCTTGGCGACCGCCAAGGGCTGCAGTTCGACGTCGGTCTCTACCAGGATCGAGCGGTCGGCGCCGATGGCCATCGCGGTGCGCAGGGTTTCCTGGCAGGCGGTGACGCCGCAGGAGACGGCGATGACCTCGGTCGCCTTGCCGGCTTCCTTGAGCCGCATCGCCTCTTCCACGGCGATTTCGTCGAAGGGATTCATCGACATTTTCACATTCGCCAGATCGACACCAGTGCCGTCTGCCTTGACGCGAACCTTGACGTTGTAGTCAATCACGCGCTTGACCGGGACGAGGATTTTCAAGCGGGTCTCCTTATCTATGTCTGATTCAAAAATGCATTGTAGCGGCTATTCGCCGGGCGATTTCCCATACGCTACGGTATGGAATATGAGATACTACCGCAGAGCAAATCAAATTTCAATACCCTACCGTATGGAAAACAAGCCGGCCAAGACCCCGCGCACCGCGCTGGACCGCGACGCCTGGATCAAGGGCGCAATCGCCATTCTCGCCGAGCACGGCCCCGAGCGCCTGCGCGTGGAAGTCCTGGCCAAGCGCCTGGGCGTGACCAAGGGCAGCTTCTACTGGCATTTCAAGGACCGCCGCGACCTGCAGGATGCCGTGCTCGACCTGTGGAAGGACGGCCGCATCCGCGACATCCGCAAGCAGACCCAGGCCCAGCCCGGCGGCGAGGCCGCCGCCCTGCTCCATACCATCGAGGTCTACGCCTCGGCGCGCAACCGCAAGGGCATCGCCATCGAAGCCGCCGTGCGCGACTGGGCGCGACGCGATCCGCAGGCCGCGGCCGTCGTCGAAGAAGTCGACGCGGAACGCCTGGCCTGCGCCTGCCGGCTGTTCCTCGCCCGCGGCATCAAGGAAGAAGAAGCCCGGGCGCGCAGCCTGATGCTCTATGCCTACGTCTTCGGCGTCAGCCTGATGCGCTGCGGCGGATTCACCAACGACATCGAATCGTTGAAAGCCTGGATCGCGGAGCGGATTGCGCGCTGAGTGCGGCACGCGTGGCTCAATTGTCGGCGCTGACGGGACGGCCCACAAAATTCACCCATAGATCGCATGGACTCTTTTCGGGGGGGATTGGGATCGGAATGTCCTAACCGGCCCACATATATGGACTCCCCCGAAAAGCAAGCAGATTGATCGATAGTGGTGGCCAAGCGGAAGCGCATGCAGTCGTGTATCCGGCATCTGGAGTGGACTCGGAATGGTCCGTGCCGACATGGAATCTGCGCACGTGGTGCCAATCGCTACAAGCGGCAGGCGTAAAGCTGCCGGCAGGGTTATCGGCCTGATGACGTGAGGGTGCGACCCGTATAGCCATGATGGGCGATCAATCTCAAAGCAAGCGCGGGAAGGGAACTGCCAGGGCAGACTTGTCCACGGCGGCGGCCGCGCAGCCCCTTCTATGGCGGAGCGGACGACGCGGTGGGCAAGTCGGGTTCATCGTGCGGGCCTTATGCGGCGATGGCGAATTCGGACCGGTTCAAGGTGTGCGCCAGGCGCTTGGACGAGGCATAGGGCTCCCCATCGCGCAAGGTCGCATAGCAAATGCGCGCCAGCTTGTTCGCCACCGCGCAGGCCGCCTTGTTGTGGTTCGCCCGGGCCTGCACCGCCAGCCCCCAGGAACGCAAGCCATCCAGGGTTTTGCCCGCTTGGCGCGCCACGCTAGCCGCGCGCAGCACCGCACGCGCCCCGTGGGTGAGCAGCATGCGCAAATAGCGATCGCCCTTCTTCGAGATCCGACCCAGGACCCGGCTGCCGCCGGAACTGAACTCGCGCGGCGTCAGGCCGAACCAGCTGGCGAAATGCCGGGCATCCTTGAAGTGGCTGACCGATCCCCCCGTGGCAGCCACCATCGCCGTGGCCGTCAAGAGGCCGATGCCGGGAATCGACAACAGGGTCGTGCAGGCCGGGCTGTGTTTTGCCAGTTCGGCCAGCTCGCGTTCCAGTTGGGTAATCCGCAATTCCAGCAGGCGGATTTCCTCCACCAGGAAATTCATGGCACGGTGGATCATGGCCGGAATCGGGGTCTGCGGATCGGCCAGGGTGCGGCTGATCGCCTCGATGCCGGTGCGCGCGCCTTGTGGTATCGCCAGACCGAATTCACGACAGAAGCCGCTCAGAGCATTGATGCGCGAGGTACGCGCCCCCATCCACAGCGAGCGGGTCCGGTGCAATCCCTGCATGGCTTGCTGTTCGACCGACTTGACGCGCACGGGAATGATCTCGGCACAACGGGCGGCTTCGAGCAGTGCCATCGCATCGGCGGCATCGGTCTTGTTGCGCTTCACGTAGGCGCGCACGTAGCTGGCTGGCAGCAGCTTGACCTGGATGCCCAGGCCATTGAGCAAGCGGCCCCAGTGATGGGCGGACCCGCAGGCCTCCATGATGACCAGCGTGACATCGCGATTCTGGAACCAGCGCTCGAACTGGCTGCGGGTCAGGCGGTGCGATTCGATCACGCGCCATTCGCCGTCCGCGACGGCCAACTGGAAAACGCTTTTTGCAAGATCCACGGCAACGGTAGTAGCATTCATTTTGGATTCCTCCTTGGAGTTGCACGGTGCTGACACCCACGACCAATGAGCTTCAGCCGCGCATACAGTGCGCCAACAAAAGGGGGGAGTCCATCCCATCACCAAAGCGGAACTAGATTCAGCCTCCAGTTTAGAATAATTTATTAACTTGACTAAATTTATACACTGCACTAAATTAATACTATCCACTTCATGGCACTAAATTCATGTCTGATCTTGCAAATGCACCGCCCCCGAATCCGTTCCGACCAGGCAATGGCCAAAAGCCTGTTTATCTGGCAGGCCGCGACAAGGAACAACAGCAGTTCGAATCGATGGTGCTCGATTCGACCGTCGCACAAAACCTGATCGTCACCGGTCTTCGAGGCGTAGGCAAGACCGTACTACTGGAGGAGTTGAAGCCAATCGCACAAAGGCGCGACTGGCTGTGGACTGGAAATGACCTGTCGGAATCGGCGAGCCTCACTGAGGATCGAATCGCTCGGCGCATCGTTGTCGACCTTTCAACGTTGGTTGCTCCGATGTTTGTGAGGAAAAACACAATTCACAAGCCAGGTTTTACGGCAACGGGCGAAGTGACAGAGACAAATGTCGGCTTTGACGATTTTTGGAACCTGTACGAAAAGACTCCCGGGCTTGTTGATGACAAATTGAAGGCAGTACTGACGGAGGCAAGGCGACTGCTTGAACAAACCAATGTACGAGGCGTGATATTTGCGTACGACGAAGCACAGAATCTCTCAGATCATGCGGTTGCCAAGGAGTATCCGCTGTCAATACTCCTTGACGTCTTCGCGTATTTTCAGCGCCATCGCTCCAAGTGCAACTTCATGCTAGTGCTTACGGGCCTCCCAACGCTTTACCCGAAACTTAATGAAGCCAGAACCTACTCGGAGCGAATGTTCCACACGATGTACCTGAATCGGCTCGATCAAGACGACGCGCGCGCCGCAATCGTTAAGCCGATTGAGCTCACCAAGAGCACTCTGCGCTTCTCCAAGGAAACAATCGAGAGAATTCTCAAGAACTCGAACGGGTATCCGTATTTCATACAATTCATCTGCAAAGAGGTTTTCGATGCATGGATTGCGAAGATGACCTACGGTGAAGTTCCTTCGGTGAACATGCAGTCGATCGTAGCCAAGCTCGACCAAGACTTTTTTTCTCCGCGTTGGTCAAGAGCCACCGATCGTCAGCAGGACTTCATGAAGGTCGTGGCTACGCTCGAAAACAGCGACGAAGAGTTCTCTGTTCAGGAAATCGTCGGGGTGTCAAGGGTTCTGCTGAAAAAAGGCTTCACACCTAGTCACGCCACTCAGATTCTTCAGGCTCTGGCGGAAAAGGGCTTGATGTACAAAAGCAGACGCGGAGGCTACTGCTTTGCGGTTCCTCTTCTAAGCCGCTTTATTAAGCGCCAAGTCTGGAACCCAGAAGCGTTGAAAAACCAAAATTCCGATGGTGACGACGCCCTTTAATGCCTATGCCTGCTTGTTCCGGCTGGGTCGCCTATGCCACATCGACGACAGCTGACACCCGTAACTGCCAAGACACGGGTAGCCGATCACGAGTAACAGACACTTTGCCGACTTCGCCGCGCAGGGATTCACGTAGCTGGGTCGGCCAATAATCCGCCGTCACTCCCGCGCCAGCGCTTGCAATCGGGCGCCCAAAAAATGAAAACGGCTGCCGCGCCGAACCCGGCGCGGCAGCCGCTTGTCGGCGTCACATCCGCTCGAAGATCCCCGCCGCGCCCATGCCGGTGCCGACGCACATGGTGACCATGCCGTACTTCAGATTGCGCCGGCGCAGCGCGTGCACCGTGGTCGCGGCGCGGATCGCGCCGGTGGCGCCGAGCGGATGGCCCAAAGCGATGGCGCCGCCCAGCGGATTGACCTTGGCCGGATCGAGGCCCAGGTCGCCTATCACCGCCAACGCCTGCGCGGCGAAGGCCTCGTTGAGTTCGATCCAGTCGAGCTGGTCCTGGGTGATGCCGGCTGCCTTGCAGGCCACCGGGATTGCTTCCTTGGGGCCGATGCCCATGATTTCGGGCGGCACGCCGCGCACGGCGAAGGACACGAAGCGCGCCAGCGGCGTCAGGTTGAACTGCTTGAGGATTTTCTCGCTGACCAGAATCAGCGCACCGGCGCCGTCGGAGGTCTGCGAACTGTTGCCGGCCGTGACCGAACCCTTGGCGGCGAACACCGGCTTCAGCTTGGCCAGCGCGGCGAGGTTGGAATCCGCACGCGCGCCTTCGTCGCGATTGACGCTGCGCTTCTTAAGCTCGACCTCGCCCGAGGACAGGTTCGGCACGCGTTCGACGATCTCAACTGCGGTCGTCTCAGCATCGAACTCGCCCGCCTGTTGGCCGGCAATGGCCTTCTGGTGGGATGCGAGCGCGAACTCGTCCTGCGCTTCGCGCGTCACCTTCCACTGGCTGGCGACCTTCTCGGCGGTGAGGCCCATGCCGTAGGCCATGCCGACATTCTCGTCGGCAAACACGTTCATGTTGATCGAGGGATGGAAGCCGCCCATCGGCACCATGGACATCGATTCGGCGCCACCGGCGATCATGACGTCGGCCTGGCCGACGCGGATGCGGTCGGCGGCCATCGCCACGGCGGTGATGCCCGAGGCGCAAAAGCGATTGACGGTGACGCCGCCCACGGTATTGGGCAGGCCGGCCAGCAGCACGGCATTACGTGCCATGTTGAGGCCGGATTCGCCCTCGGGGAAGGAGCAGCCGACAATGGCGTCCTCGATCAGCTTCGGATCGAGGCCCGGAACCTGGTTCATGGCCGAGCGGATCGCCGCGACCAGCAGGTCGTCGGGGCGGACGTTGCGGAACATGCCGCGCGGCGCCTTGCCGATCGGGGTACGGGTGGCGGCAACGATGTAGGCGTCTTGAAGTTGCTTTGTCATTTCGATTCTCCTCAGTTCCGAACCGGCTTGCCGGTCTGCATCATGCCCATGATGCGTTCCTGGGTCTTGGGATGGTTCAGAAGTTCCATGAAGGCCTTGCGCTCGAGGTCGAGCAGCCACTGCTCGCTGACCAGGCTGCCCGGATCGACGTCGCCGCCGGACACAATGCTGGCGATCATCTGCCCCAGCTTGAAGTCGTGGGCGGAGATGAAGCCGCCGTCGCGCATGTTGACCAGTTGCATCATGATGGTGCCGATGGCATAGCGGCCGGCGACGGGAACCAGTTTTTGCAGCGGCGGACGGTAGCCGGCATCGAACATCGCCCGCGCTTCCACCTTGGCCACATGCAGCAGCTCGTAGGGGTTGAAGACGATCACGTCATCGGGTTTCAGGTACCCCATCTGCCGTGCCTCCAGCGCCGACTTTGATACCGAGGCCATGGCGGCATTGGTGAAGTAGGTCTTGAGGAACTGCAGCAGGTCGTTGCCCCTGGCGTCGGCCGCCGCGCGCAATGCCGCTTCCTTGAGTCCGCCGCCGGCCGGGATCAGGCCGACGCCGACTTCCACGAGGCCAATGTAGGACTCGATCGAGGCGACGCGTCGCGCAGCGTGCAGCGCCAGTTCGCAGCCGCCGCCCAGCGCCAGGCCGGCCACCGCGGCGACCACCGGCACATTGGCGTGCTTCATGCGCTGGAAGCAGGCCTGCAACTTGGCGACTTCCGGCTCGATGGCCTTGACGCCGCCCGACATGAACAGCGGCAGCATGGCCTGCAGGTCGGCGCCAGCGGAGAAGGCACCGCCTTCGGCGGCATCCGCGCCCCAGATCACCAGGCCCTTGTAGTTGGCTTCGGCCTCGGCGATGGCCTTCGACAGGCCGTCGATGACGCCGGCGCCGATGGCATGCATCTTGGTCTTGATCGAGAAGACCAGCACCTCATCACCCTGGTGCCAGATGCGCACCGACTCGTCCTCGAACACCGTGGTGCCGGCCTTGCTGCCGTCGGCCGCGCCCTCGCCTTCGACCTTCGCGCGAAAAGGCTGGCGGGCATAGACCGCGAGCGCGGAACGCGGCACATTGGCCCGGCGGACCGGAGACCAGGAGCCGTCGGCGGCGTGCACTCCGGTACGACCGTCGAACACCCAGGCGGGCAACGGTGCGGCACAGAGCGCCTTGCCGGCATCGATGTCGTCCTTGACCCAGGTCGCGACCTGCTGCCAGCCCGCGGCTTGCCAGGTTTCGAAGGGGCCCAGCTTCTGGCCGAAGCCCCAGCGCATGGCGAAATCGATGTCGCGCGCGTTGTCGGCAATGGCTTCCAGATGCACGGCGATGTAGTGGAAGGCGTCGCGGAAGATGGCCCAGAGGAATTGCGCCTGCGGGTGGGTCGAGTCGCGCAGGGCCTTCATGCGCTTGGCCGGGTCCTTTTCCTTGAGGATGCGCACCACCAGGTCGTCGGCCTTGCCGCCGCCGGCCACGTACTGGCCCGTGGCGAAATCCAGGCGCTGTACTTCGCGGCCAACCTTCTTGTAGAAGCCGGCGCCGGATTTCTGCCCCAGCGCTCCGGCCGTGACCAGTTTGGTAAGGACTTCAGGCGTCTGGTAGATGGCGGCGAAAGGATCATCGGGCAGCGTGTCCTGCATGGTCTTGATGACGTGACCCATGGTGTCGAGACCCACCACGTCGGCAGTGCGGAAGGTGCCGGACTTGGCGCGGCCGAGCTTGGCGCCGGTGAGGTCGTCGACCACATCGCACGACAGGCCATATTTCTGCGCCTCGTGCATGGTCGCCATCATGCTGAAGACGCCGACGCGGTTGGCGATGAAGTTGGGCGTGTCCTTGGCCCGCACCACGCCCTTGCCCAGCGTGGTGACGAGGAAGCCTTCGAGCTGGTTCAGGATCTCGGGCTTGGTCGTTGCGGTCGGGATCAGTTCGACCAGATGCATGTAGCGCGGCGGGTTGAAGAAATGCACGCCGCAGAAACGTGCTTTGAGTTCCGCATCGAAGCCATCGGACAGCGCGGTGATCGACAGTCCCGAGGTGTTCGAGGCGAAGATCGCACCCGGCGCGATGAAGGGGGCAACCTTCTTGTAGAGGTCGTGCTTCCAGTCCATGCGTTCGGCGATCGCCTCGATGATCAGGTCGCAGCCCTTGAGCAGTTCGAGGTTGTCGTCGTAGTTGGCGACCTCGATGCAGGACGCGTCGTCCTTGTTGCCCAGCGGCGCCGGGCTGAGTTTTTTGAGGCCTTCGATGGCTTTCAACACGATGCCGTTCTTGGGACCTTCCTTAGCCGGCAGGTCGAACAGCACCACGGGGACTTTGGCATTGACGCAGTGGGCCGCAATCTGCGCACCCATCACGCCGGCGCCGAGGACGGCGACTTTCCTGACGATAAAATTGCTCATGTTGGTCCTTTGTTATTGAGTCGGCAACACTCTACTTGAACGTTCGCCCTGAGCTTGTCTTTCCGATCGTCCTGAGCCCGTCGAAGGAAGGGCAAGCGGGGCTTCGACAAGCTCAGCCCGAACGGGCTTAAGGCTAACTCATGCCTGATCACTAAAACAGTTCGGCTTCGAGATCGAGCAGCGGCTTGGCGCCGGAACGCGCCTGGCGGATCAGCATGGCAGTCTCGGGCAGCAGACGGGCAAAGTAGAAACGCGCGGTGGCGAGCTTGGCCTTGTAGAACCCATCACCGGAATCCAGCTTCTCCAGCGCGATCTTCGCCATGCGGGCAAAGAAGTAACTGTAAACCAGATGGCCGACCACGCGCAGGTAGGGCACGGCAGCGGCGCCGACTTCGTCCTGGTTCTGCATCGCCTTCATGCCGATTTCCATGGTCAGCTTGGTCACCTTGTCGCCCAGGTCGGCCAGCGGCGTGACGAACTCGTTCATCGCCTCGTCGGTACCGTTTTCCTCGACGAAGGCCTGCACCAGGGCGCCGAACTTCTTCAGCCTGGTGCCGTTGTCCATCAGGATCTTGCGCCCCAGCAGATCGAGCGACTGGATGGTGTTGGTGCCTTCGTAGATCATGTTGATGCGGGCATCGCGCACGTATTGCTCGACGCCGGTGCCGGTGATGAAGCCGGAGCCGCCATGCACCTGCATGGCTTCCGAGGTGGCGATCCAGCCGTTGTCGGTCATGAAGGCCTTGACGATAGGGGTCAGCAGCGTCACCAGGTCGGCCGCATCCTTGCGCACCGACTCGTCGGGATGGCTCAGTTCGCGGTCGATCATCATTGCGATGAAGGACGAAAACGCACGCCCGCCCTCGGCATAGGCCCTGGCGGTGAGCAGCATGCGACGCACGTCCGGATGCACGATGATCGGGTCGGCCGCCTGCTCGGGCGCCTTGGGGCCGGAGAGGCTGCGCATCTGCAGCCTTTCCCTGGCATAGACCAGGGCGTTCTGGTAGGCCACTTCGGTCAGCCCCAGGCCCTGCATGCCGACGCCGAGCCGCGCTGCGTTCATCATGACGAACATGGCGTTGAGGCCCTTGTTCGGCTGGCCGATGATCCAACCGGTAGCGCCATCCAGGTTCATCTGGCAGGTGGAACTGCCG
Organism: Sulfuritalea sp.; assembly: GCF_017302275.1. Taxonomy (GTDB): domain Bacteria; phylum Pseudomonadota; class Gammaproteobacteria; order Burkholderiales; family Rhodocyclaceae; genus Sulfuritalea. Next base: position 78,457 of record NZ_JAFLDR010000007.1, read on the forward strand.
TGGATGCCCATTTTATCTTCGAGCGCGCCGCAGGTGATCGCGTTGCGCGCACCGAGGCTGCCGTCGGCATTCGGGATGAATTTCGGCACCACGAAGAGCGATATGCCCTTGGTACCGGCCGGCGCGTCGGGCAGGCGGGCCAGCACCAGGTGGATGATGTTTTCCGCCATGTCATGCTCACCCGCGGAAATGAAGATCTTGCCGCCTGTGATCTTGTAGCTGCCATCGGCCTGGGGCAGGGCCCTTGAGCGCAACAGGCCAAGGTCGGTGCCGCAGTGCGGCTCGGTCAGGCACATGGTGCCGGTCCATTGCCCGGAAACGAGTTTGGGCAGGTATAGCGTCTTCTGCTCCGGCGTGCCGTGCTCGTGCAGACACTCGTAGGCGCCGTGCGACAGGCCCGGATACATGTACCAGGCCTGATTCGACGAGTTGAGCATCTCCGACAAGGAGTTGTAGACCACGATCGGCAGGCCCTGTCCGCCATACTCCGGATCGCAGGTCAGTGACGGCCAACCCGCCTCGACGAACTGGCGATAGGCTTCCTTGAAGCCGGCCGGCGTGGTGACGGTGTGGGTTGCCGTATCGAGCCGGCAGCCTTCGCGATCGCCGACGGCATTCAGCGGGAACAGCACCTTGGAGCTGAACCTGGCGCCCTCTTCCAGGATGTGGTTGATGGTGTCGGTATCGACCTCGGCGTGTGCCGGAAGAGCCTTGAGTTCGCTGGAGACATCGAGCAGTTCGTGCAAAACGAAGTGCATGTCGCGCAAGGGCGCGTTGTATTGACCCATGGGGTCCTCCTTTATCTTGTTGACCAGCCGCGGCCGCCCCTAGCGAACAGCCGTTTCAAACAAACGTTTTAATAATAACGCGGTTTGCCTGATGGGAGTAGTTGCCCGGCTCTAAATTCAGCGCAGGAAGTTGCGGCTGATCTCGCGGAACAGGTCGGAATCGGCCTTGCGCAGCCATTCGAAGGCCACCATCTCGCGGCTGACGATGCTTGCTCCGGCCTGGCGCATGCGCGCCAGTGCCAGCGCCTTGTCCGAATCGTGGCGCGAACCGACGGCTTCCTCGACGACAAAGACCTGGCGCCCGCTCGCCAGCAGTTCCATGACGGTCTGCAGGACGCAGACATGGGTTTCCATGCCGCAGACGACCAGTTGCGGATGCTTGCCGGCGGCAGAGAATCCGTGGCAACCGCCGGCCACCGCCGAGAAATGCAGCTTGCCGGCGATGCAGGCTTCGGGAAGTTCGGCTGCGACCAGAGGATGGGTCGGACCCAGGCCTTGCGGGTATTGCTCGCAGGCCAGCACCGGGATCTCCATGCGACGCGCGACACGGATCAGCCAGACCACCTGGTCGAGCAGCGCCTGCCAGCCGGAAATCGCCGGTACCAGTCGGCCCTGGACATCCACCACCAAGAGCGCGGATTGCTTCGCATCGATCAGCATGACTCCTCCCAGGCGGTGATGAACTCTTTCCAATGCGGCAGCCCCGTCGCGGCCAGTGACGACTTGACCAGAGCGAGTTCGGCCTCGTGCTCCGCCTTGCTGAGCAGGCCGCGCATCATCTGGAAACGCAGGAATACCAGGAAGGTATTGACCACGTCGGTCTCGCAGTAGTCGCGAATCTCGGCGACGCGCCCCTCCAGCCAGGCGCCCCAGACCGCCGAACCGTCCATGCCGAGCTTGCCCGGCAGGCCCATCAGGCGCGCCAGTTGGTCGAGGGGAGCGCTGCCGCGCGGCTGGTACATCGCCAGCAGGTCCATCAGGTCGGTATGCCGCATGTGGTAGCGGCTGATGTAATTGTTCCACTTGAAATCGCGCGAGTCGCGATAGTCGCCCTCGCCCATGTCCCAGTACCGTGGCGCGGTGACGCCGTGGATCAGCCCGCGGTAATGCAGCACCGGCAGGTCGAAGCCGCCGCCATTCCAGGACACCAGTTGCGGGGTGAACTTCTCCACGCCGTCGAAGAAGCGCTGGATGATTTCGCCCTCGCCCGACTTCGGCTCGGCCAGCGACCAGACGCGAAAACCGTCATCACTGCGCAAGGCGCAGGAGATGACGACCACCCGCTGCAGGTGCAGGGGCAGGAAGTCGCTGCCATTCTTTGCCCGCTGGCGCTGGAAGGCGAACTCGGCCACCTCGGCATCGGAAAGCGCCGCCGGCAGTTCGTGCAGCCTACGCAGGCCGGCGATGTCCGGAATGGTCTCGATGTCGAAGACGAGAACGGGGGTCATGGGCTGGGTTCCGCGGAAAGTCGGCGCTGGCGATACGGCAATTCTATAATCGCGCCCATGTCAGGTGAGGAAAAAGACGAGGACAGCCGCCAGGGCATCCAGTCGATCGAGGTTGGCGTACCCCTGTTGCGGGTGCTGGCCGACCATGGCGCGCCGATGATGCTGCGTGACCTCGCCATCGCCGCCGGCATGCCCGCCGCCAAGGCGCACCGCTACCTGGTGAGCCTGGTGCGCACCGGGCTGGTGATACAGGACAGCCTCTCTGGTCGCTACGACCTCGGCCACTTCGCGCTGGAACTTGGCCTGGCCTGCATTGCGCGGCTCGATCCGGTGCGCATGGCGAACCCGGTGCTCGACGCACTGGGCGAGGAAATCGGCGAAACCGTGGCGTTGGCGGTGTGGGGCAACATGGGCCCGACCATCGTGCGCTGGGTCGATTCGCGGCGCCCGGTTTCCGTCAACCTGCGTACCGGCGCGGTGATGCCGCTGCTGCATTCGGCGATCGGCCTCTGCTTCGTCAGCTTCTTCGATTCGCCGCTGCTGTCGCGCCGGATCGACGAGGAACTCCAGATCAACGCCCGCGGCGACGATCCCCGCGCGCCGATCACGCGCGCCGAACTCGACGCGCTGGTCGCCGAATGCCGCCAGCATGGCCTGTCGCGCGCGGTCGGTTCGGTGATACCGGGCATCAACGCCTTCTGCGCCCCGGTGTTCGACCACGAGGGCAAGATGGTGCTGGCCATCACCGGCCTCGGCCCGGCCGGCATCTTCCCGCCCGGCTGGAGCAGCCCGATGGCCAGGGCGATCCGCAAGGCCGCGCAAGCCATCTCGCGCCAGCTTGGCTGGCGCGGCGATCAGGCGGGAGCCGCTATCCGCCGCATGCAATCGCGCAACGGTCCGCCATCGGCGTTGAAGTAGCGGTCGCGGCAGGCGGAATACGGCGCGTTCCGCTCCAGCGCGGCAAAATCCAGACGGTAGCCGGCAGCGGCGGCCAGAGCCGTGCAGAAGTACCGCAGGCTGCGGCTGTTGCCGTCGCGAAAGGCATGTACCGCGTACATGCGATAGTAATAATCGGCGAGGCGGTCGGCGAAGGCTTCGATTCCCAGCCCACGCAGGAACGCCTCGCCTTCCAGGTCGGCATGTATCCGCCGAACCGCATCGGAGATCTCCGCCGCCGGCGCGAAATCCTGGCCCTGCTTCTCGGTATCGACCGTGCGCACCTGCCCCGCCCAGGCGAAAATGTCCTGGAACAGAACGCGATGAATCGCGCACAGGTGGCCCAGGTCGAAACTGCCGGCAGGCGTCCCGGGCGCCAGTTGCTCCCCGCGCAGGCCGGCCACGACCTCGACCACGCGATCGAGCACGGCCATGCTGCGTATGCCGAAAAGATTGATCAGGACCGGCGTGCCGGGATAGACGTAGGGCCTGGCCGGATCGGGAGCTGGATAGTCGATGATGGCCTCAGCGCTTGCCTGCCGGTACGGTGGTCAAGCCGAGGCTCTTCCACACCTGCATGCCGCCGCGATACCACTTGAGCTTGTGCGCCGGGTAGCCCAGCGCCAGCAACTGCCTGATATTGGTCGGCGACTGGCCGCACCATGGCCCGTTGCAGTAGAACACCAGCGTCCTGGCATTCTCGAAGTTCCACAGCAGGCCGGTGCGACCGGCGCCGAACTGCAGGGTCAGGATTTCGGCGATCGACTCGGCATCCGCCTGCGCCGGATGCAGGCGCGTCCACGGCAAATGGATCGCGCCGGGAATGATGCCGGAGCGCAGCAGCCAGTCGGCGTCGCGCGAATCGACCACCAGGACGCGGTCATCACGTCGCGTGATGCGTCGCAGGTATTCCAACAGTTCGAGCTCGCCGATGGTCTCCACCCCCGGCGCCAGGTGCATCGGCTGCACGCAGTAGGGTGGACAGGGCCGCGAGGTCATGGCGAAATCGGGGTCGATCTGGTTGAGATTGTCAGGCTCGCGCCGAATGCGCACGAGGCGCCCTTCGTGCATCACGTCGAGCCAGGGCTGCTCGGCCGTGATGCCAACCGGCTGGTCGGCCCGAACCCCACCGGCTAGCAGCAGGAACGCCGCGACAGCGGCGGCAAGCGAGCTGGCCAGGCGCGCCCGGTTTCCACGCGCTGGCATCGCAACAGCCTGGCAATCGATACGCCGCATTCCTGCCCTCCGGTGGACAATCCATCGGCCAGCCATCCGGGGCGAGGGGCCATGCCCGTGCGCCAGATGGCAAACCGCATCTTCTGCCAGCTTAGCGGCCAAAAATCCCCTTCAGCAGTTCCAGCGGCTTTTCCAGTTTCAACTCGCCCGACGATTCGTCCGAAGTCTGGCGCCGTTGGCCGTGAGCCTCCCCCTGTTCCCTGGCGCTGCCGGAACGACCTGGCCGGCCCTCCTCGGACATGCCGAGGATGCCATTGGTGACCGACTTGACGCGCAACTTTACCGCCCACACCGGTTCCCATTTGGCCTTCGGATCCTTGGGGCGCGGCGGATGGGCCAGGTTCAGTTCGTCGCCGTAGGCGATCACGCGCAGCATGCCGCCGTTTTCGCCAAAAATTCCCTTGGGTACCGCGCAAGTCGTCGTCTGTGGCGTCAGCAGTACCTTCTCCTTCAGCCAGCGATCCACCGCGGCATTGGTCTGGTAGTCCATGAGGCCGAAACCCGTATCCGCCAGTTCGCTGGACGTCCACATCACCATGTCTTCCTTTTCATTGCTGCCCATCGCCGAGACGAAGTAGGCGCGCGCGGTGGCGATCGCATTCCACTTCAGCTCCGTCGCGCCGTCCCTCGCCGCCTGATCCAGCTTGATCGGCGGCATCAGATCCTGGGCCGCGGGGATATTGAAGCGAAACGCCGCGGGGATGCCCTTGCCGGAAAACGCGTGCTCGCCCTGCAGCGAAGCCGTCTCCGGCACCATGCGGCTGTCGTCGGGATTCGGCCATGACGGGCGTCCGATCGCGCTGTGCGCGCCACGCTGCGTGGCGCTGCGGGCGACGAAGAACTTGCCGAAATCGGCTGGCGCCGCGGTCGCCATGTCGAGCACCCTTGGCTGTCCGGCACGCACCGACGGTCCGCAACCCCAGTACAATAGCATGCGCCCCTTGGGCCGCTCGGGGTCTTCCTGCTTGATATCTTCGTCGTCGCGCACCGGCGCCGGAGGGGCATTCTTCGGCGTGCGGAGCTCCAGTCCCGGTCTCAGAAACCCTTCCGGCACCGCCTGCTGCGCGGTATCCAGGTTCGGGTTGGCCCGAGCGCGCACGGTGACATCGACCCAGCGGCCGGCGCTCATGGCGCGGGTGTTGCCGAAGCTGTTGCCGCCTCCGGCTCCCTTCCCCCCGAACATGCCGCCCAGCCCTCCCATGGCGGACATGCCGCCCATCGGCATGCCCATTCCGGAAAAGGTGGCAACATCGATCCAGGCTTGGGCTTCGGGTGGCGCCACCTGCTGGGCAGCGGCGGCTGTCGGGACGGCGAGCAGCAGCGGAAGAAACGTGGTGGCGATGGCGGTTGATCTGCTGCGCGTTGGACTCAAGATAATCCCTCCTTATGTCGGCGGGATGATACTCCTCCATCCCGGGGAGCGCCCGGTCCAAATGTGCCGCGGTACCCCTTGGGAATGTTACCCTTGACCAAGTTCAAGGATCCAGCCATGCGCCGCACCACGCCATTGTTGCTGTTGCTATTCCTCCTCGGCCTGCTGCAGGGCTGCAGCGCGGTGCGCTTCGGCTACGGCCACGCCGACAGCCTGGCGCGCTGGTGGATCGACCAGTATGTCGACCTGTCGCCGGAACAGGACAGCCTGGTGCAGGAACGCCTGCCCCGCTTTTTTGCCTGGCATCGCAAGACGCAATTGCCGGACTATGTCGCGGTGCTTCGCCAGGGGCAACAGTTCATCGCCGGCCAGCCGACGCTGGCCGATGCACGCGCCCTCGACGAAAGCATCGTGCGCCGGGTTCGCACGGCAGCGGACCAGGCCATACCGGACGTCGCGGATCTGCTGGCAAGCCTCGGACCTTCCCAGATCGATCGGATCGCCGCACGCTACGCGGAAAAGAACCTCGAATATGCGAAAGAAGCCGGGTTGTCCGACGGCGAGGCGGCGCAGCGCAAGGCGCGCCAGAAGCGGATACTGGAACGGGCCGAATACTGGTTCGGTGACGTGAACGGCGATCAGCGCGCGTCATTGCAGCGGATGATCGACGCCCAGGAAAGCGGCGCCCAGTTCCGCTACGAGGAAAGGCTGCGGCGCCAGCGTGAATTGCTCGACCTGGCGCGCCAGGTGCAGCGCGAAAAACCCACTCGCGAGCGCGTGATCCAGTTGCTGCGCGACTATGCGGCGCGTTTCGACCTGCCGCCCGATGCGGCTCGTCGTACGCGGGCGCTGGCCCTGCGCCGCGCGGCGGCCGAACTGACCGTTGCCGTCCTTGCCATGACCACGCCGGCGCAGCGCGCCCATGCCCGGCAGAAGCTGGATGACCTGATCGGCGACTTCACGCAACTGTCGCAGGAAGCTTCCTAGCCGCAGCGGCGCCGGGCGAGGCCGGAAGGTACTACTACTTCGCCGGCGTGATGCTGGCTTCTTCGATCAGCAACGGGTAGGAATAGCCGGAGCCAAAGTCGCGATTCACCACCACGACGCCGGAAACCGCGACCTGGTCGCCGACATTGGCGGTCTGCTTGCTGGTGACGACCAGGTTGTTGGTACCCTTGGCGGCATCCCCCGTACCGTCCTGGACGTGCACGAAGTTGCGACCCATGATGCCGTTGTTGACCTTGACCACCTTGCCCTGTGCACTGATGGTCTTGCCGGCAAGTCCAGCCTTGTTCTGGTTCAGCGCGGCAACAGTCTCGGCGACGGCATTGAACGACACCAGACCCAGGCTGCCGACCAGGGCAGCGACCACGACGGAAAAAATCCTCATCAAAAGCTCCTGAATAGGGTTGCTGGCCGGCAGGAACCGGCCAGCCGCCAGCATACCCGCTGCGTGGCGCTCCGGTGCGATCGTAAGGCCTGGGTCGGCCTGGACGTCCGCCTTCTGCCTTGCCGGTGTTCGCCGACATGGCCCGCGCCACGGACCGGCAAAAAGGCCTCATCAACCATCCTGATCGCCCCATCAATCTCCGTGTCATGACTGCCATCAATGACCGGGACGACCAGTATCATTGCAGGGAGCCGGAATGGTTCGGTCGGACCAGGCCTGGTCCAGCCATGACGACCGCATGGCTTGCATGCCGCGGGCACTCGGACCAGACAGGATTCCGGTTGCCTGAAACTGACGGAATTGCCGCGATTTCACTGCCGGAGGAAAAGACAAGAATGCCAAACGAACACGCGCGCCTGCATCTGCCGAACCAGGCCATGGCACTGGTTCTTGCGGGAGGGCGCGGCAGCCGGCTCATGCAATTGACGGACAGGCGTTCCAAGCCTGCGGTCTATTTCGGCGGCAAGTTCCGCATCGTCGATTTTGCGCTGTCGAACTGCCTCAACTCGGGCATCCGCCGCATCGGCGTGGTCACCCAGTACGAGTCGCACAGCCTGCTGCGCCACATCCAGCGCGGCTGGAGCTTCCTCAAATCGGAAATGAACGAGTTCATCGAGTTGATGCCCGCGCAACAGCGCATCGCCGGCGAGTCGTGGTACCGCGGTACCGCCGATGCGGTGTTCCAGAACATCCACATCCTGCAGGGGCACGACCCGGAGTATGTTGTTGTCCTTGCCGGCGACCATGTCTACAAGATGGACTACGCAAGCATGCTGTCCCATCACGTCGAAAGCGGAGCCGGTTGCACCGTGGCTTGCATCGAGGTTCCGGTAGCCGACGCGCGCGGTTTCGGCGTCATGGAAGTCGATGAAGCGGGCCGCATCGTTGCCTTCGTCGAGAAGCCGGCCGTGCCGCCGACGCTGCCCGGCCGGCCGGAGCGCTCACTCGCCAGCATGGGAATCTACGTCTTCGACGCGGCCTACCTCTACGAACAACTGCGACTGGACATGGCCGACCCGGACTCCAGCCACGATTTCGGCAAGGACATCATCCCCAGGGTCGTGCAGCAGGGCAACGCCGTGGCGCAAGCGTTCGACGACAGTTGCGTCGGTTCCCGCCCAGGCAGGGAACCCTACTGGCGCGACGTCGGCACGCTCGATGCCTACTGGGCAGCCAACATCGACCTCACCGCCGTCGATCCCGAACTCAACCTCTACGATACTGCCTGGCCGGTGTGGACCTACCAGCAGCAATTGCCGCCCGCGAAATTCGTGCACAACGAACCCGGTCGCCGTGGTGGCGCCACCGAGTCGACCGTTTCGGGAGGTTGCCTTATCTCGGGCGAACTCAACCGTACGCTGCTGTTCTCGAACTGCCGCGTGCACTCTTACGCGAAGGTGGAGTGGTCGGTGCTGCTGCCCGATGTCGAGGTCGGGCCCCATGCGCGCCTCACCCGCGCCGTCGTCGATCACGGCTGCAAGATTCCTGCCGGACTGGTCGTCGGCGAGGACGCTGAAGATGATGCGCGGCGCTTCCACCGCAGCGACAGCGGCATCACGCTGGTCACCAGCGAGATGATCGCGCGCCTGCCCCACGCCTGACGCCAGGCTTGCCACGGGATCTGCCGCCGATTCCCGCGCCGCGCCCATGACCCCACAAACCACCAATCTGTCGCGGCCGCCGCGGTTCGTTCATTCTCGGCTTTGTGCCGCACGGGAAACTGTTGATCGAGGGCTTTCATGGACCAAACCCATCACTTTGCCAACCGCCTCAAGCCGCTGAAGACCGGCCGACTGTCCGGCGAACTCTTCGAACTGCCGCCGCTGGGCATGGACCAGGGAGCACTCGCCGACGACATCCGCCGCTACTTCGGCAACTTCCTCGGCCGCGACAAGTACTGCCGCTCCACGCATTACCCCTACCAGGCGCTGGTCCTGGCGCTGCGCGAACGACTCATGGAGCGCTGGAAGCGCACCCGCCACGCCTATGAGGAAGCCGGGGCCCGACATGCCTATTATTTGTCGCTGGAGTTCCTGATGGGACGCACGCTCAACAACGCGCTGCTCAACCTTGGCCTGGAAGACACCGCCGCCGCGGTGCTGCAGCGGCTGGGCCTGCACCTGGAAGAAATGCTCGACAACGAGAACGACGCAGGCCTGGGCAATGGCGGCCTCGGCCGGCTGGCCGCCTGCTTTCTCGATAGCTGCGCCACCTTGCAACTGCCGGTGATGGGTTACGGCATTCGCTACGAGTACGGCATGTTCCGCCAGCGCATCGAGAACTGTCGCCAGGCCGAGGAGCCCGACCATTGGCTGCGCGACGGCAATCCCTGGGAACTGGAGCGGCCCGAGCACACGCGCCGCGTCCAGTACTACGGGCGCACCGAGTTCTTCCGCGATGCCGGGGGTTTGCTGCGTGCGCGCTGGGTCGACAGCCACGACGTGCTGGCCGTGCCCTTCGATACGCCGATTCCCGGCTACCGCAACGACACCGTTAACACGCTCCGGCTCTGGAGCGCGGCGGCCACGGACGAGTTCGACCTTGGCGAATTCAACGCCGGCTCCTACCCCGAGTCGGTGTCTGCCAAGAACGCCGCCGAAAACATCACCATGGTGCTCTACCCCAACGACGCCAGCGAGAACGGCAAGGAGCTGCGACTGCGGCAGCAGTATTTCCTCGCCTCGGCCAGCCTGCAGGATGTGCTCGATCGCTGGGAAATGCACCACGGGCTCGACTTCAGCCAGTTTGCGGCGAAGAACTGCTTCCAGCTCAACGACACCCACCCGAGCTGCGCGGTACCCGAACTGATGCGCCTGCTGATCGACGAGTATGGCCTGGGCTGGGACCCGGCCTGGGAGATCACCCGCAATACCATGGCCTACACCAACCACACGCTATTGCCGGAGGCACTGGAAAAATGGCCGGTGCGCCTGTTCGCCCAACTCTTGCCGCGGCTGATGGACATCATCCACGAGATCAACGCCGGCTTTCTCGCCGAGGTTTCGCGACGCTGGCCCGGCGACAACGCGCGCCTGGCGCGCATGTCCCTGATCGAGGAAGGCGCCGAACCGCAAATCCGCATGGCCTACCTGGCGATCGTCGGCAGCTTCTCGGTCAACGGTGTCGCCGCCCTGCATTCGCAATTGCTGCAGACAGGCCTGTTCCGCGACTTCAGCGAGTTGTGGCCGCAGAAGTTCAACAACAAGACCAACGGCGTCACCCAGCGCCGCTGGCTGGCCGCCGCGAACCCGGCGCTGGCGAAATTGCTCGACCAGACCATAGGCGGGGGATGGATCACCCGACTCGACGAGCTCAGGGGCCTGATGGCGCACGTCGACGATCCCGGGTTCCGCCGCCGCTGGCAGGATGTCAAGCGCGCCAACAAGAAGCGCCTCGCGGACCTGGTACGACGCGACTGCGGCATCAGCTTCGACGAGGACGCCCTGTTCGACGTACAGGTCAAGCGCATCCACGAATACAAGCGCCAACTGCTCAATATCCTGCACGTCATACACCTCTACGCCCGTCTCAAGAGCGGCGACGATCGGGACTGGACGCCGCGCTGCGTGCTGATCGGCGGCAAGGCGGCGCCGGGCTACTTCATGGCGAAGCGGATCATCACCCTGGCCTGCATGGTGGCGGAAACGGTCAATAGCGACGACCACATCGGCGGCCGCCTCAAGGTGGCATTCCTGCCGAATTACCGCGTCTCGGCAATGGAACTGATCGCGCCGGGCACCGACCTGTCTGAACAGATCTCCACCGCCGGCAAGGAGGCCTCCGGCACCGGCAACATGAAATTCATGATGAACGGGGCGATCACCATCGGCACCCTGGACGGCGCGAACATCGAGATTCGCGAAGAAGTCGGCGACGACGGCTTCTTCCTCTTCGGCATGACGGCCGAGGAAGTGGAGCATCGCCGCCGCGACTATGACCCCGCTGCCGAAATCGCCGCCGATGCCGACCTGGCACGGGTGATGGCACTGCTCGAATCCGGCCATTTCAACCGCTTCGAGCCGGGACTGTTCGATCCGATCATCGACGCCATCCGCAGTCCCGCCGATCCATGGCTGGTGGCAGCGGACTTTCGCTCCTTCGTCGCCGCGCAGGAGCGGGTCGCCGCCGCCTACCGCGACAGCGAACGATGGACCCGCATGAGCATCCTGAACACCGCCGCCAGCGGCAAGTTTTCCACAGATCGCACCATGGCCCAGTACAACGAACATATCTGGCGGCTGACCGCGGTGGCGCCGAAACAGCCGGTCGCGCGGGCGACAGGCAGCGTTCACACCGACAAGCCATCGGCCGAGGAAGACCACGCATGAATGCACTGGAAAAACTGAATCGCCGTTTCGGCATCGCCGACCAACTGGGATTCGAGGAACTGCCGGGCGGCCTGCTGGCGGCGCGCATCGATACCGCCTTCGCCAGCGCGAGCATCGCGCTGCAGGGCGCCCATGTAATCAGCTATCAGGCCAAGTGCCACGCGCCCCTGATCTGGTTGAGCCCGCAGGCCAAGTTCGCGCCGGGCAAGTCGATCCGCGGCGGCGTGCCCGTCTGCTGGCCCTGGTTCGGGGCGCACGCCACCGATGCCCGGTTTCCCGGCCATGGTTTCGCGCGCACCGCGCCCTGGCAGTTGCTGGATGCCCGCGTACTGCCCGACGGGCGCCTGCGCCTGGAATTCGAACTGATCCAGAGCGACGCGACGCGCGCGCAATGGCCCTGCGCGTCGACGGTACGCAATAGCGTCACCGTCGGCCAGGAACTGGAAGTGGAACTCGCGACGACCAATACCGGATCGACCTCCTTCCAGCTCGGCCAGGCCCTGCACACCTACCTGGTCGTGGGCGACATCCGCCGCATCGACATCGCGGGCCTCGACGGCTGCGAGTTCATCGACAAGGTCGGTGGGGCCGCTCGCAGGTGGCAGCAGGGGCCGGTAGGCTTCACCCAGGAGACTGATCGGATCTACCTGGCGACCCGCGGCTGCTGCGCCATCAGGGATCCGGCGCTGGAACGCTCGATCCTGATCACCAGCACCGGCAGTCGTTCGACCGTGGTCTGGAACCCATGGATCGAGAAGGCCGAGAAGTTGGGCGACTTCGGGCCGGACGGTTACCTGGGCATGGTCTGCGTCGAAACCGCCAATGCGGCCGAGGACGTCATCACCCTGGCGCCGGGCGCAACCCACCGCATGACGGCACAGTACCGTTCGCTCACGACGGGGTGATTCGGGGATCGCCGCGACCATGGCGAAACAACGGCGGGTAGCCGAAACCCTGCGGCATCCCGAAGCCGGTCAAGCCGGAACCTGACGCGCAAGATCCCGAGTGCCACCCGCGGTAAAAGAAACACGCGGCGGCCTCTGTGTGCCTGCAACTCAGGGGATGCCAACGCGCCCGCGTGAGGCTTTCAACTTGCCGCGCGCGGTCTTGCTGTCGACCCGGCGCTTCTGCGAATTCCACGTCGGGCGGGTGGCACGGCGGACAGGTGGAAGGAATGCCGCCGCCGCGATCAGCTCGCGCAAGCGTTCCATGGCGGCGAAGCTGTTGCGCTCCAGGCTGCGGAATTGCTGGGCCTTGATCACCACCACGCCCTCGGCGCTGATGCGCTGGTCCTTCGCCTGAAGCAGGCGTGCCTTGATGTCTTCCGGGAGCGAGGAAGCATGGATGTCGAAGCGCAGGTGAACCGCATTCGAAACCTTGTTGACGTTCTGCCCGCCCGCACCCTGGGCGCGGATCGCGCTGATCTCGACCTCGTCCTCGCGCAGCAGGATGTCGCTCTTGTCGGCACCCATTTCCCGGTTCAGGCCTTCGGCTTGGCCGCGGGACCGACACCCAGCGCCTGCCAGCCCTCAAGACCCAGCGCACGCATGGTTTCGATGTTGCGCAGGTAGATCCCGGACGCGTCCGGAAACGCCGCCGTGGCGCGCGCCAGGCTGGCTTCGCGGATCAGGTGCAGGGTCGGATAGGGCGCGCGGTTGGTGTGGTTGGCGATGTCGTCCGCGTCGGCATCGGCGAACACGTAGTCGGGATGGAAGCTGGCCACCTGCAGGATGCCGACCAGGCCGTGGCTGCGCAGCACGACTTCGACCAGGTCGAGGAAATCGATGAAGTCGTCGAAATCGGTGAGGGCTGACGGCGTCATGAGCAGGGTCATGTCGACCTCGTCGGGCGCCACATCGACCAGGAACTTCAACTCGCTTTCCAGCGCATCGAGCAGTTCGTCCGTGGTCTGCGCCGGGCTGACCACGAAGCGCACCAGTTCCTTGACGTGCACGCTCTTGGCGAAGGGGCACAGGTTGAGGCCGATCACGGCCCGCTCCAGCCACTTGCGGGTCACGGCAATGATCCCGGCGTCGCTGGCAACCGACATCGCGTTCATGGGCGGCGGAATTCCAGAAGTCGGCGCTGGTGACACGGCGTTCAGCCGCCGCGGTCGGACAGCAGATGCACCTTCACCTTCTTGCCCTTGACGGTACCGGCCGAGAGCCTGCGCAGGGCGTCCTGCCCGATGTTGCGCGCGACCGCCACGTAGGTGGTCGTGTCGGTGACCTTGATCTTGCCGATCTGTTCCTTGGCAAACCCGGCCTCGCCGGTCAGCGCCCCCAGCACGTCGCCGGGGCGGAGCTTTTCCTTGCGCCCGCCGAGGATCAGCAGCGTGACCATGGGTGGCAGCAGGCGCGCGTTCGACGCCTCCTGCAATTCGCTCATGGCATGCCATTCGACCTCCTGGCCCAGCGTCGTCACGATGTTGCGCACGCGCGCCATCTGGTTGCCACTGACCAGGCTGAAGGCCCAGCCTTCCTGGTCGACGCGCCCGGTGCGGCCGATGCGATGCACATGCACTTCGCTGTCCGGCGTGACATCGACGTTGATCACCGCTTCAAGTTGGTCGATGTCCAGGCCGCGCGCCGCGACGTCGGTCGCGACCAGCACCGAGCAGCTGCGATTGGCGAACTGGATCAGCACCTGGTCGCGCTCGCGCTGTTCCATCTCGCCATGCAGGGCCAGCGCGACGAAGCCTTCGGCACGCAGGACCTGCAGCAGGTCGCGACACTGCTGGCGCGTGTTGCAGAAGGCCAGGGTGCTGACCGGCCGGTAGTGCCGCAGCAACACGCCGACTGCCGCGAGGCGCTGTTCGGGCTCGACTTCATAGAAGCGTTGGCGGATCTTGCCTGCCTCGTGCTGCTCGGCGAGCGTGATCTGCAGCGGATCGCGCAGGAAGGCGCGACTCAGGCTGGCGATGCCTTCGGGATAGGTCGCGGAAAACAGCAGGGTCTGGCGTTCCTTGGGACAGGCCTTGGTGACAAAGGCGATGTCGTCGTAGAAACCCATGTCCAGCATGCGGTCGGCCTCGTCCAGCACCAGCGTGTCGAGCGCGGCGAGGTCCAGGCTTTCGCGCTGCAGGTGGTCCATGATGCGCCCCGGCGTGCCGACCACGACATGGGCGCCGTGTTCCAGGCTGGAGATCTGTGGCCGCATCTGGCTCCCGCCGCACAGGGTGAGAACCTTGATGTTCTCGGCACCGCGCGCCAGGCGGCGGATTTCCTGGCTCACCTGGTCGGCCAGTTCGCGTGTCGGGCACAGCACCAGAGCCTGCACCGCGAAGCGGCGCGGATTGAGCCGGGTCAGCAGCGTCAGCGCAAAGGCCGCCGTCTTGCCGCTGCCGGTCTTGGCCTGGGCGATCAAGTCCTTGCCGGCCAGCGCCGGCGGCAGGCTGGCCGCCTGGATCGGCGTCATCTGCCGGTAGCCGAGTTGTTCGAGGTTGGCGAGCGTTGCAGGGGCCAGCGGCAAGGAAGCGAAGGACGGGGCGGCGGGAACCGCAGGGGCGGGATTCATGCGCAATTGTAAGCGACCATCCGGACCCGCAGGCCGCGGCCTGCCGCAAGCCGCGTCAGCGTTCGTCGAAGGAAAGCACCACGCGCTCGGTCAGGGGATGGGCCTGACAGGCCAGGACGAAGCCGTTGGCGACCTCGGCCTTGTCCAGCGCGAAATTACGTTCCATGCGCACTTCGCCCTCGATCACCTTGCAGCGGCAGGTGCCGCAGACGCCCGAGGTGCAGGAGAACGGCACTTCCATTCCGGCGGCGGACGCCGCGTCGAGGATGCTGGGCTGGTCCTTGCGGAAGTCGATCTCGCGCCGCATGCCGTCGCGGATGATGACCACCTTCGCCTGTTCGGCGTCGCCCGGCTGGGCCTCGTGCACCACCGCACCGACCGGCGCGCCGGCCGGCAGCGCGACGCCGAAGCGTTCGATATGGATCGCCGCTTCCGGCACACCGGCCGCCAGCAGCGCGGCTTCGGCCTCGTCGTTCATCTGGAAGGGACCGCAGACATAGACATGGTCAAGAGTCGGCGCCGGCACCACGGCGGCAAGGAACTCGCCGATCTTGTCGCGGTTCATGATGCCCATGTTGAGCGGCGAATCGGTCGGCTCGTCGGAAAACACGTGCTGCAGCGACAGCCGCGACATGTAGCGGTTCTTCAGGTCTTCGAGTTCTTCCTTGAACATGGTCGAGCGCAGCATGCGGTTGCCATAGATCAGGGTGAAGCGGCTCATCGGTTCGCGCGCCAGCACCGTCTTCATGATCGAGAGTATCGGCGTGATGCCGCTGCCGCCGGCGATGCCGAGGTGGTGGCGCTTCGCCGCCGGCTCGATGGGGACGAAGAAGCGCCCCTGCGGCGCCATGACGCTGATCGTATCGCCGGGGCGCACGCGCTCGTTGATCCAGTTGGAAAAGGCGCCGCCCTTGACCCGGCGCACGCCGACGCGCAGTTCGCCATCATCGACACCGGCGCAGATCGAATACGAGCGGCGCAGGTCCTGGCCGTCGATGTTGGCGCGCAGCGTCAGGTACTGGCCCTGGGTGAAGCCGAAGGTCTCGCGCAGCCCGGGTGGCACGTCGAAACTCAGGATGCTGGCCTCGGCGGTGTCGGGTTCGATGGATTTGACCCGCAGGTCGTGAAAAAGAGTGCTCATATCGGCTTGAAATGTTCGAAGGGCTCGCGGCAGTCAAGGCAGCGGTGCAGGGATTTGCAGGCCGTGGAACCGAAGGCGGAAAGACGTTCGGTGCGCGCGCTGCCGCAACGTGGACAGGGCACGGCGGCAGCGCGGCGGCCGACGATGCGGATGGGCACGGCGCCGTCGGCGGCCACCGGGCCGGGCGGCGCGATGCCGTAGTCGAGCAGCTTGCGACGGCCCTCGGCGCTGATCCAGTCGCTGCTCCAGGCGGGCGCCCGGCGCATGCTCACGCGCGCCGGGCCGAGGCCGGCGGCGGCGATGGCATCGAGCACGCTCTGTTCGATGACCTCGGTGGCCGGGCAACCGCTGTAGGTCGGCGTCAGCACGATCTCCAGGCCGTCTTCATGTTCGATGACTTCGCGCACCAGGCCAAGGTCGACCACCGACAGTGCCGGCACCTCGGGGTCGAGCACCTCGTTCAGCGCCGCCCAGGCGCTGTCGGCACGGGAAGCGGAGGCGACCGTCACCACGCGCCTCCGGGGTAGGCGCGCTGCAAATACTGCATCTCGGCCAGCAGGTAGCCCATGTGCTCGCTGTGCAGGCCGCGCTTGCCGCTGCTGCGGAAAGTCGGCGCTGGCGGCACGGCGAGTTTGGCCTCGCCGAGGACTTCGCCGATCTCTGCCAGCCAGGGCTCCTGCAGTTGCGACCAGGCCGGGCCAAGGCCGGCGGCCGTCGCGGCCGCATCCACCGCATCGTCCTCGAACAGCTCCGGGATGTAGAGCCAGACCTGGGCCAGGGCGGCTTCGCAGCGACGATGTGATTCGTCGGTGCCATCGCCCAGGCGCACCGCCCAGTCGGCGGCATGCTGCTGGTGGTAGCGCGCTTCCTTTAGCGCCTTGCCGGCGATGGCGGCCAGCTCGGCGTCGCTCGAATCGCGCAGCCGCTCCCACATCAGCTTGAGCCAGGTGGACAACACCAGGTTGCGCAGAATCGTGAAGGCGAAATCGCCGCGCGGCAGCTCGGCCAGCGTCGGATTGCGGTAGTCGATCTCGTCGCGCAGGAAGGCGAGCTGGTCTTCGTCGAAACTCTCGCCACTGCGCTGCCCGGCCAACGTCAGCAGGGCGCGCGACTGGCCGATCAGGTCAAGCGCCATGTTGGACAAGGCGATGTCCTCTTCGAGGATGGGCCCGTGGCCGCACCACTCGCCCAGGCGCTGCCCGGAAATCAAGCAGGTGTCGGCCAGGCGCAGCAGATAGCTCAGTTCCGGCGCGGCAGGAATCTTGATCGAGGAAATCATCGGCAGCGCCTCACATGTGGTCTACCGAATCCGGCAGCTTGTAGAAAGTGGGATGGCGATAGACCTTGTCCTCGGCGGGATCGAACAGCATGTCCTTGTCGGACGGATCGCTGGCGACGATCTGGTCGGAGCGCACCACCCAGACGCTGCTGCCTTCCTGGCGCCGCGTATAGACGTCGCGCGCCATCTGCAGCGCCATCTTCGGATCGGCGGCGTGCAGGCTGCCGCAGTGCTTGTGGTCGAGGCCTGCCTTGGTACGGACGAAAACCTCCCACAGCGGCCATTCGTTTTCTGTGCTCATGCTGCCTCCTTCAAATCGAATTTCCGCGCATGGGCCAGCGCCGCCTCGCGCACCCACTCGCCTTCCTCCCAGGCCCTGACCCGCGCCGCCAGTCGTTCGCGATTGCAGGGGCCTTCGCCGCCGACCACGCGCCAGAACTCGGACCAGTCGATGGCGCCGTAGTCCCAGTGCCCGGTTGCCTCGTTCCAGCGCAGGTCCGGGTCGGGGAATGTGACGCCCAATACCTCGGCCTGCTGCATGGCGGCATCGACGAACTTCTGCCGCAGCGTGTCGTTGCTGACGCGCTTGATGCCCCAGCGCATGCCCTGCACCGAATTCGGGCTCTGGTCGTCGGGTGGGCCGAACATCATGAGACAGGGCCACCACCAGCGATTCACCGCCTCCTGCACCATCGCGCGCTGCGCCTCGGTGCCCTCTTTCATCATCACCAGCAGGCTGTCATAGCCCTGGCGCTGGTGAAAACTTTCCTCGCGGCAGATGCGCACCATGGCGCGGGCATACGGCGCAAAAGAGCAGCGGCAGATCGGCACCTGGTTCATGATCGCCGCGCCGTCGACCAGCCAGCCGATGGCGCCGACGTCGGCCCAGGTCAGCGTCGGGTAGTTGAAGATCGAGCTGTACTTGGCCTTGCCCGAATGCAGGGCATCGAGCATCTGGTCGCGGCTGGTGCCCAGGGTCTCGGCCGCGGCGTAAAGATAGAGGCCGTGTCCTCCCTCGTCCTGCACCTTGGCCAGCAGAATGGCCTTGCGCTTGAGCGTCGGCGCGCGGGTGATCCAGTTGCCCTCGGGCAGCATGCCGACGATCTCGGAATGGGCGTGCTGGCTGATCTGGCGCAGCAGGGTCTTGCGGTAGTTCTCGGGCATCCAGTCCTTGGCTTCGATGAACTCGCCGGCATCGATGCGATTGTCGAAGCGTTGCTGCAATTGCGCTTCCTCGGCCGTGCGCAAGGCCGGTTTGTCGCCGCCCTCCTCGCGCAGGGTGTCCATGGCTTGGGTGTACATGGTCCGCTTCCTTTTTTCCGCTGGGTCAATCGGGGATTTAGTGATACATTTTTTAATATATCGTCAAATGATATTGTATCATTTAATACTTGTCAATTCAAGTTTCAACCATTTCGACCGGTCGCAGGATCTTCCTGCCACGGCCAGGTAGTTTCAGGCGAGACACTTCGCGAATATCCGCAAAAAATTCCCACCGACGAATGCTGCGATGTCTTCCTGCCGCAAGCCTGCCTCGCGTATCGCCGCAATCAGCGCCGGCAGCGAAGCGATCGACTCCCATCCATCGACCACCCGCGGCAATCCACCACCGCCGTCGGTCCCGAGTCCGCAATGTTCGATCCCGAAACGCGCCTTCATCAGCACGATTTCCTCGGCCCAGTGCCGCAGCGTGGTCCGCCTGGACTGCTTGCCGGCGTAGGCCAGCGGCCAGGTGCAAATCAGCCCTCCGGTCCTGACGATCATTTCCATCTCCTGCCAGGTCCTCAAGCGGCGGGAAACCGCGCCATCCTCTCCGGGCAGGACCGGACTGGTGTGCGAATCGATGAGGGGCGTGTCACTTGCCGAGACGATGCCCTTCAGCGTAGCCGTCCCGGCGTGCGCGACGTCAATCAACATTCCGAGCTTGTTCATGCGTTCCACGACCGCCAACCCGAACGGCGTCAACGCACCGTCCGCGCCGGAACGCTGATTGAAACCGAGCTCGTTGTCGCGCTCGTGCAACAGCGTCATGAGGCGCACACCGTGCGCGTAAAAAACGTCGAGGTTTTCGAGGCGACCTTCCAGCGCATCTCCGCCTTCGACGGCCATCAGGGCGCATGGCATGCGCCGTTGAACGCCTTGTCGCGGAAGATCGGACGCCTTGCGCACCACGGCGACCCGTCCTTCGCTTTCCAGACGCCGCAGAACCTCCAGCTGGTTCCGCGTATCTCCAAAGGGCATCCCGGTCCGCCCGCGCATGAAGGTCATGTCCCCGACCGCGGAAAACGAACTCAATGCCATGTTCAGGCGCTGCAAGGTCTCGATTGTCGGCGTGGTGCGATCGAAGGATCGGGCGCCGTGCAACTGGTAGGGATGCGCATGCGGATCGGCTATCAGCAGCCCCGCTACGCTGTCGTCGGGAGCGGCGGCAGCCTCCTCTGGCGACATCCCGAAGCACTGCTTGCCGAATGTCGCAGCCATTCCGGCCACGGCGCAACAATCCAGAAATCGCCTGCGTTCCATGCCGCCTCCGCACTGATCCAAGACCCCGCCACCGTATCGCCAGCGCCGACTTTCGGGACTTCGCCAAGCGCAAGGCAAACTCGGCCGGTCACGACCCGCAGGGCACGAACCATGGTAGCCGGAAAACGCAAACCCGGCGTGTCGCCGGGCACTGCCGGCGGCAAACGCCAGCGGATCAGGCGGCAGGCGAGGTGGTCCGTGGCGGCAGGGACGCCACCCGCTCATGGTAGCGCGCACGGTAAAGCAGGCGGCGCTTTTGCGGCGTCTCGGTGAAGCCGGAGCGGTCGTGCAGCACATTGTTGCAGGCCAGGCCCATGCCGGGTTCCAGGCGTCCGTGCAGGGTCCACGGCGTGGGTGTCGCCAGCAGTTTGGCGAGCGCCGCGACGGCAGCCTGCGTCGCCGCGTCGGCGCGCCATTCGATGCTGATGCTGCGCGCCGTGTAGCGCATGTGCAGGAAGCCCTGGGCGTCAACCGAGAACACCGGCCCCGGCTGCGCGGCGCGGGCGACACCAGTGTCATCCATGCGCGGCGGGATGGTCATGGCATCGTCCTGCGACAGGGCGCGGATGAAGTCCGGGTTCTCGTCGCGCAGCAGGATGTAGGCGATCTCGTGGTCGAGCAGCTGATTCTCGCCGCCGCTGGCGGCGCTTTCCACGCAATGCAGGACCATGCCGCGCACGGTGCGCTCGGGGAGGTTGTAGTAGCCGTCGGTGTGCCATTTGATCGGCTTGTCGGTATAGGGAATGAATTCCTTGCGCTCGCCGCGTTCCTCGGCGCCGCGCACCGAAATCGGCGAAATCGCGTCGTCGTCGGTCAGCCAGTGGCTGTCGAGATGGACCAGCCCGAGCTGCCGGCCCAGCCGGCGCGGGATTTCCTTGTCGGCATTGCCGGCGGTAGTGCTGGTGTAGATCGCCATGTTGGCGGTGGCGCAACGTTCCAGCAGCGCGGCGCGCTCGTCCCTCGTCAGCACGCGCGGATCACCGAGCGCGACGACGATGTCCTCGATGCGGCGCGGCGCCGTATCGAGCTTGCGTTCACGCCAGGCGGCATAGGCCGCCGCATCGGCCAGGTCGAAGGGATGGCCCACCCTAGTCGCCCGTCACGCCGTGCCGCGAGCGCCGACTTTTCACGGACTCGGGGTGGAACAAGCCGGCCAGGGTCTTCTGCAGCATGCGGACGGATTCGGGCGATTCGATTTCCATGACTTGGTCCACCGCCCAGAGCCTGTCCTTCTCGGGCAGGGTTTCCTTGACACAGGCGGCAAAGCAACGGCGAAAACCGAAATCCGGGCCGCCCGCATCGAAACCGAAATCGGCGTACTCGTCGCTGCGCCGGTTGTAGGTTTCGAAAAAGCCCTGACCGGCTTGGCCCGGCGGCAGGTCCGGCAGCAGGGCCTCGCGGGCTTCCTCCACCATCTCGGCAAGGCGCCGCACCAGGGCGACGGTGAATTCCGTCCGCTGTTCCGGCGCGAGGTCGTCATGGGCGATGCGGTCGGCGGCCAGCGCAAGAAAGACCAGGTACTCGCAGACGAAGTCGAACCAGCCGCGACCGACCTCGATGTCGTAGTCGGCCTGGCGCATGCGCGCGATGGCCTCCTGCGTCAGCTTCCAGGCCAGCATGGCGACCACGCTGGCGTGTTCGGCCGCGCCGCGCGGCCGGCCGGAGTGGAAGCTGTTGCGGAGGCGTAGCGCCATCGGTTTCCCTGTTCGAGCGTAGCGAGCTAACTTAGCCCCCCCGCCCTGGGAAGGGGGCGAAGGCGGGGTTTCGCGGAGCACTGCTCCGCGCCGCCGTAGCCTGCCGGCTGTGCAAAGCCGGCCGTGGAACGGGGGGTGGGGGCCATCTTTGCTCCCTGAGGGAGGCTATTAGCCCCGCTCCGCGGGGCTAATAGCCTCCCTTGCCGAACGGCTTGGTCAACCCTGCCACCTTCACGCCCTGCTTGGCCGCACCGCCGTCGGGAAACAGTTCGAACATGCGCGCGCTGGAAACGTCGGCGATGACCTCTTCCTCTTCCAGCATCTTCATCATGTTGCGCAGGTTGGGCGTATGGCCGTCTTCCTGGTACTTTCGGCGCAGGAAATTGACAATGGCCCAATGGTCGTCGGTCATCGCGACGCCCTGCTCGGCGGCGATGGCATTTACCGCCTCCTCGCTGAAATCCGGTTCCAGCAGGTAGCCGTCGTCGTCGGTTTCCTTTTCCACTCCGTTGATCACGTATCCCACAAAGATTCTCCTCTGACTAGTCGCCCCTTCCCTCAGAGAAGGAGTCGGGGTATGGGTTGTTGAATGATGCGGTTCTACTTGCGACGCAAGTAGAACTCGTGAATTCCCTTGCCCGTTTCGTGGCTGAACAGCAATTCCGCAGCCCCGGCCCTGGCCCAGGACGCGATGTCGTCGGCCGAACCGGGGCAATCGCTGACCAGTTGCAGTACCTCGCCGGCCTTCATGCCTTCCAGCAGCTTTTTCGCCTGGACAATGGGTCCTGGGCAGGAGACGCCGCGCATGTCCAGCGTGACATGGGGAATCGGCGTTGCTGCCGCGCTGCCCGCACGCTGGATCAGGTAGGCGGTCTTGCCGTCGGCCAGTTTTTTCGATTCGAGGACCTGGTTGCCGGTGTATCTGGCCCAGGCGAAAAGGTCGTCGGCGGTGCCCTGGCAGTCGGATATCAGCTTCAGGACCTGACCCGGCTGCAGGTCGTCGACCAGTTTCTTGGCGCCGAGCAGCGGTGCCGGGCAGGGAAGTCCGCTGGTATCCAGCGTGACGGTGGCGTTGTCGGTCATTGGTGTGTTTTCCTAGGGTTGGCGTGCAACAACTCGCTCGAAGCGACAGGCGATAGCCGAGCAAAGCGAGCTGACCAGTAGCCCCCCGTGAGGGGGGATGGGGTGGGGGGCCTTCAATTTGCTTTTTGTACTTTTCATCTTCTGCGGATGCTGTCCTGCGTCATGAGCATCAGTCTATTCGCCGACGGCGGCGATGGATTTGTGCGGTATGAAGATGCCGCAGCCAAGCAGGCGATGCAGGCCCAGGCCGCTTTCCTGGATCGCCACCGATTCTGCCCGCTTGAGGCTGTGCAGCATCAGGGTGAAGCCATGCACCGGACCGGCGCCGGTATTCAGGTGCCGGGCACGACCGGTCACCGGCGTGCCGCCGATGCCTTGTTCGGCCAGCGCGGCGCGGCACGCGGCGAGGAATTCGATCTCGTCCGCGGTGCCAAAGCTGACGAAATGCGAATACACGACTTCGGTGATGGGCAGCAAGGGGCGCAGGCTGCAACGACCGATACCCAGCGGCACGCCGTCAAGGTCCAGCGTGGTGCCGCAGAGAAGGTCGGCGCTGGCGCGACGGCCATGCGGCAGGCGGATCGCCAGGCGGCTGCGGCGACCGACGAAATGCCGGCCGTCGCCGCGGCCGAGGCCCGACAAGGGCAGGATGCCGGCTCGCGGCTCATCCGCGAGCCAAGGCAAGGCGCGGCGCAAGGCGTCGGCAAGGGCTTCGGCATGGTCGTCGGCCAGTGTCCCGGCATCGAGTTCGAAGACCACGTCGACCATGCTTTGCGAGGCTTCCTCGGGCCAAACGCTCACTCCGCGCCTCCGGTCTTGCCATCCATGCCCGGCTGGACCGCTGCCCAGTCGGATAGTGCCTTGCCCCACTGCGCGGCGGTCACGGGGTCGATGTCGAAGATGGTGAAGCGGCTGCCCTCGCGAATGCGCGTGCGCAGCATCGGCATGCCACCGCCCTGGAAGACGAATTCCTGGAGTTCGATCGCCTGATTGCCGATCGGCACCCGAAATTTGGTAAGTGTTTTGATGTTTTCCACGGTTTTCCTCGGTTCGGGACTATGGCATTCGACGCAGCGGGCAACCATTCCCGGATGGGAGTGCAAGCATATAACCCTTTTGGGTAGGTACGATTACCTGCCGGGAGTATGGTTTGTGCACCGCACACAACCCTATGATTCCACTATCGCGATACCCCCGACAACGAGGAGAGACAGACAATGGCCAAGCCCATGCACCCCACCCCGAACCTGGATCAACTGGAAACCGGGCCCTGGCCCAGTTTCGTCACCGGCCTCAAGCGCCTGGCCAAGGACAAGGATTATGTAGTCGATGTCCTCGGTCACCTCGAGCGCTCCTACCAGACCCGCAAGGGCTACTGGAAGGGCGGCACGGTCGGCGTACGCGGCTATGGTGGCGGCGTCATCCCCCGCTTCACCGAGATCAAGGATGAAGCAGGCCAGCCGGTGTTCAAGGACGCCGCCGAGTTTCACACCCTGCGCATCATGCCGCCCCCCGGCATGCATTACGACACCGCCACGCTGCGCCAGCTTTGCGACATCTGGGACAAGTACGGTTCCGGCCTGATCGCGCTGCACGGCCAGTCGGGCGACATCATGATGCAGGGCTGCACCACCGAGAACGTGCAGAAGGCCTGGGACGAGATCAATGAAATGGGCTTCGACCTCGGCGGCGCCGGCCCGGCCGTGCGCACCTCGATGTCCTGCGTCGGCGCCGCGCGCTGCGAGCAGTCATGCTACGACGAAGCCAAGGCGCACAAGGCCGTCATCAACAGCTTCCTCGACGACATCCATCGCCCCGCCCTGCCCTACAAGTTCAAGTTCAAGTTCTCCGGCTGCGGCAACGACTGCATGAACGCCATCCAGCGTTCCGACATGGCCGTGATCGGCACCTGGCGCGACAACATCCGCACCGATGACGACCTGGGCAGGAAGTGGTTCGCCAAGCATGGCATGAACGAACTGATCAACGACGTCGTCTCGCGCTGCCCGACCAAGGCGCTGCAGATCAAGGACGCCGGCGCCGTGCGCAAGGACGCCCACATCTCGGCCGTCGCGCTCGACGGCAAGCAGTGCCTGGAAATCGACAACAAGGACTGCGTGCGCTGCATGCACTGCATCAACGTCATGACCGGCGCCCTGGCTCCGGGCAAGGACAAGGGCGCCTCGATCCTGGTCGGCGGCAAGAGCCACCTCAAGATCGGCGGCCTGCTGGGCACGCTGGTGGTGCCCTTCATCAAGCTCGACACCGAGGAAGACCGCGAGAAGCTGGTCGAACTGGCGCAGTCCATCATCGACTTCTTCGCCGAGAACGCCCTCGAGCACGAGCGCACCGGCGAGATGATCGAGCGCATCGGCCTGGTGAACTTCCTTGAAGGCATCGGCCTCGATGTCGATCCGCACATGATCAACACGCCGCGCACCAACCCCTATGTCCGTACCGACGGCTGGGACGAGGAAGTGGCGAAGATCGAAGCCAAGAAAAAGGCCGCTGCCTAAGCACCGTCGCAGGCTCCCCCCGGTAATCCCGGCGGGAGCCCGGACGCGTTCAAAACCCTACTAGATATATCGACTTTTCCGGAGACAACTATGGCTGAAGCTCAAGCTCTGCGTAAGGCAGTCGAGTGCGGCGTACCCGACAACGACAAATACATGCACCCGACGCTGCTGAAGAACCGCGGCAACTGGAAGTATCACGATCGTCCCCGTCCCGGCGTGCTGCACCATGTCGCCCATTCCGGCGACCAGGTATGGTCGGTGCGCGCCGGCACCCAGCGCCAGATGGATACCCACACCATCCGCAAGCTGTGCGACATCGCCGAGCAGTTCGGCGAAGGCCACGTGCGCTTCACCATCCGCTCCAACATCGAGTACATCGTCGCCGACCAGGCGAAGGTCGATCCGCTGATCGCCAAGCTGGAAGGCGAAGGCTTCCCCGTCGGCGGCACCGGCAATTCCGTCTCCATGGTCGCGCACACCCAGGGCTGGCTGCACTGCGACATCCCCGGCACCGACGCCTCCGGCGTGGTCAAGTCGATGATGGACGCGCTCTACGACGAGTTCAAGAACGAACAGATGCCCAACCGCGTGCATCTCTCCACCTCCTGCTGCGAGATCAACTGCGGTGGCCAGGCCGACCTCGCCGTGATCGTGCAGCACACCAAGCCGCCCACCATCAACCACGACCTCGTCGCCAACGTCTGCGAGCGCCCCACCGTGGTCGCCCGTTGCCCGGTCGCCGCGATCCGTCCGGCGCTGGTCAATGGCAAGCCCTCGCTGGAAGTCGACGAGAAGAAGTGCATCTGCTGCGGCGCCTGCTATCCCCCCTGCCCGCCCATGCAGATCAACGACCCCGAGCATTCCAAGCTGGCGATCTGGGTCGGCGGCAAGAATTCCAATGCCCGCGGCAAGCCGACGTTCATGAAGATGGTCGCGTCCGGACTGCCCAACAATGCACCCCGCTGGCCCGAAGTCAATGCCGTGGTCGGCAACATCCTGCGCACCTACAAGGCCGACGCCCGTCCCTGGGAGCGCCTCGCCGACTGGATCGACCGCATCGGCTGGCCGCGCTTCTTCGAAAAGACCGGACTGCCCTTCACCAAGTACCTGATTGACGACTGGCGCGGTTCGCGGGCCACCCTCAATTCGTCGAACCACGTCCGTTTCTGACGTTTTCCGGGAAAGTACGCCGATGAAATTCGCTGTTTCCATCAATGAAGGGCCCTACCAGCACCAGGCCAGCGATTCCGCTTACCTGTTCTGCAAGGCCGCCCTGGAGAAGGGCCACGAGATCCGCCGCGTGTTCTTCTACAACGACGGCGTGAACAACGCCTCGTCGCTGACCGAGCCGCCGCAGGACGACCGCAACATCGTCGCCCGCTGGTCCAAGCTCGCCGAGGAACACAAGCTCGACCTCGTGGTCTGTGTCGCCGCCGCCCTGCGCCGCGGCATCCGCGACGAGAACCTGGCGCCGGGCTTCCGCATCTCCGGTCTCGGCCAGTTGGTCGAAGCCGGCATCGAAGCCGATCGCCTCGTGACCTTTGGAGACTGACATGAGCGAAGGAGCCATCAAGAAGTTCATGTTCGTCAATCGCAAGGCGCCCTACGGCACCATCTACGCGCTCGAATCGCTGGAGGTGGTGCTGATCACGGCGGCCTTCGACCAGGACGTCAGCCTCGTCTTCATGGACGACGGCGTATTCCAGTTGAAGAAGGGCCAGCAGACCAAGGGCATCGAGAACAAGAACTTCTCGCCCACCTACCGCGCCCTCGACGGTTACGACATCGAGAAGCTCTACGTCGAAGCCGAAGCCCTGGCCGCCCGCGGCCTCACCGAAGACGACCTGCTGGTCGACGTCACCGTCATGTCGCGCGCCGAACTGGGCAAGCTGATGGACGAGATGGACGTCGTCCTCAGCTTCTAAGGGAGAGATAAAGAATGCTTCACATCGTCAATAAATCGTCCCTCGAACGCAACACGCTGGAATCCTGCCTGCGCGTGGCCAATGGCGGCGCCATCCTGTTGATCGAGGATGCCGTGTATGCCGCGACCCGCGGCAACGAGGCCGAAGGCAAGCTGCGCGACGCCCTGGCTCGCTTCAAGGTCTACGTCCTGGGGCCGGACCTCGACGCGCGCGGCATGGGCGACCGCCTCATGGAAGGCGTATCCACCGTGGATTACGGCGGCTTCGTCGACCTCGTTGCAGAGCACAAGAACTGCCAGTCCTGGCTATAACCGCCAATTTTCCATTACCCCGCAACACACCAAGGAGACACTCATGTCCAGCATCGAAGTCAACGGCAAGTCCTACGAAACCGACGAAGAAGGCTACCTGGTCAACCTCGCCGAATGGAACGAGGACGTCGGCAATTACCTCGCGCAAACCGAGAACGTCGCCATGACCGACCAGCACTGGGAAGTCATCAACTTCCTGCGCGACTATTACAACGAATTCCAGATCGCTCCCGCGGTACGCGTGCTGACCAAGGCCATCGGCAAGAAGCTCGGCCCGGAGAAGGGCACCAGCCAGTACCTGTACGACCTCTTCCCCTACGGCCCCGCCAAGCAGGCTTGCAAGATCGCCGGCCTGCCCAAGCCCACCGGCTGCGTATAAGGAAACCGCGAACGCAATGCGATCGATTGGGGTAGGCGCCGGGTGCGAGTCCTCCTTGCGACTCGGGCGCCGATTTTTCCCCGTCGGCCCCATGCCCGCAAACTTTCGCACATCCACTGACCGATGAATCTTCTCTTCGCAATCCTGTTCTACGCCGCCACGGTGATCCTTGTCGGCGGCATCGCGTACAGGATCTACGAGTACCTGGGCACGCCGGCGCCGCTGAAGATCCCCACCACGCCGGCCCCGACCACCACCGGCGGCGTGGCCTTCCGCATGTTCCGCGAAGTGGTGTTCTTCGAAAGCCTGTTCAAGTCCAACCTGTGGATCTGGGCGCTGGGCTGGCTGTTCCACGTCGGCCTCGCCCTGGTGCTGCTGCGCCACCTGCGCTACTTCACCGAGCCGGTTAACTTCATCATCGCCTTCATCCAACCCTTCGGCATGTATGCCGGCTTCGCCATGGCCGCCGGCCTCGCCGGGCTCTGGGCGCGCCGCTTCCTGGTGGAGCGCATCCGCTACATCTCGACGCCATCCGACCACCTGATGCTGGCCCTGTTGCTCGGGATCGCCGTCACCGGCCTGCTGATGAAATTCGTCATGCATACCGACATCGTCGCCGTGAAGGCCTTCTTTCTCGGCCTGATGGTGTTCGAAATCAATCCGCTGCCGGCGCATCCGGGCCTCTACCTGCACTTGGGCATGGTCGTCCTGCTGATGATCGTGTTCCCGGTCAGCAAGCTGCTGCATGCCCCCGGCGTGTTCTTCTCGCCGACCCGCAACCAGGTCGACAACCCGCGCGAAACCCGCCACCTGGCGCCCTGGGCGGCCAAGTTCGAGGCGAAAAACTGATCATGGCCGACGAAACCACACCCGTCGCCGTAGCGCCAGCGCCGACTCCCGCGCCCGCCAAACCGGCCGAAAAGGCCAAGGTCGTCGCCCCGGCCTATCGCGACTACCCGAACATCCCGGCGCTCAAGATCGACTCGATGGCCGACTCGAATCCCTACGTCGCCGCCGCCGTGCACAACGAATCGGTCGGCTTCCCCGGCACTCTGGTCGAGGGCTGGGAGCAGAAGGCCGTCGCCAAGATGGGCGAACTGCTGGGCAAGTACCGCTCGCTGCGCGTGTACATGGACGCCTGCGTGCATTGCGGCGCCTGCACCGACAAGTGCCACTACTTCATCGGCACCGGCGATCCGAAAAACATGCCGGTGGCGCGCCAGGACCTGATGCGATCGGTGTATCGCCGCTACTACACCCTGCCCGGCAAGCTGTTCCCCAAGCTGGTCGGCGCGCGCGACATGACGAAGGACGTGCTCGACGACTGGTTCCGCTACTACAACCAGTGTTCCGAGTGCCGCCGCTGCTCGGTGTTCTGTCCCTACGGCATCGACACCGCCGAAGTGACGATGGCGGCCAAGGAAATCATGCACAGCGTCGGTCTCGGTCACAAGTATGTGAACGAGATCATCGGCAAGGTACACAAGATCGGCAACAATCTCGGCCTGCCCGGCCCGGCACTGGAAAACACGCTGGAAGGCCTGGAAGAGGACGTGCTCGAAGACACCGGCGCCGCCGTCAAGTATCCCCTCGACCAGAAGGGCGCCGAAGTGCTGCTGGTCACGCCCTCGGCCGACTTCTTCGCCGAACCGCACGTCGACAGCCTGATCGGCTACGGCAAGGTGTTCCACGCCGCCGGCATTTCCTGGACGCTGTCCTCCAAGGCATCGGAGGCCGGCAACTTCGGCATGTTCATCGGCAACTACGAGCAGATGAAGAAGATCGCCATGCGCGTGCGCGAAGCCGCGCTGGAACTCGGCGTCAAGCGCATCGTGGTCGGCGAGTGCGGCCACGCCTGGCGCGTCGCCTATGCCTTCTGGAACACGCTGACCGGCATCGGTGCCGGCGCCGACGATCCGTTTGCGATCCAGCTGCAGAAGCAGCTCGACCCGAACTACAAGCAGCCCTCCCACATCTGCGAAGTCACCTGGGACCTGATCCAGGCCGGGCGGCTCAAATTCAACAAGGAAGCCAACGACCACCGCATCATCACCTTCCACGACTCCTGCAACGTCGCGCGCGGCTCGCGCATGGGCGATTACGCCGGCGGCCAGTTCGACATCCCGCGCAACATCATCCGCGCCGTCGCCAACCACTATGTCGACATGTCGGAAGCCACCACCCGCGAAAAGACCTTCTGCTGCGGTGGCGGCGGCGGCCTGCTGACCGACGAACTGCTCGACCTCCGCGTCAAGGGCGCCCTGCCGCGCATGGAAGCCCTGAACCGCATCGTGCAGGACAACGGCGTCAATTTCATGGCCACCATCTGCGCCATCTGCAAGGCCCAGTTCACCAAGGTTCTGCCCTACTACGGCTTCAAGATGAGCATGGTCGGCGGCGTGCACCAACTGGTCAGTACCGCGATCGTGCTTGACAACGAACAATGACGAACAAGATTTATACGGAGACCCCCTATGTCCGCCACGCCTGACACCACGACCGAAAAACTGAATTTCCGCCGCTACAAGGAAGGCGATACAACGTTCAAGCGCTGGCAGGAACAGATTTTCCAGGCCAGCTACTCCTACAAGTGCCCGACCTATGTCCAGTCGACGCCGCCCTGCCAGGGGTCCTGCCCGTCGGGCGAGGACATTCGCGGCTACCTGAACATCGTGCGCGGAATCGAGAAGCCGCCCGTCGGCGCCGATGGCAAGCCGACCATGACCTGGCAGGAATACGCCTGGCGCCGCCTGACCGAAGCCAACCCGCTGCCGGCCGTGATGGGCCGCGTCTGCCCGGCGCCCTGCGAAACCGGCTGCAACCGCAACCAGGTCGAGGACCATGTCGGCATCAACTCGGTCGAGCATTACCTGGGCGACTGGGCGATCGCCAATAATCTCAAGTTCAAGGCGCCGGAAAAGAAGACCGGCAAGAAAGTCGCCATCATCGGCGGCGGCCCCGCCGGCCTCTCGGCCGCCTACCATCTGTCGCTCAAGGGCCACAGCTGCACCATCTTCGACGAGCACGAATTCCTCGGCGGCATGATGCGCTACGGCATTCCCGGCTACCGCACGCCGCGCGACACGCTCGACGCCGAAATCCAGCGCATCCTCGACCTCGGGGTCGAAGTGCACCTCAAGACCCGCATCGGCACCGATGTAACCCTCGAACAACTGCGTGTCAGCTACGACGCGATCTTCCTCGGCCTCGGCGCCCAAGCCGGCCGTGCCCTGCCGCTGCCCGGCGATCCGGCCGACCACGCCGCGCCGAACGTGGTGACCGCGACCTCCTTCCTCAAGGCCTTCAACGACGGCCGCCTGAAGACCGTAGGCCATCGCGTGGTGGTCGTCGGCGGCGGCGACACATCGATGGACGTCGCCACCGTGGCGCGGCGCCTTGGCCACATCGAGAAGGTCAATCCGACGGACTTCGAAGGCGCCATCGCCGGCCACATGGCCCAGGACGTGGCCGACATTTCCCTGCGCCAGGGAGCCGAGGTGACGCTGACCTCGGTCTACATGACCGCCAGCAAGCCCGAAATCGAGCATGCCCAGGCCGAAGGCATCGCCATCATGGGCGGCTGGATGCCGATCGGCGTGGTCAAGGGACCCGACGGCCGCGCCACCGCGTTGCGCGTCATGCAATGCGAAGCCAAGATGGTCTCCGGCCGCCTCGACATCAAGAAGATCGAAGGCACCGAGAAGGAACTGCCGGCGGACCTGATCGTTTCCGCCATCGGCCAGGCCGTCGATTTCACCGGCATCGAAGAGTTCAACTCGGGCAAGGGCATGGTCGCGGCGGACAAGAACTACCAGGTTTCCGGCAAGCCCGGCGTCTTTGCCGGCGGCGACGTGATCCGCCCGCACCTGCTGACCACCGCCGTGGGCCATGGCGCGATCGCCGCCGACGGCATCGACCAGTTTCTCGCCGGCCAGGAAATGGTGCGCCGGCCCAAGATCGACGTGCATGCCTTCGACCTGATGCGCAAGTACGTCGAGAAGGGCATCCAGTTCGGCGAAGTCAAGGGCGCCGCTCACGGCACCGACAAGAGCAAGGAAGTGGTGCACAACTACGAGAACCGCTCCGAGCGCTACGTGATACCGCATGACCAGTTGTTCCTCGGCCACTTCCAATATACGGCGCGCAACAAGCGCCACATCACGCACCTGAACAAGGACTCGGCGCTGGGCAACTTCGACGAGCGGCTCGACGCGCTGTCCGAGGCCGCGGTAATCGCCGAGGCCAAGCGTTGCATGAGTTGCGGCCAGTGCTTCGAGTGCGACAACTGCGTCGTGTATTGCCCGCAGACCGCCGTGTACAAGGTCAAGAAGACGGAGAGCCTGACCGGCCGCTATGTCGCCACCGACTACGACAAATGCATCGGCTGCCACATTTGCGCCGACGTGTGTCCGACGGGCTACATCCAGATGGGCCTGGGCGAGTGACAGGGATCGGGAATCAGGGATCAGGGATCAGATGATGCGCATTCTCGCCGCCATGGTGCTTGCCATGATCGCCGTGTCGCCGGCGCCGACTTTTGCCGGCGAGGGCGAACGCACGCCCAAGCCGGTGGTAACGATCGAGAATCCCGGCAAGTGCGTGGCACCGGCCGAAGAAATGCGCCGCAACCACATGGAGATGCTCAAGCACCAGCGCGACCGTACCTTGCGCGCCGGCATCCGCGGCGAGCCCGCCTCGCTCAATGCCTGCATCGAATGCCATGCCAGCAAGGCCACCGGCTCGGTGCTGGGCACCGCGGAAGGCGGCAAGGGCCGCAACTTCTGCGAGAGCTGCCACAGCTATGTCGCGGTCAAGCTCGACTGCTTCGAGTGCCACCAGCCCAAAGCCAAATTCAAGGCCGCAGGAGTGAAACCATGACGGCCCCGCAAACCCCAGACCGCAATCCGCGTCGCGCCTTCATCGCCGCTGCCGGCGCCGGCGTTGCCGGCCTCGGCTTCGCCGCCATCGCTCCCGGCCTGCACCTGATGGCCGTCGGCGAAGCCAATGCCGCAACCGAGGCGCGCAAGGCCGGCACGGCTGCCTCGCCTGCCGTGCGCTGGGGCCTGCTGATCGACGCCGGGAAGTGCGCGCCCGGCTGCACCAAGTGCATCGATGCCTGCCACACCGAGAATGGCGTCACCGAAAAGCTGCCCGACCCGCGCCAGAACTCGCAGTGGATCCGCAAGATCGAACTGGTCGACCGGCGCGACGGCCGCAAGACCGAGTTGCCGATGATGTGCCAGCACTGCGCCAACCCGCCCTGCGTTGACGTCTGCCCCACCGGCGCCTCGATGAAGCGTGCCGACGGCATCGTGCTGGTCGACCGCCACACCTGCATCGGCTGCCGCTACTGCATGATGGCCTGCCCCTACAAGGCGCGCTCGCTGGTCCATGTCCCGCTCACCGAGCAGAACCCCGAAGTGCCGCGCGGCCAGGGCTGCGTCGAATCCTGCACGCTTTGCGTGCATCGCGTGGACAAGGGCCAGACCCCGGCCTGCGTCGAATCCTGCCCCGAGGGCGCGATGCTGTTCGGCGACCTCAACGATCCTTCGAGCGCCATCGCCAAACGCATCGCCAGCGTGCCGACCACCCAGGTGCGGGCGGACCTGCGCCTGAACCACGGCGTGCGTTACCAAGGGCTTTGATCATGACTCTCAATCCCCGCCACGAAGAAGGCCTCTTCTATCTGCTGGCCGCCATCGGTGGCCTGGTCTCCGCCATCGGCATCGGCGCCGCGCTCTACATGGAGCACTCGGGCCATGTCGTGACCGGCATGAACAACCAGGTCGTCTGGGGCCTGCCGCACGTCGTCGCGATTTTCCTGATCGTTGCCGCCTCGGGCGTGCTCAACGTCGCCTCGATGGGCTCGGTCTTCGGCCGCAAGCTCTACAAGCCGCGCGCGCCGCTCTCCGGCCTGCTGGCGCTGGCCATGATCAGCGGCGGCCTCGCCGTGATCATGCTCGACCTCGGCCGCGCCGACCGCATCATCGTCGCCGCGACGCACTTCAACCCGACTTCGGTATTCGGCTGGAACGTAATCCTCTACCCCGTTTTCTACGGCGTCGTTGCGGTCTATCTGTGGACCATGATGGAGCGGCGCATGTATCCCTGGATGAAAGTCGCCGGCTACGCAACGTTCATCTGGCGCATCGTGCTGACCACCGGCACCGGCTCCATTTTCGCCTTCCTCGTCGCGCGCCAGGCCTACGGCACCGCGCTGCTGGCGCCAATGTTCATCATCATGTCCTTCTGCTGGGGGCTGGCCGTGTTCCTCGTGGTGCAATCGACCATGTACGCCTGGAACGGCCTGACCCTGCCGCCGCTGGTCCTGCAGCGCATGAAGAACCTGCTCGCCACCTTCGTCGCCGCCGTGCTCTACTTCACCATCGTGCTGCACCTGGTCAATGCCTATTTCGCGAAGAACATTGCCTTCGAATACTTCATCCTGTTCGACAGCGAATTCGCCGGCATGTTCTGGGTCGGCCAGATCCTGCTCGGCACGCTCCTGCCGCTGGCCCTGCTGTTCAATCCAGCCACCGCGTCAAAGGCGCTCTGGGTCAACGTCGCCGCCCTGCTGGTGGTAGTCGGCGCCTGCTTCCACCTCTATGTCTTCATCATCGGCGGCCAGGCCTTCCCGCTCGACATGTTCCCGGGTTACGACGTCAAGAGCAGTTTCATGGACGGCGCGGTGGACCACTACCGCGCCAGCCTGCCGGAACTGCTGCTGTCCCTCGGCGGTCTCGGCATCGCTTTCACCATGACCACCATCGGCGTGCGCATCCTGCATTTCCTGCCGCAGGACGACCTCGCGGAGCTTGAAGCCGCCACCCGCGCGACTGACTGAGTTCGCGCCGGCGCGGCATGCATCGCTTCCTGATTTCGGCCGCCCACAAGTCCTCGGGCAAGACCACCGTCAGCATCGGCCTCGCCGCCGCGCTGAGTTCCGGACGCCACGGCCTGCGGCCGCACTCGGTGCAGCCGTTCAAGAAAGGGCCGGACTACATCGACCCGCTGTGGCTTTCCGTCGCCGCCGGACGTCCCTGCTACAACCTCGATTTTTTCCTTTCCCCTGACGAGGAACTCAAGGCCCAGTTCGCCCGCCACGGCCACGATGCCGAGGTCTGCCTGGTCGAAGGCAACAAGGGGCTCTACGACGGCCTGGACCTGCAGGGCTCGAACAGCAACGCCGCGCTGGCGCGCCTGCTCGACCTGCCGGTGGTGCTGGTGCTCGACGCACGCGGCATGACGCGCGGCATCGCGCCGCTGATCCTCGGCTACCAGGCCTTCGACCGCAACATCCGCATCGCCGGGGTGATCCTCAACCGCCTCGGCGGCCGCCGCCACGAAGCCAAGCTGCGCGCCGTGATCGAGCACTACACCGACGTGCCGGTGATCGGCGCGGTGCAGGAAGACGCCGAGCTGGCCCTGGTCGAGCGCCACCTGGGCCTGATGCCGGTGAACGAAACCGCCGAGGCCGGGCGCCACATCGCCGCCATCGGCGAACGCATCGCCGCCCAGGTCGATCTTTCCCGCCTGCTCGACCTCAGCCGCGGCGAATGGGACCCGGTCCCGCCGCCGGCGACGCCACCGAGTCGCGAACAACCGGTGCGCATCGCCGTCGCGCGCGATGCCGCCTTCGGCTTCTACTATGCCGACGACCTGGAAGCGCTGGCCGCCGCCGGTGCCGAAACCGTGTTCTTCAACACCCTGACCGATGCCCGGCTGCCGCCCTGCGACGGCCTGTTGATCGGCGGCGGCTTTCCGGAGTGCTTCCTCGATCAACTTGAAGCCAACGCCCCGCTGCGCCGGGACATTCGGCGCGCCATCGAAGCCGGGCTGCCGACCTATGCCGAATGCGGCGGCCTGATGTACCTGTCGCGCAGCATCGAATGGAAGGGCAGGCAGGCCGCCATGGTCGGCGCGATCCCGGGCGACATCCAGATGCACCCCAAGCCCGTCGGTCGCGGCTACGTGATCCTCGAAGCCAACGCCAGCCACCCCTGGCGTGACCAGGCCGCGACCCCAGGCCAGGACCCGCCGCCCCTGCACGCCCACGAATTCCACTATTCCAGCATCACCGGCCTGCCGTCCGATACCCGCTATGCCTACACGATGCGGCGCGGCCACGGCGTCGACGGCAGGCATGACGGCATCCTGCTGCACCGCCTGCTCGCCTCCTACACGCACCTGCGTGCCACCAGCGGCTGCGATTGGCCGGCCAAGTTCGTCCAGCACGTCCGCAGTTGCCTCGCCACCGACCGCAAGGAACCCACCCCATGTTCGCCCTGACCCCGCCCGCCGCCGAGCAAATCGTCCGCGCCGCCGCCGACCAACCCGACCCCCAGCCCATGTTGCGGGTGGCCGCCAAACTCGACGAAAGCGATGGCGAACTGGTCTATGGCATGGGATTCGACGAGCAGCGCGAGAACGACCTGGTGGTCGACTGCGGCGGCGTCACCATCCTCATCTCGCCCCCCAGCCAGCCCCTGCTGGCGAACACCACGCTCGACTTCGCCGAGGTCCAGCCCGGCGAGTTCCAGTTCATCTTTCGCGGTGGCTGCGACAATCCCGCGCCGCAGCGCGGTTGCGGAGGTTGCGACGGCGGTTGTTCGTAACGCTCATGGCACCGAGCACCGCCCGCGGAAGATGAAACAGGCAAAAGCCAAAATGAAGGCCCGCCCCTCCCATCCGCTTCGCGGCCCACGGCTGGCTTTGCACAGCCAACCGGCTGCGGCGGCACACCGCATGCGGTGCGAGACCCCGCCTCGCCCCCTCACGGGGAGGCTACTGATTTGTTCGCTGCGCTCGAATATCCGGAGCTCTGTCGGGTATATTTCGCGTCCATGAAACCGACACCCGCACAACCCGGCTGGGTATACCTGGTCGGCGCCGGCCCCGGCGATCCCGAACTGCTGACCCTCAAGGCCGCGCGCCTGATCGGCGAAGCTGACGTCCTGGTCTATGACAACCTTGTCTCAAAGGAAGTTTTGGCGCTGGCACGACCCGATGCGGAACTGATGTACGCCGGCAAGGAACGCGGCAACCACTCGCTGCCGCAGGAACAGATCAACCAGTTGCTGGTACGCCTGGCGAAGACCGGCAAGTGCGTGGTGCGCCTCAAGGGCGGCGATCCGTACATCTTCGGCCGCGGTGGCGAGGAAGTCGAAACCCTGCACGCGGACGGCGTCAATTTCGAAGTGGTACCCGGCATCACGGCGGCGGCCGGTGTCGCCACCTACGCCGGGATTCCACTGACCCATCGCAACCATGCCCAGGCCTGCGTGTTCGTCACCGGCCACCTCAAGGATGGCAGCATGAACCTGGACTGGCCGGGGCTGGCGCGCCGGCGCCAGACCGTGGTCATCTACATGGGCCTCTCGGGGCTTTCGCATCTTTGCGACAAGCTCATGGAGCATGGGCTGCCTGCCGACTGGCCCGCCGCCATCGTCCAGCAGGGCACTCGCCCCAGCCAGCGTACCGTCACCGGCACGCTGGGCTCGCTGCCGCGGCTCGCGGAAACCGCCACCCTGCGTGCGCCGACCTTGATCATCGTCGGCGAGGTCGTCACCCTGCGCGACAAGTTGCGCTGGTTCGAATAGCACCCGCGTCGACTCGCGGCCCGAGCGGCATCCAAGTCCGGCTGCTGATGTAAAATCCCTATTGGCGTCAAGCCTTCCTGTCGCAGCCCGGAGCGGAGCTTGGGGAGTCAATGAAATACACCGATGGCGCCGAAAAGAGCGCTGAATACCTGAGGCAGGCCCTGGCCCTGATGGCGAAGCAGGATGCGGCAATGCATCCGGTCAGCTATGCGGTCTGGTACGACCACGTCGCCGGCCGCAATGCAGCTCTGAGCGCCCGTCTCGACGAGTATTTGAAGGCCGGCAAGGCGCTTGACGAAAAGGCCACGTACGACCTCTATTCCGAGCATGTTGCCGAGATCGACGTGGATCTGGCGCGGCAGATCAGTGCCGGCGTCCAGAAAGTCATGGCCGACGTCACATCGTCGGCCGAGCAGGCGGGCGACCGGGCAGGTCGGTTCGGCGATGCCCTGGGCAAGTGGTGCGATGAGCTGGCACCCGCGGCGGCAGGCCGGAGCCCGGGCGTCAATGCCATTCTCGAACTCACCCGCGACATGCAGGGTTCCATCACCCTGCTGAAGGCGCGCCTCGACGACAGCAGGAGCGAGATCGAGCAATTGCGGCAGGAAGTCATCAAGGTGCGCACCGAAGCACTCACCGACGGCCTCACCGGACTTGCGAACCGGCGCGGCTTCGACATCGAACTGGCCACCTCCCTGGCCGAGGCCGAAACGGGTAGTTCCGGGCCCAGCCTGCTGATCGCCGACATCGACCTGTTCAAACGTATCAACGACAGCTACGGCCACCTGTTCGGCGACAAGGTGCTGAAGGCGGTGGCGCAGATCCTCCGCGACAACGTCAAGGGCAAGGATACGGCGGCGCGTTACGGCGGCGAGGAATTCGTCGTCCTGCTGCCGGACACGCCGCCCGAAGGCGCCCGACGCCTGGCTGAAAGCATCCGCGCCATCGTCGAGCGCTGCCGCATCAAGCGCGCTACCGACAACGGCGCCGTGGCGAACATAACGATATCCATCGGCGTCGCGGGTTTCCGGCCTGGCGAGGCCGCGCACGATCTCGTCGCGCGCGCCGACTCGGCCCTGTACGCGGCGAAATCGGGGGGCCGCAATCGTGTCGCCGTGTCGGCCTCCTAACCGGCGCCCGGAGGACGACCCGACGCGGCGCTGGTGCGCGACAAGCTGAAGTGGTTCCACGAAGAGCACCGAGATCGAAATGCCGAGCGCGCGACCAAGGGCATCCCTGCGTTGCAAGGGTGGCGCCGGCGGGCGATTCATGCTCCGCCAGGAGACTCGCCGCCATCAATCCATGGACTGAAGAAAGTCCCTGGCCTTGTTCAAGATGCCCGCAGGCAATAACTCCCGCCGACTGCCCGGCATCTTGCAGCCGATGATCCGTTCCTCCGGTCACTTGCCCCCCACACCTGCCGTCGATCCGGCTGCAACGCTATCGTCGACGCCGTCTCCGGCCCTGATCAGGTTCGCCGCGCTAATCCTGTTCCTGGGTGGCATGGCGTCGGTCGCGACCACGCTGACCCTTGGCCAGATGCAGCCAGTACGCCTGGCGCTGCAGGCGATGCTCGCCGGTACGGGCCTGCTGGCGATTCTCTGCCTCCACTGGGGCTGGTTGGTCGCCGGCACCTACGCCCTTGTAGTCGGCTGCTGGCTGGTGGTTACCGGACTCGCGACGATTACCGGCGGCGCCACTGCCGCCGCGATCCACGCCTACCCGGCCATCATCATTTTCATAGGCTGGCTGATCGACTGGCGCGCCGCCGTGATCAGTGCGCTCATCACGGCTGTGACGATCTTCGCCTTCGCCGCGGCCGAGAATCTGCACTACCTGCCCCCGGCCTTGCCAACGAGCCCGACCCAGCGAGCGACGATGACGGTGATCATTCTCGCCGTCGCCACCGCCGTGGTCGTTGCCTTGGTTCGGGCTTACCAGCAGCGGGGCGTCGAGAACCTGCGGATCAGCCGTGATCTGGCGCACCGCAGCCATGAACTGGAGCGCAGCCAGACCGAACTGAACAAAGCCCAGTCGGTCGCCAAGGTGGGCAGCTGGATCGCCGACTTCGGCGCGGAGACGATCCAGTTATCGACCGAGGCGCAACGCATTATCGGTTCCGACGCGGACGCGCTGCGCGGCGTGAGGGACTACCTTGCCAGGCTTCATCCCGCGGACAGGGACGCCGCAAAGCTGGCCTGGCAGGCCGCAATGGATGGCGGAGCACTGGACCATGAACATCGCATCGTGGTCGGCGACGAACTGCGCTGGGTGAGACAGAAGGCCGATTTCGAGCGCAACTCCGAAGGCAAGCCCGGTCGCGCCGTCGGCATCATCCAGGACATCACCGACAGGCACGCCGCCGAGTCATCCCTGCGCCTGTCCGAAGAGCGATTTTCCGTGGCTTTTCGTTCCAGCCCGCTGGCCGCCTCGATCGCCCGCGTTGCCGATGGCTGCTTCGTCGAAGCCAACCGCAACTACGAACGCTATTTCGGCTGGAAACGCGAGGAACTGCTGGGCCGCAGCTCGCTGGACGTAGGGCTCTGGGCGAGCAAGGAAGCGCGCAGCGAGTGGCTTGCGATCCTGCTGCGCGACGGCCGCGTGGTTGATTTTGAGACCGTCTGGAGGCACAAGAACGGGGAGCTTCGGCACGTCAGCGTTTCCGCGGAACTTGCCGAAATGGGCAACGAACAGTGCGTTTTGGCCCACGTCAGCGACATCACGGAACGCAGGCGTGCACAGGCCGAACTGGAACAACACCGCCACCATCTCGAGGAACTGGTGTTCTCGCGCACCGCCGAACTCGCCACCGCGCGCGATGCCGCCGAAGCCGCCAACCGCGCCAAGAGCGTGTTCCTGGCCAACATGAGCCACGAACTGCGCACGCCGATGAACGCCATCATGGGCATGACCGATCTCGCGCTGCGCCGTGCGAGCG
The DNA here is from genome assembly GCF_017302275.1 of Sulfuritalea sp. Taxonomy (GTDB): domain Bacteria; phylum Pseudomonadota; class Gammaproteobacteria; order Burkholderiales; family Rhodocyclaceae; genus Sulfuritalea. The sequence goes on from NZ_JAFLDR010000007.1 coordinate 118,919, forward strand.
ATCCGCAACAAGCCGACTGGCTGGCGAAGAGCATGGACGCGTCGCGCCACCTGCTCGGCGTGATCAACGACATCCTCGATATCTCGCGCATCGAGGCCGAGCGCATGACGCTCGAAGAAAAGGATTTTTCGCTTTCCGAGGTGATCGCCGAAGCCCTGAGCATTCAGGACGAGGCGGCGCGCGCCAAGGGGCTGCAGCTGGTCAGCGAAATCGCCGCGGAAATTCCACCCAGGCTGTGCGGCGACGCCATGCGCCTGCGCCAGATACTGCTCAACTACCTCGGCAACGCCGTGAAATTCTCCGAGTCCGGCGAGATCGCGGTGCGAGCCCATGTCGTCGAAGGCGACAGCCTCAGCCTGTTGCTGCGCATCGAGGTCGAGGACCGCGGCATCGGCATCAGCGACGAGCAGCAGCTCCGCTTGTTCCACGCCTTCACCCAGGCCGACGACTCGATGACGCGCAAATATGGCGGGACCGGACTCGGCCTGATCATCTCGCGACGCATCGCCCGCCTGATGGGCGGCGATACCGGGGTCGCCAGCCGCGAAGGACGGGGCAGCACCTTCTGGGCGACGATTCGCCTGCGTCAGGCATCCGCGCAAGCGGTGACGGCAGCACCGGCGGACCTCGAGTGCCCACGCGAACGCCTGGCCGCCAATTTTTCGGGCCGCCGGGTGCTGGTCGTGGAGGACGAGCCGGTGAATCGCGAAGTCGCCGTGTATCTGCTGGGGGATGCCGGACTGCAGGCCGAGGTGGCGACCAATGGCCTCGAAGCCGTGGCCATGGCGGGCAGTGGCGCCTACGATCTGATCCTGATGGACATGCAGATGCCGATCATGAACGGACTCGAGGCCACCCGTGCGATCCGGGCTTTGCCCGGCATGCCACCCATCCCCATCATTGCCATGACCGCCAACGCCTTCGACGATGACCGCGAAGCCTGCCTTGCCGCCGGCATGAATGCCCACATCGGCAAGCCCTTCCTGCCGGACGCGTTCTACGCGGAATTGCTGCGTTGGCTGCAGTCCGGCGCCGCCGATACCCCGTAGGGTGTCCTTGCCGCGACTGCGTCGGCACGACCTATCGAATAGCCGTTTCGTCTGCCTTGATTCCGCCACGGTGCGCCGCCCCATGCATGAGGCCACGCGGCAGGAGCTGCAGCTGTGCCGCCTGGGCGTCCTTGACGATGCTTTTTTTCCGAATTTTCCGCGGCAACAAGACTGCGCTGGATAAGCGGTACGCAGCGCGAACCTGCCGAACCCTGGCGGTCAGTAGAGCACCTCGCTCCAGCGTCCGCTCGATTTCAGCGCATTTTCGACGCGCAGCCAGTTGCTGCCCGAACCCGCCAGTTTGATCATCGATTGTTCGATCGCCGGCAACATATTTGACGTGCCGGCGACGAAGACCTTCGTATTCGGCCGCTGCAGGATTTCCCAGACCTCCGCCGCATTCTGTTCCAGGGCCTGACCCATGGCCACCGGCGCATCCAGCGCCGGGCGCGGACTCACCGCCTGGAAGGCCTTGAAGGTGGGTTGGTCGAAGTAATTCGCCAGGTCGCTGTTCTCTTCGTTCATGTAGAGCATTTCCAGCGGACTCTTTGCGCCGTAGAACAGCCGTATCTGGCCCTGCCAGCCGCCGATCTTTTCGTAGATCTGGCGGATCAGGGTGCGGAAGGGCGCGATGCCGGTGCCCATGCCCAGCATCAGTATGTCGGCGGTCTTGTCTTCGGGAATCACGAACGGATAGCCGACCGGGCCGGCGAAGACGATCGCGTCGTCGGGACGCAGGTCGCACAGGTAGTTCGAGGCGATGCCCTTGTATTCCTCGCCGTTGAACTCGTCGATGTAGGAGCAACGGCGCACGCAGATGGCGAACTCGGTGGCATCCTGGCGCTTTTCGAGGTCCATGATCCCGTACAGCCGCGCGTGGCTGCCAGCGCCGAACTGGCCGGGCGCCAGCACGCGGACCAGGTTGCCCAGCGAGGGATCGAAGCCCAGGTCGGTGGTGCGGAACACCATGTGGCGCACCTCCTCGCGCGAGGCCGGCGGCGTGATGCGGCGCGACTCCTTGAGGGTCGCGGAATAGGTCCGTGCAGGAGGCGCGGCGGGGGGCGTTAGTGGCTGCATGAGATGGACTCCTCGATAAGTCAGCGATGTTTCATAGCGGATGCGGCAGGTTCGGCGTCACAGGCGCTGGCGCAGCCGCTGCCGGCGGAACAGCAGCCGCATTTTCCGGGGTCGCGGAAAGGTCCGAGCAGCGGATTGCGCGCGGCGAAGCGGCGGTAGGCGCGGTCGATCAGGATCCCGCCCAGGGCGAGGCTGAAAATGACGGCGATGGCGGTCAGGTAGGTCGTCATCATCCGCCCAGCCCGGCAAAGCCCATGAAGGACAGCGAAAGGATGCCGGCCAGCATCAGCGACAGGGCCGTGCCCTGCGCCAGGTCGGGCACGTTGGACAGCGTCAGGCGCTCGCGCACGCTGGCCATCAGCACCAGCGCCAGGGTGAAGCCTGCGCCGCCGCCGACGGCGAACACCACGGACTGCACAAAGCTGTAGTCGCGGGCCGTCTGGAACAGCGCGACGCCGAGCACGGCGCAGTTGGTGGTGATCAGCGGCAGGTAGATGCCCAGCGCGCGGAACAGCGCCGGGCTGTACTTCTTCAGCACCATCTCGACCAGCTGCACCGCCGAGGCGATGATCACGATGTAGGAAATCAGGCGCAGGAACTCGAGGTGGAAGGCGGTCAGCAGCAGGTTGAGGCCGTAGGCGCAGAGCGAAGCCACCAGCATCACGAAGGTGGTCGCCACGCCCATCGGGAAGGCCGTGTCGAGCTTGCCCGAAACGCCGAGGAAGGGGCACAGGCCGAGGAACATCGCCAGCACGAAGTTATTGGCCAGCAGCGCATTGACGAAGATCTGGAAGGCGGATTCAGACATGCTGGCCGGCCTCCGTCGTGGGTGCCGCGCGACGCAGCTTGCGTCGCTCCAGCCAGGCGAAGAACAGCAGCCAGGCGCCGAGCACGAAGAAGCCGCCGGGCGGCAGCACCATGATCACCCAGGGCTGGAAGCTAGCGCCGAACAGCGTGATGCCGAACAGCGTGCCGGCGCCGAGGATCTCGCGCACCGCGCCCAGCGCGAACAGGCCGACGGCGAAGCCGATGCCCATGCCGGCGGCGTTGAGCATCGCCGGCAGCGGCGGATTCTTCGAGGCGTGCGCCTCGGCGCGGCCGAGGATGATGCAGTTCACCACGATCAGCTGGATGAAGGCGCCCAGCGCATCGTAGAGCGCCAGGCTGATGGCCTGGATCGCGTAATCCACCGCGGTGACGAAGGTGGCGATGATCACGATGTACACCGCGATCCTCACCTCCTTGGGCACCATGCGCCGCAACAGCGACACCAGGCCGCAGGAGCAGACCAGCACGAACATCGTCGCCAGGCCCATCGACAGGGCATTGACGGCCGATACCGATACGGCCAGCACCGGGCACATGCCCAGCACCATGACGAACACCGGGTTCTGGCGCCAGATGCCCTCGGTGAATTCGTCCCAGGTCTTGTATTGAGCGGTATTCATGATTTCGTCGCCAGGGTATCGAGTTTGGGAACCAGGCGCGGCAGCAGCGCCTGCGCCGAATCATTGATGGCCTTGCCCACGGCGCGCGAGGTGATCGTCGCGCCGGCGATGGCATCGATCTGCCAGGGGTCGGTCTTGCTGCCGCGCTTGACGACCTTGACCTCGTTGGCCAGCGCGGAGAGGTCGGCCTTGAGCTTGACGTCGAGCGCCGTGAAGTTGGCGAGGAATTCCCTGTCGGTGATGATCTTGTCGCCGATGCCCGGCGTCTCGCGCATGGCCACCACGCCGATGCCGACCACGCACTGGCAGTCCGGCTGGTAGCCGAACATGATGCGCACGTTGTCGGCATAACCCTTGCCCACGCCCTCGGCGGCAATGCCGGCGAGCTTGCCGGCATCGTCGTAGGCGGCGAAGAACTTCACGGCGCCGGCCGCAATCGCCGTATCCCCAGCGCCGACTCTTGCGATTCCACCCCCGGCCTGGGCGACGAACTCTTCGATCGACTTCGCCTTGGGCAACACCTTGAACACCGCGCGTTCGGTGGCGATGCGTTTGTTGGCCGCCACCGCGTCGTAGGTGCCCTGGTAGGCGCCGACGATGATCAGGCCGCAGATGGCCGAGACCAGGCCGAGGGTACGGATCATTGCGCCGGTCGGTGATTCCGGCACGGCGGCCTCGCCGGCCGCGACCGCGATCGGGATCACCTTCTTGTCGCTGGAGGGTTGATCACTCATTTTTTCGGCTTGTTCGGCAGGAAGCGCTTCTTCGGCGTCACCGCGCTGGCTTCTTCGCGCGAGATGTAGCCGGGGTTCAGCGGATAGGTGGCGCGCTTCTTGACGCGATCGAGCACACCGCGGCCGAAGGGCACCGGCTGGGTGATTTTCTCGATCAGCGGCGAGGCGGCATTGGCGATCAGGATGGCGTACATCACACCTTCCGGCAGGCCGCTGTAGTAACGGATCACCACCGTCAACAAGCCGATCAGCGCGCCATAGACCCACATGCCCTTGGGCGTCACCGGCGAGGTCGCCATGTCGGTCGCCATGTACACCGCGCCGAGGATCAGGCCACCGGAGAAAAGCATGAAGAAGGGATTCGGATAGCGCGCCGGATCGAAGGCGAACAACAGCCAGGCCGTCAGCGCCGCGCTGCCCAGCACCGCCAGCGGGATGCGCCAGTCCATGTAGCGGCGCGAGGCGAGGTAGGCGCCGCAGAGCAGGATCAGCAGCGGCGACGGGCCGACCGCCATGTTGCCGGAGAGTGAAGTCAGCAACTCGTCGGCATTGACCAGTACGCCGTCGAACTTCCATTTCGCCAGCGGCGTCGCTCCGGCCAGCGCGTCGAGGTTCTTGGCCTTGAGCCAGGCAGTGGCGTCGGCCGGGATCATCAGCGGCCAGGCCAGCGTCGACGGGATGAACTCGGTGAAGCGTCCGGGCAGGAAGGATGGCGTGTAAGTCGCTATCGCCGTCGGGAAGGCCGCCTGGACGAAGGCGCGGCCGATCAGCGCCGGATTGAAAACATTGAAGCCGATGCCGCCGAACAGGGCCTTGCCCAGGGCGATGGCGACGATGCCGGCCACCGCGCCCATCCACAGCGGAAAGCCCGGCGGCAATGTCAGCGCCAGCAACAGCCCGGTGATGACTGCCGAGTAGTCGGACAAACGCCCGGCCTGGGTGCCGGTGCGCACGAAAAAGCGCTCGGTAAGCAGGCAGGCGCCGGTCACCACAGCGATCGAGGCCAGCGCCGAGATACCGTACTGGAAGACGTAGAAGGCGCAGATCGGCAGCAGCGAGTAGACCACGTTGCGCATGATGGTCTCGACCGTCTTGGCCGATTGCACGTGCGGCGCGGAGCGGATTTCGATCGGCGCGGAGGTCATTGGCCCACCCCCCAGCCCCCGCCCCACGGGCGGGGGTGACGGCGGTTCGCCGCTGCGCGGCTCCATATCCTTGGCTGCGCCGCCCTTGGGGCGGCCCTGCGGACGGCGCTCATGCCGCTTTCTCCCTGAGGATCTGCTTGGCGACGCGGAACTGCTGTACCAGCGGGATGTTGGACGGGCAGACATAGGTGCAGCAGCCGCACTCGAAGCAGTCACCGAGGTAATACTGCTCGCCCATCAGGTCGTACTCACGCTTGGCGGCGAGCATGCCGAGGGTCGAGGGATTGAGGCCCATCGGGCAGGATTCGACGCATTCGCCGCACTTGATGCAGGGATAGGTCTGGCGCGACTCGCGCGCCAGCATGTCCTCGCGGCGGAATACCAGCACGCCCGACACGCCCTTGGTGATCGGCACGTCGAGCGAAGCGATGGCCTGGCCCATCATCGGCCCGCCGAGGATCACCTGGCGCGCATCCATGGCATCCACCGCCGGCGCGCCGGCATAGTCGAGCACGAACTTGAGCGGCGTGCCGAGGATCACGCGGTAGTCGCCGGGCTTGGCCACGCCGGGCCCGGTCACCGTCACCACGCGCTCGGTGAGCCCCTGCCCGAGCGGCAGCAGCTTGCCCAGCGCCGCCAGCGTGCCCACGTTGCTGACCACCATGCCCAGCGCGATGGGCAGGCCGCCGGCCGGCATCTCGGCGCCGAACAGCGCCATGATCAGCATCTTTTCCGAGCCCTGCGGATACTTGGTCGGCACCGCCTCGACATGGATTTCTTCCGTCACACCGGCGGCGTGCGCGTCGGCGATGGCCTGGCGCAGCACCAGCACCGCATCCGGCTTGTTGTCCTCGACGCCGATGATGCTGCGCACCGCGCCGGTGGCGCGCATGGCGTAGCGGATGCCGGTGATCAGGTCGGCGGCATGCTCGATCATGACGCGATGGTCGCAAGTGAGATAGGGCTCGCACTCGCAGCCATTCACCACCAGGGTATGCACCTTGGCCTGCTTCGGCACCGAGAGCTTGGCGTGGGTGGGAAAGGCCGCGCCGCCAAGGCCGACCATACCGGTATCCCAGATCGCCTGCAGGATGTCCTGCCCGGTGGCCTGCGACAAGTCGCGCGGCCGGCCCCAGAGATCTTCCTGGGTCGCGCCGGCATGCGCGCGAATGACGATGGACTCGACCCAGGGGCCGCGCATGCCGGGACGCAGGCCGATGAATTCGACCACACCGGAAAGCGGCGCATGGTGCGGCACCGACAGCCACTCGTCGCTACGCGCGATCGGCTGGCCGCGCACCACTTCCTGGCCGACGCGGACGATCGCCCGCGGCACCTTGCCGATGTGCTGCGACAGCGGCACCGTGACCCGGTCGGGGAAGGGCAGCCGGCGGATCCTGCGCTCCGCCGTCAGCTTGCAGCTCGGCGGATGCACGCCGCGCTGGAAGGCTTCGCCGCGAAAGTAGGAGACGAGTTTCATTGGCTTAGTTGAATTTGGCCGCCCTTGCCATCAGCTTCTCGATACCCGGCTCGTTCATGTTCCACGGTGTACCGGGATGGATGCAGCCGGCCGTGCATTTCTCGGCGGACTTGACGATGTCGGCGAACTTCGAGCCCTTCGGGTTGATCACCACGGCCAGCTTTTGCTCGTTGTAGGCGAAGGTCTTCGGCGCCAGGGTGGTGCACTCGTCGCAGGCCGTGCACTCGGGCGACTCGATCCAGACCGGCTCGTAATCGCCGCCACCGGCGCTCGCAATCGCCGTGTCGCCAGCGCCGACTCTTGCGTCGCCGGCCGCCGCGGGCAAGGCCGCACCAGCCCCCTGTCCCAGTACCGCGCTGATCTTCGCCAGCAGGTCCTCGCGCACCCGCGACTCGACCTGCTCGACGTCCGCCCCTTGCGCGCCGATGCCGACGAGACCGCGCAACTGGCGCCAGAAGGCCAGCCGCTCCTCGACCGACTTGATCAGTTCCTTGGTCACCAGAAGGCGCATCAGGCGGTTCTTCTTGTCCACCGCCCAGATGAAGGGGAATTTGCCTTCGCGCTCGTCAAGATCGAGTTCGAGGAACTCGGCCACCGGCACCATGGACTCGTTCCAGGTCTCGGGCGGCGCCTTGCGGAAATGCTTGAGGAAGCGCGCCTCGGTCGCCGCGAAGTCGGCGAAGGTCATCGGCAGCGTCATGCTCTGCTGGGCGCCCGCCTCATCGACATACTTCAGGTTGTAGGTCGGCCAGTCCGTGTCGAGCGAGGGATTGCCCTCCAGGCTCACGCATTCGGCAAACGTGGTGCCGGCATCCGGATCGAAGCGGAACAGCGGATAGGCGCGCCCTTCGACCGCCAGCTTGCTCTGGTCCACGCTCTTGTCATCGCCGACGCCATGCTCGGGCGGACAGACCGCGTAGATGTTGAACAGCGCCGGACGGCGGCTGTTGAGGCCGTCGATGTAGCTTTCGATCAGGTGGTTGACGTGGGCGATGGTGCCCGACATCACGTAGGAGGTGCGGTGCGCCATGCCGATCAGGCTGATTTCCTTGCGCACTTCCTGCTTGCCGCGCTGGGCATCGCCCCAGGGCGCCATGTCCGAAACCTGGCTGATGAAGCCCGAGGTGCAGGCCTGGCCGCCGGTGTTCGAATACACCTGGGTATCGACGACGAGGACCTTGATCGGCATGCCCGACATCAGCGCGCGCGACAGGTTCTGGAAGCCGATGTCATACATCGCGCCGTCGCCGCCGATCGACACCACCGGCGGGCAAAGCTGCCACTCGTCGGCGGAGAACTGCTGCCAGGTGAAGCGGCGGAAGAAATCCTCGTCGCGGTCCGGCAGGTAGTCGCCGGCCAGCTCCTTTTCGGCCATGCGCACGGCCTTGAAACCGTCGGCCATTTTCGCCATGTGGCCCTCGAAGATGCCCATCGCCACCGAGGGCGAATCCTGGAACAAATGCGAGGTCCACGGGAAGGGATAGGGGTGGAAGGGGTAGGTCGAGCCCCACACCGAGGTACAGCCCGTCGAGTTGATGATGCCCATCTCGGCGCGGCCGCGCTGGCTCGGGCCCTCGACGTAACGCCACTTGAGGTCCTTCAGTTTCTCCAGCAACTGCGCGGTGTTCTTCACCCAGGCCGGGTCGAGCAGTTGCGAGGGTTTGTCGGCATTCAGCTTGTTGGCCAGGTTCGACAAGGTCAGGTCGTGCTGGCCCGTCGATTCGACGGCGCGAATCACGGCATTGGCGTCGGTCAGGTCCACCGCCGAGGCCAGCTTGACGCGCATGTGCTGTTCCAGGCGCTGGATCAGGTCGTCGATCTTCTCGACGAAGGCCGCGACGCGCGGCTGCATCAGCGCCGTCACCGTCGCGGTGAACAAGTGGATCGCGGTCTTCTCGCCGCAGCCGAGGCAGGCGCCGTCACCGCAGTTCATCGAGCCGTAGTTGCGCTTGTCCAGCAGCAGGGTTTCCAGCGCGCCGATCTTCTCGTCGAGGCTGTCGATGCGGCTGTAGTCCTTCGGCGTGGTCGGCAGTTCCAGCCAGGTGTTCCAGTCGCGACGCAGGCGCTCGACCGAATCCTCGGTCTGCGTCACCATCTTCAGCGCGTTGTCCTCGCAGACCGTCACGCACAGCGCGCAGCCCTTGCAGGTGTACGGATTGACGGTGATCGAGAACAGGCCGCCGCTGCCCTTCTGCTTCTTCTCACGGTTGCCCCAGTAGGGCTTGGTGGCGGAATACTGGAAGCCGCCAAGGTGGATCTGCAACTGCGTGAATTCGGCGGCGAGGCCGGAACGCTCGGCTTCCGGCGTCTCGGCCAGCACGGCATCCATGGCGCGGTCGAACAGCGGGCGGACGTAGCCGCCTTCATTGTCGACCAGGGTGCGCAACTTTTTCTCGATGGACCGCGCGGCGCGGCGCAGGTAGCGCGTCGGCGTGCCGCCGGTCTCGATGCGGTTGATCGCCGTGTTGAGCACGTCGCCGATCGAGCTGACCAGGCCGGGGATGGCCGAGTCCGGGCATTCGACATAGCAGTTGCCGCAGGCCGTGCAGTTCTCGGCGATCCATTCCGGATGCTCGAAGCGGATGCCGGTCATGTCGCGGAACACGCCGGTGGCGGCCGGCACCAGCGAGGCGCCGATGAAGGGATCGACAATGTTGTCGTTGCCCTTGCCGGTCAGGTAGAAGTGGCCGGTCTGTTCCCAGAAGCGGTGGATGTCGCCGATCTTGCCCGACTGGGCCTCACCGACCGCCGGCAGTTGTTGCAGCATGACCGGCAGGCCGGCTTCCTTCTTGACGAAGCCCTTGCGCGTCGCGCCGACTTCCTTCTCGGTGATCTCCGTCAGCTCGGTGAAGCCGCGGCGCACCACGCGCAGGTTGTCGGCCACCACGCGCGCGCCCTTGCCGCCGAACTTGGATTGCAACTGGGCCTCGATCGCGGTGAACAGCGCATCCTCGGTGAGGCCGGCGTTGGCCATGGTCGGGCTGGCGGCGAAGAAGGCGCCCTGGAAGGCGATGCCCTGCATGCGCAGTTGCAGGTCGGCCGAACCGGCCTCCTCGCGTGCGATCTGGAAGGCGTCGAGGTGGAACACGCGGATCTCGTTATCGACGATGAACTTCTGCGCCCAGAGCGGGAAGGCGGCCCAGGTTTCCTTGCCGAGGTTGGACTGGATGATGAAGAAGCCGCCCTTCTTCAAACCCGAAAGCGGGTTGCTGTGGCCGAATACCGCCGGGTCGGGCGAGAGCACGACATCGACATAGACGTATTCGCAGTTGATGCGGATCGGCTCCGGCGCCGCCGAGAGGTAGTAGGTGGTCGGCTGGCCCTTCTTCTCCGAACCGTACTTGGGATTGGCCTTGATGTCCCAGCCGAGCAGCTCGAACAGGGTCATCGCCAGGTTCTTGCCGGTGGTGATCGCGCCCCAGCCGCCCACCGAGTGCATGCGCACGGTGATCGCGCCCTTGGGCAACAGGTTGGGGTTTTCCGAACCGCGCACGCCCAGCGCGCGGATCTGCGGATACTTGTCGGCGAGGTCCTGCTGGTGTACTTCGTCCTTGGGGTTCAGCGGATCGCGGGCGAAGTCGATCGAGAGGTAGAAGAACTTGCGTTGCGCCGCGTCGGGCAGCATGTTCTCGACGGTGCCGATCAGCGCTTCGGGTTGCAGGTCGCGGCTGCCCAGGCCATAGCAGCCGGAATACAGGCGCGGCATCTCGGCGGCGGCATACACCGCGTAGCCGGCATAGGGGGCGTCCTTCTGACCCTGCGCCGCGGCCATGCCGTTTTCCACGCACTTCATCAGCGTCGCCCGCACTTCGCGCATCAGCGGCAGGTCTTCCGCCATCGGCTGGTCGGTGCGCTCCAGCACCACCACACCCTTCTTGCCGCGCAGCACGCGGCCCAGCAGATCGCCGGGGAAGGGACGGAACATGGTCAGATTGACCACGCCGACTTTCAGCTTGCGCGTCTCGCGCAGGTAGTCGGCGACGGCCTCGGCCTGGACGATCATGCTTCCCATGCCGAGGATGACGTAATCGGCATCCTCGGTCTTGAAGCCCGACACGCGCCGGTAGCCGCGCCCGGTGAGGCCGGCGTACTCCTCCATGCAGGCATCCGCCAGCGCCTCGACGTGATCGAAGAAATAGGGGCGCTGGCCGGCCGTGGCCTGCATGTAGGCATCCTGGTTCTGCACCGATCCGGACAGGAGCGGCAGGTCGACGTCCCAGATCGCCGGCACGCGGCGCCGCTTCGGCCCGTAGAGCATCTCCTGCGCCGGGGTCGGCGAGGCGATCATGTCGTCGGGCTTGCCGCAATACTCGGCCACCAGTTCGCGTTCGGGCAGCACGCAGGACTCGATCAGGTGGCTGGTGAGAAAGCCGTCCTGGCCGATGATGGCCGGCGTCAGCGACAGTTCGGCCAGCTTGCGCCCGATCAGATTGAGGTCGGCCGCCTCGGTGGCGTTCTTCGCCATCATCTGGATGAAGCCCGTGTCATCGACGCAGTGGTAATCATCGTGGCCGGCATGGACGTTGAGTGAGGCCTTGGTGATGGCCCGGCAGCCCATGTTGAGCACATAGGGCAGGCGCTTGCCGACCGCGGCGTAGAGCGACTCGTGCATGAAGGCGACGCCCTGCGCCGAGGAGAAGTTGCTGGCGCGCAGCCCGGTCATCGCCATGCCGGCGGTAACCCCGGCGGCGGCATGTTCCGATTCCGGCTCGATGAAGATCAGCGGCTTGTTCGAGATGTTGAGGTGGCCCTTGGCGACCTCCTCCGCCCAGTACTCGCCCATCTGCGTCGAGGGCGTGATCGGGTAGGCGCCGGCCGCATCGGATGACTCGCGCTCGACGTGAATGACGGCGGTATTGCCATCCACGGCGTCACGCACTCCGGGGTACTTGACCTTGCCGGTAGCCACTCCCGCGCCGGTTTGCGGCAGCAGGCCGGTGGAGATTATCTTCTTGATGATCGACAGGCTCATGGCAGCTTCCTCGAAAACAGAATCAGACGTGCAACGGCAGGGGCTCGTTGCGCAGGATCTTCTTGGCCGCCGCGCCCTTCACGGCGCGGTCGGGGGTCTCGAACCAGACGATGGCGCCGGTGGGGCAGCGCTCGATCGGTTCGCGCGTGGCCTGGTCGTTCCAGTCGTAATTGACCACGGCCAGGTTGCCGGCGAGTTGCATCAGCTTCAGCGGCGCGTCGGCAACGCACTTGCCGCAGGCGGTGCAGGCCACCTCGCAGGAGGCCTCGGCGGTGTCGCCGTCCGCCTGGTTCTTGCAGGCCACCCAGAGGCGGTGGCTGACGGATTCGAGGCTGAACAGGCCCTTGGGGCAGACCTCGACGCAATCGTTGCAGGCCGTGCATTTTTCGCTGTCCACCACCGGCAGGCCGTGCAGGTCCATGTGGATGGCATCGAAGGTGCAGACGTTGGCGCAATCGGCAAGGCCCAGACAGCCCCAGGCGCATTCCTTGCCGCCGCCCGAGACCACGGCCGCCGCGCGGCAGGTCTTGAGGCCCTCGTAGCGGGCGCGCAGGAAGGCGACGTGGCGACCGCCGCCGCAGGCCAGGCGCGCCACCTGCTTGTCCACCGTGCCGGCGGCGACGCCGAGCAGGTCGGCGATGCCCTGGCGCTGCTGCGGCGAACTCACCGTGCATTTCGCCGGGATGGTTTCGCCGCCCACCACTTTCTCGGCGAAATCGCGACAGCCGGCCTGGCCGCAGGCGCCGCAGTTCGACTTGGGCAGCAGATCCTCGACCGCGCCGATGCGCGGGTCTTCGAAGACGTAGAGTTTCTTGTTGGCGATGGCGAGCAGCAGCGCGAGCAGTACGCCCAGACCCGCCATGAATCCCCCTGCCACCGCCAAGTTCGACAACGATTCCAATCCTTCCCGCTCCCTTTTCAACGCGATCCACAGATTGTTTAGATCTGAAATAACAACCATGTAAATGCCATGGTTTTGTTGCTACAGTTGCACAATGCCCCCTTGCGCGGCGGTCCGGGTTGACGTGGAGCAACGGATGGGCTTGCAGTGCAGCAGCGCCACTTTGAATCCAGCCGTCCGCATCCTTGGGGGGGCGAACGGCCGATTCCATCACGGCGCAGTCGGGAGTTGCTCCCGATCCGCTGGGGAAGCCGACGTTTTGGCGCCGACTCGGGAAAACACGCGAAGCAGGGTTTTGCCTCGCGTGCTTGTGACCGGTCAACTATAAGACCGGCGACCCTTCACACTTGATGGATATTTTTGATTTCCGTATTCGCCGAGTTCATTCGGCGCCGCCGCTTCCGGCATGGGCCCGCACCCAGTCCAGCAATTCGGTAGCCACGGATTCGCGGTCGAGGTCGTTCAGGGTTTCGTGGCGGCTCCCCGGCCACAGGCGCAGGGCCTTGTCGGCGCCGCCCCAGGCGGCATGGATCTCGCGGCTGCCCTGCGGATCGGTAAGGCGATCGGAGTCGCCATGAAACAGATATAGGGGCAGATTGAACCCCGCTGCCGCCGCACGATTGGCTTCCATTGCCGCCAGCAGCTCGGCGCCGGTGCGCGCCGGCGGCGCCTTGAGGCTGACCAGCGGATCATTCACGTAGGCCGCCACCTGCGCCGGATCGCGGCTGATCAGCGACGGATCGAGCCTCGTGCCGCGCATGTGCGGCAGCCAGCGCGAAAGCAGCGGCGCCAGGGCGACCAGCAGGCGCGGCACGTCGCCGCCGATCTTCAACGCCGCCGAGGAGAGGATCAGCCCGGCCATGGACTGCCGCCTCTGCGCCGCCCAACGCAAGGCGATAGCCCCGCCCATGCTGTGGCCCATGAGGAACAACGGCCTGCCCGCCGCGAGTTCCCCTGCCTTCACCCACAAGGCATCGACGTCGAGCAGGTAGTCGTCGAAGCCTTCGACATACGAGCGCTCGCCCGGCGAGCGGCCGTGGCCGCGCAAATCCACGGTGGCCACCCCGATGCCCCGGGCATTGGCCCGTGCCGCCAGCCAGGCATAGCGACCGCCGTGCTCGGCGATGCCATGGACGACGGCCATCACGCCGCAGGCCTGCTCCGGTATCCAGCCTTGCCCGTGCAGGCGCAAACCATCGGCCGCGGTCAGCCCAAATTCGATCACGGCAGCCATCGTCAGCGCCGGTCGCGCACCACGAAAGGTTCGATCAGGGCGTCCTGCACCGATTCGCCACGATTCAAGGCCTTTTCGAAGTTGGCATTCCAGACATCGGCATTCGCCAGGTCGGCGCCCGCCATGTCGGCGCGCGCAAACACCGCCTGGCGCAGCACCGCGCCGGCCAGCCGCGTGCCGCGCAACGAAGCGCCGGTGAAGTCAGACTGCTCCATCGAGGCGCCTGTAAGGTCGGCACCCGAAAGGTCGGAACCGACCAGCCGCGCGCCGACAAACACGGCGCGAAACGCATAGCAGTTGCGGATCGACCCACCCGACAGGTCGATGCCTTCCATCAGTATGTCCTTCAGATAGGCACCCGAAAAATCGGCGCGCACCGCCTTGGTGTTGATCAGATTGGCGCCGAACAGGTAGGCCCCCTGCAATTTCGCCCCGCCGAGGTCCGCATCGTCGAAGGTGGCGTGGAACAGGTCGGCATCGCGCAGGTCCGCGCCGGTCAGGTTCGCCCCGGTGAAATTTGCCCATTTGCCGTTGCTGCCGCGCAAATCCGCACCGGACAAATTGGATTTCCTGAGATCGGTGTTCTCCAGCTTGGCGCCGGCCAGCTTTGCGCCGCGCAAGTCCATGCCCGCCAGTTTCTTGCGCGAGAAATCGCACCGCGAAAGATCGGTCGCTGCCTTCGGAGCGACGCAGTCGCCGGGAGGCAAGTCGGCGGCGGCAGCCATGGCCGACGCCAGGGACAGCAAACCAACTCCAGCGCGCATTTTTTTCATGTCGTGGTCTCCATGCTCAGATCCCGGCCGGATTTTCCGGATGCCGATAGACGTGGAACGGTCCGCCGGCGAACTCGATTTCGCGTTCCAGCGTGGCTCCAATGGCCAGCGCGAGACGGATCGACGGCTCGTTGCGGCTGTCGATCAAGCTGATCAACGCCAGTTCTGGCAGATGCTCGCGGGCCATGACCTGCACCGCGCGCGCCGCCTCGCTGGCGTAACCCTTGCCCCAGAAGCGGCGCGAGAGTGCCCACTTGATTTCCGGCTCCGGCCATTCGAGCGGATACCAGGGCCCCACCGTGCCGATCACGGCGCCGCTGGATTTTTCCACCGCGGCGTAGGGGCCGTAGCCGCGCAGCAGCCAGTGGCCGGCCATGCTCGCCATGGCGCGCCAGGTGGCGGCCTCGGTCAGCGCACGGCGGAAAGTGTAGAGCGTGCATTCCGGGTCGGAGAAATGCTCGTGCAGCCCTCGCCAATCGGCATCGATGAAGGTCCGCAGCAGCAGGCGCTCCGTCTCCAGTCGGAGCGGGATGCGAACGGGCACAGCCGCGCCGTTACCGGTATCGGCAGTCATTTGTTGATGGTCCCCCTGGCGATCTCGTAGCAAGCATCGATGTGCGAATTGCCGAGGTAGAGCATCGCCGTCACGCTGAGCGCGGCGGCGGCGGCCTGCCCGGCAAAAGGAATGTACTTCAATACCTGCTTCGTCGCCAGCCGCGCGCTGACCTTCTTCAGTGCCAGCAGCACCAGCTTCTTGGTGATGGCGCGCCCGGCGAGGTCGCTGCCGACCTTCTTCAGCATGCTGTAGATCAGCACCTGGCGGCGGCTGTCGAGTTCCTCGATCTGTTCCGGCGTCAGGCCGAATTTGCGGTTGATGGCCGGTATCAGTTCCAGCAAGAGCGCGACGTCGCCGGCGATGTCGATTCCCGGCAGCGGCACCAGCGACATGCCGCCGGAGGTGGCCGCGCGGCGCCGCACCATCGACTTGCAGGCGGCGCGAACACGATCCAGGTCCGCGAGCGTCGCCGGCAGCATGTCCTGCTGGCGGCTCACCGGACGACCCTCCACCCGGCCCCGGTCCACGGCCGACTTTGCACAGCCGGCCGGCTCCGGCGGCGCGAAGCGGTGCTTCGCGAAACCCCGCCTTTGCCCACGCGGGAAGGGGTGACGCCGGCTCGCGGCGGTGCGGCTCGGTGTGCTGGCCGGCGCGCTTTCGGGCGGCCGCGCAGCGCGCTCACGGCTTGCGTCGGGCGTAGCGCGGATGCCCGTCGCCGAGCTCCCACCACGGCGCCTTGGAGTCGGTGAAGATGTGGAAGATGTCGGTGCACACGAAAGGCGTATCCACCGTGCCCAGGCGCAGGCGCAGCACGCCGGGCATATCGTCCTTGGCGCTGTAAATCGGACTGCCGCAGACCTTGCAGAAGGCGCGGACCTTGTCCGGCGAGGAGCGGTATTCGCTGATCAGTTCGGCACCCGAGAGAAACTGGAAGCGATCCTTGGCCACCGGGGCCACCGCGGCGAAGGCCGAGCCCTGCGCCTTGCGGCACTGCGAGCAATGGCAGACCGAAATGTGCTCGATCCCGCCCTGATACCGGTAGCGGATTCCGCCGCACAGGCAACCGCCTTCGATCATGCCTCGTTCCTTTCCATCTCCCGCTTGAGGGCATTCAAGCCCTGCTCGAACTGCGCGCCGACCATCCTGTCCATGTTGAAGACCACGCCCATCAGCTTCGACATGAAGTTGTTCGGGCCATGCATGGCCCAGGTGAACTCGGTTTCGCCGGCGCGCTCGGCCAGCAGGTATTCGGCCATGTTGTGGGCCTCGAAGGGCTTGAGGAAATCCAGCCTGATCAGCACGCGCTCGGGCGATACGGCCTCGACGATCTCCATCCGGCCGTGACCGACCTTCTTGTTGCCCTCCCACTCATAGCCCGCGCCGACACCGCTGGCGGCGCCGGAATGCGTCTTGCGCATCGTCGGATCGAGCGCCGACCACGGCGACCAGGCATCGAAATTGTGCAGGTCCGCTACATAGGAGAACAGCTTCTCGCGCGGCGCGGCGATGCGTATCGAGCGTTCGATGCGGAATCGGTCGGGTCGCCGCGCCACGACGAACAACAATCCCGCGGCTCCCAGCATGACGACGACGAATACGAGTTTCAGCATGGCGTGCTCCCCGGTTGTTGCGAAATGCGTTGCTCAGACCTCGCCCGTGTATTCGCCGCGCGCCGGGTAATCCTTGGCGATGGCGAAGTCGATCGCGCCCAGCAGGTCCTGGAAGGACGGGCGGGCGAAGGGCATGGTCTGCACCGCGCCATAGTAGAGCGTGCCGTCGGGCCGCACCAGGAACACGCCCGGCTCGGAAAACAGCGCCGGCTCCTCGATGCCGATCGAGGTCTTGCCGCGCGAGCTGCTGATGTAAAGCCCCCACTGCCGCGCGCTTTTCAGGCTCAGGCCGTAGCCGAAGCGCAGGGCCCTGGCCTGGACCTTCTCCGCCATGTGCCGCGCCCGCTCCTCCTCGTCGCTGCTGACGGCGAGAATGCCGACCCCGCGCTGGGCGAACTCCGGCGCCAGGCGTTCGAGTTCCGTCAGGTATCTGGCGCAGATCGGGCAATGCATCCCGCGATAGAAGACCACCAGGTCGAAGCGCTCGCCGGGCGCGGCACCCAGCACATGGCGGCCGCCGCCGACCAGCGCGACATTCAGGGCGGGAACGGGATGGCGCGGCAACAGGGCATGCATGGCGATTCCTTAGTGTGGGTGCTGCTCCGCGAAAGCGCCGCGGCGCGTGTTTTTATTCAGGGGCCGGCGCCCGGCCTCCTCGGCGGCAGCGTGGCGACGAAGGCGGAGCAGGCCGTGATCCAGTTCTCCAGCGCGGAGTCGTCCTCCATGCCTGGCGGATCGACATAAACATAGCCCTTCATCGGCTTGCCGGTGAAATCCATCGGCCGCACATGCGGTAGCGCCAGCGCATCGGCGTAGCGCGCCGGCCCGACACGGGCCATCAAGGTCCCGCCGACGATGCCGACCGCCATGTGGCCGCCAAGCATGAAGGCAACGCCGCCGAACATCTTGCGTTCGCCCACGTCCCGGCGCCCGCGCAGCGCATCGCGTATCCGTTCCGCCAGGCCTTCGTCATATGCCATGATTTCCCTCCCGGATCGCCGTACTACCAGCGCCGACTCTTACACTACACCGGCCGCCGCGCCAGCAAAGCCCAGACGCCCGCCCCCGCCAGCAGCGAGCCCCCGCCGATGTTGAAGCCGCGGCGCGCCCGCGCCGAGGCCAGGAAATGATGCGCCGCCGCCGCGAAGCGCGCATACAGCGCGGCATTGAGGATCGCCATCACCACGAAGGTGATGGCGAGGATCCACATCTGCGGCGCCACCGCGCTGCCCGGCGTGATGAACTGCGGCAGGAAGGCGACGAAGAAGACGATGCCCTTGGGATTGAGCGCGGTCACCAGCCAGGTGTTGGCGAACAGCCGCCAGAGCGAATCCGGCGCCGCCGGCAGCGCCACCTCGGCCGGTCCGACCCCCGCGCGCAGCATGCGCCAGCCGAGCCAGACCAGGTACAACCCACCCACCGTCTTGACCGCCGTGAACCACCACGCCGAGGTCGCCAGCAGGGCGCCCAGGCCCACCAAGGAGAGCGCCAGCGCCGTCGAATCGCCCAGCGCCACGCCGGCGACCAGCGCCACGTTGGCGCGCCGTCCGTGCGCCAGCGAATAGCCGATCACGGTGAGTATGGTCGGGCCGGGAATCACCAGCAGCACCGCCACTGTCAGGACATAGGCCAGCCAGATTTCGAGGGGCATTTCGCGCTTCCATCACAGGTTCATCGTGACCAGCGCCGTGTCGCCGGCGCCGACTTTTCATTCCGCTTCATTCTAATCGCGGCGGGATGGCCCCGTCCTAATGCGCCACCGCGCCGACATCCCGCGCCGTACCCTGTGCCTTGCGAAAGAAGTCATGGCGGGCCGGAACCGCCACGCCGCCGCCGATGGCGTAGCTGCCCGCGCCGGGCCGGAAGTCCGACGGCTTCGAGAAGTTGCGGCTGGCATTGGCGAACAAGGGATCGACGTTCTTCGCCTGCGCGTCCGACGAATTGCCCAATGTGCCGCTGGCGCCGATCGTCCCGATACCGAGGGCGGCATCGACCACGGTCGCCTGCCTGGCCGATGGCGCGTATAGCAGGTTGTTGCGTATCTCGGTATCCAGCGCGCCTTTGAACATGCGAACGCCGCGCACGTGCCCGGGCTTCGACTGGTTGGCGTAGATGGTGTTGTTGTAAATCGCATTGCGGCTCGCCGACTGCGTATCGTTGTTGTTGGTCGCCTCGATCCCATGGCCGCCCGCGCCAGCGCTCAGGTCGATGATGTTGTTGCGCACCGCCGAGAAGCTCGAGTTCAGGCTCATTGCGGTCACCGTGCCGACCTGCCCGGTCCACCAGTTGCGCTCGACAACCAGGTAGCGGGTCCTGCTTTCGTGCGTCGAGTCGATCGAGGTATTCACGGGAACCTCCACGCCCGGCGCGCCGACGAACTGGTTGTCCGAGACGACCCCGTGCTGCGAATGGATTCCCGGCGGCAGGGGGCCGAACTGTTTGTACCAGGTCGGTCCGCGCAGCGTCAGGTTGGCCTTCCTGGCATTCGGATTGCGGAAGGTATTGCTCGAAACGACGAGCCCGCGCCAGTACATGGAGCGGAAATTGTGTTCGCCGACCGACTTGTTGTCGAACAGATTGCCGAGGATCGCCGTGCGAGATGAAAACAGGAACATGCCGTTGCCGCCGGGACCGCCCTGCGTCGGCCTGATCTCGGAGTCGGCGACGGTGAACTGGTCCCAGGGCGCCGCCAGGTTGGGCTTGGAGGCCGATTGCACGAAACCCGAGTTGGTGCGTTCGATATCGACGCGCAGGAACGTGACCTGGTCGAATCCGCCGGAAAAATCAACGGCCACGACCCAGGGCGAATCCGGGTTGGTGCCATCGAGCATCAGGTCCATGACCCGGGCATCGCGGTTGGCGTTCGGCCCGTTGCGCCCGACGACCAGGATCGCCCTGCCGCCGCTCCAGCGCACCACCGGCTTGGCGCCGCTGCCATAGGCGCCGAGGGTCCACGGGCCATTGACGTTGAGGATCGCGGGGCCCGACGTATGCCAGGTCTCCCCGCGATTGAACAGCAGCCGCCTGCCCTGCCGCAGGTCGCGGGCTATCGTCGCGGCGAAATCGCCGGCGGCATCCGTCACCCGCTCGGCACCGGCGGGACAGCCATCGAAGCGCGCCTCGCGCGAAAGGCAGCGCGTGCTTGCCCCCGCATAGGCCGCATCGGGATCCTCGACCACGATCGGCGCCAGCATTGTCACCGGACCGCCCTTGCCGCCTTCGCTGCAGGTGACCGACGGCGTGTAGCTACCCGGGGTCTCGTAGACATGCGCGGCGACCGGTCCGAAGGCGCGGTTCTTCCGGTGGTTGACACCCGTGCCATGCCGCCAGGCCGCCTTGTCGTCGTCGCCGAAGTTCCAGCTGCAATCCATTTCCATGAACGAACGCTCGGTCGCCGGCGACTTGATTCCGGTGGCGTCGAAGAACACCGCCAGCGGCGCGACGCCCGAGTCCGCCTTCGAGACCACGATGCTGGCCATGTCGAGCGGCGCGGCAACCGCCGCCACCGCGGTGGCGCCGGCGATGGCCGCAAGACAGGCGAGCCGCGCCCGGAATCCGGAGGGTCGGCTCATTGCATCGAATGCAGGCCGAACATGTTGCCTTCGCTGTCGGTGGCGAGCGCGATGAAGCCGTACTGCCCGATGGAAAACTTCTCCTTCTGCAGGCTGCCGCCGGCCGCCGCCACCCGCGCCGCCTCGACCGCGCAATCCTCGCTGGCGAAATAGACCAGCACGCTGTTGCCCCCCGACGGGAAGCCCGGCATTCTCACCAGCGCGCCGGTGGCCCCGTACTGCTCCATCTGCTCCGGGAACGTCCACATTTCCATGTCCGGACCTTCCAGCCGCGACAACTGGACGCCGAGCACGGCCTCGTAAAAAGCCCTGGCCCGCGCCATGTCCTGCACGTAGATTTCGAACCACCGCACCGGATTTCCGTTCATGTCCCCGCCTCCTTGACAGCACATCGCGCCGCCGCGACGCCCTGCCCCGAATCCTGCCGTGAACCCCGCGCGACCACAAGCCACCTGGCGGCGCCCCAACGCCGTATCGTAGGCGCTGTCCGCAAGGCATACCGTCTCCGGTTTCGCCGGAGACATAACTCCTGCAGCCTCAGTCCGGCGCCTGCCCGCCCAGCCGCCGTGCCACGCGCTCGCGCTGTTCCGCCGTCATGTGCAGGCCGCACTTGCTGCGCCAGGGAGCATGACGACACCCCTGCATTTCGTTGACCTCTTTTCGGGGTGCGGCGGGTTTTCGCTCGGCCTCGAATTGGCTGGGCTCAAGTGCCTTGCAGCGATAGATTTCAACGTTTCGGCGATCGAGACCTTTCGGGTGAACCACCCGCACGTACCGCATGCGCTGGTCAAGGATCTGACCAAGTTCAGCCCCAAGGATCTGGACAAGCTCCTTGGATCGCAGACCGTGGACGTGCTGGTTGGTGGGCCGCCCTGCCAAGGCTTCTCGAAGGC
>NZ_JAFLDR010000070.1 GCF_017302275.1 Sulfuritalea sp.
GTGTAAGCGCTTGCTTCTCAATACTCTTAGCATCCAGCAGCAGCAGATCCTTCACCTCATGCTTTCGCACTCCGCTCAGAACTCGGCCCGTGTCTTCCAACCCGGTCCAGCTTCCATCCCTTCGATCACGGAATGTCCACCCACTACCACCACCAGCCCAGCAAGCACCTACACCTATCGGTTGTTTGGTTTTTAAAGAACGCGCTGCAAGCGATCAGTCGTGCAGCAAAGAGGGGCGCATTATACGGATCACGAATGCGCGGTCAACAACTTCTGCAAGAAATCTTCGGAATTTCTACAAGAGCGTAACGCGGGCGAACTTTCGCTTGCCTACCTGAAGCACAACACGGTCGCCCGCCGCCAGTGCCGTGTTGCGATCACCGACTTTTTCGCCATTGATCCGGACGCCGCCGCCCTCGATCATGCGCAAAGCGTCTGAGGTACTTGGGGTCAGGCCCGCAGCTTTCAGCACCTGGGCCAGCGAGCCCGCGGTCACGCTGATTTCGGGCATGTCATCGGGCAGCACGCCGCGCTGGAATCGCGCCTCAAACTCGGCCAGCGCCGCCTCTGCCTCGGCAACAGAATGGAATCTGGCAACGATCTCCTGCCCCAGTAGCACCTTGATGTCGCGTGGGTTACGGCCATCGGCGACTTCGCGTTTGAAGCCCGCAATTTCGTCGTTGCCACGAAACGACAGCAATTCGTAGTAGCGCCACATCAACTCATCCGAAATCGACATCAGTTTGCCGAAAATCTCGGCAGGCGACTCGGCTATCCCGATGTAATTGCCGAGCGACTTGGACATCTTGTTAACGCCGTCCAAGCCTTCGAGCAGGGGCATCATGAGGACACATTGCGGTGCCTGCCCGTAGTGCTTCTGCAATTCGCGCCCCACCAGCAGGTTGAACTTCTGATCGGTACCGCCCAACTCAACGTCTGCCTTCATGGCGACCGAATCGTAGCCCTGGCAGAGTGGGTAGAGGAATTCATGGATCGCGATCGGCTGCCCACCGGAGTATCGTTTGGAGAAGTCGTCACGCTCCAGCATGCGCGCCACCGTGTGGCGCGCGGCCAGTTTGATCATCCCCGCCGCACCCAGCGGCTCGAACCAGCTGGAGTTGAAGCAGACTTCGGTCTTCACCGGATCAAGAATCTTGAACACCTGCTCGCGATAGGTGTTCGCGTTTTCCAATATCTGCTCGCGAGACAGCGGTGGCCGGGTCGCATTCTTGCCACTCGGATCCCCGATCATCCCCGTGAAATCTCCGATCAGGAACATCACATGGTGGCCGAGATCCTGGAAATGGCGCAACTTGTTGATCAGCACCGTGTGGCCGAGGTGGAGGTCCGGCGCCGTTGGATCGAATCCCGCCTTGATGCGCAGCGGGCGCGCGGATTTCAGTTTTTCGACGAGTTCGGACTCGATCAGCAATTCGTCGGCGCCGCGCTTGATGAGAGCCAGTTGGGACTCGATATCGACCATTAGTGATAAACCCGATTTGACGGAAGGGGGATATTTGCTACACTTCCACGACTTTTTTGTCGCCAACCCATCCAATTGCGAAAAAACAAGAGCGGGATTTTAGCGCAACTCTCCGACGGCCGAACCAGCCATTCCGGGCATTTCTGGACTGGTGCGGCGATATTCGGAGTTTCGCTGTTCGGCATGGTCGCTGCTTTCGGTACCGTAAGCAACTCTGCCATCGAAAACATTCCGCGCCAGGACGTAGTCGAACAATTGGCGCTACGGCCACTGACGGTCGCGCCGGATGCTGACCAGACGTTTTTGCGCGAAGACCGGGTACAGCGCGGCGATACCGTCATGGAACTGCTGCAGCGACTTGGCATAGATGACCCTGCGGCTGTCGGTTTTCTCAAGGGCAGCGCCACGACCCAGAGCCTTTTTCGCCAATTGAGTCCGGGCAAGAACCTCTCCGCCCGAACCGGACCGCAGGGCGAACTGCACACACTGGTGTTCCCGCTCAACGGCGGCAAGGATCAGGCGCTCGTTGTCGAACGCCAGGGCGACCGGTTCGTCGCTTCGGAGCAGACGTTGCCGCTGGAAACCCAAGTCGTGATGAAGACCGCCGAAATCCGTTATTCCTTGTTCGGCGCCTCCGATGCGGCCGGGATTCCCGATTCTGTGGCAACGCAACTCGCGGATATTTTCGGCGGCGACATCGATTTCCACCGTGATCTGCGCAAAGGAGATCGATTCGCTGTCATCTACGAGTCGGTGAATCACCTTGGACGCGCGGTGCGCAGCGGCCGCATTCTTGCCGCCGAGTTCGTCAATAATGGGAAAACCTATCGTGCCGCCTGGTTCGCCGATGCTTCCGACGGCGAGAACACCGGCGGCTACTACACCGCCGAAGGCAAGAACATACGCAAAGCATTTCTGCGCTCGCCCCTGGAGTTCTCACGCATTACCTCGGGGTTTACTTCTGCGCGCTTCCATCCAGTACTGCAAAAATGGCGCGCGCATCGCGGCGTCGATTATGGCGCGCCGGTCGGAACGCGGGTCAAGGCGACCGGCAATGGCGTCGTTGAATTCGTCGGTGTCCAAGGCGGCTACGGCAAGGTCGTCATCCTGCGTCACCAGGGACGCTACACCACGCTGTATGGACACCTTTCGGGTTTTGCGTCCGGCCTGCGCAAGGGCAGTCGCGTCAGCCAAGGCGACGTGATCGCCTTCGTCGGCGCCACAGGGCTCGCCAGCGGACCGCACCTGCACTACGAATTCCGCGTCGGCGACATGCACCAGAATCCGCTGGCGATTGCCTTGCCCAGCGCGCCGCCACTGATGCCGCAGCAACTGGCACAATTTCAGGCGCAAACCGGTATCCACCTCGCTCGCCTCGACCTGATTCGCGGATTCAACCTCGCCCAGTCCAACTGACATGGCATTGGCACCGTCGTTGGTCATCGGGCTGATGTCAGGGACGAGCCTTGACGGAATCGACGCGGCGCTGGTGGATTTTTCGCAAAAGCCGCCACAAACGCTGGCGACCTTCTGGCAACCCTACGCGCCGGAAGTACGCGGCCAAGCCTTGCTGCTGCATGGCACGCAGCACAATGAAATCCACCTTGCCGCACGGCTGGCCAACACACTGGCCCGCAGCTATGCCGAAGCGGTCGGCAGACTCTTGGGCAAGGCTGGCGTCGATGCCTCGCAGGTCGCGGCGATTGGCTGTCATGGCCAGACAATTCGCCACCAGCCCTCGGCGGGCTACAGCGTGCAGCTGAACAACCCCGCGCTGCTGGCGGAACTGACCGGAATCCCCGTCGTGGCGGATTTCCGCAGCCGTGACATCGCCGCAGGCGGCCAAGGCGCGCCACTGGTGCCTGCTTTTCATGCTGCGGTGTTTGGCGATACTACGCGCCATCGGGTGATCCTAAACATCGGCGGTATCGCCAACCTGACCAATCTCAAGCCCGCGGAACCGGTGGGCGGCTTCGATTGCGGCCCAGGGAATCTGCTCATGGACGCCTGGATCGAGCGCCACAAGGGGCTACCCTACGACGAGAGCGGCGAGTGGGGGGCGACGGGCCAAGTTCTGTCTGACCTGCTGGATAGCCTGCTCGCAGACAGTTTTTTTGCCGCGAGCCCACCCAAGAGTTGCGGCCGCGAGGAGTTCAACCTCCCATGGCTCGAACAGCAGCTTTCCGGCAGCGAGAGGCCTGAAGACGTCCAGGCGACCCTGCTCGAATTGACTGCCAGAGCGGCATCCGGGGCAATCGCGCGCTGGTGCGATGCCCCCGATGAACTATATGTATGTGGCGGCGGCGCGCACAACCGGAAGCTGATGGCACGGCTGCAACATCTCGCCGCCAATTGCCGTGTCGCCAGCACCGACTTATTGGGGCAAGGCGCCGATTGGGTCGAAGCGCTAGCCTTTGCCTGGCTGGCCTGGCGCACGCTTAACAATCTGCCGGGCAACCTCGCCGAGGTTACCGGCGCACGCGGGCCGCGAATACTTGGCGCCATCTATCCAAGGTAAGGCGACCGGCGCGCCCCCAAAAATCCGCCAAACACGAACAACAAACGCGTGGAGCCCAAGGCTCCACGCCGTTTCGCGTGCCTGGAAACGCTGGATCAGGCCGAGAAGGACGAACCGCAACCGCAGGTGCTGGTCGCGTTGGGATTCTTGATAACGAACTGTGAGCCTTCGAGGCCTTCCGAGTAGTCGATCTCTGCACCCACTAGGTACTGGTAACTCATGGGATCGATCAGCAAGGAAACGCCGTTCTTCTCCATCACGGTATCGTCCTCGTTGGTCACTTCGTCGAAGGTGAAACCGTACTGGAAGCCTGAGCAACCGCCGCCCGTAACGAACACGCGCAACTTAAGTTCCGGGTTGCCTTCTTCGGCGATGAGTTCCTTGACCTTGCTCGCGGCGCTATCGGTGAAATTCAGTGGTGCCGGCATTTCGGTGGGTGCGTTCATGGTGTTCTCCTAGGGGGCGCTCTAATAGTTTACAAAATAAGTCCACTAATTATGTATTCAATGCCGGTAAAGGTCAATTGCTCGCGGCAAGCTTCAATTCCACGGCCTTGGCCGGTAGTCCCTGATGCACGAGCCGGCCCTGAACCACGGCGCCAAGGTGCATTTCAATCGTGCTGTATTCGACATCCCCGGTGACCCGGGCGCGCGCCTGAAGTTCCACGAAATCGCTGGAATGCACCGGACCGATCACGGTCCCGTTAATTACCAGGTGGGAAACCGAGATTTCGCCCTCGATCCTCGCGTGTTCGCTGATGACCAAGGTTGCGGGCTGGCCGTCCACCGCGCGAACGTTGCCCTTGATCTCGCCGTCCACGCGAAGCCCCCCGGAAAACGTCACGTCGCCTTCCAGGGAAGTACCGACGCCGATCAAGCTATCGATGCGCCCCTGAGGTTTATTGGTTTTCTTGCCGAACATTGTTGGGAATCTCCTCGCCTGCAAATGAAATCAATGCGATGCCGGTCATAGCGCAACGCTCTGGGTCGCCTTGACAACGCCGTCCTGAACCAGACGTACCTCGACGCGCAGAATTCGCGCCCCGGCGCCCACATTGAAGGAACCCTCCAGGCGCCGAAAGTACCGAAAAATCACTTGATACTGATCCGCCGCGGGGTCCCCGGCGGAAGGGAATTGGATCATACCAGTCTCCTTGCCGCGCTGCACGGTAGCCAATACCTGGATCATGCCCTTGAATTCCTTGTCCCTGTCTTTCTTGTCGCCGGTCTGCGCGAGCAGAAGGCGATACCGATACTGGCCGTCGCCCGTCGGATTGACTTGCAAGCGACTGATCGCCAGCCCCGAATTGCCGGTCTCGCCGCCCGCCAAGCTTTCGAATGTCGCCAAGTCGGATTTGAGCAGGGCGTTCTGCTCCTCCAGGGTCCTGATCTGGGTCGCCAGCCGTTCCTGCGACGTACTTTCGATCCGCAAACGGCTTTCGCTGGCATTCGCCACCTTTCGCGCCCCTTCCAGTTCCGCCTCCAGCTGAACTATCCGCGCCCGCATCTCGGCGATTTCCTGCTCACTATCGCCCTGGCGAAATCCGGCAAAGCGCTGGCCTGCGTCATAAATCCAGCCGGCCAGCGCCAGCGATGCGCCTGACAGGACGATCACGGAAAGCGCGCGCCAATACCAGGGCAGGTGGGTCCGTACCGCCACCCGCGGCGCGGAGATCCCGAAGCGGCCACGCAGCCGCCTCAGCGTCAGGGCAAGACGGGAACTTGCGAAAGACCCGAACATTCGTCGAGACCAAACATGAGGTTCATGTTCTGTACCGCCTGGCCCGCGGCGCCTTTCACCAGGTTGTCGATAACCGAAAGGACGACCAGGGTGTCGCCATCCTGCGGCCGATGCACCCCGATCCGGCAGGTATTGGCCGCCCGCACCGACCGCGTGTCGGGATGCGATTTTGGCGGCAGTACGTCGACGAATGGCTCGTTGGCATAACGCTGCTCGAACAGGGCCTGGAAATCGACTTCGCGCGTTATGCGTGCATAGAGCGTCGAATGAATGCCGCGAATCATCGGCGTGAGATGCGGAACGAACGTCAGGCCGATCTGGTCCATCGGCTTGCCCGCCGCGCGCGCGAGTCCCTGCCTGATTTCGGGCAAGTGGCGATGGCCCGGTACGCCGTAGGCCTTGAAGTTGTCCGACGCCTCGGAAAACAGGATGCCGATTTCAGCCTTGCGTCCCGCCCCGGAAACACCCGACTTGGCATCGGCGATCAGATGCGCGAGATCCACGCAGCCGGACTCGATCAATGGCAGGAAACCGAGTTGCGTGGCGGTCGGGTAGCAGCCCGGGTTGGCCACTATCCTGGCGCCGCGAATCTGATCTCGGTTGACTTCCGGCAAGCCATATACCGCTTCGGCCACCAGCGCCGGGCTGGCGTGGCTCATGCCATACCACTTCTCCCACAAGCCGATGTCCTTGATGCGGAAATCCGCCGCGAGATCGACCACCCTTACACCGGCCTCAAGCAGCCCGGCGGCCTGCTGCATGGCGATACCGTTGGGCGTGGCGAAGAACACCACGTCGCAGTCCACCAACGGCGCATCCTTCGGGTCGCTGAATTTCAAGCCGACAGCGCCACGCAGACTGGGAAACATGTCCGCAACCGGAGTCCCAGCCTCGCCGCGCGACGTGATGGCGGTCATTTCGACTCCAGGGTGTCGCGCCAGCAGGCGCAATAGTTCCACCCCGGTGTAACCCGTACCGCCGACGATGCCCGCCTTGATCATGAGACTCCCCTCGCTGCTATGGATTGATGGTAACTCACGGATGAAAAAGCCGCCCGAAGGCGGCTTTTCGTGCGACAGCGAAAATACCGCTGAAGCTTAGCGCTTCGAAAACTGCTTGCGCCGGCGCGCCTTGCGGAAGCCGACCTTCTTTCGCTCGACTTCGCGGGCGTCACGCGTGACGAATCCAGCGTTCGAAAGAGCGGGTTTGAGGGTCGCATCGTATTCGATCAGGGCGCGGGTAATCCCGTGGCGCACGGCACCGGCCTGACCGGACTCACCGCCGCCCTCGACATTCACCAGAATGTCAAAGGTCTTGGTGTGCTGGGTCAGTTCGAGCGGCTGGCGCACCACCATGCGGCCGGTTTCACGCGAGAAAAACTCGTCGACCGGTTTGTCATTGACCACGAACTTGCCGCTGCCGCTGCGCAGGAACACGCGAGCAATGGCCGTCTTGCGGCGTCCGGTTCCGTAATATTGGGTGACTGCCATGAAAGCTCCTTAAATTTCCAGCGCCTTGGGTTGCTGGGCGGTGTGCGGATGGGCGCCACCGGCATAGCACTTCATTTTCTTCAGCATCGCATAGCCCAGGGGGCCCTTCGGCAGCATGCCCTTGACGGCCTTTTCCAGAATGCGGCCGGGGAAACGCTGCTGAAGCTTGGTGAAGTTGGTTTCCCGGATACCACCCGGATAGCCCGTGTGGCGGTAGTACATCTTGTCCTGGGCCTTGTTGCCGGTAACGCGCAACTTTTCGACGTTGACCACGACGATGAAATCGCCGGTATCGACGTGCGGCGTGAAAATCGGCTTGTGCTTGCCCCGCAGGCGGCGGGCGATCTCGGTAGCCAGGCGGCCGAGCACCTTGTCAGTCGCATCCACGACATACCAGTCGTGCTGGACTTCATGCGGCTTGGCGGAAAATGTTTTCATTCGCTGATCCTTGCTTGCTTCGATTACCCGTCCTGCGCGGCATGGAGTCAAGTGACCCGTGCGCTTCACGGAAAGCCGAGCATTCTAACCAATCGGCAAAGCCACTGTCAAATCCGAATTGTCGGTGCAATAGTTGGCCTGGAAACAGGCCTGTGCCCAAACGAGCGGTCAGGAGGACGGGCCATGGTGCAGATTCCCCAAGGAATGCTGTTGATAGGATTAAGCCGATTGCTTTGCCATATCCCTGACCGAAGATCAGAATGGGACTTTCTTGATCGAGACAATCTCCTTGAAACAGACAAGCCTGCTGTCCGTCGTGATTGCCGCTGTGATCGCGACGCCCGTCCTGGCGCTTGACATCCTGCCCTACCAGGCCGATGCATTTTCTCGGGCTCGGAGCGAAGGCAAGGTCACGGCGATCCAGTTCCATAGCGGCTGGTGTCCGGTCTGCGTCATGCAGGAGCGTGGCGTCAAGGCACTGATGAACGACAAGACCATGGGTGGGGTCATCGTGTTCCAGGCCGACTATTTCAAGGAAGAGGCGCTACGCAGGCGCTTCGATGTTTCCAGTTTCTCCACTTTGGTCGTTTTCCGCGGAGAACTTGAACGCGCGCGCACTACTGGAGATTTCCGCCCCGAACAACTCAAGCAGTTGTTCGCCAAGGCGCTATGAATATCAGGCAATGGCGGTAGTCGTCGACACCTTCGTACCCGCCAGTATCGGCTTTACCTACGCAGCCGGGCTCTTGACGACGCTCTCCCCTTGCGTGCTGCCCCTCTTGCCGCTGGTCATCGGCGGCGCGATGCAGCGCCACCGTGCCGCCCCCCTGCTGATGGGCATCGGCATGACAACCGCCTTCGCGGTAGCCGGCTGGGTCCTTGGCGCCCTCGGACCGTCGATGGGATTGGAAGCTGAATGGGTCCACCACGGGGCGGCAATCAGCCTCATCGTCTTCGGGCTGGCGCTCTGGATCGATCCCCTCGCAAATCTTGTGACGCGTCTGGTCCAGCCGCTGGCCTTGTCCGCCGATCGTCTCGCCGGTGCAGTAGGGCATCAATCGCCCGCCGCCGCTCTATTTTTTGGCGGCCTGCTCGGCCTCGCGTGGAGCCCCTGCGCTGGACCGATGCTGATCTCGTCGGTTGCATTGGTGGCTACCGGGCGCGACGCCGGCCTGGGGGCTCTGCTGCTTGGGCTGTTCGGCCTGGGCGCGGCAACACCGCTTGTATTGGCGGCCTATGCGTCCCGCTCCGCCTTTGCCAGAATGAGAGCATGGGCGCTCGGACACGGCGTCCAACTGCGCCACGGATTTGGCCTGTTGGCGATGTTTTCCGGCCTGCTCATCGCGACCGGTCTCGACAAGGCGATCGCAATGGAAATCACCTCAATCCTGTCGGACGGTTGGCTGGAACTGATCACCCGTTACTAGAAGATATGGCGTCCAAGGCGCGCGGGAGGCATTGCCCACAGATACTGATCACCGCCTTGCTGCTTCTGGACGTTGATGTAGCTCTTCGTCGCCGGGTCATCCTTGTCAAGGCCGAACTGATAGCCGAGCGACACGTAATGATAGCGGGCATTGGTGAAATCCTCGTGGATGGCGAAGCCGAAGTTATATACCTTGTCGGCGCCGATGGCATGGTCACCCTTGCCGCCGGACGCGGCCAGCGTGCGTTCCATCAGCACCACCCACTTGTTGCCTTCCTTCT
>NZ_JAFLDR010000071.1 GCF_017302275.1 Sulfuritalea sp.
ATCTGAGCGAACTGCACACGACCGCACGCAACAAACTCAAGAGCGCTCAAAAGCGCCCCTCGATCATCGCCGCTTGCTGGATGCAGGCTACCTTGTGGTGATGTCATGAATTACGGAAGTCTCAATAGTACCCCGGCGTTACCGGTGATGTTGGGCATGCGCAAGCCGACGCCGCCACCGGCGATCGCGTCCTGGAAGGCCTTGGTCGGTCGCCGGAATGCCGCCGCCGCGTGGGCCTTGTCGCGAGCGACATCGACCGAGCCGAACGGGCGCCGTCGAACCGCTGCATCATCATCAGGTTGCCACCGGCGTCGACGATGGCAATGACCAAGTTCCAGCTGTTCTTTTTTGCCTCCGCCTCGGCTGCCGCCATGGCCTTCTTCGCCTGGTCGCTGGATAGTGGCGCGCCATAGGGCAAGGGCACCTGGGCACGGACATGGGTGGCGCCGAACAGGGCAAGACCGGTCAGCAGGCATGCAAGGACCTTGTAGATTTTCATGGGTTTTTCTCCGGTTGTTGGGGTGGGTGCAGCACATGCAGCACAAATCAGTTTGTGCGCGGATGCGCCATCCGTCATACCTTTAGCTGTCAATGAAAATCCCGGCTACCGGCGACCAGTGCCCCGAGCAGTTCGCTGTGATCGAACAGGCGCCTGGCCACCAGATGCACCACCGCGTGCTCGCCCTCGCCTTCAACCTGCAACTGCCCGGCCACGCCGAGGAGGCGGCTGCCGAGCAAAAGTCGGCGCTGGCGACACGCCAGGTCGTTGAAAACCACGATGTTGGCACTGCCGGTTTCGTCTTCCAGCGTAACGAAAATCACGCCGCTGGCGGTGCCCGGCCGCTGGCGGCAGGTAACGATCCCCGCACAGCGCACCACCGCGCGATCGCCGCGTTCGCGCAGTTCCATCGCCGAAAGATAGCGCCGCGCGACCAGCCGCGCGCGCAATAGCGCCAGCGGATGGCGGCCCAGCGTGAGGCCGAGGCTGCGGTAGTCGGCGACGATATCCTCGCCCTCGCGCGGCGCGGCGAATTCGACCCGCGCTTCACCCGGCGCAACGCCGGCAAAGAGGTCGCGCTGCAGCGGGACGGCGGCCGCGACCCAGGCGGCCTGGCGGCGATGTCCGGCCAGATGCGCCAGCGCTCCGGCATCCGCCAGCGCATCGAGCTCGCCACCGCCGAGCTCGGCGCGCCTGGCCAGGTCGGCGAGATCGGAAAACGGCGCCACCGCGCGCGCCGCGACGATGCGCGCGCCCGCCGCCGCCGCGAAGTGGCGCACCTGGTGCAGACCGAGGCGCACGGCGACGGCTTGACCCGCCCCGCCATCTCCTTCCAGCGTGGATTCCCAGTCGCTCGCCGTGACATCCACCGGCCGCACATCGACCCCGTGGCGGCGCGCATCCTGCACCAGTTGCGCGGGCGAGTAGAAACCCATCGGCTGCGAATTGAGCAGGCCGAGCAGGAAGGCGGCCGGCTCGTGGCGCTTGAGCCAGGCCGAGACATACACCAGCAGGGCGAAGCTGGCCGCATGGGACTCGGGAAAGCCGTATTCGCCGAAGCCCTGGATCTGTCGATAGAGCGCCTCGGCGAATTCATCGGCATAGCCGCGCTCACGCATCCCGGAAAGCAGGCGCTCGCGGAAAGGCTCCAGCCCGCCCTTGCGCTTCCAGGCCGCCATGGCACGGCGCAACCGGTCGGCCTCACCCGGCGTGAAACCGGCGGCGACGATGGCCAGTTGCATCGCCTGCTCCTGGAAGATCGGCACGCCCAGGGTGCGCGACAGCACCTCGCGTACCGCTTCGCCCGGATACTCGACCGGCTCCTGCCCCTGCCGCCGCCGCAGGTAGGGATGGACCATGTTGCCCTGGATCGGGCCGGGGCGCACCAGCGCCACTTCGATGACAAGATCGTAGAAGCAGGCCGGCCGCAGGCGCGGCAGCATGGCCATCTGCGCGCGCGATTCGATCTGGAACACGCCCACGGTGTCGGCGCGCGAAACCATCTCGTAGGTGGCGGCATCCTCCGCCGGCACGGAGGCCAAGCCGAATGGCGTGCCATGCCGCCACGCCACGGCCGCCAGCATGCGCCGTATCGCCGAGAGCATGCCGAGTGCCAGCACGTCGACCTTCATCAGGCCCAGCGCGTCGATGTCGTCCTTGTCCCACTGGATCACCGTGCGCTCGGGCATGGCGGCGTTTTCCACCGGCACCAGACGGTCGAGCCGGCCCCGTGAAATAACGAAGCCACCGACATGCTGTGTCAGATGCCGCGGCAGGCCGATCAGCATCTTCGCGATGCCCAGCCAGCGCTGCACCGCCGGATGCTCCGGGTCGAGGCCGACTTCGGCAAAGCGCTGCGCCAGCTCCTCGCGCCGGTCCCACCAGGCCAGGTTGCCGGCCAGGCGCTCGATCGCGGCGAGTGGAAAACCCAGCGCGCGCCCGGCGTCGCGCAAGGCGCCGCGCGTGCGATAGGTGATCACGGCGGCCGCCAGCGCGGCACGTTCGCGGCCATACCTGGCGTAGATGTACTGGATCACTTCCTCGCGTCGCTGGTGCTCGAAATCGACGTCGATGTCGGGCGGCTCGTTGCGCTCCTTCGAGACGAATCGCTCGAACAGCATGCTGGCGCGCGCCGGGTCCACCTCGGTGACGAAGAGCGCGTAGCACACCGCCGAGTTGGCTGCCGAGCCCCGCCCCTGGCACAGGATGCCCTGCCCGCGCGCCCAGGCCACGATGTCATGCACCGTGAGAAAGTAAGGCGCGTAGGCCATCTCGGCGATCAGCGCCAGTTCATGCTCGACCTGGACCACCACCTTGTCCGGCACGCCTGCCGGATAGCGCCGCGCCAGCCCTTCCTCGCTCAGTTGCCGCAACCAGGAGTCCGGCGTCTGGCCGGCCGGCACGACTTCCTCCGGATACTCGTAGCGCAGTTCGACCAGCGAGAAATTGCACAGGGCCGCGACCTTCAGCGTCTCGGCCAACAACTCGGTCGGATACAGGCGGGCCAGCGCCAGGCGCTGCCGCAGGTGGCGCTCGCCGTTGGGAAACAGCGCATGGCCGGCTGCCGCCACCGTGGTGTTGAGGCGCAATGCCGTCAGCGCATCCTGCAGCGGCCGGCGCGAACGCACATGCATGTGCACGTCGCCGGCCGCGACCAGCGGCAGGCGCAGGGAAGCGGCCAACGCGCGCAGATGTGCCAGGCGCTCGCCATCGTCAGGCCGCAGGTGGCGTTCGAAGGCGATCCAGGCGCGACCGGCGAAGCGTTCGGCGAGCCAGCGCGCCTGTTCATGCCAGATCACCGTATCCACCAAGGGGACTTCCTTCGCGACGTCGCCAGCGCCATCCGCAAGGGATACCGCCTCCGGCTCTGCCGGAGGCATAACTCCGGGAACCCACAGGGCCAGGCAGTCCGGCACGCCGCCGCCGTCCCAACCGGCGATATCCGCGCGCGACAGGCGGTAGCTGCCCTTTTCGGCGCGACGCCGGCCCAGCGTGACCAGTGCCGCGAGGTTACCGTAGCCGGCGCGATTACAAGCCAAAAGCACCAGCTTCATGCCGCAGGCGAGCACCAGTTCGGTGCCATGGATCAACTTGATCGGCTTATCGCGCGCCGCAAGGTGGGCGCGCACGCTGCCGGCAAAGCTGCACTCGTCGGTAATCGCCAGCGCCGCATAGCCCAGCCGCTGGGCACGTGCCACCAGTTCCTCCGCCTGCGAGGCACCGCGCAGGAAGCTGAAGCTGGAAAGGCAATGGAGTTCGGCATAGGCTGGCAGGGATGACATGACAGCACGACAATCGTGTATCTCCATGGGGTATCCACTTAGCTCCAATTGAGCCAGAATATACTGGATGGACATCCAGATACTACCGCTGATTTCCGGAAAAGACTACCCCCGAACCTGGAACGGTTTCCCGGGCGGGTTCGGAATGGAGGAGGCTTGCCATGCGTATTTGGAGCAACGGCGTTGGCCGCAAGGATTTGTTTGCCCGGCGTGTTCAACCATGGCGCCCGCCTATCGGGCCAGCCGCACGCTATTGATGTGCCGCCACTGTCGCCACCAGCCGTCGATTACGGCAGGAACCATGTTCGACAAGACACGCACTCCGCCGCGGCCTGGTACCTGACCAATCAACAGCAGGGGGTCAGTGCGCTCGGATCATGCTTCATCGCTTCCGCCATGCCATGGATCGTCCCGGCCGGGATCAGCTCAAAGGGCGTGTCGAGGCCGATGAAACCTACCTGGATGTCACCGACAAGCCGCCCGCAAGCGCTTCAAGGAAAGGAAAAGCAACACCGTGGACCTGATCCAGTGGCACGCGCATCGCACCAACCCGATCGGCGGCGTCGATGACGGCCATGTGCGGGAGTAACGCAGCTTCGATGTCGGCAAGAAGGAGGTTTTCCTCACCAGGGGCGTCAGCGTCCGCGCTGGCGCCGCGCCTCGAACAGGCAGATGCCGGCCGAGACGGAGACGTTGAGGCTCTCCACGCTGCCATGCATCGGGATCTTCGCCAGTTCGTCGCAGGTCTCGCGCGTCAGGCGGCGCATGCCGTCGCCCTCGGCGCCGAGCACCCAGGCGCAGGGGCCTTTCTGGTCGATGGCATAGAGTTCCTTGTCCGCCTCGCCGGCCGCGCCGATCACCCAGATGCCGCGTTCCTGCATCTCGCGCAATGAGCGCGCGAGGTTGGTGACGACGATGTAGGGTACCGTGTCGGCGGCGCCACTGGCGACCTTGATGACGGTGGCGTTGAGGCCGCAGGCCTTGTCCTTGGGCGCCACCACGGCGTGCGCGCCGGCCGCGTCGGCGACGCGCAGGCAGGCGCCGAGGTTGTGCGGATCGGTGACGCCATCGAGCACCAGCAGCAGCGGCGGTTCGGCGAGGCCGTCGAGCACGTCGTCCAGCGTGACGTGCCTGGCCTGGGCGGCAACCTTCGCCACCACGCCCTGGTGCTGGCTGCCGCCGGCGAGCCCGTCGAGTCGCTTGGCATCCGAGAGGATCACGCGTACGCCGTGGCTTTCCGCCAGCTTCAGCAGGTCGCGCATGCGGCCGTCCTGGCGGCCCTCGGCGACGGCAATTTCCTTGACGTCGTCGGCGGCGTGGCGCAGCTTGGCGGTGACCGCATGGAAACCGTGGATCAGTCGCGTTTCACTCAATGCCTTCTCCTTTGACCACGCGGACTTCCCGCTGCGGGAAGGGGATGAAGATACCGGCCTGCTTGAATTCGCGCCAGATCGCCAGGTTGATGTCGGAACGCAGTTGGCCCGTGCCGTTCTGTGGGTCCGCGACCCAGAAACCGAGTTCCAGGTTGATGCCGGAATCGGCGAACGCCACCAACAGGACCACTGGCGCAGGATCGGGAAGCACGCGCGGCTGCGCCGAGGCCGCTGCCGCCATGATCGCCATCGCGCGTTCCAGATCGCTGTCGTAGGCGACCTGCACCGGCAGCGCCACGCGCACCCGGGGATCGCTGTAGGACTCGTTCTGCACCACCGAGCTGACCAGCAGTTCGTTGGGAACAATGGCCTCCACCCCGGTGACGTTCCTCACCACCGTGTAGCGCGTGGTGATGCGCGTCACCTCGCCACGGTCGTTGCCGACCGAGATCACGTTGCCGATCCGTATGGAGTTGTCGAGCAGGATGATGAAGCCGGACACATAGTTGCTGGCGATGCGCTGCAGGCCGAGGCCGAGGCCGACGCCGAGCGCGCCGCCGAACACCGAAAGCGTGGTGAGGTCGATGCCGACCATGGGCAGGCCGATCAGCACCGCGAGCAGGATCAGCAGCGCCTTGGACAGGCGCGCGAAAACCACGCGCAGGTTGCTGTCGAGCCCGGTCGCCGCATTGAGCCGCGCCTCGACAGCACCCGCGGCCCAGAGCGCCAGCAGCACCGTGACCAGCACCGCGGCGATGCCCTGCAGCAGGTGCCACAGGGTCAGCTTCTGCTTGCCGGTGCTGAAACTGATCGATTCCAGCATGGCGATCAGGTCGGGCAGCAGGCCGGTGATGTACAGGGCGACGATGGCCCACACCAGGCCGGCAAAGATGCGCTCGAACTGCAACAGCCATGTCGCACCGACCAGGCTCAGGCGCAGCACGTAGAACACCAGTCGGATGATCGCCAGCGAACCCAGCAGCGGCAGCGCCAAAGAGAACAGCCCGACGTGCATCCATTGCTGTGCCAGCGGTCGCACGGCCACCAGCAGGGTCAGCGCCAGCAGCGGAAAGGCGACCCGCTTGAGGCCGCCGCGGCCCAGTTCCCAGGCCCGGCCCGCACCAACCGAACGGCCCAGCAGCAGGCGCTCGCCGAGCTTGGCCAGCAGCAGGCAGGCCGCCAGCGCCGCCAATTGCCAGAGCAGGTCCGGCTCGCGCAGGTCGGACAGTACGTGGCGCCAGATGCTGGCGAGTTCGTTTTGCGTCATCGGACTTCCCCACCCATTTTTTCGGCGTCGTCGCGATGGCGTCGCCAGTTGTCGAGGTAGCGTTGCGCCAGCGCCGGATTGCCGCGCAGGATCAGCAGGTTCTCCGCATTGCGCGCCTGCGCCGACCAGGTGAAATTGTAGCTGCCGGTGATGACGATGCCCTGATCGCCGCCGGCGTCGACCAGCAGCACCTTGTTGTGTGCGTTGCCATAGCGGGTTTCCAGCCAGACCGGGATGCCTTCCGCCGCCAGTTTCGGAATCAGCGAATTCTCTCCCTTGCGCACCATCTCGCGGTCGGCCAGGATCTCGACCGCCACGCCGCGTGCCCGCGCGTCCTGCAAGGCATGGGCGATCGAACGGCTGGTCAGCAGGTAGGCCTGGACATGGATGCTGCGCCGCGCCTCGCCCAGGGTGCGCACGATGGCGCCCTCGGCATCGTCCCAGGGCGTAAACAAGACTTCGACGCTACCGGTTGCAGGAAGCGCCGTAGCGCCAGCGCCGACTGTTGTTGCGCTGAAAAACAGCGCAACAACAACAAGCAACGGCAATCCCCCCAGCCCCCGTCCCACGGCTGGCTTTGCCCAGCCGGCCGGCTGCGGCGGCGCGGGGCAGTGCTCCGCGAAACCCCGCCTGCGCCCATGAAAAGGAGGTGACCTTGGGTCGCGGCCTGCGGCCGCTCCATTGTTGATGCTCACTTGGCCCGCTCCAGCACGGCGGCATAGAAGCCGTCGGTGCCGTGCGTCTGCGGCGCGAGGCGCATGTCCTCGCCGCAATCGATGGCGATGCCCTGCGCCGCCAGCACGTCGCGCGCCGACAGGCGATGGTAATCGGCATGGGCGGCGAGGAAGGCATTCACGATGTCTTCGTTCTCCTCGGCGAGGATGCTGCAGGTCGCATACACCAGGCGCCCGCCCGGCCGCAGCAACTTGGCGGCGGCGGCGAGGATCGCGGCCTGCTTGGCGCGCAGTTCATCGACACTCTGCGGCGACTGGCGCCATTTCAGGTCGGGATTGCGGCGCAGGGTGCCCAGGCCCGAACAGGGCGCGTCGACCAGCACGCGGTCGACCTTGCCCTGCAGGCGCTTGACGCGCGCATCGTTCTCGCCCGAGAGGCAGGCCGGATGCACGTTGGACAGGCCGGCGCGCGCGGCGCGCGGCTTGAGCTTGGCCAGCCGCTTGTCGGACACGTCGAAGGCATACAGGCGACCGGTGGAGCGCATCATGGCGCCAAGGATCAGCGTCTTGCCGCCGGCGCCGGCACAGAAGTCGACCACCATCTCGCCGCGCTTGGGCTGCAGGAGGAAGCCCAGCAGTTGCGAACCTTCGTCCTGTACCTCGATGCTGCCGTCGAGGTAGGCCGGGTGCTTGGCCAGGTAGGGTTTGGTTTTCAGGCGCAAGCCGAGGGGCGAGAAAGGCGTCGGCATGGCGACGATGCCGTCGGCGACAAGCCGCGCGATCACCGCGGCGGGCTCCGCCTTCAGCGTGTTCACGCGCAGGTCGAGCGGCGCCGGCGTGTTCAGCGCGCGCGCCAGGGCCAGCAGGTCCTCCGCCGACATGCGCGGTGCCAACCTGTCTACCAGCCAGTCGGGAAAATCCAGTTGCTCGGCCAGCGTCAGCTCCGGCTCCGGCTGGCGCCGGATCTCCGCGAGCCATTCGGCCTCGCCCGGCAGCAGCGCGCCTTCGAGCTGGCGCTGCGACATGCCGCGTACGCGCGACAGCGAAAGCAGGACCAGTTCACGCGGAGAAATACGGCGCGGGCCGGCGGTCTTCGGCGCGCGCTTGGGCGTCGCGCCGGGCGCGAGGAAAGCCGGTTCCAGGTTCGGCCCGCAGGCCGCCAGCCGCTCCAACAGGCGCTTGCGACGCAGCACGGCATAGGCCGTCTCGGCGATGAAGGCGCGGTCCTTCCCGCCGCTGCGGCGGGCGCGGAAGAAGGCCGACAGCGCGGCGTCGGAGGGCTGGGTGAAGGTCAGCAGTTGCGCCGTGGCGGCGACTGCGGCATTCAGCAGGTCGGCGGAAAGGCCGTCCGGCACGGGAACCTCGCGGCCGTCCGCCGCGGCACGTCGCGCGCCGCTGCCACCTGTGCCACGCGGGGTCCGCTGCGGGCGGCCCGCTTTCCTGTCGTCATTCATGCCGGCTTTACCAAGGGTAGTGATTGCGGGTTCATTGCGATTGTGGCATTTCGGGCTCGTCCGCGACCTGGTCGAAGATTTCGCCCTTGCGGTCGATGAAGCGGATTTTCAGCGGCAGGCCGCGCGCGGCACCACCCGGGCCGATGCGCAGCCAGAGTTCTATCGTGTCGTCGCCGCTGCGCGTCCTGACATGCAGCGCGCGACGATCGCCCGACTTCAATGCCAGAACTTCCTCGCCGAGCACCTCGAAGCGATAGTTCTCCAGCTTGCGTCCGGTGGCGATCGGCATTTCCAGCGTGCCGGAAACCGGTGACAGCAGCACCAGCTGGTAATACATGGACAGCATGTCCTGGGTGCCGGCGACGATCGCTTCGCGGCGGGCGCCATAGGTGACGATGCGGGCCGGCCAGTCGAAGCTCGCCGTGTCGATGCCACCGGCGCGTTCGTGGCGGAATTCGCGCGGGCGCAGGCCGTCGTCGGTCACCTCGCCCTGGCTGCTCTGGAACACCTGCGCCGGCTTGAACACGGCCGCGAGGCCGGTGGTCTCGGTCAGGCTTTTCAGCCGGTAGCGAAAGCCGTCATGCTCCCAGCTGTGGATCGCCTGGCCGATGACGAAGCCGCCCTCGCCACGCGTGATGACGTAGCGCAGGCTGCCCTTGCCGGGAAGCGCGGTTTTTGCCGGCACCGGCGCGGCGGGTTCGGGCGCTGGCGCCGGCGCCACGGCAACCGGGACC
>NZ_JAFLDR010000072.1 GCF_017302275.1 Sulfuritalea sp.
GGCGCCATCAAGGCCAATTTCTGGATGGGTTTCGCCGCCGCCACGACGCTGATCCTCGGCGCCGCCTACACGCTGTGGATGATCAAGCGCGTGGTCTTCGGCCCGGTCGGCAACCCGCACGTCGCCGAGCTCACCGACATCAACGGACGCGAGTTCCTGGTACTTGGCCTGCTCGCCGTCTGCGTGCTGGCGATGGGTCTCTATCCCTTCCCCTTCACCGAGGTGATGCACGCATCGGTGGATAACCTGCTCAAGCATGTTGCGGCCAGCAAGCTTTGAGCCCAAGGCACACGACTAGAAAGACACGAGAGAAGCGA
The DNA here is from genome assembly GCF_017302275.1 of Sulfuritalea sp. GTDB lineage: Bacteria > Pseudomonadota > Gammaproteobacteria > Burkholderiales > Rhodocyclaceae > Sulfuritalea. The sequence goes on from NZ_JAFLDR010000072.1 coordinate 318, forward strand.
TGCTGAACAATTTCGTGATGCCCGACCTGTACCCGGCAGCCCCGGAGATATTTCTCCTGCTGATGTCCTTCCTGGTGCTGTTCGTGGACCTGTTCTTCGGCGCCACCCATCGCTGGATGGCCGCCATGCTGACCGCGATCACCCTGCTCGGATGCGCGGCGCTCACCCTGGTCACGTCCGACGGACAAACCACGCTGACCTTCAGCAACATGTTCGTCGACGACCTGCTGTCCGACTTCCTCAAGTTGATCACCTATTTCGCCGTGCTGATGATGCTGGTCTACAGCCGGCAGTACCTGGCCGACCGTGGGTTGGACAAGGGCGAGTTCTACGTCCTGGTGCTCTACGCGACGCTGGGCATGATGGTGATGATCTCGGCCGCCAGCCTGCTGACGATGTACCTCGGCCTGGAACTGATGTCTTTGTCGCTGTATGGCCTGGTCGCCATCGACCGGGACTCGAAGCGCGGTACCGAGGCGGCGATGAAGTATTTCGTGCTCGGCGCCCTGGCCTCGGGCCTGCTGCTCTACGGCATGTCGATGATCTATGGCGCCACCGGCAGCCTCGAACTGGGCGGCATCGCGCAGGCGATGTACCAGGGCCACGGCGAGAAGACGGTGCTGGTGTTCGGCCTGGTGTTCCTCGTCGCCGGCGTCGCCTTCAAGCTCGGCCTCGTACCCTTCCACATGTGGATACCCGACGTCTATCACGGCGCCCCGACCGCCGTGACCATGTTCGTCGGTTCCGCGCCCAAGCTGGCGGCCTTTGCCATGGCGATGCGCCTGCTGGTCTATGGAATGTTCGGGCTTGCCGGCGACTGGCAGAAGATGCTGCTGGTGATGGCCGTGCTGTCGATCGGTCTGGGCAACCTCGCCGCCATCGCGCAGACCAACATCAAGCGCATGCTGGCCTATTCGGCGATTTCGCACATGGGCTACATGGTGCTCGGCCTCATGTCCGGCGTGGTCGGCGGGCAGGTCGACGCCTTCACCGCCGTCAATGCCTACAGCTCGGCGCTGTATTACACGGTCGCCTATGTGCTGATGACCCTCGGCGGCTTCGGCATGGTGCTGCTGCTCTCGCGCGCCGGGTACGAAGCGGAGAACCTGGAAGACTTCAAGGGTCTCAACAAGCGCAGCCCGTGGTTTGCCGCGATGATGCTGATCTTCATGTTCTCCATGGCCGGCATTCCCTTCTTCATCGGCTTCTTCGCCAAGTTCGCCGTGCTGCTGGCCGCCATCAAGGCCGGCTACACCACGGTTGCCGTGATCGCCGTGATGTTCTCCCTGATCGGCGCCTTCTACTACCTGCGCGTGGTCAAGCTGATGTACTTCGATGCGCCGGCCGATTCGGCGCCCATCTCGGCGGGGCTCGACCTGCGCGTGCTGCTGTCGCTCAATGGCCTCGCCGTAGCCGGCTTCGGCCTCTTCCCCGACGCCTTGATGCTGGTCAGCACCACGACCCTGATGCGCTCGCTCTGACCCGCCGCGCTTCGGCGCGCCGCTTGGAAAAGCCGTCCTGCGGGTAGCGCATGACGGTTTTTTTTCGCCCTGCGCGCGCCATCGCCATCGGCGTCGCCGGTTCGCCTCGGGTACTTCTCCATGAATCGCAAGCAGGGTTTCGGCGCCCGCCTGAGATAAGATAGTCCATTGCAAAACCGCGCCAATTTCCATCATCCTTCGATGACCTCATGGACGATTCCGACCTGATCGAACACACGGTAAGCAGCGAGCCGGTATATGACGGCAAGCTGCTGCACGTTCGGCGCGACACGGTACGCCTGCCCGACGGCCAAGAGGCGGTCCGCGAATGGATCACCCACCCCGGGGCGGTGGTCGTCATCCCGGTCCTCGACAACGGCAAGCTGCTGTTCGAGCGCCAGTTCCGCTATCCCCTGCGGCGCATCTTCATCGAGCTTCCCGCCGGCAAGATCGACACCGGCGAACACCCCCTGGACACGGCAAAGCGCGAACTGCGCGAAGAAACCGGCCACCAGGCCAGGCACTGGCGCCACCTGGCGACCATGCACCCGTGCATCGGCTACGCCGACGAGCGCATCGAGATCTTCTGGGCACAGGGCCTGATCTACGTCGGGCACCAGCGCGACCATGGCGAATTCATCGAAATCACCGAAATGAGCGTGGCCGACGCCATGCTCGCCGTGCAGGACGGCGAAATCACCGATGGCAAGACCCTCAGCGCGCTGCTGTGGGCCGACAAGATCACCAGCGGCGCCTGGCCGCTTCCCGAATGAGCAAGCCTGACCCTGCCACCGCGCTGGAGCACCTGGACCTCGATCCGTCCGGCGGCCACACGCTGGAAGCGCTGCATGTCCTGTCCGAGATCGCCAGCAACCTCGCCGACGAGGACGACCTCGACGAACTGCTGGGCCGCTTCCTTGGCACCATGATCCGGCTGGCCAAGGCCGACGCGGGCGTGGTGCGGGTGCTGACCAGCGACGGCAAGCACCTGCGCATGGTCGCCTCGCGCGGCCTGCCGCCGGCGGTGGTCGAAAAGGAGCGGCTGGTTTCGCGCGATTGCGGTGTCTGCGGGATCGCCATCGGGCAGAACCGCCCGCTGTTCGAGATCGAGCTGAAAGGCTGCGCGGAGCGCACCGGCGGAAACTTCTTTGCCACCGGCTGCCAGGCCATGGTGGTGGTGCCCCTGTCGAATGCCGGCCGCCTGCTCGGCACCTACAACCTGTTCCTGCCGGAAGCCTTCGAACTGCCGGAGGAAGTCGCGCTGCTGTTCCGTTCCATCGGCGAGCACCTCGGCATGGCGCTGGAAAACGCGCGGCTGAAGCGCGAGAACCTGCGCATCGTGCTCACCAGCGAACGCCAGATGATGGCCGCCGAAATCCACGACTCGCTGGCGCAGACCCTGGCCTACATGAAGATGCGCATGGCCATGCTCAACGACGCGCTGGCCGACCAGTCGCTGGAGCAGAGCGCCAAGTATGCCGGCGACGTCAGCCAGGCGCTGGACGACGCCTACGGCCACCTGCGCGAACTGCTGGTGCAGTTCCGCAGCCGGATGGACCCGATGGGTCTGCACCACGCGCTGCAGGGGCTGGCCTGCGGCTTCCAGGAGCGCACCGGGATCGTCCTGCACTACGACAACAAGCTGACCGACCTGCGCCTGGAGCCGGAAAAGGAAAGCCAGGTATTCCACATCCTGCAGGAGGCGCTGGCCAACGTCGCGCGGCATTCCGGCGCCACCGAGGCGCGCATGACCCTGGCGGCGGCCGGCGACTACTACGATGCCACGGTGGAAGACAACGGCAAGGGCGGGCAGGGCTTCTTCGCCATCGCCAATCGGGTGGACGGTTTCCACGAACATGCCGGCCTGCGCGACCATTTCGGCCTCGCCATCATGCGCGAGCGCGCCGGAAAGATCGGCGGGCACCTCGAGGTCGCCAACCTGGCCGGTGGCGGTTTCCGCGTCAGGCTCAGCTTCCCTCCCGGCGGAGGCATCTCGGGATGAACCTGCCGGTCGCCGATGAAGCAATCCGCGTCATGCTGGTCGATGATCACACGCTGTTCCGCAAGGGGCTGGCCGAGCTGCTGGAACAGCGCGGCACGATCAAGGTCGCGGCCATCGCCGGCAACGGCGACGATGCCATGCGCGTCTTGCCCGAGGCCAAGCCCGACGTCATCATCACCGACCTCAACATGCCGCCCCACGGCGGCCTGGCGCTGCTGCGCCAGCTGGTGGCCGGCGGCTGGAACGGCCCGGTGCTGGTGCTGACGGTGAGCGATGCCGAGGAAGACCTCGCCGCCGCCATGCAGGCCGGCGCCAAGGGCTACCTGCTGAAGGACATGGAGCCCGAGGACGTCGTCGACGCCGTGCAGCGCGCCGTGCGCGGCGAGACCGTGGTGGCGCCGGCGATGACGCTGAAGCTGGTGAACCTGCTGCAGGGCGGCAATACGGCAGCGAGCAAGACCGACACCCTCAAGCTGCTCACCGCGCGCGAACGCGAGATACTCCAGCATTTGTCGCAAGGCCTGTCAAACAAGGCCATCGCCCGCGTGCTCGACATCAGCCATGACACCGTCAAGCTGCACGTGAAGCACATCCTGGCCAAGCTCAACCTCAGTTCGCGCGTCGAGGCCGCCGTCTTCGCCGTCGAGCAGAAGGCGGCCGGGCAGGGCCGCCGCGCTTCCTGACCCCCCCGCAGACAAAACCCAAAAGGAGAAGAACAGTGAAACTCTATTACAGCCCCGGCGCCTGCTCGCTTTCGCCGCACATCGTGCTGGCTGAAGCCGGCCTCGCCTACAGCATCGAGAAGGTCGACCTGAAGACCAAGAAGACCGAAACGGGCGCCGACTTCTTCGCCATCAGCCCGGCCGGCTACGTGCCGGCGCTGGCGCTGGACAACGGCGAGGTACTGACCGAGGGCCCGGCCATCGTCCAATACCTTGCCGACCAGGCGCCGGCCAAGAAGCTGGCGCCGCCCGCCGCCAGCTTCGAGCGCGTGCGCCTGCAGGAAATGCTCAACTTCATTTCCACCGAGGTGCACAAGTCCTTCAGCCCGCTGTTCAATCCCGCCTCGTCGGAGGAAACGAAAGCCGCGGCGCGCGCGCTGATCGGGCGTCGCCTCGACGTGCTGGAGCAAAAGCTGGCGGGCCGCGACTACCTGCTCGGCGATTTTTCGGTGGCCGACGCCTACCTGTTCACGGTGCTGAGCTGGGGCCGCATGGTCGGCGTGGACATCAAGGAAGGCCGCCCGCGGCTCGGCGAGTACTGGTCGCGCGTCAAGGCGCGGCCGGCCGTGCAGCAGGCCATGAAGGAAGAAGGCCTGATCAAGTAGCGCCGTCGCCGGCAGCCTGGCGCATCACGCCCAGCAGCGCCTCGGGCGGCTGCGCCCCCGAGGCCGCCAGCGTCTGGTTGAAGACGAAGAAGGGCACGCCGTTGATGCCCATGCGCCGCGACTGGTCGGCATCCGCCTTTACCGCTTCGGCATCTTCGTCACCGTCGAGGTAGGCCTTCACCGCCGCCGCATCGAAGCCGCAGGCGCCGGCGATTTCGGCGAGGATGGCGCGGTCGCCGACATGGCGGCCGTCGAGGAACTGCGCCGCGAACAGCGCCTCGATCAATTTCGCCGTGTCTCCAGCGCCGACTCTCTGCGCATAGTGGATCAGCCGATGCGCCAACAGCGTATTGGCGCGCAGCTCGATCTTTTCGAAAGCGAAGTCCACCCCGGCCGGCTTGCCCGCCTCGCGCACGCGCTGCCAGATCTCGGCCAGGCCCTGCGGCCCGCCGAACTTCTTTTCCAGGAAGGGCCGGTAAGGCTCGCCGCCCTCGGGCGTATCCGGGTTGAGGAAGAAGGGGTGCCAGTTCACCGTCACCTCGCCATCCGGGTGCTCGGCGCGCCATTCAGTCAGCGCCTTGTCGAGATGGCGCTTGCCGATGAAGCACCAGGGGCAGACCACGTCGGAAACCACGTCGATTGTCAGGGTCATGGTGATTTCCTCAGGGCACTTCACAAAGCATGCTGGTCGAAGGCGGGCCGTTCAGGCGTCCCCTACCGCGCAGGCGTAACCACGGCGCATCGGCTCTTTCGGTCTTGGCTGGCCTTTCGAGGCGCGCTACCAAAACGCCATCGCGAGTCAAATTTACCGATGATCCTTCCTTCTCAACCAGACGAAGGTAGTCCGCGCAATGCGCCCCGAATTCGGTAATGCTAACGGTAACAGTGCTCATGCTTTGCCTACCTCCAGAACAATCTTGCCGATATGCCTGCTCGACTCCATCAGCCGGTGCGCCTCCGCCGCCTGGGCCAGCGGGAAGCGCGCGTACAGGTGCGGCAGCAGTTCGCCGCGCGACAGCGCCGGCCAGATGTGGGCGGCCAGCGCGTCGCGGATCGCCGCCTTCTCGGCCAGGCTGCGCGGGCGCATGGTCGAGCCGGTGATGGTCAGGCGCTTCACCATGATCGGCAGCAGGTCGGCCTCGCCCTTGCTGCCTTCGAGGAAGGCCACATAGACCAGCCGCCCGTCGCGGCGCAGGCTGGCGAGGTTGCGTTGCAGGTAGGGCGCGCCCACCATGTCCAGCACCACATCCACGCCCGTGCCGCCGGTGATGCGCTTCACCTCCTCGGCAAAGTCCTGCGTGCGGTAATTGATGGCATGCGCCGCGCCCGCCTCGCGGCAGAAGGCGGCCTTCTCCTCGCTGCCGACGGTGACGAAGCACTCGACGCCCAGGTGTTTGGCCAATTGGATGGCGACAAGGCCGATGCCGCTGGAGCCGCCATGCACCAGCAGGCGTTCGCCTTTTTTCAGCTTGCCCAAGTCGACCAGGTTGGCCCAGACGGTGAACCAGGTTTCCGGCAGCGCCGCCGCCGTGGCGTAGTCCATGCCATCCGGGATGGGCAGGGCATGGCTCGCCGCGGCCACGCAGTACTCGGCATAGCCGCCGCCTGGCGTAAGCGCCGTAACGCCAGCGCCGACTTTCCATTCCGTCACGCCCTCGCCGACGGCCTTGACGCGGCCGGCGACTTCGAGGCCGAGGATGGGCGAGGCATCGGGTGGCGGCGGGTACTTGCCCGAGCGTTGCAATACGTCGGGGCGATTGACGCCGGCGCAGACGACTTCGATCAGGATCTGGCCGGGGGCGGGGCTGGGAATCGCGCCGTCGGCCAGCGCCATGCACTCCGGGCCGCCGCCCTTGCCGTGTTCGATGTATTTCATTGCGGGTCTCCGTTGGGGAGCGGGAAGTCTAGCAGGGGTGGGATTTCAAATCTGGCGGGGCGGGCCGGCGACCCGGCCGCGTCGTCGGCCCAGGCTCGCCGGCCTGCGGCGGAGGGCTCGCCAGAGTCTCGCCCGTTCGCGCGGCGCAAGGCCAAACCATTGGCCTTGCGAAACCCCGCGCTCACCCGTCGCGGCGGGGCCGCGCCAGGCCGCTGGCTAAACTAGCCGACGCCGATAGAGCCGGCGTCGTCGTCGGACAACGCCAGCGGACTACTCCTGGCACGGCTCCTCGCTCGGCGGCTCACATGGGCCACCGCCGCAACCGGGCCGCCTGCGGTATCGCGCTTGCATGGGGTATGGAAACGGGATAGGCTAGCCCATGCTCAACAATCGCGGAAAAGCCATGAATGGCGGGGTAGCAGTCGATTGCCTGGATGTGGAAATCTCGTGCGTCCATATTTGCCCAACGGCTTCCAGAGATGGCATCAAATTGCCAGAGTTGGCAACTTTCTACTGACGTCCACTTCACTACAAGGGCTTCCCCACGAAGGTCAAGGGTGAAAAGCAAGATGGTGTTTCGTTGCCTTTCTCCTGAAGCGCGCAGCGCTTCACCAATGTTGATGTTGGAAGTTGCGTGCCGTTGAATCTCGCCCAGAGGGCGCACTCTGGCTGTATCGGTGTTGTCGTCCTGGTATCGCAGGGACTGCGCAAATTTGACGTGCAAGGTTCGCGACGGCGCTACTACAAACGGTCATTGACGCTGCTCTCATGCAGCAGACCCTGATGAAAGACGCACGCCGGGGGCTCCATTCGTTAGTCGAGGACATCCCGCCCGAAGGCAGTCTCCTAGAAGTGATCGAGCATTCCCCGGCGCAGGTCTTGAACCTGTACCCATCAACGCAGCCATCCCACGACACCTGGCGCAACATGACCAGCCTCGGCGCTTGGCGGAAACGGCGTTACGCCGCCGGCGCG
>NZ_JAFLDR010000073.1 GCF_017302275.1 Sulfuritalea sp.
TCGACCGGGATGAAACCGATCTTGCCTGCCGGCGGAGTGGGTTCGAGCACGGTCTTCGAGACGCCGACCGGCTTGCCGGCGACGATCGCGTTGCCGATGTCGTTGGCGTCTCCCGAGTGGCAGCGCGCGCAGGCGCGTTTCTTCTCGATGATGTCGGTGACCGAGGAGTGGTCGGCCTTGTTCATCACCCATTCCAGCGACGCCTGACCCGGGTAGAAGAGCTTCATGGGGCGCGCCGGAACCTTTGTCCAATCGATACCGGCAGCGACGGCGACGGCACTCGGGGCAGCAGCAGATTCGGCCTTGGGCGGCTTGCCTTGTGCCGCCGCCGCAACGGTAGTCGCTGCGGTTGTCGCGACGGTCGCGGCCGCGGTTGCAGCCGCACTTGCGGCCGTGCTCATCGCTGTGGCAGCGGCGGCCACGGCAGGCCCAGCGGCGGCCGGCTTCTCTCCGGGCTTGGGTGCCTCGGTCGGCGCCACCTGTGCTGCGGGCGCGGCGGCCGGTTGCTCAGCTGCCTTGCTTGCCTTCGGGCGAGGGTCCTTGTGCGCGATGCCCTGATGGCACTCGATGCAGGTCTTGCCGTCCTCGATGGCACCTTCGTGCTTGGCCACCGACCGGTCTTTCTGTTTCGCCGGGTCCATGGTCTTGAAGTTGTGGCAGTTGCGGCATTCCTTGGAATCACGTTCCTTCATGCGTTCCCAGACGCGTTCGGCCATGGTCAGACGGTAAGCTTCATACTTCTCCGGCGTATCTATCGTGCCCAGAATGTGGCCGACCACGTCGCGGGCGGCAATGAGTTTCTGCATGGATTTGAACATGTAATCGGTCGGCGTCTTGCTACTGGCGACGTGGCAGTCGGCGCATTGCACAGTGGTGCCGCTACGATTCTTGTAGTGGACGGTCTTCTTCAGTTCCTCGAAGGGAATCGTCATCTCGTGGCAGGACATGCAGAAGTCGGAGCGGTTGGTATATTCCATACCCATATTCAGGCCGCCCCAGATCATGATGCCGCCCACGATCCCGACGACGAGCATCCGCCCTATCGAACACTGCGGCTGGCGCTTGAGGAAGCCGAACAGCCCCTTGCGGGGTTCGGGAGTGAGACCGTCAGAAGAGTTCTCTGCCATTTTCGCTATTCCAAAAGAATAATTTAATGTCCTGCCGCCGGGTACGCGGCCCGTATGCCCTGCATGGGATTGTCCTATCGCCACCGCGGCTTCATTTCCCCGATATCGAGAAGCCGAGAACCGTGATTCCTCCCCCTTCAATGAAGCGCCGGCTTATCCGGACTTCGTTTATGGTCTCTCGGCGGATTATTGCAGGGGGTTCGCGTGGCGTACAAGAGATTGTTGTGATTAGGGGATCAAGCAGACTTCTATAAGCATTTGCTTATCGTCTGTGCAAAGAAAAACGGCATCCGGCGGGCGCCGAATGCCGTTTCATCTCAAGTTTCGCCGTACCACCAGCGCCGACTCTTGGTTCGGGTGGCGAAGTTCAGGTGGCAAAGAATTGCTAGTCCATCGCTTCGTACAACGGCAGGGTGAGGAACTCGGGGTACTCGGGGGTCAGGCTCATCTTGTCGAAGATGACGGCAGCCTGGTCGTAGGTTTCGGTCTTCTCGCCTTGGGCGGTGACCACTGCCTTTACCTTCGCCAGTTCCTCGCCGATCATTCCGCGCACCATTTCCGCGGTGACCTTGCGACCATCGTCAAGCTTGCCCTTGGGCGATACGACCCACTGCCAGATCTGCGAGCGGCTGATTTCGGCAGTAGCGGCGTCTTCCATCAGGTTGTGGATCGGCACACAACCGTTGCCGGCGAGCCACGAACCCAGGTAGTGGATGCCGACGTTGATGTTGTTGCGCACGCCGGCTTCGGTGATTGGCTGCTCGGGCTGGAAGTTGAGCCAGTCCTTGGGGCCGTAGGTATCGGTGCGCTGCTTCTCCCACTGGTTGGGCCGGTCGCCGAGCACCTTGACGAACTCCTCCATGGCGATGGAGACGAGGCCCGGGTGGGCGACCCAGCCGCCATCGTAGCCGTCGTTGGCGTCGCGGGTCTTGTCGTGGCGGATGCCGGCCAGCGCCTTCTCGTTGGCGACCGGGTCGCCCTTGATCGGGATCAGCGCGCTCATGCCGCCCATGGCCGGTGCGCCGCGCTTGTGGCAGGCCTTGACCAGCGCCAGCGCGTAGCTGCGCATGAAGGGCACTTCCATGGTGATGGCGCCGCGATTGGCGAGGCAGAAATCCTTGTTCTTCTTGAATTTCTTGATGCAGGAAAAGATGTAGTCCCAGCGCCCGGCGTTGAGGCCGGCGCTGTGCTCGCGCAGCTCATACAGGATCTCTTCCATCTCGAAAGTGGCGAGGATGGTTTCCACCAGCACGGTGGCTTTGATGGTGCCGCGTGCCATGCCGATGTGGTCCTGCGCCATGCAGAAGATTTCGTTCCACAGACGGGCTTCGAGATGGCTTTCCATCTTCGGCAGGTAGAAGAAGGGGCCGGCACCGCGCGCGACCTGTTCCTTGGCGTTGTGGAAGAACACCAGCGCGAAATCGAAGATGCCGCCCGAGACGCGCTGCCCGTCCACGGTCACATGCTTCTCGTCGAGGTGCCAGCCGCGCGGGCGGATCTGCAGCGTGGCGATCTTTTCGTTGAGCTTGTATTCCTTGCCGGCTTCGTTCTTGAAGCTCAACTGGCGGCGGATGGCCTTGTAGAGGTTGATCTGGCCCTGGATCTGGTTGTCCCACTTCGGGCTGTTGGAATCCTCGAAGTCGGTCATGTAGGAATCGGCGCCCGAGTTGTAGGCATTGATGATCATCTTGGCTTCGACCGGGCCGGTGATTTCGACGCGGCGGCATTCCAGGGCCTTGGGCAGCGGCGCGATCTTCCAGTCGCCTTCGCGGATGTGTTTCGTTTCGGGCAGGAAGTCGGGCATCTCGCCGGCATCGATGCGGGCCTGGCGCTCGACGCGCTTCTTCAGCAATTCCTTGCGGCGCGGCTCGAAGGCACGGTGCAGCTTGGCGACCAGTTCCAGCGCCTCGGGCGTCAGGATGGTGGCGTATTCAGCGGGAACGGGGGCGTTGATCTGGACGCCGGCGGGCAGGGTCATGGGGAACTCCTAGAAATGGGTTGCTGGGATGGTTGAATTCTATTCTTGCCAAATAGGATATAGAAGCTACGATGTGAGCAAATGATTAGTTACTAATAGTATGTAATGGACCAATTCAAGCAGATTTCTGCCTTCGTCAATGTCGCAAGTCGCGGCAGCCTGTCGGCGGCAGCCAGGGCCGAGGGCGTTACGCCGGCAATCATCGGTCGCCGGCTCGATGCCTTGGAGGAACGCCTTGGGGCGAAACTGCTGCTGCGCACGACGCGCCGGATCTCCCTGACCTTCGAGGGTGCGGCCTTCCTCGAGGAGTGCCAGCGCATCCTGCGCGAACTGGCCGATGCCGAGGGCGCGGTGAGCCTGGGCGGCATCCGTCCCGGTGGGCATCTGAAGGTTTCCGCACCGGCCGGATTCGGGCGGCGACATGTGGCGCCACTGCTCATGGACTTCATGACGGAGAATCCGGAAGTCACGGTTCGCCTCGAGCTTTCCGATCGCCTTGTGGATCTGGTCGAAGAAAACGTCGACTGCGCGATACGCATCGGCGATTTGGCCGATTCCAGCCTGATCAGCATCCGCCTGGGGGAAATGCGCCGCGTGGTGGTCGCCAGCCCCGACTACATCGCCAGATTCGGCGTACCGCCAGCGCCGACTTTTCTTGCCGACCACAACTGCCTGTCTTTGCGCCAGCAGCGCGGATGGACCTTGCGTGTCGACGGAGAGGTCAGGGTGGTGAAAGTGAGCGGTGGTTTCGAGTGCAACGACGGTGCGGTGTTGCACGACTGGGCGCTTGCCGGCAAAGGCCTGGCCTGGCGCTCCCTGTGGGAAGTTGGTGCCGACATCAAGGCCGGACGGCTGGTGACGGTGCTCGATGAATTCGCCGCACCGCCGGTCGGCATCCACGCCGTGGTGCCGCAACGCCGCCACCTGCCGTTGCGCGTGCGCTCGTTCATCGACCTGCTGAAGGCACGCTGGCGCGACTCCGCCTACTGGACGGCGGCGGCCGGCGTCTGAGCCGCTTTTGGCTCGAGGGCGGAGCGCAGGAAGTCATCGAGCCCGCGTACCCATGCCTCGCGATTGAAGACGAAGCCCTCGTTGTGGCCACCCTCGATTTCGAGGAACTTCTTGGGCGGTTTGGCCGCGGCGAACAACTGCTCGCCATGGGCAAAAGGAATGATGTCGTCGCCCCGGCTGTGGATCACCAGCACAGGAGCAGCGATCGTTGCAAGGCGCTCGCGCGTGTCATAGCCGATGCGTGCGAGGAGGCGAACCGGCAGCCACGGGTAGATCCCGGCGCCGAGGTCGGGCACCGAGGTGAAGGTCGATGCCAGCACCAGCGCCGCCGGCTTCTGCACCGTAGCGAGTCGCGCCGCCACCGCGCCGCCCATGGATTCACCGAAGAGCACGATCTTTGCGGCCGGGTAGCCGAGCCCTTGCGTGGCATGGCGCCACGCGGCGGCGGCATCGAGGTAGGTGCCGTGCTCCGACGGCTTGCCGCTACTGCGGCCGTAGCCGCGGTAGTCAAGTATCAGGCTGGCGTAGCCCAGGTCATGGAACATGCGGAGGTAATCGAGGCGATGGCCGATGTTGCCGGCATTGCCGTGAAACACGATCATCAGGCCGCGCGCCGGCATACCGGTCCCCGCTGGCACATGCCAGCCGTCGAGTTTTTCGCCGTCGTCAGTGGCGAGTGTCAGTGAATCGAAGCGCAGGCCGATACTGGCGGGCGTGGCCTGAAACCCGCGATCCATCGCAGCCTGGAAAACCAGTGCGTCCTGCTTGAAGTAGATCAGTGCGGCCAGCCCGGCATAGGCCAGCAGGCCGATCTGGATTGCCGACCAGAGCATCGATCTTCCCTCCTGATTGCGTCCGCCACCCATGGCTGTGTCTTGTTTGCGTCGGTGCCTCCAGCCGACTGTAACGCATAAAAAGGCCGCAGCGGTTTCCCGCTGCGGCCTTGAGTGAAGCGATGCCGTGAAGGCTTAGTGGAACTGCTCTTCCTCGGTCGAGCCGTGCAGTGCGGTGACGGACGAGGCGCCGCCCTGGATCACGGTGGTGACGTCGTCGAAGTAGCCGACACCGACTTCCTGCTGGTGCGAAACGAAGGTGTAGCCCTTGTCGCGCGCGGCGAACTCGGGTTCCTGCACCATGTCGACGTAGTGCTTCATGCCTTCCCCGCGCGCGTAGGCATGGGCGAACTGGAAGGTCTGGAACCAGTTGATGTGGATGCCGGCCAGGGTGATGAACTGGTACTTGTAGCCCATCGCGGCGAGCTCGTCCTGGAACTTGGCGATGGTCTTGTCGTCGAGGTTCTTTTTCCAGTTGAAGGAGGGCGAGCAGTTGTAGGACAGCAGCTTGCCGGGGGAGGCGGCTTGCACGGCTTGCGCGAACTCACGGGCAAAGCCGAGGTCGGGTTTGCCGGTCTCGCACCAGACCAGGTCGGCATACGGGGCGTAGGCGACGCCGCGGCTGATCGACTGCTCAAGGCCGTTCTTGACGCGGTAGAAGCCTTCCGGCGTGCGCTCGCCGGTGACGAAGGGCTTGTCGTTGGCGTCATGGTCCGAGGTCAGCAGGTTGGCAGCTTCGGCATCGGTGCGGGCCAGGATGATGGTCGGCACGCCCATGGTGTCGGCGGCAAAGCGCGCGGCGATCAGTTTCTCGACGGCCTCGTTGGTCGGCACCAGCACCTTCCCACCCATGTGGCCGCACTTCTTCACTGCCGCCAATTGGTCTTCGAAATGCACGCCGGCGGCACCGGCGGTGATCATGTTCTTCATCAGTTCGAAGGCGTTCAGTACGCCACCAAACCCGGCTTCAGCATCCGCCACGATGGGCAGGAAGTAGTCAATGAACTCCTTGCTTTCCGGATCGATGCCACGCGACCACTGGATCTCGTCGGCACGCTTGAAGGTGTTGTTGATGCGGCGAACCATGGTCGGCACCGAGTCGTAGGCATACAGTGACTGGTCCGGGTACATGGTCTCGGAGGTGTTGCCGTCGGCGGCGACCTGCCAGCCTGACAGATAGACGGCCTCGAGGCCGGCTTTCGCCTGCTGCATGGCCTGGCCGGCAGAGATTGCGCCGAAGGCATTGACATAGCCTTTTTTGGCCGAGCCGTTCACCAGCGACCAGAGCTTCTCGGCGCCTCGCTTGGCGACGGTGTATTCGATCGGGAATGTACCGCGCAGGCGAACCACGTCTTCAGCGCTGTAGCCGCGCTTGACGCTTTTCCAGCGGGGATTTTCGGCCCAGTCCTTGGCCAGGGCGGCCGCTTGTGCTTTGCGATCTGTCATGATGAATCCTCTTGCAGGGGTTGTCGAAATAGGGTGCTCCAAACCGGAGCAGTCACGACAGTATAGAGAGGATTTTGCGTTGCAGCAATAGTCTTATATAAGACTACACGGTTTTTTTTACCGTTGAATAACAGCACATTAGGCTAAATATTCCACATACCGGAAGGTGTTTCGCGATTGCGAGAGGAAGTCAACGATTTTTGTGTCTTATATAAGACACGGGTCAGTGCAATTGTTTTTCGCTCACGATTACACCGTCCTCGTCCGCATAGAGCCATTCACCGGGTGTGAATGTCACTCCACCGAATGTCACTGGAATCTCGGCGTCGCCCGTATTCTTTTTCAGGGTTTTCATGGGATGCGTGTCGAGCGCGAACACGCCTATATCCATTTCGCCAATGGCCCGCGAATCCCGGATGCACCCGTAGACGACGATGCCCGCCCATCCATTCTTGACACCCAGTGCAGCGAGTTGGTCTCCAACCAGGGCACGGCGCAGGCTTCCACCGCCGTCGATAACCAGGACGCGGCCTTGGCCCTCGGACTCGAGCGCTTTTCGCACCAGCGAGTTGTCTTCGAATAACTTGAGTGTCGCGATGCGGCCGAAAAAGGCCGCTCGTCCACCAAAACTGTTCAACATCGGTTCTACGACGCGTACTGCAGATTCGTTGGCGTCGCACAGATCGGTAGTCAGCAGGTCCACGGTGTGCAAATTGGAATAGTTTGAAAAGCGGTCACCCGGCAGTGCCGGGTAACCCTGAAACGCCAGCGCTAGGTTGGCGATGGAATCGCCGGCGTAGCGGGGACTTCCTCGAAGGCGAGGGTGATTTTTTCTTGATCGTCCAGGTCGATCGTGACCCGTCCGCCATGGATCAGCTTGCCGAACAGCAACTCGTCGGCCAGCGCGGAGCGAATGGTGTCCTGGATCAATCGCGCCATCGGTCGCGCACCCATCAATGGGTCGAAACCCTTCTCGGCCAGCCATGCACGCAAGGCGTCGGTGAAGATGACCTCGACCTTCTTCTCGTGTAGCTGCCCTTCAAGTTGCATCAGGAACTTGTCGACCACGCGCAGGATGATTTCGGCGTCCAGGGCTCGGAAGGAAATGATGGCGTCGAGCCGATTGCGGAACTCGGGCGTGAACATGCGTTTTATGTCCGCCATTTCGTCCCCGGGACCCTTGCTGGTAGTGAATCCAATGCTGGTCTTCTGAAGTGCTTCCGCGCCGGCATTGGTGGTCATGACGA
>NZ_JAFLDR010000074.1 GCF_017302275.1 Sulfuritalea sp.
ATCGCACGACCTGCTTGCGCCGCTCGTGCAACTGCTCCAGCGTCGAATATCTTGCGTCGTCTTTTTCCATGCAACGTACATGAGGTCGATCACCAATAATTCAAGTATTATCGTGCCGAGTCAATAGTGCTTTGAATGTACTTCAGCAACCTTTCCAAGTTGCTGCGAATGATTTCATGAGAAGTCTTCTCCAACTGTGACACGGTGAGCATAGGAACAACAAAGGTTACTGCGATCTTGCGATCAAACCTGGCTCCTGTAGCAACCGATCTCGCAGCATCCGCAATCGCTTTTTCATCAACGCGATCAAGCCTCGTAGTGGACTCCGAGATAAGCGGAACACGGAGAAATTTGGCTTCGAGTTCATGATGTCGTTTATCGCGCCAGATCCGTAAGTCAGATCGGCCTTGATATACATCATCGCCGTCTTCCGACGCGAACTTTTTCGATCTGCACTCTTCAAGCGCTACCCATCCGTTCGCAACTGCCGATGCTGAAAGCAGGCCGACATTTGTTCGTTCTTTGTACGCATACACAGCGTGTTGGCCGTCCGTTACTCGAAAACCGCGCTCAACAAGGAACACCCAATGTTCCAAGAGCTCTCGCCAGTACTTGTAACGAGAGACGACATTAACCTGCGACGGATAGGAGAACTGGTTCATGAGGCATAACGTTAAGTGTGGATCACTAATGACGGAAAGCTTTCCGTCGTGACGGAATATATTCCATCAAATAGGCTGTATAAAATACCAGCTACATGTGTTATGCTGATTTCCATCAATGGCTTGTCCAAATTTAGTGGGGCCTGAAATGTCGTCAATTCCGTCATCGCCGGATTCGGGGTCGGCGCCCCGGCTGCTGGAGCAAGTTCGCGGCCGCATACGGTTCTTGCACTACAGCCTGCGAACCGAGCAAGCCTACCTGGATTGGATTAAACGATTTATCCGGCATTTTGGCAAGCGTCACCCGCGTGACATGGGCGCGGCCGAGGTCAGCGAGTTCCTGACCCATCTGGCGGTGGCCGGGCAGGTCGCGGCATCGACGCAGAACCAGGCCAAGAGCGCCCTGCTCTTCCTTTACCGCGAGGTGCTGGATGTCGAACTGCCCTGGCTCGACGACGTCGAGTCGGCAAAGGCGCCGCGCCGCTTGCCGGTGGTGCTGTCCCGCGCCGAGGTGGCGGCGCTCCTGGCGCGGCTCGACGGCACCAGCGCGCTGGTCTGCCGGATGCTGTACGGCACCGGCTTGCGCATCATGGAATGCCTGCGCCTGCGGGTGAAGGATGTCGATTTCGAACGCGGCGAGATCCTGGTGCGGGACGGCAAGAGCTTCAAGGACAGGGTGACGATGCTGCCAGCCAGCATCGCCCCGGCCCTGCGCGAACAGTTGGCGCGAGTGGCCGAACTGCACCGGCAGGACCTGGCAGCGGGGCACGGTGCGGTCTGGCTGCCTTACGCGCTGGAGCGCAAGTATCCGAACGCCGCCCGGGAGTGGACCTGGCAATACATCTTCCCCTCGGCCAATCTGTCGGTCGATCCGCGCGCGGAGGTGGTGCGCCGCCACCATGTCTCGGACCAGGCGGTGCAGCGCGCGCTCAAGCTCGCCGTTCGCGCGGCCGGGATCGCCAAACCGGCGACGCCGCACACCCTGCGCCACAGCTTCGCCACCCACCTGCTGGAGGCCGGTTACGACATCCGCACGGTGCAGGAACTGCTCGGCCATTCGGATGTATCGACGACCATGATCTACACGCACGTGCTGAACAAGGGCGGGCGCGGCGTCAGAAGCCCGCTCGACGGACTGGACGGCAAAGTCCTGCGCGAACCGGCGGCGGAATACCGCATCGCGGCCTGATCCCCGGCCAATCGCCGTACCGCCGGCACCGACTTATCGTGCGGCGCTCTCAGCGCACCTTGATCTCGGTCCACATCCGCGACAGCGCGCGGCGCAGTTTCGGGTCGAAATCGCGCAGCATTTCCAGGCGCTTGAGGTCCGGCGCCGGGGGGAAGATGCCGGGGTTGGCGGCGATCCCGGGCAGGATGTGGGCCATGGCGGCGGCATTGGGGTTGCCGGCGCCGATCAGGTTGGACAGGTCGGCGGCGTTCCTGCCGTCGAGCATGAAGTCGATGAACTGGTGCGCCAGGTCGGGGCGGCGCCCGGATTCGTGCAGCACGAAACTGTCCACCGCCAGCACGGCGCCCTCCTTCGGCGTGGCGAAGCCGATCGTGAAGGGGCGCCTGGCGGCCAGCGCGTCCTGCTGGGCGCGGAACATGTCGTTGCTGTAGCCGTGGGCGACCCAGATGGTGCCGATGGCCAGGTCCTTGATGTAGGTGCTGTTGGAAAACGCCGCCCAGTACGGCTTGGCGCGCAGGATCAGGCGCTTTGCCTCGCCCCACTTCTGCGGGTCATGTTCCTGCACGGAATGGCCGAGGTAGCGCATCGCGGCGGCCATCAGCTCGCGCTGGCTGTTGAGCACGGTGACGCGGCCCTTGATCCTTTCCAGGTATTTCGGCTCGAAGATCAGCGCCCAGCTGTCGGTGGGCAGGCCGAGCTCCTGCATCTTGTCGGCATTGAAGCCGAGCAGCGTCACCGAGGTGGCATAGGGCACGGAATGGCGGTTGCCGGGGTCGTACCAGGCGTTCAGGAATTCCGGCTTGATGTTATTCAGCCGCGGCAGTTGCGCCTTTTCGATGGGGCGCAGGGCGCGGCGGCGCACCAGCGATTCGACGGCGTTGCCGGTGGGCACGAGGATGTCGTAGCCGACGGCGCCGGCTTCCAGCTTGGCCAGCATTTCCTCGTTGTCGGAGTAGTAGTCCTGCTTGAGCCGGCAGTTGCAGTGCGCCTCGAAGCGCTTGACCGTCTCGTCGGAGATGTAGTTGTTCCAGTTGTAGAGGTAGAGCGTGCCGGCGGCGCTCAGTGGCGGGCTGGCCAGCCATGGCGCGACGGAGAGCATCAGCGCAAGAAATCGCCGCCAGCGATACGGCGACGACTTCACGCACGCCCCTTCAGCACATCCGGCGCGAAGCGGCTGGCGGTCAGGATCAGCGTCAGGGTCAGCGCCATCAGCAGCGTGGACACGGCATTGACCTCGGGTGTCACGGCGACCTTGATCATGGAGTAGATCTGCAGCGGCAGGGTGTTCACGCCGACGCCGGCGACGAAGAAGGTGATGACGAAATCGTCGATCGAAAGCGTGAAGGCCATCAGGAAGCCGGCCAGCAGCGCCGGCAGGATCAGCGGCAGGGTGACGCGGCGGAAGGTGGCCCAGGGCGTGGCGCCGAGGTCGCGCGCCGCCTCGAAGATGCTTTCGTCCATGCCGGCCAGGCGCGCGCGCACGATGACGGCGACGAAGCCGATGCTGAAGGTGACGTGGGCGACCAGGATCGAGAGCAGGCCCAGCGAGAGGTCGAGCACCTGGCGGAAGAACAGCAGCAGCGAAACGCCGAGCAGTATCTCCGGCATCGCCACCGGGGTCAGCACCAGGAAGGGCAGCCAGCGCGGCCGGTAGCGGTGTATGGCGAGCCCGGCCATGGCGCCCAGCAGGGTCGCGATCGACGCCGACATCAGCGCGATCAGCAGCGAGTTGGCGGCGGCGCGCAGCATGTCCTCGTCGTGCATCAGCTTGGCGTACCAGCGCGTGGTGAAGCCGGCCCATTCGGCATTGAGCATGGAGTCGTTGAAGGAGAAGATCACCACCACCGCCAGCGGGATGTAGAGGAAGGCGTAGACGGCGAGCGATGCGGCCCACAGCCAGAACCGGGCCTTGTTCACGCTTGCTTCCCCGCGAGCCCTTCGACACGCCTGCCGCGCGGGCTGCTCAGGGCGAACGGCATCACGCGCATGGACGTTCGTGTTGAGCCCGACGAAGGATGGACGGCCCTCCGCTTCACGATACCGCCTCCGTGCCGTGCAACCCGCGCCGCGCCGCCCAGGCCGCGAGGGCGGCAAGCAGAAGCACGCAGGCCGTGAGCAGGATCGACAGCGCCGAGCCCAGCGGCCAGTCGCGGTTGTCGAGGAACTGTTCCTTGATCAGGTTGCCGATCAGGATGTCGCCGGTGCCGCCGAGCAGCTCGGGCACGGCGAACATGCCCAGCACCGGGATGAAGACCAGCGCCGAGCCGGAGAAGATGCCGGGCAGCGAGAGCGGGAAGGTGACGCGCCAGAAGCGCGTCCAGGCGCCCGCGCCGAGGTCCTGCGCGGCTTCGAGCAGCGCCGGGTCGTGCTTTTCGAGGTTGGTGTAGAGCGGCAGCAGCATGAAGGGCAGGTGCGTATAGACCAGCCCGACGATCACGGCGAAGGGCGTGTACAGCAGGCTGGCCGGGCCGAGGATCATGATCCAGGCATAGATGCGCACCAGGAAGTTGCTGGCGAAGGGCAGGATCACCAGCAGCACCAGCAGGTCGCGGCGCTTCTTCGGGCTCCGCGCGATCAGCCAGGCCAGCGGATAGGCGAGCAGGATGCAGATCAGCGTGGTGAGCCCGGCGACGAAGAAGGAGCGCGCGAAGATCTCAAGGTAGATGACGTCGCCCAGGAGGAAGCGGTAGGCATCCAGTGTCAGCCCCGCCAGGCCGTCGATGGGCGCGAGCCCGCCGAACTCGCCGGTTTCGCGGAACCCGGCCAGCACCACGATCAGCGTCGGCAGAAGAAAGAAGACGACGAGGAACAGGCCGGGCGGCAGCGTCACCACCCATTTCGTCAGGCCGGCGGGTCGGCTGCGGATATCAGTCACGAAGGAAAACCCCCGCGTCGTGGCGCCAGCAGATCCAGACGGCGTCGCCGACTTCGTGGAACTTGGCGCGGCCGGGCGCGGCATTGGGCATCAGCGCCTCGACCGGCACGCCGTTGGCCAGCTCGACCTTGTACAGCGTGACGTCGCCCAGGTAGAGCAGTTCGCGCACGCGGCCCTCGAAGCGGTTCTTGAGGTCGGCGGATTCCTTGTGGCCATGCACGCGGATCAGCTCGGGGCGCAGCGCGAACACGCCGCGCTCGCCCACCGCGATGGGCCGCGGATCGGTCGCCGCGATCTCGCCCAGCCCCGGCGCATGCAGGCCGAGGAGGACCTTGCTCGACGCGGTCACTTCGACCTCGAGCAGGTTGATCTTGCCGATGAAGTCGGCGACGAAGCGATTGGCCGGCTGGGTGTAGAGCCGGTCGGGCTCGTCGAGCTGCTCGACGCGGCCGTCCTTCATCACGGCGATGCGGTGCGACAGCGCCAGCGCTTCCTGCTGCGAATGGGTGACGAAGACGAAGGTGATGCCGACCTCGCGCTGCAGGGCGATCAGTTCGATCTGCATTTCGACCCGCAGCTTGGCGTCGAGCGCCCCCAGCGGCTCGTCGAGCAGCAGCAGGCGCGGCTTGTTCACCAGCCCGCGCGCCAGCGCCACGCGCTGCTTCTGGCCGCCGGAAAGTTGGTGCGGAAAGCTCGCCGCCTTGTCTTCGAGGTGCACCAGCGCCAGGGTTTCGGCGACGCGGCGCCGTATCGCCGGCGCCGACTCTTTGGCCATTTCGAGCGGAAAGGCGATGTTGCCGGCCACCGTCATGTGCGGGAACAGCGCGTAGCTCTGGAACACCGTGTGCAGCGGCCGCCGCTCGGGTGGCACGCCGGCAAGCGACACGCCGTCGAGCAGGATCTCGCCTTCGTCCGGCGCATCGAAGCCGGCGATCATGCGCAGGATGGTGGTCTTGCCGCAGCCCGACGGCCCCAGCAGCGTGAAGAATTCCCCCGCCTCGATCGCCAGCGAAACATCCTTAACCGCCTCGAGCGCGCCGAAGCGGCGGGTTACGTTGCGGATTTCAAGCAGGGCCATGCGGCTATTGAACCGGCATCAATGAACTTGAAACCACCGTTCGGGCTGAGCCTGTCGAAGCCCTGCGCGGCTGCGCGCGTGGCTTATCCGTCCGCGTTGATCGTTGTTATGAGTTCCTGCAACACGTGGTCGGCCTTCTCGTTGGCGATCTGGCAGGTGCCGGCGTTTTCGTGGCCGCCACCGGCATAGAACAGCATCAGCTCGCCGATGTTGGTGTTCGAGGTGCGGTTGAGGATGGACTTGCCGACGGCGAACACGGTGTTCTGCTTCTGCACGCCCCACAGGACGTGGATGGAGATGTTAACTTGCGGGAACAGCGCGTAGATCATGAAGCGGTTGACGGCGAAGATGATCGGCTCGCGGCGCAGGTCGAGCACCGCAAGGTTGCCGTGAACCCTGGTGCAGCGCCGGATCTGCTCCTTGGCGATCTCGGCATGCTCGAAATAGAGGTCGACCCGCTCCTTGACGTCGGGCAGGGCGAGGATGTCATCGATGCCGTGAGTGCGGCAGTAGGCGATCAGGTCCATCATCAGCTGGTAGTTGCTGACGCGGAACTCGCGGAAGCGGCCGAGGCCGGTGCGAGAATCCATCAGGTAGTTGAGCAGCACCCAGTCTTTCGGGTCGAGGATCTCCTGGCGCGTGAAATTGGCCGAGTCGCTCTTGTCCACCGCGATCATCATCGCGTTGAACGCCACCGGGAAGCGGCTCTTGCCGCCGAAGTGCTCATACACCACGCGCGCCGCCGAGGGGGCGTCGGGATACATGATGTGGTTTGGGCGCTCGCCGGGATTGCGGAAGGTTTCCGACAGGTGGTGGTCGAAGGCGAGGTACACGCCCGGCACGAAGGGCAGGTTGGTGGTGATGTCGCGCTCGCTGATCTCGACCAGTCCGTCCTGCATGTCCTTGGGATGGACGAACTTGATGTCGTCGATCATGTCCAGCTCGTTGAGCAGGACGGCGCAGGCCAGTCCGTCGAAATCGCTGCGCGTCACGAGGCGGTATTTCTTATTGGACATTTGATTCCCCAGAATTGGCGTCAATTGAGAAGGTAAGGTTTAACAATGGGATGGTTCGCTGGAGATACCGAGCGTAGCGAGCCGACTGGGAACCCCCCGCGAGGGGGGCGAAGGGGGGCGGGCCGAGCTTGCCCGCCCAAGGTAAGTCAAGGGTGCGCGAGTTCCACGTTTTGAGGGTGGCTATCGGAGCCATGGGTATCAATTCTAGTCCAGAGTGATGAGCTTGCCATGCGCCGCGTAGAACACCGCCAGCCGCCGTGGCAAGGCTTCGCCGGCGAACAGCGCGGCATAGGATTCGAGCTGCGCGCGGTAGCCTTCGGCATGGGCCGCCAGCCGCACGTCATCGGCGTCCGGCCCGAGTTCGGCGGTCTTGTAATCGACGATCCAGCGCAGGCCGTCCTCGACGAAACTGCGGTCGACCACGCGCGTTTGTGCCGTGCCGTCAGCGCCGACTCTTGCGATGGCCAGTTCGGCGCCGGCATCGCCGCGCGGGCGCAGCACCCACTGACCGTCCCGGCTTTCCAGTGTGGTCGCCAGCAACTGCGCGGCGCGCGCGGCGCCCCGGCGCGCCTCGGCGTCG
>NZ_JAFLDR010000075.1 GCF_017302275.1 Sulfuritalea sp.
GGAGGTTCGTCCAGAATTCGCTCAATTGATCAAAACTTGATCAACTATCCCTCCCGGGCATCACGATCCACCTATTCGGCATAGCTCGGCACCCAAGTCATGGGGGCTGGTGAAATATCCGGGCTAGCCCGTATTTCATCAAGGCAGGTCGGCGGAATAGTCGTGAGGCGGGTCAACACTGGTGTCGAGACAGGATTGACGGAGTACTCCGCCGATGCCAAATTGTGCGCCTGGGAAAATGGAGTCTGGGCGCCTGGGCCGTTGCAATTCAGGGCGGCCTAAGCCGGGGGATAGCCGACCCGAAAGCCGCCCCAGTGCTTGCCGTTGACGTAGATCGGCACGGACAGGTCGTGCATGATCTCGCCGGTATCGCGCTTGTAGGTCTGAACGAGCACGTCATTGGTGTGCGCTCCACAGCGGGCGCCCGTCTTGTCGTCGAAGATGCGTTTGGTCCGATTCCCGGCCAGATCCTTTTCCGGATCCCCGGTCAGCGCCTGGCAGAAGCGATTGTTGTGCGTCGGAACGTAGCCGCGTAGATCGGTCGCGATCGCGTATGTCGCCTTCGGGTTCTTTTCGAGAAACGACTCCTGCACTGCCGGGAGGACGCGATCGGTAAGCGCGTCGAACCGGCTTGTGTATTTTTGCGGCTTCGTGTTCGGTATCGGCTTGTATTGATCTGAAAAGAAATCTTCGCGAGATATCGCCCCCGACGCGATCGCGTCTGCAAAAAGCTTTCCTATCTTCTCTGCGGCGGCTTTGGCAGACCGATACATCCTCGTGTGGTCACAGTCCAACCCCTGCGCCACCATTACGCTGAATGCCTGCTCGCCCGGCTTCTCTGCCTGTTTCGAGGCGAGAGTCAGTTCATCCTGGAAGTGGCCCATCCGACGGTAGCCCTCGGACGCCAGGGCCGCAATCACGTCGACCGTCTTCTGCGTGCGTCGCGCATCCGTGGCAATCGAGCTGACCTGTTCTTCGGAGGCAACCGCGTCATTCAGGATCGTCGTCAGTTGAGTTCCGACTTCCGTCGCGGTAGTCGCAACGGCGGCGGACTTCGCACTCAGGTCCGCGATGGTTTCGATGGAAGCCCGGGCGTGCTCCTGAATGGTCGTAATGACATCGGTAATTTCGTTTGAAGCCGTCATTGCCTCCGTGGCGAGCTTGCGTACTTCGGCGGCAACGACCGCAAATCCGCGCCCCTGCGTCCCTGCCCGCGCGGCCTCGATGGAGGCATTCAATGCCAGCAGGTTGGTTTGCCGGGCAATAGTCTGGATGGCTATGGTTACTTGTTGTATGCGTGCCATTTCCTCGGCAAGACGGTTCATCCCCTGTTCGGCATTCTGCGCCCTTTCCGCCATCGCAGTCATTGCCGAAACGACTTGCACCAGTTCGGCCGATCCCACCTCCGATTTTTCTCTGGTTCGCCGCGCGTTCCTGGCGGCGAGGTCGGCGCGATCGGCGACCGACTCGGAAAGGGCCCGAATCGCAACCGATTCGTCGGCGATCCGGTTCGCCTGTGTAGCCGCTTTGTCCGACTCTTGCGTCAATCGCGTCAGCGTATGGCAGACGTGGGCCAATCCGACCCCCATTTCCTGGAGGGTTCGTTGCAAATCACGCGCCTTCTTGCGCGCGGGAAACTTCGGCGGGCTTCCCGATGCATCGGCCGTGCTTCGGCGAAATAGGTTGAACATGTCCGTCCTCCCAGTGCCGGCTTCCATTGCCGGAGGTTGAAGTTCCGAACCCTCCCCGGTCGAATCGACGGTATCCATTCGCAGCCCGGTTGAATTGTCGAACGGGTCATTGCAGCAAGCGAACTCGATCCGACTCCATTCACTGCCCATTCTTCCTTCTGCTGCTTACTTTATTACTATTCTTTACCCGTGTCGCGAGCCATTCGCTTTGGATGTTGGTGATTGACTATCTGAACGGCAGCTATCCGGCGACAGTCCTGGCTATCTACTGTTGGCCGAATTAAGCCAGCCAGCAAAGGCCAACACAGCATTTCCGATTCCCGGATTACCGCCGTGCCGCCGCCGACTTTCTGATTCGACGTCGGGCAGCCGCTTTGCCACGCGAACCCGAGCGCGGCATGTTGTTGGATGTCAGATGGTCGATGACCAGTGGCGGACGATTGGGAAATTGCGCAACGATTTCCAGTTTGCCGCCCATCGCCTCGACGTAGCGGCGCAGCGTGGAGAGCAGCATGTCGCTGCGCTTTTCCAGCCGTGAAATGGTGTCCTGGCCGACCCCCAGAGAGGCGGCAAGGTCTTGCTGAGTTTGCGCCACGGCCTGGCGCAAGTCTTTCAGCGTCGCCAGTTCACCCGCGCGCGCCTCGATGGCGGCGCGGCGCTTGGCCGGCAGTCGCTCCAGCAGGTGATCAAGTTTTTTTGCCATGTCGATGCTCCTTGTTCGTTGCGGCCAGTGTGACCAGATGCGCGTCGAAGCGCGCGTCCGCCAACGCAATCAGTCGTTTGTAAAAGCGCCGTTGATCCGCGCCGCCCTTGTCGCCGCCCACCAGCAGAATCGCCTGTCGCGCCGGGTCGAAGACAAAAGCCACGCGCAATACTTCACCTGACCAGCCAAAGCGCAACTCCTTCATGTTGGCGTGCTTCGACCCCTTCAGTGTATCCACCGTCGGTCGCCCCAATTCGGGGCCGAAATCCCCCAGCAACAGAGCATGGGCCAGCGGTTCATCCTGCAGGGATTCGGGCAGGGCCGCAAATTCGGCGGCGAAATCGTCGTGAAAGAGGACGATCCAACTCATGCACAAATTATGTACTTAAAACCATATTTGCTCAAGTGGTCCGATGAACGCAGTCGCCCGATGAACTCATGTCGCCGTGCCGCCAGCGCCGACTATTGGCTTGGTCGTTCCACCGACTGCGGAGAGCCGTTCGATTGGGGAATCGATGCGTTTTTGCGTTTAAGACTTAGGCAACTCTGCGCGTCACGTGTTCGGACCAATGACGTGAGTGTGCCCTTTGCCGTCATTCCCGCGAACGCGGGAATCCAGCGGCGTTCGAGCAAGGATGCTGGATTCCGGGTTCCGCTTCGCGGCCCCGGAATGACGGTTCCTGGCCGAGCCGAGCCGGCCGCCAAAAGGTCGACACAGCATTCCCGGTTCCCGGATTCATCGCCGTCCCGCCAGCGCCAGCGCGCTGCGTCCCTGCGGGAACTTTCTAGGCCGAGAACAATTCCATGAACTGCTGCCGCAGCCAGCGGTGGCCGGGGTCGTCGTGGTAGCGCTCGTGCCAGCACTGGCGGATGTCGAAGGCGGGAATGTCCACTGGCAGCGGCAGCAACTTGACCGCATCCCTGGGCGAGATCTGGCTGCCGACGCTGTGCGGGACGATGGCGATCAGATCAGAGGCGGCGACGATGCTGGGCAGCACGAGGAAGTTCTGCACCCGCAGCGCGATGCGGCTTTCCAGGCCGTGGTCGACCAGGGTGCGTTCGATGATGCCGTGGCCGGTGCCGCCGGGCATGGCGATGGCGTGGCTGGCGGCGGCGAACTGGCGCGCCGTGAGGCGCGCGCCTATGGTCGGGTGGTCGCGGCTGAGGATGCAGACGTAACGGTCGCGGAACAGGCGCTGCTGGTAGAAGCCGGCCTCGAAATCCGGCAGGTTGCCGATGGTCAGGTCGGCCGCGCCGCTGCGCAGGGCCTCGCGCGCCTCGTCGGTGGACAAGGCGAGGTTGCGCAGGCGCACGCGCGGCGCGCTGCGGTTCAGGCGCGCCAGCAGGCGCGGCAGGAAGAAGGCTTCGCCGAGGTCGGTGATGTGGATGGCGAAATCGCGTTGCGAGGTGGCCGCGTCGAATTCCTGGCGGCCCGCCAGCGAGGCGCCGATCGCCGCCAGCGCGGCGCGGATCGGCTCGGCGATGCTTGCGGCATAGGGCGTCGGCGCCACGCCGTTGCCTAGGCGCACGAACAGGCGGTCGCCGGTGGCCTTGCGCAGGCGCGCCAGGGCGTTGCTCACCGCCGGCTGCGAGAGGTCGAGGCGGGCGGCGGCGCGGCTGATCGAGCCTTCGCCGAGCACCGCGTCGAACACCACCAGCAGGTTGAGGTCGAAATTCTTGATATTCATTTGGTGAATGTATTGTATTCATGTCATTCACTAGGCGCAATGCGGAATCTGGCCTAGAGTCCGCCCATCACAGACCGGGATCACCCGGCTACGACGAGGAGACAGGCATGCTCGAAGGCTGCGTACCCTGGCCCGCCGACATGGCGGCGCGCTACCGCCGCCAAGGCTGGTGGCAGGGCATCACGATTGCGCAACTGCTGGAGCGTACTGCCGCGCGGCTTCCGGACAAGACGGCGTTGGTCAGCGGCGATCTGCGCCTGAGCTACGCCGACCTGGTCGCCGGTTCGCGGCGCCTGGCCTGCGGTTTCCTCGACGCCGGCGTCAGGGCGCAGGACCGCGTGGTGCTGCAACTGCCCAACGGCCCCGAATTCGTCTTTGCCTACTTCGCCCTGGCGCGCATCGGCGCGATTCCGGTGATGGCATTGCGCGCCCATCGCCATAGCGAGGTCCGCCACTTCCTCACGGCCTCCGGCGCCACGGCTTACGTGATCCCGGACCGCATCGGCAGCTTCGACTACCGCGAGATGGCGCGCGAAGTCGGGCCCGAGGCACCCGCCCTGCGCCATGTCTTCGTCGCCGGCGAGCCGGGCGCGGGACAGATCGACCTGCGCGCGATGATCGCCGCGCCGCTGTCGGATGCCGCCGTCGCGGCGCGGCTGGCCGGCCACGAGCCCGACCCGGCGGAGGTCACCATCATGCTGCTTTCCGGCGGCACGACCTCGCTGTCGAAGCTGATCCCGCGCACCCACGAGGATTACGGGCTCAATGCGCGGCTGTGCGGCAAGGCAGGCGGCTTCGATGAGGCCACGGTATTCATGGCCATCCTGCCGCTGGGGCACAACTACAACCTGGCCTCGCCCGGCATGCTTGGCTGCTTCTACTACGGCGGCACAGTGGTGCTGGCGCCCTCGGGCGACGCGGCCGATGTGTTCGCGCTGGTGCAGCGCGAGAAGGTCAGCGTGATCGCCGCCGTGGTGCCGCTGATCTCCAACTGGCTGAATTCGCCGGTTCCCGACAACTACGATTTGTCGTCGCTGAAGGTGATCCAGAACGGCGGCGCGCGCCTGGCGCCCGAATTGCGCGGGCGCATGCGCGAGCGCTTCGGCTGCATCGCCCAGGAGATCTACGGCACCGCCGAAGGCCTGATCAACATGGTGCCGCTGGATGCGCCGGAAGACATGCTGCTCACCAGTTCCGGCGTGCCGGTCTGCGAGGACGACGAGATCAAGGTGCTCGACGACGACGGCAAGGAGGTGCCCGACGGCGAACCCGGCGAACTGGTGGCGCGCGGGCCGTATACGATCCAGGGCTACTACAAGGCGCCGGAAAAGCAGGCCGAGGCCTTCACGCCGGATGGCTTCTACCGCATGGGTGACATCGTCAGGAAAGTTGGCCGCCACGTATTCACCGAAGGCCGGCGCAAGGACCTGATCAACCGCGGCGGCGAGAAGATCAGTTGCGAGGAAGTCGAGAACCTGATTTTCGGCCATCCCAAGGTCAAGGCCGTGACCCTGGTGGCGATGCCCGACCCGGTGTTCGGCGAGAAGGCCTGCGCTTTCGTCATCGTGAAAGACGGCGAGACCGTGGGCTTCGAGGAACTGATCGCCTTCCTGCGCGCGCAGAAGATCGCCAGCTTCAAGCTGCCGGAGCGGCTGGAGGTGGTGAGCCAGTTCCCGCTGAGTCCCGTCGGCAAGATCCTCAAGCGCCAACTGCGCGAGATGATCGCGGCGAAGATCGAAACGGAAAAGGCCGGCACATGAAAATACGCATCATCGGCGGCGGTCCCGCCGGGCTTTACTTCGCGGCGCTGATGAAACGCGAGAACCCGGCGCATGACGTCGTGGTTTTCGAGCGCGGCCCGCGCGACGCGACCTGGGGCTTCGGCGTGGTGTTCTCCGATCGGGCGCTGGAGTTTCTGCGTGCCGACGACGAGCCGATGTACCAGTTGCTCATGCCGCTGATGGAGACCTGGCCCAATCTGACCATCGTGCATAACGACACGCCGGTACCGATCACCGGCAACGGTTTTGCCTCGATCGGCCGGCTGGAGTTGCTTGGCCGCCTGTATGCCCATGCCGAGTCACTGGGCGTAAGCATCGAATTCGACAGCGAGGTGACGTCGCTCGATGATCTGGCGCTGGCGG
Organism: Sulfuritalea sp.; assembly: GCF_017302275.1. GTDB lineage: Bacteria > Pseudomonadota > Gammaproteobacteria > Burkholderiales > Rhodocyclaceae > Sulfuritalea. The sequence continues at coordinate 6,227 of NZ_JAFLDR010000075.1, forward strand.
GGGCCGACCTGATCGTGGGCGCCAATGGCGCTTTTTCGTGGGTGCGCAACGAGCACGAGACCGAATTCGGCACCGAGACCGACATGCGACCCAACCGCTTCATCTGGTACGGCACCAGCAAGGTCTTCGACAGCCTGTCGCTGACCTTCCGCGAGACCGAGCACGGCGTTTTCTGCGCCCACCACTACCGCTACAGCCCGATCATGAGCACCTTCCTGGTCGAGGTCACGGACGCGACCTGGCAGCGCGCCGGTTTCGCCCGCATGGGCGAGGCGGAAACCATCCGCCACTGCGAGCAGGTGTTCGCCAGGGAACTGGAGGGCCAGCCCATCCTCTCCAACAAGTCCTACTGGCGCCAGTTTCCGGCGGTCACCAACCGGCAATGGAGCTTTGGCAAGGTGGTGCTGATGGGCGATGCGCTGCGCACCGCCCATTTCTCGATCGGCTCGGGCACGCGCCTGGCGATGGAGGACGCGATTGCCCTGTGGAAGGCCTTGCGTGACACCGATAGCGTGCCGCAGGCGCTGGTGCTTTACCGGGAGCGCCGCCTGCCGCCGATGAGCAAGATTCTCGACGCCGCCAGCGCCAGCATCCGCTGGTACGAGCGCATGGACGAGCTGATCCGGCTCTCGCCGGTCGACTTTGCCTACAGCTACATGACGCGCACCGGGCGCGTGGACCACGAGGAAGTGGCGCGGCGCGACCCGAAACTGGCGGCGGCCTGGGAGCACAGCCACCCCGAAATCTTCGGCGCTTCGTATTGACGCACCAATGGTTTGCACGTAATGTATACAGTATCCATTAACGAATCGCTCAAGTGTCAAGTCGTCATTCCGGCGAACGCCGGAATCCAGAAGCATCACGACACTGGACACCGGCTTTCGCCGGTGTGACGCCCTATTCAGAATTCAACGCCCGCCGATCGCCGGGCCATCAGGAGAAACTGCCGTGACAACAATCGCCGTGAAACGACCGGGGGAAGCCAAGCTCAAGGATTTGTTCAAGCCGGGCACCGTGGGCAAATACACCGTCAAGAACCGCATCAAGTATGGCGCCTGCTGTGTCTCCAACTACAACGGTCGCGACGGCACCATCACCCCGCGCG
>NZ_JAFLDR010000076.1 GCF_017302275.1 Sulfuritalea sp.
ATCTGAGCGAACTGCACACGACCGCACGCAACAAACTCAAGAGCGCTCAAAAGCGCCCCTCGATCATCGCCGCTTGCTGGATGCAGGCTACCTTGTGGTGATGTCATGAATTACGGAAGTCTCAATAGCAGCGCCCCACCGGGATCGCGCACTGCTTGCGGTTCCCGGATGGGGCCACCTAGCGGTCCTCCGCCCGCTCACGCTGCGCCACCGACACCAGTGCTTTGGCCCTTGCCTTGCGGTCCTTCCAGACCGGGGTGATGAGGCGCATGCCGTGTTGGCGCTTGATCGCCTGCACCACATACACGGCGCCGGCGATCGGCCACCAGCGGTCACCGGCAGTATCCATGAAGCGGAAGCGCCGCAGCCACTTTTCCTGCGTCACGGCCGGCGCGTAGCAGCCGAAGGCGCCGGCCTGCATCTCCAGGCCGAGCAGGGAAAACCAGTCCTTCAGGCGCGGCACGCTGAGGTAGGCGCCGCGCCAGGGCGGCAGCGCCTGGCGCCGCGACAGCTTGCGTCGCGCGCCCCACAGGCTGAAGGGATTGAAGCCGGTGACGATCACATGGCCTTCCGGCACCAGCACGCGCTCGACTTCGCGCAGCACCTGGTGCGGATTGGGATCGAATTCCAGCGTGTGCGGCATCACCACGAGGTCGATGCTGTTGTTGGCGAAGGGCAGGAAATGCAGGTCGGAGCGCACCTCGGACACGCCGTCGTAGCGCCCGTCGTCGCAGCGGAAGCGCAGCGGCATGCGGTTGGCGCGCAGGAAGTCGTGCCCGGGCAGCGACAACTGCACGGCATTGAAGCCGAAGATGTCGGCCACCAGCAGGTCGTGCTTCTGCTGCTCCCAATCAAGCACATACTGGCCTGCCGACGTTTTCAGCCAGTCCTCGAATCCCTCAATTGACATTGCGCCCTGAACGGTGAAAATTGCCTAATGGTTGAGATAACTGCACTGCCCGCCTTCGACGACAACTACATCTGGCTGCTGCGCGCCAACGGCCATGTCGCGGTGGTCGATCCCGGCGACGCGACGCCGGTGATCGCGCACCTGGCCGACAGCGGCGACCGCCTCTGCGCCATCCTCGCCACCCACCACCACGGCGATCACATCGGCGGCGTCGCGGAACTCGCCGCCCGCTGGCCCGTGCCCGTGTTCGGCCCGGCGCTGGAAAACATCGCCGGCGTGACGCGCCCGCTGGCCGGCGACGAACGCTTCGAGCTGCCCGAAATCGGCGTCGCGCTGGAGGTGATCGCCGTGCCCGGCCATACCCGCGGCCACCTTGCTTATTATGGCCCAAACATCGGCGCGGCCGGTGCGCTGTTCTGCGGCGACACGCTGTTCGGCGCTGGTTGCGGGCGCCTGTTCGAGGGCACGCCGGCGCAGATGCAGGCTTCACTGGCAGCACTTGCCGTGTTGCCGGCGCCGACTCTTGTCTATTGCGCGCACGAATACACCCAGAGCAACCTGCGCTTCGCCGCCGCCGTCGAACCCGGCAGTGTGGCGGTGCAGCGCCGCGTCGAGTCCGTGGCGCGCGAGCGCGCCGCCGGACGCGCGACGGTGCCTACCCGCATCGGGATCGAACTCGACACCAATCCCTTCCTGCGCTGGGACGCGCCCGCCGTGCGCGCCGCCGCCGCGGGGCGCCTCGGTCATGCGCCGGCAGACGCGATCGAAACCTTCACCGCGATCCGCGAGTGGAAGAACCGTTTTTAACGTCCGTGGATTCGACAATCACCCGCGAATCTTGGAACATTCGCATCCTCAGCAAGCCGTGGGCGAGCAAATTCGGCCCGCCCCCCTTCCCGCCAAACGGCCCACGGCTGGCTTTGCACAGCCAGCCGGCTGCGGCGGCGCGACGCATGCGTCGCGAATTCCCGCCTCGCCCCCTCACGGGGGGTTCCAGAGCGGCTCGCTACGCTCGATTTCACCAGCGGCCCAATCAGTGGTTTCACGCTAACTCACCATGACCAGCCGTCGCCGTTTCATCCAGGCCCTCGCCGCGATCCCGCCGGCACTGTCGTTCCGCCCGGTCTGGGCCGCGAATCCCGCCGCGCCCGATCCCTCGCGCCTGGCGCTGATCATCGGCAACAGCGCCTACCGCGATTCGCCACTGGTCAATCCTGCCAACGATGCGAAGGCGGTCGGCAGCCTCTTCACCCAGGCCGGCTTCTCGGTCGATTCGCACCTGAACGCCACGCGCGTCGACATGCTGGCCGCCATCGAGCGTTTCGGCGCGGCGGCCAAGCGGTCCGACACGCGGCTGGTGGTGTTCTATTACGCCGGCCATGGCGCCCAGCTCGACTGGCGCAACTACCTGCTGCCGGTGGACGCCGTGGTGCAGAAGCAGGACGACCTGAAGCAGCGCTGCGTCGACCTCGGCCTGCTGCTCGGCCAGCTCAACGCGGCGAAGGACAAGACCTTCGTCATCATCCTCGACGCCTGTCGCAACAACCCCTTCGGCGCCGCCTACCGGCCTGAGCAGAAGGGCCTTTCACAGTTCGACGCCCCCGTCGGCAGCCTGCTCGCCTACGCCACTTCGCCGGGCAACGTCGCTTCCGACGGCGAGGGTCAGAACGGCCTTTACACCGAGCACCTGGTGCGCGAACTGGGCCGCCGCGGCACCCGCGTCGAGGACGCGCTGAAGCGCGTACGCCTCAACGTGCGACTGGCGTCGAACGGCGCGCAGATACCCTGGGAAACGACCTCGCTCGAAGGCGACGTGTTCATTTTCGCCGGCGAAGCCGGCAAGCTCAGTGAAGCCGAAATCGAACGCCAGCTCGAAGCCGACGTGACCGAATGGACGCGGATCAAGTCATCGAAGAATGCCGACGACTGGATCAGTTACCTGCGCAACTTCCCCAATGGCCGCTTCGCCGAAATCGCCCAGATGCGCCTGGCCCGATTGCTGGCCGAGGCCGAACAGCTCGCCGCCGAAAAGCGGCGCGAGGAGGAGCGGCGCGCGCTCGAGGAACAACAGCGACGGGAAAACGAACGCCAGGAACGCGAGCGCGCCGAACGCGAACGAATCCGCCTGGCCGAGGAGCAGCGCCTCGCCGCCGAGCGCAAGCAGGCGGAAGAACGCCAGCTCCAGGAACTGCGCCGACGCCAGGCCGAACAGAAGACCCTCGAAGCCAGGCGCAGGCTGGAACGCGAACACCAGGAACGCGAGCGCCTGCGGATCGCCGAAGAGAAGCGCCTGGCCGAGGAGCGCGAACAGCAGGAAAAGCAGCGCATCGCCGCCGAGCAAACACGCGCCGAACAGGAACGCCAGCGCCGCGCGGCGGAAGAAAAGCGTCTTGCCGACGAAGCCCTGGCCCGCCGGCAGGCCGCAACTGCGACGAAACCGACGCAGGCCGCGCCGGAACCGGTTGCCACCGCGGGCACCCCATCCGGCAGGCTGCCACCCGCTCCCGGCGAGCCGCCTCCGTTGGATATCCGGGCCGGTGTCCCCGTGCCGGTGCTGATTCCGCCCTCGGCCAATCCCTACTCCGCCGGACGTTATCCGCTGGCCCGCATCTTCACGGTCGGCGATACGGCAACCATCAGGCAGTCCGACCTCCTGACCGGTGTCGAGGAGCGGGTATACAGCCCGCGCGTGACGCGGGTGGATTACGATCAGGACCGGGTCGAATTCAACAAGGGCCAGACGATTGCCGACCTGATGGGCAACATCATCAAGGCCGGGCAGATCGAGTACGACGCTCCGGTCCAACTGACGCCGGCCGAGTTCCAGGTCGGCAAGAAATGGACGGCGGCCTTCCGCCGCACCCGTGGCGACAAGTCGTCGAACGCCTACTACGACCTGCACATCGTCCGCCGCGAAACCGTGACGGTGCCGGCGGGGACCTTCGATACCTTCGCCATCGAGGGCGTGGGCTGGAACACGACCTTCAACCACCGGCTGGAGATCAGGCTATGGCTGGTGCCGGGAATCAATTTTCCGATCAAGCGCGAGTTCGTCACCCATGTCGGGAGAAGTCGATTCGGCCAGACCGAAAGGCACGAACTCGTTTCCCTGCGGCAGCGGACGCGGGGCGCCCTGTAGCAAACCTCGCCCGGTCGCCGTCCAGGCGGCAAGCGGTGATAAGATTCGCCGCCTTCACGCGCACCCTCGACGGTGCATCTCCCGCCCAATGCCACCGTTCCGCCGCCTCGTTCCGCTGCTGCTGCTCCTGCTCACCGCTTCGGCCCAAGCCGAGCAGGCACTGCAATTGACCGCCGAACTGGCGCCAAGCTCGACCCTGGGCTTCGCGCCGGCGCCCTCGACCGTGGTGCCCCTGCTGCCCGATCCCTCGCAGGAAGTGCGCGACGAACTGCCGCCGATTCCGACCATCGACCTCACCACGCCGCCCGACGACCTCTGGCAGCGCATGCGCAACGGCTTTTCCATGCCCGACCTCGACAGCCCGCTGGTGGCCGATCGCCAGGCCTGGTACCTGAACCGGCCCGACCTGCTGAAGCGCATCTTCGAGCGCAGCCGGCGCTACCTGCACCACATCGTCGAGGAACTCGAGAAGCGCGGCATGCCCACCGAACTTGCGCTGCTGCCGGTGGTGGAAAGCTCCTTCAATCCGCTCGCCTATTCATCGGCGCGCGCACTGGGCATGTGGCAGTTCATCCCGGCCACCGGCAAGACCTACAAGCTGCAACAGAACGCCTGGTTCGACCAGCGCCGCGACATCGTCGCCTCCACCGGCGCGGCGCTCGACTACCTGCAGACCATCTACGAAATGCACGGCGACTGGCACCTCGCCCTGGCCTCCTATAACTGGGGCGAAAACGCCGTCGGCCGCGCCGTGGCGAAGAACCAGGCCAAGGGCCTGCCGACCGACTACCGCAACCTGAAGATGCCGGCGGAAACCGCCTACTACGTGCCCAAGCTGCAGGCGATCAAGAACATCATCGCCCAGCCGCAGTTGTTCGGCATCAGCCTCGACCCGATTCCCAACCGTCCCTACTTCGGCACGGTGGAGCGCAGCGAGAACATGGATATCGCACTGGCGGCGCGCCTGGCGGAGATCCCGGTCGAGGAATTCATCGCGCTGAACCCGGCCTACAGCCGGCCGGTGATGCCGAGTGCATCGAACAGTCCGCTGGTGCTGCCGGCCGACAAGGTGCAGACCTTCCTCGCCAACCTGCAACATCATGAAGCCCAGGACAAGCCGCTCAGCGCCTGGTTCACGCACAACCTGAAGAAGGGCGAGAAGCTCGACGCGGTGGCCAGGCGCTACGGCCTCAGCATCGTCCGCCTCAAGCAGCTCAACGGCATCAATGCCAAGACCAAGGTGGTGCCCGGCCTTGCCCTGCTGGTGCCGGGCAAGGATGCGATCAGCCACGACAGCCTCACCGCGCGCCTGCCGCAAACGCCCGCCAGTCCGCCCAGGGCGGTCAAGGCAAAGCAAGGCAAGCCCGGCAAGGCGGGAGTCAAATCCGCCGCCAAGCCGAAAAAAGGCGCGATCACGGTGAAGATCCGCAAGCCGGCGCCCAAGCCGAAGAAGCGCTGAACCGGAGAACTTCGGTTCAGTCCGATGATTTCAAGGATGTGCGCATATAGGCCGGAAAAGCATTACGGAACTCGCTGAACCTCGGCTCGAATTCGCGCCATTTTCGAAACAGGGCGCTTTCAGGTTCACTTGGCAGGGAACGGAGTCGGCACCGTCCGCGGCTTACCCTTCTCCACCACCAAGGTATTGAGCAGTCGGACCGGCTTGTCGCCAACATTGACGAACTGGTGTACCGGGTTGGCCAGCGTGGCATATGCATCGCCGGCCGAAAGCCGCTTCGGCTCCTTGCCATCCACACGCAACTCCATGCTGCCTTCGAGCACGCTGCCATAGCAATCGCCCGGGTGGGTATGTGCAGGCGAGGAAGCACCGGGTTCAAGCGTCACGGAAATCAGCACCAACTCCTTGCCTTCCACGCCGCTGATCGGACTCACCAGCACGGGTTTGGATGTAAATCCGGGAGTTTGCGGCACCACCGGTGCCAGGGTTGCCTGCGCCCATGCAAGCATCGGCAGCAGCGCCGCTGCGGTCAGCACGGAAGCGGGACGGACGAAATTGCGCGCGTGGGTCGAGTTCATGACAATCTCCTGATGATGGAAAAGATGGGCAGGAAAATCCTAGATCAAGGCCACCATGCAAGGAATACCGGAATCGGGGTATTCCCGATCCCGGAAATACAGTAGTTGATTTGCTGCGGTCGGAACGACGCAGCGTAAGCCCCCAGGCTCAGCCCGCCTTGATGCAGCGCACGAGTTGCGTCGCGCCGAAGGAGCGCTGCGCCGGATAGTCGCGGCGGCAGGCCTCGTCGGCCAGGGGACAGCGCGGATGAAAATGGCAGCCGGCCGGCGGATTGGCCGGCGAAGGCATGTCGCCGGCCAGTTTCGGCGCCTCGCCGCGCCCGCCATCGACGCGCGGCACGGCAGCAAGCAGCGCCTGCGTGTAGGGATGGCGCGGACTGCGCAGGACCTCGGCGGCAGAGCCCTGCTCGACGACGCGCCCGAGGTACATCACCGCCACGTCGTGCGCCAGGTAATCCACCACCGCGATGTTGTGGGTGATGAACAGGTAGGCCAGCTTCAGGTCGCGCTGCAGGTCGGACAGCAGGTTGAGTATCTGCGCCTGCACCGACACGTCCAGCGCCGAGGTCGGCTCGTCGCAGATCAGCAGTTGCGGATTCACCGCCAGCGCGCGGGCGATGGCGATGCGCTGGCGCTGGCCGCCGGAGAACTCGTGCGGGTAACGGCCCACCATGTCGGCGCGCAGGCCGACCTGCTCCAGCAGGCCGCCGATGCGTGCCGCCGGGTCTCCCGCGACACCCTGTGCCAGCATGCCTTCGGCGATGATCTCGCCGATGCGCAGGCGCGGATTGAGCGACGCAAAGGGATCCTGGAATACCATCTGCATCTTCGCGCGCAGCGGCCGCAGTTCGCCGAGCGAGCGACCGGTCAGCTCGACACCGTCGAGTTGCACGCTGCCGGCGGTGGGTCGCAGCAACTGCAGCATCGCCTTGCCCGCCGTGGTCTTGCCGCAGCCTGATTCGCCGACCAGCGCCAGGGTGCGCCCCGGCATCAGTTGCAGCGACATGCCATCGACCGCGCGCACGGCACCCACGGCGCGTTGCAGGATGCCGCGGCGGATCGGGAAATGCACCTGCAGGTCGCGGACTTCCAGCAGCGGTTGCGATTCGCCTGACCGTGCCGTGTCGCCAGCGCCGACTTTTGTCGCCAGCGCCGGCGCCGCGCCGGGCAGGTGGCAGCGCACGCGCTGCCCGGCATCGACCTTGCGCCACGGCGGCAGCGTGGTCG
>NZ_JAFLDR010000077.1 GCF_017302275.1 Sulfuritalea sp.
GCCACCCTCGAAATTCGCCTCGATCGTGCAACGACCCAGGCGCCCAAACTCCATCTCCCCACGCGTACAATTTGGCATCGGCGGAATACTCCGTTAATCCTGTCTCGACACCAGTATTAACGCGCCTCACGGCGATTCCGCCGACCTACTTTCGTGAAATATCTGGGCTAGCCGTATCCCTTGGGCAACCACTTCAGAATCATCTCGAACAAGGCGTTGGGATTGACGGGCTTGGAAATGAAATCGTTCATTCCGGCTTCGATGCAGCGTGCCCTGTCTTCGGCGAAGGCGTTCGCGGTCATGGCAATGATAGGCACCGTGCGTCCGGTCGCCGAGGCGCGAATCGCATGCGTGGCTTCGATGCCGCCCATGGTCGGCATCTGCATGTCCATCAGGATCAGGGAATAGGCCTTGCGGGCGGCCATATCGACCGCGATATCCCCGTCTTCGGCGGAATCGATGACCAAACCGGTCCCTTCGAGCAGCATCAGCGCGACCTCGCGATTGACCATGTCATCCTCGACCAGAAGGATGCGGCGGCCGGCAAATTCGTGCTGAAGCCTTTGTTCGGCGCTGGCGCCGGCACGCGCTGGTGCATCGGCGGCCGGGCCGGGCCGGCCCCTTTTAAGCTTCGCCGTAAACCAGAAGCTACTGCCCTTCCCCGGCACGCTGTCGACACCGGCAGCTCCACCCATGAGTTCGGCGAGGCGCCCGGTGATCGCAAGGCCAAGGCCGGTACCGCCATACTTGCGCGTCGTCGAATTGTCAGCCTGCTCGAAGGTCGAAAAGAGCCTCGCTGCGGCCGATGGATCGATGCCGATCCCTGTGTCATGAACCTCGAAACGGACCAGCACGCTATCCGCCGCCTCGCTTTCCATTCCGACACGCAGCGTCACGCTGCCCGCCTCTGTGAACTTGATGGCGTTGGTGGCATAGTTGAGCAAGGCCTGCTGCAGCCGGGTCGGATCGCCCAGCAGGTTCTCGGGAAACGACTCGGTTTCCATGGTCAGTTGCAGCCCCTTGGCCTTGGCCCGGTCGAACAACATGGAGGTGACCTCGGCCGCGATGCCTGCCACGTTGACGGAGGTTTCCTCGATCAGGAACTTGCCGGCTTCGATCTTGGATATGTCCAGGATGGCGTTGATGACATCGAGCAGGTGGGCGCCGGCGCGGTCGATCTTTTCCAGCCGATCTTCCTGTGCTGCTGTCACGCCGGCGCGGCGAATGATGCTCACCATGCCAAGGATCGCGTTCATCGGCGTACGGATCTCGTGGCTCATGTTGGCGAGGAACGCGCTTTTTGCGACGTTGGCCGCCTGCGCATCATCAAGGGCCGCGCTCAGTTGTTCCTGCACCTGCCTGATCGGCGTGATGTCCTGTACCGAACCCGTCGAATGGGCCGGCTTGCCCGCCGCGTCGTACTCGGTGCGTGCACGCTCGATGACCCACTTTATGCGTCCGTCCGGAAACGCGAGGCGATGGGTAATCTCGAAGGGAAGGCGATTGGCGATCGATTCGGTGTAAGTCATCGCGACCGCATCCCGGTCGTCGGGATGCACCACCGCAAGAAAGCTTGCGAAGTCGATGCCCTTGGCGCTGCGCGGAATTTCAAAGATGCGGTAGGTCTCGTCGGACCACTGGAGATGCCCGGAGGCCGGGTGGAACTCCCACTGCCCCATGTTGGCGTAGTCAAGCGTCTCCGTCAGCCGCCGGTTGACCCGCTCCACTTCGCGATTCAGGCCTTCGAGCCTGCTTGCCGCGGCGGTAGCTGCCTCGCGGGCCCGGGCCTGACGGGAAAAGGCCCAGGCGGCTGTCGCGACCAGCAGCGATGCCACGGCGGCAAACAAGGCAATCAAGCGTGCCAGTGCCTGCCACTGTTCGAGTATTGCCGCTTCGGAGCGCGACAGGGCGACCAGCAGCGGATAACCGGCGACGCTGTGGACGGCGGCGTGGCGCGTCATGCTCGCGGGAGCCCCGACCGTGTAGGCGAACTCCGCCGCATCGCCGGCCATTGCCTCGGCCGCGATCGCACGCCAGAAAACCTTGGCGTGGGCTTGGGTCGTTTCGCTCCCCGGTTGCGACGCAAGCGCCACGCCGTTGAGCTTGAATAGATGGAAGGCCGCGTCGGCACCGGGCACGGCTTCGAGCAACGGCCGGTCGAAGCGGTTGGTGCTGATGATTCCCTGCACCACGCCGAGGAAAGCCCCATCGCTGGCGCTCACGCGACGCGCCAGTATCAGGATGTCCTGCCCGGTGAGCCTGCCCTTGACCACGTCCGAAATGACATAGGTCAGGTTCGGGTTGTCGCGCAGCGCGACGAAGTAGTCGCGGCCTGAAACATCAACCGGGGGCGCCGGCCAGCGTCGCGAGGTGACCAGGCGACCGCGGGAATCGACGATGGAAATCGCGTCGAGGTCGGCGACACGGATCAAGGAATCCTGCATCCGGTCGAAAGTCGATCGCTGGCTGGCGAACCGGAACAACTCGTCGCCACCACTTGGTTGCTTCGCCTCGATCTCATCCTTCAATGCCGATACCATCAAATCCGTGCTGAACAGCACCCTCTGCACGCGTTCGGCGAGCAGGCGGGCCGAATTCGCCATGTTGCGGGTCTCGGCTTCGAGCACGTTCTGGCGACTCGCCAGCGTGGCGATGAAAGCAAAACTTAGGATGCCCGCGATGACGGCGATGGCTGCGATCAGCGCGGACCTGCCTCGACCCGCAGACTGCCTGCCGGGGGAGCCTGCCGGCGCGATCACGGTGCACTCCGCAGCAGGCGGAAGGCGCCTTGGCGAACTTCAATTGGGATCGGTGGCGCCGCCAGCTGGCCGCTCTCACCAAATCGGGTCTCGCCGGCCACGCCGAGAAGCTTGCCACTCCATCCCGCGATGCAATCGCGCAGGCCACCGACGTCGGCAGCCGCCTTTCGCAGGCAGGGAACCGCGATATCCCGGATCGCCGCATACTCCTTCACCGCCCCGGCCGGGTTCAGCGTCTGCCCGGTGTGATTTTGCGCGCGAAAACGTCTGCTCCAGGCGCTGACTTCGGGATCGACGTCTTCATGGTAGGTACCCATCAGCAGCGTGCCTTCCGCGGATTTTCCGGCGCCTGCAATCAACGCATCGTTGGCCAAGCCATCGGTGCCGATGAAACGCGCCTGGATCTCCATTGCCCGCGCCTGATTCATTATCGCCGGGGCTGCGGGTACGGTGCCGAAGATGGCAAGGGCGTCGGGCATCGAGCCCCGTATCTTCTCCAGCTGGGGGCGAAAATCGGTGTCCGTTGTATCGTAGGACTGGATTTCCGCCGGCGCGAGCCCGAGCGACTTGAGAGCCTTGACGAAGGAATCGCGACTGCCCGATCCATAGGCATTGCGGTCATGGATCACGGCAATGCGCTTCAGGCCCAGGCGCTGGGTCTGGCGCGCAAGTTCGCCGGCCAACAGGTCGTCCGACTGGACGACGCGAAACACCCAGTGATTTAGTTTGGTGACGATGCGCGGGTTGGTCGCGCCAACGACGATGTAGGGAATTCCCGACTGTTCCGGAAAATCGAGATGCGCAAGTACCTGCGCGCTGCCCCAGCCGCCGACGATGAGGTCCGGACTTTCGCTTACCAGGCGGCGCATGACAATTGCGGAACGCGCCGGCTCGCTGCCATCATCTACGATGCGCAGGCGCAATTGCCGGCCGTTGACGCCACCCGCGGCGTTGACCTCGCGAACGGCCATTTCCGCGCCTTGCACAATGCTGCGACCATAACTTGCGCCAGCGCCCGTCAGCCCCGCGATCACGCCGATGACGAAATCCTGTGCGGTGACGCCCGGCGCCTGGACCAGAACCAGGGCAAACGCCACGCAACGCGCGACGATATGGACCACTCTCATCGATTGCCTCCCGATTTTCGAGTCTATTTGGATGGGTGACTTTCGTCAAAAGGCGGCCACGAGCACGTCGACAGCCCGCCGCGCCGGCCAAGCTGCAACAAAGCGACAGCCCTGCCACGCCTCAGAAAGTCGGCGCCGGCACTACGGCGATGTCGAGGTCTTCCACGAAGCGCTTGATCGCCTCGATCACCGCCACGGTCTGGTCCTTGTGCGCGGAATGCCGGCAGTCGGCCAGCTTGAGCAGTTCGACCCCGGCCGAGTTTCGCGCACCCGCCGCAATCGCCTCGACCTGCGCCATGGTGCCGTATTCGTCGTCCTCGCCCTGGATGGCGAGGATCGGGCAAGTGATGCTCGGCAGGCAGTCGTCGATGTTCCAGGCGCGGAAATCCGGATGCAGCCAGATGTCGTTCCAGCCCCAAAAGGTGCGATCGACATCGCGGTGGTACTTGCCGAGCTTGGCCGGCAGGTCGGTGGTTTCGAAGGCGACCTTCGCCGCCGCAATGCTGCTGATCGAGATGTCCTCGACGAAGCAGTGCGGTGCCATCACCACCACGCCCGCCACCGGATGACCGGCCCCGGCATGCAGCAGGGCGATCGAGGCGCCGTCGGAATGGCCGACGAGCACCGGGCTTTCGATCTCCAGCGCCGCGAGCACTTCGGGCAAGGTTTCACGCCCTTCGCGGTGCATGTAGTCGGTGCCGAAGGGGGCTTCGAGCAGGTCGGACTGGCCATAGCCGTAGCGCGAATAGACCAGCGTGCGGCAACCGGTGGCGGTCGCCAGGCGTGCGGGAAAATCCCGCCACATCGCCACGGAACCCAGGCCTTCGTGCAGCAGCACCAGCGTCGGCCGGTTGATCTGGTGCGCCGGAATCAGCTGGTATTCGAGGCGGTGCCCGCCAGCGGTGAGGAAACCGGAGTGCATGAATCAGACGCCGAGGAAGCGATGCATCAATTCCTGGTTGCCCGAGAGCTCGGAGGATTCGCCGGCGAATACCACCCTGCCCTTGACCAGCACCACACTGCGATTGGACAGTGCCATGACGGCGGCGTAATTCTTGTCCACGATCACCGTGGCTATCCCGGAGGCGCGGATGGTCTTGATGATGCTCCAGATCTCCTTCGCGATCAGCGGCGCCAGGCCTTCGGTGGCCTCGTCGAGAATCAGCAGGTCGGGATTGGTCATCAGGGCGCGACCGATGGTCAGCATCTGCTGTTCGCCGCCGGAAAGCTGCGCGCCGCCGTTGTTGAGGCGCTCGCCGATGCGCGGAAAGGTATGCAGCACGCGGTCGAAATCCCATTCGCGACGGCCGTCGATGCCCGGGCGCGCGGCCATGATCAGGTTCTCGCGCACGGAAAGATTGGGGAAGATGCCGCGGCCTTCGGGCACGTAGGCGATGCCCTTGCGCGCAATCGCATGCGGGGCGGCATGGGTCATGTCCACGCCGCGCACGCGCACGGCCCCCTGGCGCGGCCGCACCAGGCCGAGCATGGACTTGATCAGCGTGGTCTTGCCCATGCCGTTGCGGCCCATGAGGCCGACGGTCTCGCCCTTCCTCACCGTGAAGTCCACGCCGTGCAGGATGTGGCTGGCGCCGTAGAAACTGTGCAGGCCGTTGGCATCGAGGATGTGTTCACTCATGGAGCAACTCCTCGCCGCCCAGATAGGCGGCCTGCACCGCCGGGCTGGCGCGTACCTGCTCCGGCGAACCGGTTTCCAGCACTTCGCCATTGACCATCACCGTCAGGCGATTGGCCAGGGCGAAAACGGCATCCATGTCGTGCTCGATGAGCATGATGGCATGGTCGTCGCGCAGCTTGCCGATCAGCTCCACCATGCGCTGCGACTCGTGCGGGCCCATGCCGGCAAGGGGTTCGTCGAGCAGCAGCACCCGCGGCTGGGTGGCGAGGCACATGGCGATTTCAAGCTGGCGCTGCTCGCCGTGCGACAGCGTGGCGGCGACGCGCTGGGCGCGATGCGCGAGGCCGGCGGATTCTAGCGCCGCACTGGCCAGCGCATTGATCGCGTCATAGGCTTCGGCGCGGCTGAACACGCGCAAGGCATATGGCGTGCGCGACTGCGCCGCCAGCCGGGCGTTTTCGAACACCGTGAAGGGCAGGAAGATGTTGGTCTTCTGATAGCTGCGGCCGACGCCCATGCGCGATATCTGGTCCGAGCTCAGCCCGGCAATGTCGCGTCCGTCGAGCATGACGCGGCCCGAAGTGGCCGGCAGGTCGCCGGAGAGCAGGTTGGTCAGCGTGGATTTGCCGGCGCCGTTGGGGCCGATCACAACATGGACTTCGCCGACATGCAGATCGAGCGAAACGTCGCTGACCGCGACCAGGCCGCCAAAGCGCTTGGTCAGGCCTTCGGTGCGGAGGATGGCCTCAGACATCGGCGCCCTCCTCGGCTTCCAACGGTGGCTTCCGCTGGAGTTTCGCCATCAGCCCGGCCAGGCCCTGCGGCAGGTACAAGGCCACCAGCATGATCAGGATGCCCATCGCCAGTTGCCAGTGCTTGGCGGCCACGCCGAACCAGGCCTGGTTGGACAGCACCTCCTGCAACAGGACGAAAGCGAAGGCGCCAATCACCGCGCCGTGCAGCGTGCCCATGCCGCCGAGGATGACCATCATCAGCACGGCGCCTGACTGGTGCCAGGAAAGTATCTCGGGATTGACGAAGCCGAACTGCACGGCCGCCAGATAACCCGAAAGGCCCGCCAGGCCACCGGCGAGCGCGAAACTGGCGAGCTGGTAACGGAAGACGGGGAAACCCAGCGCGCGCATGCGGTGCTCATTGACCTTGATGCCGAGCAGCGCGCGACCGAAGCTGGAGCCGAGAATGCGACGCAACAGGAAGAAGGTCGCGGCGGCGAAGAACAGCACCAGCCAGTAGAACTGGTCGAGTT
>NZ_JAFLDR010000078.1 GCF_017302275.1 Sulfuritalea sp.
TCCGCCAGACGCGCCGTTGGGGGCCGAAACCGGCTGCGGGCTACGCCCTCCGCCGCTTCCCGCCCCCAACAGAAAAAGCGGACAATTCATGTGCTACAGAACCGGACAAGTCTAAAAACCCGCGACAATTCAACGCCGGACAGGACATGGCCCGGAGAGGGCTGCGTCCGTTAAGATTGGACGATGAATTTCTCCTCCAGGATTCAAACCCTGCTCCCGACAAAGCGCTGGCAACGCTGGTTGCTCGAAGCTGCCCTGATCCTTGCCGTGATCCTTGGCGCGCAGCATTGGCAAACGCGCGGGCTGCCGGAGGGCGCCGCGCCGCCGCTTGCGGGAGTGCTGACCGATGGCAGCCAAATAAAAGTCGGCGCCCCACAGGGACTTCCTTCGGTCGCTGGCGAAACGGCGAATGGCGCGCCAACCCTGGTCGCCTTCTGGGCCACCTGGTGTCCGGTGTGCACCGCCGAGGAAGACAACATCGTTGCAGTGGCGAAGGAACATCGCGTGATCTCGGTGGCGATGCAATCGGGAGATGCGGCAGCCGTGATTAAACATTTGCAGGAACGCGGCATCGAACTGCCGGCGCTGGTCGATGCCGACGGCCGCCATGCGCAGAACTGGCGTGTGCGCGGGGTGCCGACGCATTTCGTCGTCGATGGCGCCGGCAACATCCGCTTTCGTGTCGTCGGCTACGCCACGACCTGGGGCTTGAAGGCGCGGCTGTGGTGGGCGGAGAACGTTGCCGCATGACTAGCCCGTCCTCTGCGTCCGCGCATGCGGACCTGGCCAAGTCACCCCCTTTCCCGGAAAGGGGGCCGGGGGGAATGCTCACTTTTCCAACGGCCACGCTTGCGTGGTCGGTCTGGGGCCTCGGCGCGCTGCTCTACCTGATCGGTTTCTACCAGCGCGTGGCGCCGGCGGTGATCACCGACCAGCTGATGCTGGAGTTCACCATCGGCGGCGCGGCACTGGGCAACCTCTCGGCCTTCTATTTCTATTCCTACGTGGCGATGCAGGTGCCGACCGGCATGATCGCCGACCGCTGGGGCCCGCGCCGCCTGCTCACCGCCGGCGCCGGCGTGGCGGCGCTGGGCACGGCGCTGTTCGCCTTCGCGCCGACCCTGTTCTGGGCCAACATGGGGCGGCTCCTGATCGGCGCCTCGGTGGCGGTGGCCTTCGTCTCCATGCTCAAGCTCGCCAGCCACTGGTTCGCGCCGAAGCAGTACGCGCTGGCCTCGGGCATGGCGCTCCTGATGGGCGTGGTCGGCGGCGTGGTGGCGGGCGTGCCGCTGCGCTACCTGGTCGAGGCTTTCGGCTGGCGCGGCGTCATGGGCGTATCGGCGGCGCTGACGGCCGTGCTCTGCGTCGTCACCTGGCTGCGCGTGCGCGACGACCCGGTCGAGCGCGGCTACGCCAGCCACTTCCAGGGCGTGCATGGCGCTCACGAAGGCAGCTCGCTCTGGCGCGGCCTGCTCGAGGTGCTGTCCTACCCCAACGTCTGGATCCTCACCCTGGTGCCGATCGGCTTTTCCGGCGCGGTGCTGACCTTCGCCGGGCTGTGGGGCGTGCCCTTCCTGCGCCAGGTGCATGGCCTCGACCCGAAGACCGCGGCGGCGATCACCTCGACCCTGCTGGTGGCCTGGGCGCTGGGCGGGCCGACGCTGGGCAGCTGGTCCGAGCGCATGGGCATGAGGAAGCCGCTCTACCTGATCGCCTCCGGCGTCGCCCTGCTCGGCTGGTCGGCCATTCTCTACCTGCCGCTGCCGCTGTGGGCGCTGGTGCTGCTGCTGGTGCCCACCGGCTTCGCCTCCGGCAACATCATCATCGGCTTCGCCTGGGCCAAGGAATCGGTGCCGCTGCGCCTGGTCGGCACCGCCTCGGGCGTCTGCAACATGGGGCCGCTGCTGGGCGGCATGCTGCTGCAGCCGGCCGTGGGCTGGATCCTCGACCAGCGCTGGAACGGCGCGCTGGCGAACGGCGTGCGCGTGTATGACGCTTCCGCTTACCGCAGCGCGTTCACCCTGATGTTCGCGACGATGATCGTGGCGGCCTTCGTCCTGACGCTGGCGAAGGACAGCCATGCGAAGCAGATGCACGACTAGGGTGAAACTCGACGCCTGTTGCCGGATTAGCCGTACGTGTTTGGCGGTCTGGAACCCTCGACTGGCTTCAACTATTCAGACCATCGCCGTATCGCCAGCACCCGAAGCGACGGCGTCGTCGCCACGAAGCGCGATAAGGGGTCGGGTTCGATATAGATTGAGCTGCGCTGGCCAATCCCGGAAAGTCGGCGCTGGCGACACGGCGAAATGAATGTTGGCGTAGTTGACAACACGCCTTCATGTTGGCATACTTGCCAACATGAAGGCGACGCTGATTTACCGGCACCGGGTGGATTTCGATGATGGCGAAATCCTCGAGATCGTGGTCTGGCGGCTTGCCGTGCCGGTCGAGGGATGCAGTCATCCATACAAATATCGGTTGTTTTACGGGCGACCCGGCGAGCGTCTGCTCGGCTACGACAATGAGCGGCCGAAGGGGGATCACCGCCATCGGGGGGGTCGCGAGCAGGCTTACCGCTTCGAGACTCCGGAAAAGCTGATCGACGAATTTCTGCGTGAAGTTGAAGACAGGAGGGCTGGACGATGAGAACCGCGAGCATCCGTATCCGCAAGGTCGATGAATCGCTGAAGGCGGTGCGCGCCGGATTTCTTTCGGCCTGGAAGAGCGGGAAATACAAGGGCGAGCATTTCGATTTCGAATCGCCTGCGGCCCTGTTCCGCGTCCTCACGCCCAAGCGCTGGGAACTGATCGAGTGCCTGCAAGGCGCCGGGCCGCTCGGGGTGCGCGCCCTGGCGCGTGCGCTGGGCCGCGACGTGAAGCGGGTTCATGAGGATGCTGCGGCAATGATCGAGGTCGGCATGGTGGAAAAGACCGAAGACGGCAAGCTCGTCGTGCCTTTCGATGAAATTCGTGCGGACTTCGTGATGAAGTCGGCGGCTTGATCGTTGCGGAGCGCGCCGCCCCGGCAAGAAACCAGAAACGGTGCGGATTTCCATGTTCCCTGCGTTCATGTTGTTAAGGCCCTGATCCATGGCTAGCGGTCTTGCTCTCCTGCTCGTCGGCGCCACCGGCGCCGTCGGCCGGGCGGTGCTCGAGCAGGCGCTCGACCGGCGCGAGATCCGCCGGATCACCGCGCCGACCCGGCGCCCGCTGTCGCGACGCGCGGCGAAGCTTGACAATCCGGTGCTCGACCTGGGCACCCTGACCGGCGACGAGGATTTCTGGGCCTGCGACGCGGTGATCTGCACCCTGGGCACCACGATCCGCGCCGCCGGGTCGCAGGCCGAATTCGCCCGCGTCGACCGCGACCTGCCGATCCTGATCGGCCGCTTCGCCAAGGCCGCCGGCGCCACGCGCTATGCGCTGAATTCCTCGCTCGGCGCCAGCGCGACGGGCAACTTCTATCTGCGTACCAAGGCCGAGGCCGAACAGGGCATCATCGACCTCGGATTTGCCGGCACCACCCTCGTGCGCCCCTCGCTGATTGACGCCGAGCGCGAACGGGCGCGGCCGGCCGAACACCTTGGGGTGCTGTTCGCCCGCGCCTTGAAGCCGGTGATCCCGAAGAAGTACCGCGTCGTGACGCCCCGACAGATCGCCCAGGCCTTGCTGCACGGGGCGCTGTCACGCGAACCCGGAGTGCAGGTGGTCGAATCCGACGCGCTGTGAAGCACGCGGCCTGCCCGCCTTCGGCGCGCTTGGGTTATTGTTGCTGATCGACACCGGAATATCGACATGAACCCCGACATCCTCTGCGAGCGCGACGGCGCCATCGCCACCGTCACCCTGTTCAATCCCGACAAGCTCAATGCGCTGAATGCATTCATGTGGCGGCGCCTGCGCGAAACCATGGCGGCGCTGGCCGCCGACGAAATCCTGCGCTGCGTGATCCTGCGCGGCGAGGGCGCGGCCTTCGCCGCCGGTGGCGACCTCGAGGAATTCAGGACGGGCCGCGCCGACGTCGACAGTGCGCTGGCCTATCACGAGGCGGTGGGCGCGGCGCTGGCGGCGATCGAGTCCTGCCCGCATCCGACCGTGGCGGCGATCCTCGGGCCCTGCGTCGGTGGCGGGCTGGAGATCGCCTGCGCCTGCGACCTGCGCATCGCGGGCGAGGGCGCCAAGTTCGGCGCGCCGATCATGAAGCTCGGCTTTTCGATGTATCCCGGCGAGTTGGCGGGTTTCCTCAAGCTGGCCGGGCCGGCCGTGGCCAAGGAAATCCTGCTCGAAGGCCGCCTGCTGTCCGCGGTCGAGGCCTATGCCAAGGGCTTGCTGACGCGCGTGGTGGCCGACCACGCGGTGGCGGACGAAGCGCGCGCGACCGCCGCCCGCATCGCCGCCGGAGCGCCGCTGGTGGCGCGCTGGCACAAGCAGTGGATCGCGCGGCTGATGGATGGCAGGCCGCTGACGCTGGACGAAAAGCGCGCCAGCTTCGCCTTCCTCGCCACGCAGGACTATGCCGAGGGCCTCGCCGCCTTCCTCGAAAAGCGGCCGCCGCGTTTCGGCGGAAGCTAGTGGATCGTTCCAGCAAGACCCGTTACCGATCGCGGTGAGCCTGTCGAACCGCGTTTTCCTTGCCACGACAGGCCTTCGACAGGCTCGGGCCGAACGGTTCCATTGAGATCGCCGCCGCAACGATCTACCGGTCAATACGGGCTGGGCCCTTCGAAGTCGGCGCTGGCGACACGGTGCCGGGCGTAGATGTCGCGCACCCACTGCGCTCCCGGATGCTCGCGGAAGGGTGCGATCAGTTCCGCGAACAGCGGGTCGACCGGTTGCGGGCTTTGCATCGGCGAATTGTCGGGCCGGACCACGGTGGCCAGCGCGGTGGCGGCGGTGATGTCGGCGATGCCGAAACGATCGCCGACCAGGTAGCCGGTCCCTTTGGCCTGCGCGGCGACGAGTCCAGGGCTTCGTGTGCGGCGGCAATGCCGTCGGCCACGGCGGCGGCGCCGGTGATGCCGTTGCCCTTGCGCACCATGGGTGCTGCCAGCGGCACGATCAGCGAGTAGAGCCGCTGCTTCAGCGGCGATTCGGCCTCGGCGAACACGGCGGCGAAAAAGCGCGGGCGACGCAGCAGGGCGTCGAGCACGGTGCGCCGGATGCGCGGCGTTATGTCGTCGTCGAAGTGTCGCTGGATCATCAGCGCCTGTTCGCGTTCGGCCGGAGTGTCGGGCGTCAGGCGCGGTGCGGGATGGTGCTGCTCCAGCCAGTCGAGGATGCGCCCCGAACCGGCGATGGCGGAGCCGTCGTCCAGCACCAGCACCGGCGTCTGGGTGCGGCCGGTGAGCTTCTTCACCACGCCCATGTGCGGCCCCGGCAGCAGGCTGCGGCGCCGGTGCGGCACGCGCTTCAAGTCGAGCGCCCAGCGCACTTTTTCGTTGTAGGGCGAGTGGCGGAACTGGAGCAGTTCGATCATGGTCGCGCCCGGTTCACGTCCGACTCAACGCATCACCGGCTTGTCTGCCGCTGCCGGGGCCTGGGCCGGCAAGGCGGGCGCAGCCGCCGGAGCCACCGATGGCGAACAACCAAGCGGCGAAACAGCCTTAGACCTCTATACCACCGATGTGACCGGAAAAGCCCGTGAGGGTAAAATTGATCCTATTTTTGGAC
>NZ_JAFLDR010000079.1 GCF_017302275.1 Sulfuritalea sp.
CGGGCGCTGAAAACCGTGGAGAAGTCAGCAAAGGGCATAGTAGGCGACGCCACCGCCGAAGGCCCGAACGATGAAAGACAACGGATCGTGACGAAGAGAGACGGGAACGCATCTGACCACCTGCGCCAGCAGGCTGCGGCCAAGCCGCAGGATGAACTCGCCTCTGGATCGCCAGGACAACCCGAGTCGATTCACACCCAAACGCTGTTTGCCCAAGTGTTGGAACGGGCAAATCTACAGCGCGCCTTGAAGCAAGTGCGCCGGAACAAAGGCGCGCCGGGGATCGATGGCATGACAGTCGATCAACTGCCGGAATACCTCCTGCACCACTGGCTGGGAATACGTGCGCAACTGGAAACGGGCAGCTATCGTCCGCAACCCGTGAAGCGTGTGGAGATTCCCAAGGGCGACGGGAAGACCCGTCCTCTGGGCATCCCCACGGTGTTGGACCGGTTCATCCAGCAAGCCATCGCGCAAGTCGTATCAGCGCAATGGGAACCTCACTTTCATCGCCACAGCTACGGATTCCGCCCGCAACGTTCGGCCCATCAGGCCGTGCGCGAAGTGCAGGCGAACATCCGGGCCGGACACCGCTGGGTGGTGGATATGGACCTGCAAGCCTTCTTCGACCGGGTCAATCATGACCGGCTGATGGCACGGCTAAAAAGCCGTTGTCCGGATGCTCCACTGCTGCGACTGGTCAATCGCTTCCTGAAGGCGGGCGTGAGCGTGGGGGGTGGGCAAGTCGTGCCCACCCACTTGGGCGTGCCGCAAGGTGGGCCGCTCTCGCCGGTGCTGGCCAACGTGGTTCTGGATGAACTGGATTGGGAACTGGCCCGGCGCGGCCACCGCTTCGCCCGCTATGCCGATGACTGCAACATTCTGGTCAAAAGCCAACGGGCAGGGATGCGGGTGATGGCGAGCGTGACACGCTATGTCAGCGACACACTGCGACTCACAGTGAATCCGTTGAAAAGCGCGGTGGATCGGCCCATGAACCGCAAGTTCCTGGGCTTCACGGTCAGTCGCAACGGAGCGAAGCTGAAGGTGGCCGATAAGGCCCTCGAGAAGCTGCAGGACCGGGTGCGGGAACTGACCCGTCGTACGCGAGGCACCAGCATTGGCGCTGTCGTCGCGGAGCTGAGAGACACCCTGCTTGGTTGGAAAGCGTACTTCGGCATTGCCGAAGTGCTGAGTCCTCTGCGCGACATCGACAAGTGGGTACGGCGCAAGTTGCGTTGCTATCTCTGGAAACAATGGGGCGCGGCCGGCTATCGGGAACTGCGCAAGCGCGGGGTATCAGTGCGCGAAGCGTGGAACACCAGCAAGTCGGCGCATGGTCCATGGCGGCTGTCGAAGACGCCCGCCTTGGCAATCGCGCTACCCTTGCGCTTCTTCATCAACTTGGGACTACCCAGCCTTGCGCCACGGTAGGAATTCAATTCATCGAACCGCCGGATACGTGACCCGTACGTCCGGTGGTGTGGGAGGGAGGGGCCGCGAGGCTTCTTCCTATCCCGATTGAAGCTGTAGAAAAACCCCTTTTCAAGCCGCAAAGGCCTCTCCCGATGGCGCGATTTCCTTCGCGCCATTTGTTATCTCACCATCGGATTCATCGGATCGCCGTGCCGCCAGCGCCGACTTTTCGAGAATGCAGCCCGCATTCAGCAGGTTCAGGGTCTTCCTGCTTGGGACTACCCAGCCTTGCGCCACCGTAGGAATTCAATTCATCGAACCGCCGGATACGTGACCCGTACGTCCGATGGTGTGGGAGGGGGGGCCGTGAGGCTTTCCCCTATCCCGATTCGGCCCCATAAAGTGGCGTCCAGTTTTTTGCTGCTCTTTGCGCGATTTCCGGCATCTACACTTGCGCAGTGATGTTGCCTGTAGTATCGTTTATCGCATGAATACTGCCGTCAAACTGCTTCAAGCCATGCGTAGCAATCCGCTCGATTGGAAGCTGGCGCAGCTTCAAACAGTAGCGCGCCAGAACGGAATCGACTGGCGGCACGTTGGAACGAGTCACTGCGTCTTCGTGCGCCCTGATGGCAAGACGCTCCCCCGTTCCGGCCCGGCGTCCGATCAAGGCGATCTACGTCAAGAAGTTCCTGGAACTCGTTGAAGGAGCATGAACCATGGGAAAGAAAATTGACTACCCGTTTGAGATCCGCCCGCTGTCGGCCGAGGAAGGCGGGGGCTTTCTAATTTCGTACCCTGATTTCTCGGAATGCCTATCTGATGGCGAAACAGTCGAGGAAGCGCTCACGAATGGGAAGGACGCTTTGAAGTCGACGATTGCCGCACTCAAGGCAAAGGAGCTACCAATTCCTGCCCCGAATAGCGGGGGTGTCGCATCGGGAAAGTTTGTCGCTCGCGTTCCAAAGACGGTCCACGCACGGTTGGCTACACGCGCAAAGGCAGAGGGTGTGTCGCTAAATACTCTTGTACTGACATTCATCGCGGAAGGTCTTGGGCGCAAGGACCGGCACGCGTAGTTGCAATGTGGCCGAACCCATCATTCCACCGGACGCCCCGCGATGAAACCGCGCAGCGCCGGTGATTCCAAACCTTACCTTCGTGCGCCTCGCCAGCGATTGCTGGAACGATGAAGGTCGAAACACCTTTATCACCTTCATCACTGGAAACTCGGATGCCGGGGATGTTGTTCCCGGATCGGGAGGTGTAGGGAAAGCCCGCTGGGGTAGTTCTGGTCGTGGCAAGCGTGGCGGGGTGCGAGTCATTTACTTCAACCGTCTCGCCGGGAAATCCGGTTGCTACTGGTCTACGGAAAGTCCATGCGCGAAAATGTCGCTGCGTAAAGCGGTACGGCCCAAACTGCGATTCGTAGCCTGTTGAACGTCCCCGGTCATGCAGCGGATGCGTGAACGCCACGAAGTGAACAGCAGGAATTTGTAATCCGGAAATCGACGTATCAACGATGCGAAACAAACCGCGAATTGCCTCCGCCCCCTGTGGCCTTAGCCGCTTCAAAAGTCGGCGCCCCACGGGGACTTCCTTCGGTCGCTGGCGGTACGGCGCGCGCCACGGCTTCCATGCTTGATTCGGCGCTCCTCGCCGATCTGCGGGCGGCGCGTCGCGTGGTCGTGTTCACCGGCGCCGGCATGTCGGCGGAAAGCGGCATCCCGACCTTCCGCGACCGCCTGACCGGGCTCTGGGCGCGTGTGGACCCGATGGAAATCGCCACGCCCCGGGCGTTTCGCGCCGATCCGCAGCGGGTGTGGGATTGGCACGTGCATCTGGCGGAGGCGGTGCGCGCGGCGCGGCCGAACGCCGGGCACGAGGCGATCGCGGTTCTGGAGCGGGCGAGGCTGGAGGTGACGGTGGTCACCCAGAACATCGACAACCTGCACCAGCGCGCCGGCAGCGCGAAGGTGATCGAACTGCACGGCAACCTGCTGCGGCTGAAATCCTTTGTCGATGAAGAGGCGGCGTTCGCCGCCGCGGCGCCGCCGGTGATCTGCCCGGTATGCGCGGGCTATGCCGTGTGGGAGCGCTGCGACCCCTGGGCGGAACGTGCCGATCTGCGGGTCATCGAGCTGCGCGCCGGGCGGGTGCCGCGTTGTCCCGGTTGCGGCGCCCTGCTGCGGCCCGACGTGGTGTGGTTCGGCGAGCCGCTGGCGGTCGAGATGCTGGAGGCGGCATGGAACGCCGTCGAGGAGTGCGATGCCCTGATCTCGGTCGGCGCGTCGCTGGAAGTGGAGCCGGCGGCCAGCCTGCCATGGCGTGCGCTGCACAGGGGGGCGCGGGTGATCGAAGTCAATCCGGCGCCGACGGCGCTGGCCGCGCATTGCCATGCCAGCATCGGCGCCCCCGCCGCCGGAACCTTGCCCGAACTGTTCGCGACGATCTGGCCGCCGCTCTGAAAGAAGCGCAAATCGGTGACAGACTGCGATTTACACAGTGCCGCCAGCAACCGAAGGAAGTCCCCGTGGGGCGCCGACTGGTTTTGGTAGGTGCGTGGTCGTTATATCGTTACCGGAAGGAGAACCCATGTCACATCAGATCCTGTCGGGCAAGCGCGTACTCGTCACCCACGCCGACGCGTTCATGGCGCCGGTGCTGTGCGAGGTGTTCTCCGGTCATGGTGCGACGGTGATCCCGAGTACCGACCCGCTCACGAGCGCCGATGCGGTGGCCGCCGTCGTTGCCGCGGCCGGCCATGTCGATGTCCTCGTTGCCAACCTCGCGATACCGGCGCCGAGCACGGCGGCCACGGAGGTTTCGGACGGCGAATGGAACGATACCTTCGCCGCACTGGTGCATCCCCTGCCGCGACTGTTCCGTGCCGTCCTGCCGGCCATGATCGCGCGCCGCTCGGGCAGGATCCTCGTCATGGGCAGCGCCTCGGCGCTGCGCGGGATGAAGCGCGCCTCGACCTACAGTGCCGCCCGCGGCGCCCAGCTTGCCTATGTGCAGGCAGTCGGCGTGGAGGTGGCCCCCCATAACGTGCAGGTGAATGCGATCGCGCAGAACTTCGTCGACAACCCGACCTACTTTCCGCCCGGGGTCCAGGGCAATCCCAGGTTCCAGGAACGCCTGAAGCGCGAGGTTCCCCTGGGGCGCCTGGTCGGGGCACGAGAGGACGCCGAGTTTGCGGCCTACCTTTGCAGCGAGCCGGCGAGTTGCTTCGTGGGGCAGGTGTTTCCGGTTTGCGGTGGCTGGGTGGCGCGCTAGTGCGAACGACGACCGGCCCATCCTCTACCGGGCGCCGCGGGTTCAAACCGCGCGGCGCCCGTCATCTTGAACCTGCGGAGATCGCATGCTGAGGGAACTCCAGAATGTGCAGCAGTCGGCGGGCGGCGCGAAGCGGCGCTGGTTCTTCTGCCATGACCTCGACCTCGTCGTCTGGGAGGAAGACAGCGGGTCGATTTCGGGTTTCCAACTGGCCTACGACAAGCACAGGAACGAGCATTCCGTGTCCTGGCGAAAGGATCGTGGCTTCACGCACTACGTGGTGGATGACGGCGAACCGATGGCCGGGGTGAATGACACGCCGTTCCTGTATGCCAACGGACCATTCGGGCGTGATCGTGTCCTCGATCTGTTTCTCGCCCTCGCGGCTGGGGTGCCGCCGGACATCGTCGATTTTGTCGCGGCCAGGCTTCGCGAGTTCGACGGGCCGCTGGTTCCCTGACATGGCGCCCAAGGTGGGCTAGCCCGGATATTTCACGAAAGTAGGTCGGCGGAATCGCCGTGAGGCGCGTTAATACTGGTGTCGAGACAGGATTAACGGAGTATTCCGCCGATGCCAAATTGTACGCGTGGGGAGATGGAGTTTGGGCGCCTGGGTCGTTGCACGATCGAGGCGAATTTCGAGGGTGGC
>NZ_JAFLDR010000008.1 GCF_017302275.1 Sulfuritalea sp.
GGCCATCGACCAGTCCCGCCACAGTGTCGCCAAAGCCGGCTTTCAGGCGTTCGCCGCAATCCGGCACGTGGTCGCTGGCGGCAAACAGAAGCGCGGCAACGCGAGCATCGGCATCGAGGTCGAGCGAGGCGACGATCAGGGCCATGCCCAAGGCGTGTTGCAGGACTGCTTCGCCGGTACCGACCTGCTTGTCGCCATAGGCGTCGCGGGCCAGCGCCAGCGCTTCGGCAGCGCGCGCCGCGGCCGGCTCCGGCAGCCCGGCGCACAGGCGTTCCAGCACCTCGGCTTCGCCGCTCGACGGCTTGAGGGAATGCACCACGGAGACCATGCGGCGATTATCCCATGCCGTGCATAATCGCCCTTCCATGACGAACCTGCCGCGCACCCCATCCTGCTTGCCGTCCCCGCCACCCGAGGTGATCCATGTCGGCGCCGCAGGCGAGGCGGGCGGCAACTGATCATGGGCATATCCGACTGGTGGCGGCGGCGCCAGGCCGACCGCCTGGACATTGCGGAATCGCTATGGGAGCAGGTCGAGTCCGAATTGCATTTTCTCTGCCACCTGCTACCCGACGAGCGCGCGCAGTTGCGCCTGCTGGCCCGCCAGTTCATCGCGGAAAAACAATGGAGCGGCGCCCAGGGCCTGCAATTGACGCCCCGCATCCAGCTCACCATCGCGCTGCAGGCCTGCCTGCTGGTCCTCCACCTCGGCCTCGACTGGTATGCGGGCTGGGTCGGCATCGTGGTGTATCCCGGCGATTTCCTGATCCCGCGCCGCATGATCGACGAGGATGGGGTGGTGCACGTGTACGACGACGAAGTCATGGGCGAGGCCTGGCACGGGGGCCCGGTGCTGCTTTCCTGGTTCGATGACTTGGCCGACGCCCACGGCATCAACGTCGTGATCCACGAGTTCGCCCACAAGCTGGACATGCGCAGCGGTGATGCCGACGGCGTGCCGCCGCTGCATGAAGGCATGTCGCGCCGGCACTGGATAGCGGTCATGCGCGAGGCGTTCGACGACTTCCAGCGGCGCGTTGATCGCAGTGAGGAAACCCTGCTGGACCCCTATGGCGCCGAATGGCCTTCCGAGTTCTTCGCAGTCGCCAGCGAAGCCTTTTTCGAAAACCCCGCGGTGCTGCTGGATGAGTACCCGCATGTCCACGAACAGCTCAGGCTGTTCTACCGCCAGAACCCCGTCGTTCAGCGCGCCGTTCCGCGATAACGCGGCGCGGCGTAGGGATGGGTGTTGCGGAAGGCTTCGAACAGCTTCCAGCGCACTACCGGGATCCTTTCCACCATGACCAGCGGCACGGAATAGATCTCGCAGCTGTCGAGCGCGACCAGCGGGACTTCCGGAGCGGATTCCACGGGAGGGGCCTCGGCCCCATTGGGCACCGCAGCGAACAGACCGTCGGCACCCCAGAATTCTCCCTTGCCGAGCACTGGCGCGTTTTCGTCCTTGCCACGCGCCAGCCGCCCCTTGCCGATGAGATGCAGTTGCCCCTGCGCGCCGACGAACTGCTTGCCGGCATGCAGGCGGGTGATCTCGCAGATCTTGGCGAGGCTGAACAGGGTGGTATTGGTGACCGCATCACTGAACAGGAAGGTGCGCCGCAGGCGCTCCTCGACCAGGCGCACATTGAGCAATTCCTCGCTTGAAAAGAAGCGCTCGACAAAGTTGCGATAGAGATCGGCCGGCAGGCGCAAGGCCTGGACGAAGCCGACGGAACGGTAGGTTTCCTCACTCTCGCGGTTGTGGATGGCCGCCGACTCCGCGAGCAGCGATCCGCTGAACAGGAAGTGCGCGCTGTTCGGGTCCTGGGTCAGGATCTCCACCTTCCCGGCAAGCAGCAGGTAGATTTCCGCCGGTACCGATCCGGCGGACATGATGATGGTCTCCGGGTTGAAGGTGACGATGCGATTGTTGAGCAACATGTGCAGTCGCTCCACCGGCACCGTGGGGAAATAGCTCTTGAGGAACTCGCTGGCATCGCGCAACAGGAAATTCTGCTCGCCCGGAATCATCACGTCGAGGGTCCCGAAAGGCGCGCCGGAGCCGATGCGGCGCTCGGCCTGCGTCAGGTCCCGTGCGGTATGGGCGAGCAGCAGCCGCCTCGACCGGTCCTCGGAAAAATCCTCGGCGCAGCCATGGATCATGCCGCCACCGATGTCGATCTTCTTCAGGTCCACCCGCTCCAGGTAGGACGCCTTGACCGCATCGGCGCGCGCGGCGCTGAGCCCTGGCGCGCTCAGGTCGGGACTGATCATGGCGTCGATCATGGCGAAGGAGGCGATGTCGGCAAGATGCGCATAGGTGCGGTAGCCACCTTCCCAGAGCACGCGAAAATTGAACACCGTGGTTTCCACGGGATGCGGCGAAACCGTAGGCATCACTTCCAGGCCCATGATGTCGTTCCACTCCCCTGACGCGAGGTCGCGGATGTCGAAGTACTTGGCGAACTCGCTTTCTGGAATCGACAGCAGGGCGCAGAACTTGCGCGTCACCGACGCGCGCACCAGTGGCGTGGCGAAATATTGCAGCGGCCGGTCGCACTGCAGCAGCGTCGTCAGGCCGGCAAAGTGGTCGTCATGGCAATGGGTATGGAAGATTCCGGCGACTTCCTTCTTGCCGATGCCCAGCGCATCGAGGCTGTAATGGATGTTGGGACCGGCATCGATCAGGTAGACGCGACCCTGGTGGATCAGCACGCTGCCCATCGCCGGCCGGTTGAAATCCCAGCCGTCGCCGTCGCCGGCATGCACCACGGCAAAGTAGTGGCGATCGACGGCGACATGGCTCAGGGGATAGGGGCAGGGATATATCCGGTGCTGGCCGAGGTTGAGGTCAACTTCGACCATGTCTTCGCCATGACGCACCTCGAAGACATTGTTCGCGATTCGCTCGATGCTGACGCCGTCGCCAATGTCCATCCTCCCGGCGGTCAGAGGATGGCACTCGACGAATGCCTCGGGTCGCGCGATCTGGCCGAAGGCGAATTTGAGCTTGACCCGCATCAACTCGTCGGCCTCGGCCTCGGAGACGCCGGCCTTCATCATCTCCTCGGCAGATATCAGTCCGTAGTTGCCGCGATGGATGTAGCGCAACTGCGCCGCAAGTTGCTCGGGGGTACCGATCAGCCGGGGTTTGCGGCCGGTATTGTTGGGATGGTTGGGGATCAGCATGCCCTGCCTGTAGAGCATCTGCAGAATGGGAAACTCGGCGAGGTTGCACAAGTGCCCGTTCTGCACCATCACATCCGACAGGAGGATGGCATTCGGCCCGTTTTCGAATGACACCCCGTTGCGCTCGGTGGTCTGGATGATTCCCCGTCGCAGCAGGTGCTTGACGGCGTCGGCAGGCGAACCGCAAAGCAGGTAGACCCCGGCCGCCGGAATTTCGACGAAACAGATTCCATTGGCAACGATGAGCTTTCGCATCGACATTGGGCCGTTTCCTTCTTCTTCTGTTCGCTCAGGGATGTGGCGGCCGGCGGCGTTTGCCGCGATTTCGCCCTGACTCCTCCGCGGTCATTCTATGCCTCGTTGCCTCACATGCCAAAGAAGGTCGGAAATCGGCTCCGATGCTGGCCAAGGCGGACCGCAGGCCCGTGCCGGATTTCGAAACCATCCGGGTTCCGGACGCCGGCGCCGAGACTGCGACTGGCTGTCGGAGGACTCTGTGGTCTTCGGCACAGATAAAAAAACGGAGCCAAAGGCTCCGATTTCTGACTCGCACGACCCGGGGTGAAATGGCCGGCGACGCTCCCGCGGGCGATCTTGGGTGGGGTGGCTGATGGGACTCGAACCCACGACAACTGGAATCACAATCCAGGACTCTACCAACTGAGCTACAGCCACCACCGGAACGTCTGCAGTCGGGAATACCCCCCGGCGGCAGGGGGTGGATTATCGGAGATCGTGGACAAAGAATCAAGCATCGCACCGATTTGCGGCCCGTCAGAGTTGCCTAAACTCCTTCAGCGGGATTGCGCGAGTCTCGAGGAAACCCGCCGGGCGATAGGGGACGCCTTGTCACATCCGGCTAACTCGCGTACCATTCTTGCGGAACATTGTTCTGCATTGCGAACCATCATAGCCCATTCTTGAGGACCAACACCCCATGGATCTGAATTTCACGCCGGAGGAACACGCATTCCGCGACGAGGTACGCAGCTTCCTGGATGGCAACCTGCCCGCCGAAATCAGCCGCAAGGTCCACGGCGGTCGGCGCATGACCAGGGATGACTTCGTTCGCTGGCAAAAAATCCTTCATGCGCGCGGCTGGGGCGCCTCCAGTTGGCCGGTGAGCCACGGCGGCACGGGCTGGAGCCCGGTGCAGCAGCACATCTTCGACGAGGAATGCGCCGATGCCGGCGCACCGATGCAACTGCCCTTCGGCCTCAAGATGGTCGCGCCGGTCATCATGGCCTTCGGCAACCCGGCCCAGCAGGCGCATTTCCTTCCCCGCATTGTCGACGGCACCGACTGGTGGTGCCAGGGCTATTCCGAACCCGGCTCAGGCTCCGACCTGGCGTCATTGAAGACCCGCGCCGTCCGTGAGGGCGACCATTACGTCGTGAACGGCCAGAAGACCTGGAACACGCTGGGCCAGTACGCCGATTGGATCTTCTGCCTGGTGCGCACCAGTACCGAAGGCCGCCAGCAGGAGGGCATCTCCTTCCTGCTGATCGACATGAAGACGCCGGGCATCACCGTGCGCCCGATCATCATGATGGACGGCGAGCACGAGATCAACGAGGTCTGGTTCGAAGACGTCAGGGTTCCGGTCGAGAACCGCGTCGGCGAAGAGAACAAGGGCTGGACCTACGCCAAGTTCCTGCTCGGCCACGAGCGCACCGGCATCGCCGGCGTCGGCCGCTCCAAGCGCGAACTGAAAAAGCTCAAGGCCATCGCCCGCCGCGAAAGCAGCGCCGGCCGCCCGCTGATCGAGGACCCGCGCTTCCGCGACCGCATTGCCCAGGTCGAGATGGAACTCATGGCGCTGGAAATCACCAACCTGCGCGTCATCTCCGCAGAGGGAGAGAAAAAGCGCGCTCCCGGCCCGGAAGCCTCGATCCTCAAGATCAAGGGCTCGGAGATCCAGCAGATGCTGACCGAACTGCAGATGCAGGCGCTGGGCCACTATGCCCTGCCTTACCTGCACGAGTCGCTCGATCCCGCCTGGTCCGGTGATCCAGCAATGCCTTCGTATGAAGACGACGCCGGCCCCTTGTCAGGTCACTATTTCAATGTGCGCAAGACCACCATCTACGGCGGCTCCAACGAAATCCAGAAGAACATCATTTCGCAAATGATCCTTGGACTCTGACACCATGAACTTCGACTACACGGAAGAACAGACTGCCCTGCAGGACACCCTGCGCCGCTTCTTCGCCCGCGACTACGGCTTCGAACATCGCCGCGCGATGAGCAGATCAGCGGATGGCTTCGATCGCGCCGCCTGGGCCACCTTCGCAGAATTCGGCATCCTCGCCCTGCCCTTCCCCGAGGGCTTCGGTGGCCTCGATGGCAGCGCCGTCGACAGCATGCTGGTCATGGAAATGCTCGGTCGCGGCCTGGCGCTCGAGCCCTACCTGCCCACCGTCGTACTCTGTGGCGGCCTGATCCGCGATGCCGGCAGCGCCGCGCAAAAAGAGGCCCTGCTGCCCGCCATCGCCGGCGGTGAACTGATGCTCGCCTTCGCCCACAATGAGGCCGGTGGCCGCTATGCCCTCAACCACGTCGCCACCAAAGCCACGCCGGCGGGAAATGGCTGGAAGCTCGACGGTATCAAGGCGGTCGTGCTCGCCGCGCCCTCCGCCGGCAAATTCATCGTCTCGGCGCGCGAAGGCCTCGGCCTCTCGCTCTTCCTGGTCGACGCCAAGGCGCCCGGCCTCAGCCTGCGCAGCTACCCGACCCAGGATGGCGCGCGCGCCGCCGACATCCGCCTGTCCGGCGTCGAGATCGGTGCCGAGGCCCTGATCGGCCCCGCCGGTGGCACCCTGCCGCTGATCGAGCGCGCCGTCGATTACGCCAACGCCGCACTTTGCGCCGAAGCCGTCGGCATCATGGCCGCGCTCAACGAAGTCACGCTGGAATACCTGAAGACGCGCAAGCAGTTCGGCACCCCGATCGGCAAGTTCCAGGCCCTGCAGCACCGCATGGCCGACATGGTGATCGCCACCGAGCAGGCCCGCTCCATGGCGACGCTGGCCGCCGTGCGTGCCGATTCGCCTGATTCCGCCGAACGCAGCCGCTGCATCGCCGCGGCCAAGGCCTACGTCCTGCAGTCGGCACGCCTCGTCGGCCAACAGGCGGTGCAACTTCATGGCGGCATGGGCGTCACCGACGAACTCAACGTCGGCCACTACTTCAAGCGCCTGACCATGATCGGACTCACTTTCGGCGACGTCGATTACCACCTCGGCCGTTTTTCCGACAGCTTGCTGGCCGCCTGACCGTGGCGGGGATCATCAACCGCCGCGACCTCGACTTCCAGCTCTTCGAAGTCCTCGACGCCGAAGCGCTGACGCAGCGTCCGCGCTACGCCGAGCACAGCCGCGAAACCTTCGCCGCCGTGCTCGATACGGCGGCCGCCATCGCCGAAGAGAAGTTCGCGCCCCACAACCGCAAGGCCGACGAGCACGAGCCGACTTTCGACGGCCAGCGCGTGAGCATGATCCCGGAAGTCGCCGAGGCGCTGAAGGCTTTTTGCGAGGCCGGCTTCATCGCCGCCGCCCATGATTTCGAACGCGGCGGCATGCAGTTGCCGGTGCTGCTGACGCAGGCGGCGTTCTCGCTGTTCAAGGGCGCCAATGTCGGCACCGCGGCCTATCCCTTCCTCACCATCGCCAACGCCAATGTAATCCACCGCTTCGGCAGCGAGGCGCAACGGGCAAAGTATCTCGGCCCGCTGCTGGCCGGCCGCTTCTTCGGCACCATGGCGCTCACCGAGCCGCAGGCCGGCTCCAGCCTCTCCGACATCACCACCAGCGCAACGCCCAATGCAGATGGCAGGTATTCGATAGTCGGCAACAAGATATTCATTTCCGCCGGTGACCACGATCTGTCGGAAAACATCGTGCACCTGGTGCTGGCCAGGATCCCCGGCGGGCCGCCGGGTGTCAAGGGCATTTCGCTGTTCATCGTGCCCAAGTTCCACGTCGCTGCAGACGGCAGCCTCGGCACCCGCAACGACGTGGCGCTGGCCGGCCTGATCCACAAGATGGGCTATCGCGGCACCACCTCGACCATGCTCAGCTTCGGCGAAAAGGACGCCTGCATCGGCGAACTGGTGGGCGAGCCGCACAAGGGCCTCACCTACATGTTCCACATGATGAACGAGGCGCGCATCGGCGTCGGCATGGGCGCGGTGATGCTCGGCTACCGCGGCTACCTCGCCTCGCTCGATTACGCCAAAGAGCGCCCGCAGGGCCGCGCGCCGACCAACAAGAACCCGAACGACCCGCAGCTCAAGCTGATCGAACACGCCGACATCCGCCGCATGCTGCTGGCGCAAAAGGCCTATGTCGAGGCCGGCTATGCGCTCTGCCTCTACTGCGCACGCCTCGTAGATGAAACAAGAGTCGGCGCTGACGACACGGCGATTCAGGAGGCCAGTTTGCTGCTCGACCTGCTGACGCCGATCGCCAAGTCCTGGCCCTCGCAGTGGTGCCTCGAAGCCAACAGCCTGGCAATCCAGATCCACGGCGGCTACGGCTACACGCGCGAATACCCGGTCGAGCAGTTCTACCGCGACAACCGCCTCAACCCCATCCACGAAGGCACCCACGGCATCCAGGCGCTCGACCTGCTCGGGCGCAAGGCGGTTATGAACGGTGGCGCGGCGATGAAGCTGTTCGCCCGCGAAGCCGGCAAGACCGTCGCCGAAGCGCAAGGCGATCCGGCGCTGGCTCCCTACGCCGGCGAACTGCAGGCGGCCATGAACGAGGTCGCCACCACGCTGCAGGCCCTGGCCCCGGTGCTGGCCGCCAACCCGACGCTGGCACTCGCGAATGCCGTGCTCTTCCTCGAAGCCTTCGGCCACACGGTGATCGCCTGGATCTGGCTGCGCCAGACCATCGCTGCGCAGCGCGGGCTGCAAAGCGGCATCGCCACCCAGAGCACGGATGGGGACTTCTATCGTGGCAAACTGGCCGCCTGCCGCTGGTTTTACCGCTGGGAGCTGCCCAAGGTCCGCCAATGGCACGAACTCCTGCGCAGCCTCGACGACACCACTCTAGCGATGCCACCTGAAAGTTTCTAAACCAATGAGCCACCCCAACATCCTGGTTACCCAACAGAACGGCATCCTCGGCATCGAGATCAGTCGCCGCGAGAAGAAGAACGCCATCACCTCGGACATGTATCGCGCCATGAGTGCGGCGCTGTCGCGGGCGCGGGACGACAGCCATGTGCGGGTGGTGCTGCTGCGCGGCCAGGACGACATGTTCACCGCCGGCAACGACCTCGCCGACTTCCTGCAGCGCAAGGTGGGCGACCCGAGCGCCGCCATCCCCTTCCTGCACCTGATCGCCGCCTTCGAAAAGCCCATCGTCGCCGCCGTCGCCGGCAACGCGGTGGGCATCGGCACGACCATGCTGCTGCATTGCGACCTGGTCTATGCCGCCGACAATACCCGCTTCCAGTTGCCCTTCGTCAATCTCGCGCTCTGCCCCGAGGGCGGCTCCAGCCTCTTGCTGCCGCGCGTCGCCGGCTACCAGCGCGCCGCCGAACTGCTGATGCTGGGTGAGCCCTTCGATGCCACGACCGCACGGGAAGCCGGCTTCGTCAATCGCGTGCTGGCGCCCGGCGAACTGATGGCCGCCGCCATGGAAGCCGCGCAGAAGCTCGCCGCCCGCCCGGCCGGCTCGCTCGCCGTGACCAAGGCGCTCCTGAAACGCCCGCCGGATCGCAGCGCGATCGAGGCCATCGACGAGGAAGTGATTTTCTTCGGCGACCTCGTCGCCGCCCCCGCCGCCAAGGAAATCTTCGCCGCCTTCCTCGAAAAACGCGCTCCCGACCCCGACAAGATTCACAAAACCTGATGACCGAGAACATTCCCGAGGGCTACAAGCCCCTCAAGCGCGGCGGCGGCTACCTGACCGGCCTCGGCCCCTGGTACTACCGCATCGATGCCGGCAAGGGCGGCGAACGCGGGCAGATGGTGCTGGCGATCCGCGTCGAGGAACGCCATTGCAACATCCGCCACATCGCCCACGGCGGCTTCCTCGTCTCGATGTTCGACACGGCGCTGGGCATCGTCGTCTCCAGCTCGAAGGAGCCGCCGCAGCCCATCGTCACGGTCAGCCTCACCACCAACTTCGTCTCCGCCGCCGAACCCGGCGACTGGGTCGAGGCCCACGTCGACCTCGACCGCATGGGCGGACGCCTGGCCTATGCCAGTTGCACGCTGGTCTGCGGCGAGCGCGTGATCATGACCGGCACCGGCGTCTTCGCCCTGATGAAGCCGGCCGTGCCCAAGGAACGCACGGATGGCTAAGGTTCATGTCCTGCTGAAAAAAGAAGAACTCGACGCCCAGCGCCTCGAAGGCAAGGTGGTGGTGGTGCTCGACATCCTTTTCGCCACCTCCTCCATCGTCACCGCCCTGGCCCATGGCGCGACCGAAGTCATCGCCACCCTCGACGGCCGTGCCGCGCAGGCGGCAGCCGCCACCTACCCGGAAGGCTCCTACGTGCTCTCTGGCGAACTCAATGCCGACACACTGCCCGGCTTCGTACACCCGACGCCCAAGGCCCTGCTGGCCGAGGGGATCGCCGGCCGGCGCCTGATCTACTGCACCACCAACGGCACCGTGGCGCTGGCCAAGTCGCAGGGCGCCGCCCACGTTTACGCCGCCGCTCTGCTCAACGGCCGCGCCGTGGTCGAGCGCATCGTCGCCGACCATGCGGAGGCCACCATCCTCATCGTCTGCTCCGGCTCGGCGGACAACTTCAACCTCGAGGATTTCTACGGCGCCGGCTACTTCGTCTCCCTGTTCCACCAGGCGCTGCCGGACGCCGAGTATTCCGATGCCGCGCTCGCCGCCGAACTGCTGCACGACCACTGCGACGGCCTCGACGCCCTGCGTCGCGCCCGCGTCGGCCGCATGATGCTGGCGCGCAGCCTCGATGACGAAGTCGCCTTCGCCGCCCAGGAAAGCTGTTACGACGTTGTGCCGAAGCTGCAGGACGGCGCCCTGCGTCCTGCCTGAAAGATGACATGACCACCAAAACCTACAAGTACTACTGGGAAGATTTCCCCGTCGGCAAGGTCCGCGAATTCGGCAACTACACCGTCAGCGCCGAGGAGATCATCGACTTCGCGAAGAAGTTCGACCCGCAGCCCTTCCACCTGTCGGAAGAAGCCGGCAAGGCCAGCCTCTTCGGCGGGCTGTGCGCCAGCGGCTGGCATACCTGCGCCATGGCGATGCGCATGATGTGCGACGAATTCCTGCTCGACACCGCCAGCCTCGGCTCGCCCGGCCTGGAGAACATCCGCTGGATCAAGCCGGTGCGCCCCGGCGACACGCTGCACGTGCGCTCGGTGGTCCTGGAAGCGCGGCCGATGGAAAGCAAGCCGCACGTCGGCCTGGTCCTCGTGCGCTGGGAAGTGCTGAACCAGAAAAACGAGGAAGTCGCCCAGATGGAAGGCTACGGCATGTACCGGCGTCGCGACCCGGCGCCGCCCAAGGCCGAATGACTCTGGACCAACTGCTCGCCCGCCCCTTCGGCAGCTACGGCGAGCTGATCCGCCTCCATGCGCGGCAACGCCCCAACCACCCGGCCCTGATCGAGGGCGAACGCCGCGTCTCATTCGCCACGCTCGACACGATGATGGACCGTGTTGCCGCGACCCTGCAGCGCGCCGGCATACGCCCCACCGAAGCCGTCGCCATCTGCGCCGGCACCTCGCTCGAATATGCCGCCGTCTTCCTCGGCGCGCTGCGCGCCGGCATCGCCGTCGCACCGCTGGCGCCCTCGTCGACGCCGCAGACCATCGCCGACATGGCGGCCAATGCCGAAGCGCGCCTGTTCTTCGTCGATGCCGCCGTCGCCGGCGAACTGGCGCCGGTGCGGGACCGGATCGGCGTGCCCTGGATCGCGCTTGACGAATCCGCCACCGCTACGCGTTTCTCGACCTGGCTGGCCCCGGCCGGCAGCCAGCCGAAACCGGTGGCGATCCGCCCCGACTGGCCCTTCAACATCATCTATTCCTCGGGCACCACCGGCACACCCAAGGGCATCGTCCAGCCGCACGGCATGCGCTGGGTCCATGCGCAGCGCGCCCGCGACCACGGCTACGGGCCCGATGCCGTGACCCTGGTGTCGACACCGCTCTACTCCAACACCACGCTGGTCAGCTTCTTCCCCGCCGTGGTGCTGGGCGGCACCGCCGTGCTGATGCCGAAGTTCGAGGCCGCCCGCTATCTCGAACTCGCGCAAGGCCATCGCGCCACCCACAGCATGCTGGTGCCGGTGCAGTACGCGCGCCTGATGGCGCACCGCGAATTCGATCGCCACGACCTCTCCGCCTTCCGCATGAAGTTCTGCACCAGCGCGCCCTTCGCCGCCGCGCTCAAGGCCGACATCCTGCGCCGCTGGCCGGGCGGCCTGATCGAGTACTACGGCATGACCGAAGGCGGCGGCACGGTGGTGCTCAAGGCACACGAGCACCCGCACAAGCTCGCCACCGTCGGCCAGCCGGCCGAGGGCCATGACATCCGCCTGATCGACGAGGCCGGCCGCGAAGTCGCGCCCGGCGAAATCGGTGAAATCGTCGGCCATTCACCGGCGATGATGCGGGGCTACCACCGCCAGCCGGAAAAGACCCGCGAGGCCGAGTGGTACGCGCCGGACGGCAAGCGCTTCATCCGTACCGGCGACGTCGGCCGCTTCGATGCCGATGGCTTTTTGACGCTGATGGACCGCAAGAAGGACATGATCATCAGCGGCGGATTCAACGTCTATCCCAGCGACCTCGAAGCCGTGCTGGCGCAGCACCCGGCTGTGGCCGAAGCGGCCGTGGTCGGCGTCGCCTCGCAGCGCTGGGGCGAAACGCCGGTGGCCTTCGTCGTTGCAGGAGTCGGCGCTGGTGGCACGGCGATTTCGACCGCGACCGGACTTCGCGACTGGGCCAACGCCCGCCTGGGCAAGACCCAGCGCCTCGCCGCCGTCGAAATCGTCGCCGCCCTGCCGCGCAGCGCCATCGGCAAGATCCTCAAGCGCGAGTTGCGCGACAATTTCCAGTCTCCGCCCGATTTCTGAAAGGAAGCCCCATGGAATTCAGCACCCTCGACGTAACGCTCGACGGCAACGTCGCCACCATCGCCCTCAACCGCCCCGACAAGGCCAACGCCATGAGCGAGCCGATGTGGTACGAAATAGAGCAGGCCATGCAATGGCT
This sequence comes from Sulfuritalea sp., assembly GCF_017302275.1. Lineage (GTDB taxonomy): Bacteria > Pseudomonadota > Gammaproteobacteria > Burkholderiales > Rhodocyclaceae > Sulfuritalea. The sequence continues at coordinate 12,410 of NZ_JAFLDR010000008.1, forward strand.
GGACGAGACCCCCGAAGCCCGCGTCGGGGTCCTGGTCGGGCGCGGCAAATACTTCACCTCGGGCATCGATCTTGCGCTCCTGATGGGCGTTCCCGCCAAGATCGAGGACGAGGACGAGGCCCGCAAGCGCGAAAAGCTGCGCCGCCTGATCCTGCGCCTGCAGGACACGCTGAGCTCGGTCGAGCGCTGTCGCAAGCCGGTGCTGGCCGCCATCCACGGCGCCTGCATCGGCGGCGGCATCGACCTCGTCACCGCCTGCGACATGCGCTACTGCTCGGCCGAGGCCTGGTTCTCGGTGCGCGAGATCGACGTCGGCATGACGGCCGACGTCGGCACCCTGCAGCGCCTGCCCGGCCTGATCGGCGAGGGCATGGCACGCGAGCTGGCCTACACCGGCCGCCGCGTCGATGGCGCCGAAGCGAAAGAGATGCGCCTGGTCAACCGCTGCTACGAATCCGCCGAAGCGCTCCACGCCGGCGTCATGGAGACGGCGCGGAGCATCGCCGCCAAGTCGCCGCTGGCGATCCGCGGCTGCAAGGAAATGATCACCTACGCCCGCGACCACTCGGTGGCCGACGGCCTCAACTACATCGCCACCTGGAACTCGGCGATGCTGATGTCGAAGGACTTGTTCGAGGCCGGCGCCGCCGCCATGCAGAAGCGCGAGCCGGTGTTCAAGGACTGATGGACGAGTTCTACGCCCCGGCCAACGGCATCCGCCTGCACTGCGTCGCGCGGGGCGCGGCCGATGCGCCGCTGATGCTCTTCGTCCATGGCTTTCCCGAGTTCTGGTATTGCTGGCACGCCCAGCTCGACGAGTTCGGCCGCGACTACCGCGCGGTGGCCTTCGACCTGCGCGGCCACAACCTGTCCGACAAACCCGAGGGTGTCGAGGCCTACCGCATCAAGCCGCTGCTGGAAGACCTGCGCCAACTGATCGAGCACTTGCGCGCAGGGCAGGAAGACAAGTCCTGCGTGCTGGTGGCGCACGACTGGGGCGGCGCCATCGCCTGGACCTTCGCCGCGCTGTACCCGCAGTACGTGAACAAGCTGGTCATCATCAACGCGCCGCATACCGTGCCCTTCGCCCGCGCCCTGGCTCACGACCCGGCGCAGCAGGCGGCCAGCGCCTACATGAATTTCTTCCGCCTCGACAAGGCCGAGCGCGTGCTGGGCGAAAACGGCTTCGAGCGCCTGCTGAAAATGTTCAACGCCACCGCCAGCGGCCGCTGCGCGCTGAACGACGACGACATCCCGCGCTACCTCGCCGCCTGGTCGCAGCCCGGCGCGCTGGCCTGCGCCCTCAAGCTCTACCGCGCCTCGCCGCTCTACCCGCCGACGGCCGGCGACCCCGGCGCCGCCGCACTCAAGCTCGACCCGGCGGCGCTGACAGTGCACGTGCCAACGCTGGTGATCTGGGGCGAGGCCGACACGGCGCTGGGTCCGGTGCTGCTCGAAGGCCTGGATGAACTCGTGCCGGACCTGCGCATCGAGCGCTTTCCGGATGGCAGCCACTGGGTGATCCACGAACAGCCCCGGCAGCTCAACGCGGCGATCCGGGCATTCCTCGCGCCGGGCTGACTACCGGCAGGCGCCGGAATTGCCGGTTTATCCGGCGACGCCACGCCCCGCCAACTGCAAGCGCAGGCGCTGTACTTCCGCTCTGGCCTCACCCAGTTCGGCCTCCAGCTTGCCGTTCCGTTCATTCAGGGCCTTTGTCCGCTCATGTACCAAGCGTTCCAGCTGCTCGTTGGCGCGCCGCAATTCGTTGAGCAGGTGACGCTCGGAGTCGGTCAGGTCATCGACCATGGTCGTGGCCAGCGCCGCGGCGACGCGCGCCGCCAACTCGGGGTCGGCCGCATTGAGTTGTTGCGACATGGCCCGATCCACCACGACAATGTGGTGCAGCAGCCAATGCACCAGATACTCGATCAGGGTCACGGTGATGCCGGCGTAACCCCTTTCAAAGTCGGCAGTCAGATCGCGCAGCACGCTGCGAAAATAGGCATGTTCGGCGGTATGGCGTGTCACCAGCTCCTGGGTGCAGCCGCCACCAGCCATCAGACGTTCCTCGAAGGCAAAGTGATCGCGCACGTAGGCGTTCAGTTCGTCGAGCATCTTGCGCATGCCTTCCGCGCTGTAGTCGGCGTGGGTGCTCGCATCCAGTGCATTGATCATCCCGACCAGGGCACGATGCTGGTCGTCGATCTCGGCGATACCCAGGGCAAAGTCGCTGCTCCACTCGATGATCTGCACTTGCGTCTCCTCGGTTCCGATCGGCCACTGGCGGCACCGCCGGAATCCATGTCTTGTTTTGTCGCAGCCCTTGTCCCGCCTTCGTCATCCGGCCGTGCGCTGCAGCCTACTACGCCGCGCCTTGCTGGTCAAAGCGCCCCGCTCCCGCGTCCGGAATCAATCAGCCACCAGCTCCGTCGATTCGATCACGACCGGAAAATTTACCGAGTTCGCTATGAAGCACAGGCGATGCGCTTCCCCATGCAGGGCCCTGGCCCGTTTGGCATCGCTCCCCGCGGCCAGCGTCGCCACCGGGCGCAGCAGCGCATGGCTGAAGCGGCCGCCGCCGCTCGCGTCCTCGACCATGGTGCCGACCGCGTCGTCGCGATACGCCAGTACGACGATCTTCGCCTGGCTGCAAAGATGCAGGTACCACAGCATGTGACAGGACGACAGCGAGGCGACCAGCAGGTCCTCCGGGTTCCAGCGCGTCGCATCGCCGCGAAACGCCGGATCGGACGATCCCGGGATTTCCGGTTTGGCCACCGCGGAAATCCCATGGTCGCGCGAATAGGCACGGTAGCCGGCGGTACCTTCGCCGAGATTGCCGGTCCATTCGGTGCGCGTGGTATAGAGGTGCTGCTTGGCGAGAGACATGGGACGACCTCCGGCGAAAAACAGGAGCGTGACCCCAAGGATAAACGATACCCGCATGCTCCCGCCCACTCGTTGCCGGAAACCGGTCGATGGCCTGGCCTGCGGAGGCGTAAAATGCGGCGAACATGCAGGTGCCGCGACCCCGGGCCGCGGCACCTGCGACGCCTCACAGGACAGACAAGGGTCGCGATGATGAAAATGCCTCTGATCGCCATGCTGTTGATGGCATGTTCCAGCGCCATTGCCCAGGGCCGCCTGCCGCCCTGTTCGCCGCAAGCGGAGACCGCATGGAGCGGATGCTCCGGAACGACCGTATCCCCCGCCGGCGAGCGCTATGTCGGCGACTTCTGGAACGGCAGGCGCCATGGCTACGGCAGTTATGCCTGGCCCAACGGTGACCGCTACGTGGGCGAATTCGTGAACAACGCACGGCACGGTCAGGGCACGCTGCTTTCCGCCGGTGGCGACAAGTATGTCGGCGAGTTCCGCAACGATGGCATCGACGGCAAGGGAACCCTGACCACCGCCGGCGGCGACAAGTACGTCGGCGAATTCAAGGCCGGACGGCGAGATGGCAAAGGCACCCTCACTGCCGCGAATGGCGACAGCTACGTCGGTCAGTTCCTCAATGATCTCCCGCAGGGACAGGGAACTTACACCTGGAAGAATGGGGACGTGTACGTCGGGGCATTCCGCGACGGCTCGCGCAACGGGCAGGGCAGCCTGAGTTCCGCCGGCGGCGGCAAGTATGTCGGCGGTTTCAGGAACGACAAGTTCGACGGCGAAGGCACGCAGACGGCAGCCAATGGCGACCGGTATGTCGGTGAATTCAGGAACGACAAGCGCAACGGGAAGGGCAAGCTGACCTGGGCCAACGGCAACGAGTACAACGGCGACTTCGTGGACGGCCGACTGCAGGGCAAGGGCGTGTTCCTGTCATCCGGCGGCAGCAGGTACGAAGGCGATTTTCAGGATGACAAGTTCCATGGAAGCGGCACCCTGACGGCCCGCAATGGCACCGTGTTCGTCGGCGAGTTCAAGGATGGGCTGCGCAGCGGACAGGGTACCGAAACCCGCGCCGACGGAACCGTGATCCGCTCGGGAACCTGGAACGAGTAAACCGGCGGGCGACCGACGGACCTGTCACTAGCCGCGCAACCCCAGCGAAGCCTCCAGTTGCTTGACCAGCCCGATCAGGCGCGGTCTTACCTCGCCGAGCAGGAATTCCCTTGACAGGGTGAACGCCGGGCCGCCGCAATTGATCGCCATCGGCGGCAGGCCGCCGCCGGGACGCAGCGGCACGGCGATCGCATTGACATCGGACTGCCACTCGCCGAAGGAGCTGACTGCGCCCGTCTCGCGGTATTCCTGCAGCGAGCGTTCGATGCCGGCGCGGATAGTCGGCCAGGCCACTTCATCGAGCTCGCGCACGCGTTCCATGATGTCCTCGCGTTCGCGCTCCGGCACCATCGCCAGGTAGGCGCGCCCCATCGCCGTGGTCGCGATCGGAATTCGCGAGCCGATGTCGAGCGAAAGCGTCAGCGCCGCCGAACTGCGCGCATTGCCGACGTAGATCATCGACAGGCGGTCGCGGCTGCCGAGCGACACCATGGCCTTGGAAAAGTCCGCCAGTTCCTGCATCAGCGGTCGCGCCAGGTCGCGCACGTCGAGCCGCGCCAGCATGGCGCTGCCCAGCGCCAGGGTCGAGGTGCCGAGCCGGTACTTGCCTGTCTCCTCCACATAGACCAGGTAGCCGAGTTTGGTCAGCGTGTAAGTCAGGCGCGAGACCGTGGACTTGGGCAGCTTGCAGCGTTTGGCGATGTCGAGGTTGCCGAGCATCTTTTCGCCGGAACTGAAACAGGACAGCACCGACAGGCCGCGCGCCAGCGCCGTGACGAAATGCCGGTCCTCCTTGACCGGCATCTTTTCCGCCAGCGGCGCGGCAACTGCGGCGGCTTTCTTCTGTTTGACCATTTCAACGGGCTCCTTTCCAGGTTTGCGCGCACAGTGCTTGCTGCGCCGCGCGGTATTCGCGTCCGAGCCGGGCCACGACCTCGGCCACCGGAATGATGTCATCGATCGAGCCTACCCCCTGCCCGACGCCCCAGATGTCGCGCCAGGCCTTGGTGCGGTCCGAGCCGAAGCTCATGCTGGTCTTGTCGCGCAAGGGCAGGTTGTCGGGATCCAGCCCCTGCGCGACGATGCTTGACCGCAGGTAGTTGCCATGCACGCCGGTGAAGTAAGGCGTATAGACCACGTCGGCGGCGGTGCTCTCGACGATCATCCGCTTGTAGGCATCAACCGCATTGGCCTCCGGCGTCGGGATGAAACGCGTGCCCATGTAGGCCAGGTCGGCGCCCATGGCCTGCGCGGCCAGGATCTGCCGGCCGTTCGTCATGGCGCCGGACAGCGCGATCGGACCGTCCCAGAAACGCCGCACTTCGGACACCAGGACGAAGGGGCTCAGCGTCCCGGCATGGCCGCCGGCGCCGGCGGCGACCAGGATCAGGCCGTCGACGCCGGCCTCCAGCGCCTTCTGCGCGTGGCGCACGTTGATCACGTCGTGGAACACGATGCCACCGTAGCCATGCACCTCCTTCACCACGTCGCCCGGCGCCCGCAGGCTGGTGATGATCATCGGCACCTTGTGCCTGACACAAAGCGCAACGTCATGATCGAGGCGGTCGTTGGAATGGTGCACGATCTGGTTAACCGCGAAGGGTGCGACCTTGCGGCCCGGATCGGCGCGACGCGCGCCGTCGATCTGCGCGGTGATGGTGGTCAGCCATTCGTCGAGCAATTCCTTGGGGCGCGCGTTCAATGCAGGGAAAGAGCCGACGATGCCGGCCATGCACTGCGCCAGCACCAGTTCGGGCTGCGACACGATGAACATCGGCGCGCCGATCACCGGCAGCGCGAGATTGTCCTGCAACACCTTGGGCAGGGGCATGAAGTCTCCTAGGCAGGTCGTGGGGTGGGCGTGCGGCCGATCATCAGCCACGCGGGTATCAGGGCCAGGCAATAGACGAAGGCGATCAGGAAGAATCCCTCCTGCATCGGCTGCAATCCATGCACGGCATTCAACTGGCGTTCGCGCCCTTCGAGGAACAGCGCCAGCAGCGTGACGCCGAGGGCGCCGCCGAGCTGGCGGAAGAAATTGATCGACGCCGAGCCCGCTGCCTCGGTGCCGTAAGGCAGCAGGCGCAGGGCCCCGGCATTGAGCCCAGGAATGATCAGTCCCAGCCCAATGCGACCGATCGCCACCCACAGCGCCAGCATCCAGAAACCGGTGGTGGTCGACGACAACCCCATCAGGATTGCCGAGAGCGCGAAGAACGCCAGCCCCGCCATCGCCACGCGGTTGGAAGGAAAACGGTCCGCCAGCTTGCCCGCCAGCAGCAGCACGGCGGCCAGCACCGCGCCGCCCGGCAGCAGCATCAGGCCCGCTTCGTAACCGGAAAAGCCGAGGCCGATCTGGGCGAACACCGGCGCCAGGTAGGTAGAACCATAAATGCCAACGCCATAGGCCAGCGCCACCAGCACGGCGGCGGCAAAGCCCGCTTCGCGGAAGATGCGGAAATCCAGAAGCGGATGGAGCGTGTTGCGTTCCCACAGCACGAAGCCCGCCGCCAGCGCCATGCCGAGGCCCACCGCCGCAGAACCCGCCGCCGGCTGGCGGATCAGCGCTGTCAGGCCGCCAAGCAGCGCGCACAGCGCGGCGATCACCAGCACCAGTCCGATCCAATCGATGGGCCGCCTGTGCGCGCCCGCCACTGGCAGCGCCGCGATCACGTAGCGCGGCGCCAGCGCGATCGCCGCGAGGCACAACGGCACCGTGACGAGGAATACCGAGGGCCAGCCAAAATGGTCGACCAGCAGGCCGCCTGCCACCGGCCCCACGGCCGGCGCCAGCACGATGCCGAGGCCATAGGCACCCATCGCGCGGCCGCGTTCCTGCGGCGGAAAGACGTCGATGATGACCAGCATCGACAGCGGCTGGATCAGTCCGGCGATGCCGCCCTGGCCGATGCGGCACAACGCCAGCACCACGAAACGGTCGGCCAGCGCTGCCAGCACCGAAAACGTGACCAGCAGCACCAGCGCGCCGGTATAGGTGCGGCGCACGCCGAAGCGCTGCATGGCCCAGGTCGCAAGCAGCATCGAGGCCGTGGTGGCGGCGAGGAAGCCGGTGGACAGCAGTTGCACCTGGTCGTGTCCAAGGTGGAAAACGCGGATGATCTCCGGCAATGCCACATTCACCACCGTGGCTTCCATGATCGCCGACACCGTGCCGAGCATCACGGTCAGCACCGCCCACCAGCGATAGCCCGGCCCGTGGCGGTCGAACATGGCCGCGACTTCTCGCTGCCGGGCATCGGCTTCGGCGCTCATGGTGGCAAATCGCTAATTCCGCTTTCAGTTATTGTGTTCCGGATAGTGGCACAGCTGTGAATCCAGCGTCAAGGCGCCGCCAATCGCTTGTCGACCCGCTGCCGCACCCTATTAAAGTCCTTATGCGGCGCACATTGACTTTTCGGCGAGGGACGGCAAGAATTCACATTCTGTCTTCCTTAACAGAATTGTATTCCACTGTGCAGGCCTTCAATCCCTCCCTGTCATGACCGAAAAAGCCGATCTGCTTGCACTCGGCCGCCGCGTCCTGGCCGCACAGCCCTTCAGCGTTCTACTCGGTGCGGAGCTGTCCGCCTTCGAACCCGGACGGGCCGAACTGAGGCTGGCCGTGCGCGGCGACCACCTGCAGCAACACGGCTTCGTCCACGGCGGCGCCGTCAGCTACCTGGCCGACAACGCCCTGACCTATGCCGGCGGCAGCGCGCTGCCGGGCCTGGGCGTGGTCACCTCGGAATACAAGATCAACTACCTGCGACCCGCCCAGGGTGAAACCCTGATCGCGCGGGCCAGCGTGCTCTACGCCGGAAAATCGCAGGCCGTGTGCCGCTGCGATGTTTTCGCGGTGAAGGACGGCGTCGAGAAACTCTGTGCCACGGCCCAGGGCACCATCGTGCCGCTCGGAGGCGCGCCCCGATAGGACGCAAGCATGGATCTCTCTTTCAGCCCCGAAGAAAATACCTTCCGCGAGGAAGTTCGCCGCTTTGTCGCGGAGAAACTCCCGGACGCCATCCGCCACAAGGTGATGAACGGCGTACACCTGAGTCGCGAGGAGCATGTGCAGTGGCAGCGCGCACTGCACGGGCGCGGCTGGGGCGGCGTCGGCTGGCCCAGGGAATTCGGTGGCCCCGGCTGGACACCGACCGAGCAATACATTTTCGAGGAGGAATGCGCCGCGGCCGGCGCCCCGCGCCTGATTTCCTTCGGCCTCAAGATGATCGCGCCGGTGCTGATGGCTTTCGGCAGCCCGGCCCAGCAGCAGCGCTTCCTGCCGAAAATCATGTCCGCCGAGGAATGGTGGTGCCAGGGCTACTCGGAACCCGGCGCCGGCTCCGACCTCGCCTCGGTCAAGACCCGCGCGATCCGCGAAGGCGACCACTACGTCGTCAATGGCCAGAAAACCTGGACCACACTCGGCCAGTATGCCGACTGGATCTTCTGCCTGGTGCGTACCGATCCCGAGGCCAAGAAGCAGAGCGGCATTTCCTTCCTCCTGATCGACATGAAGTCGCCGGGCGTCACGGTGCGACCGATCATCACGCTGGACGGCGCGCACGAGGTCAACGAGGTCTGGCTGGAAGACGTCAGGGTGCCTCTCGAAAACCGGGTGGGCGAGGAAAACAAGGGCTGGACCTACGCCAAGTTTCTGCTCGGCCACGAACGCACCAACATCGCCGGCATCGGCATCGCCAAGCGCGAACTGGCGCGCCTCAAGCGCATCGCGGCGGCCGAGGGACGGCTTGACCAACCCTTGTTCGCGGCGAAGGTGGCCCAGGTCGAAATCGACCTGATGGCGCTGGAGATCACCAACCTGCGCGTGCTCTCCGCCGAGCGCGAACACAAGGCACCGGGACCGGAAGCCTCGATCCTCAAGATCAAGGGCACGGAAATCCAGCAGACCATTTCCGAACTGATGATGCAGGCGGTTGGCGCCTGCGCCCTGCCCTTCAAGCAGGCCGGCGTCGGCCCCGACTATGCGGCCAACCTCGGCACCGGCTACTGCAACCTGCGCAAGCTGTCGATCTTCGGCGGCTCAAACGAAATCCAGAAGAACATCATCTCGCAGATGATCATGGGCCTGTGAGGTCGATGCCATGAACTTTGATTTCAACGAAGACCAGCGCGCGCTGGCCGATACCGTGCACCGCTTCGTCGCCAGGGACTACACATTCGAGAAGCGCCGCGCCATCCGCGACTCGAAGCCCGGCTGGAGCCGGGAAGTCTGGCAGGTGCTGGCCGACCTCGGCGTGCTGGCCATCAATATCGACGAAGACTACGGCGGCCTCGGCTATGGGCCGCAGGAAACCGGCCTGGTGATGGGCGCCTTCGGCGCCGGCCTGTTGCTGGAACCCTACCTCACCGGCGCTGTGGTTGCCCCGGCCCTGATTCGCCGTGCCGCCAGCGCCGACTTTCAGGAAGAATGGCTGCCGCGCGTCGCCACCGGCGAGACCATCGTGGTGCTGGCCGACGCCGATGCGCGCGACGCGCCGGTCAGGGAAGTCGGCGGCAACCTCGCCGGCCGCAAGGCGGTGGTCGCCCATGGCGGCTGCGCCGACCTGCTGCTGGTTTCCGCGCGCTGCGCCGACGGCCTTACCGGACTATTTGCGGTCACACCCGGCGCCGACGGCGTCACGCTGCGCGACTATCCGACGCTCGACGGCCAGCGCGCCGCCGACCTGGCGCTGAACGATGCGCCGGCGGTGCGACTGGATGCCGGCGGCGCCCGCGATGCGATCGACGCGGCGCTGGACATCGGCCTCGCCGCGCTTTGCGCCGAAGCCGTCGGCATCATGGACGCCACGGTCGCCGCCACCACCGAATACCTCAAGACGCGCCAGCAGTTCGGCCAACCCATCGGCCGCTTCCAGGCCCTGCAGCACCGCATGGCCGACATGCTGCTGCACCTTGAGCAGGCGCGTTCGATGAGCTACCTCGCGGCCATGGATTGCAGCAACGACGACGCGGCTGCGCGCCGACGCACGCTGTCCGCGGCCAAGGTCACCGTCGGCCAGGCCTGTCGCTTCATCGCGCAGAATGCCGTGCAGTTGCACGGCGGCATGGGCATGACCGACGAAATGATCCTCAGCCACTGGTTCAAGCGCCTGACGGCCATCGAGATGAGTTTCGGCGACACCGATTTCCACCTGCAGCGCTTTGCCGCGAACCTGTCACGGGAAGCGCGGGCCGCATGACCGCTGCGCTCGTCTGCGGCGCTTTGCAGCGCACCGGCGCCGAAACCGACGCAAATGCCGCACGCCTGGCCGGCGGCCTGGTCCGCCTCGGCATCGAAGACGGCGACGTGGTCGCCGTGATGTTGCGCAACGTCCCGGCCTTCGTCGACATCATCCAGGGCTGTCGCCTCGCCGGCGCCTATTACTGCCAGATCAACTGGCACTTCAAGAGCGACGAAGCCGGCTTCATCCTCGCCGACTGCGGCGCCAAGGTGCTGTTCATCCAACCCGACCTGCTGGCAGGGATTTCATCGGCGGTTCCGGCCAGCGTGCAGGTGATCGTCATCGATGCCGGCGCAGGACGGAACGATCACTTCGACGCCTGGCTCGCCGTCCAGTCGCCCTGCTGCGGCCCGCCGCGCACGCCGCGCGGCCACATGGCCTACACCTCAGGTACCACCGGCCGACCCAAGGGCGTGCGCCGCCTGCCTCTGTCGCCGGAGCAACAGGCGCTCTCGGCGCAGGTGGCGAAGGAAGCGCTGGGCATCTATCCCGGCGTGCGCAGCCTGCTCTCGGCACCCCTCTACCACAGCGCGCCGAGTTCCTTCGCCCAGCAATCCCTGCTGCAAGGGGAGTTGTTCGTGCTGGAGGAAAAGTTCGACGCCGAAGCGACGCTGGCCCTGATCGAGCGCCACCGCATCGACACCGTGTACCTGGTGCCGGTGATGTACGTGCGCCTGCTGCGCCTGCCGCCCGACGTGCGTTCGCGCTACGACCTGTCCTCGCTGAAATTCGTCGCCTCGACCGGTTCGCCTTGCGCGCCGGAGGTCAAAAAGGCGATGATCGAGTGGCTCGGCCCGGTGATCCACGAAGCCTATGCGTCAAGCGAAACCGGCTACATCACCGTGATGAAACCGCAGGATGCGGCGCGCAAACCGGGCAGCGCCGGACGTGCGGTCGGCCAAGCGAAGATCCGCATCCTCGACGACGCCGGCCGCGAGTTGCCGACCGGCGAGATCGGCACCATCTACGCCCACCAGCCGGCCTATTCCGACTTCACCTACCATGGCAACGAGGCGGCCCGCCGCGCCATCGAATGCGACGGCCTGGCCAGCGTCGGCGACATGGGCTACGTCGACGACGAGGGCTTCCTCTACGTCTGCGACCGCGCCTCGGACATGGTGATCTCGGGCGGCGTGAACATCTATCCGGCCGAAATAGAGCACGTGCTGATCACCCTGCCCGGCATCGCCGACTGCGCCGTGGTCGGCATCCCCGATGAGGAGTTCGGCGAGGCGCTGGCCGCGCAAGTGGTGGCCGAAACCGGCGCCGCGCTCGACGCTGACAGCATCCGCCGCGAGCTCGGCCTGCGCATCGCCGGCTACAAGGTGCCCCGCCGCATCGACATCGTCGCCGCCCTGCCGCGCGACGACAACGGCAAGGTGCAGAAGCGCCGCATCCGCGACGCCTACTGGAGCGGCAAGGCGCGCAGGATATGAGCATTCACCCCTTCGACAGCGCCATCGAACTGGCGCACGAAGCGCCGGACCGCTGGCAGGGCCGCACCAGCGAAGACTACTGGAACATGGTCAGCCCATACGGCGGCGTCACCGCCGGGGTGATGATGCAGGCCATGCTGCGCCGTCCTGAACGGCGCGGTACGCCCCTGTCATTCACGCTGAACTTCCTGGCGCCGATCGAGCGCGGCAAATTCGTCGTCGACACCGAACTGGTGCGCGCCAATCGCAGCAGCCAGCATTGGGCGATTCGTCTTTCGCAGCAGGACACGGTGCTGGCCCAGGCCATCGCCATCTGCGCCACGCGCCGCGAAACCTGGGGCAAGATCGAAGCCGAGCGGCCCGACGTGCCGCCGGCGGAGCAATGCGCGGTCGCGCCGCCACGCAAACCCGACGGCTTCCTCCAGCGCTACGAGTTCCGCATCGTGCGCGGCAAACCCTTCGCCGTGAATGATGACAGCCTGTCCCACGTCTGGGTCGCCGACAACCCGCCGCGGCCGCTCGACTTCGCCTCGCTCACCGCGTTGTGCGACAGCTTCCTGCCGCGCATCTACCTGCACCGCCCGGATTTCGTGCCGATCGGCACGGTGTCGATCAACATCTACTTCCATGCCGGACCAGAAGCCTTGACCCGTCAGGGCGCGGCGCCGCTGCTCGCCGTGGCCCAGGCCCAGGCCTTCAGCGACGGCCACTTCGACCACCATGGCCATGTCTGGAGCAGCGACGGTACGCTGCTCGCCACCACCCAGCAACTGGTCTGGTACAAGGAATAGTCGAATGCATCCCATTCCACCTTAACCGAGGACATCATCATGACCCAGCAAGCCCGTGCCGTCATTTGCCGCGAAGTCGGCAAACCCGTCGTCGTCGAAGCCGTCAGCGTCGGCGCGCCGCAGCGCGGCGAAGTGATGATCAAGCTCGCCGCCTGCGGCGTTTGCCACAGCGACCTGTCCGCCACCAACGGCACGCTGCCGCTGCCGCCGCCGGTGGTGCTGGGCCATGAAGGTGCCGGCAGCATCGTCGCGATCGGCGAAGGCGTCGGCGGCTTCGCCGTCGGCGACCACGTCGTCAGTTCCTTCGTCAGCATGTGCGGCAAATGCCGCTACTGCCAGACCGGGCGCCCACAGCTCTGCGATCAGGCCGCCAAGGCCGCCTTCACGCTGCCCGACGGCACCACGCGCTTCAAGGATGCCGCCGGCCAGCCCCTCAACATCTTCTCCGGCTGCGGCGTAATGGCCGAGTACGCCACGCTGCACGTCGACAACGTGGTCAAGATCGACGCCGCCATGCCGCTCGACAAGGCCGCATTGATCGGCTGCGGCGTGATGACCGGCGTCGGCGCCGCCGTGAACACGGCGAAGGTCGAACCCGGCTCGGCCGCGGTGGTGTTCGGCTGCGGCGGCGTCGGTCTCAACGCCATCCAGGGCTGCGCTATCGCCGGCGCGCGCATCATCGTCGCCGTCGACACTTCCGACGCCAAACTGGAAATGGCAAAGGCCTTCGGCGCCACGCATGTCCTCAACCCGAAGAATGAAGAGAACGCCGTCAAGGCGCTCAAGAAGCTCACCGAGGGCGGAGCCGATTACGCCTTCGAATGCGTCGGATTCGGCGAGGTCGCGGCGCAGGCCTACGGCTGCCTGCGCAAGGGCGGCACGGCGGTCGTGGTCGGCGTCGCCGGCCCCAGGGACACGACAACGATCCGCACCGCGACCCTCACCTTCGAAGAGAAGACCCTGAAGGGCAGCTACTTCGGTTCGGCCCGCCCGCAACAAGACTTTCCACGCCTGATCGGCCTCTATCGCGGCGGCCGGCTCAAGCTTGACGAACTGATCACCCGCACATACGGCATCGGGGAGGCGCCGCAGGCTTTCGCCGACCTCGCCGAGGGACGCAATGCGCGGGGCGTGATATTGTTCTGACCCAAACCATTTGCTGCGCAGGGTCACCCGCAGAAGATGAAACACGCAAAGGACATATTGAAGGCCCGCTCCCATCCCCCCTCACAGGGGGCTACCGAACGGCTCGCTTCGCTCGACTAAATGCAGTCGCTTCGAACGAGTTGTTTCAAGTTAAGCCATTGGCCGTGAAGGGTCACCCATGAAGCACCGCAAACTGCACACCCTGCATCGCCCGGCAGGGCGCCACAACGGGCATCCGCCGCTGGTCTTCGTCCATGGCGGCTACATCCACGGCGGCTGCTGGGACGTTAACTTCATGCCCCACTTCAGCGCGCTCGGCTACCACTGCCATGCCATCGACCTTTCCGGGCACGGCAAAAGCGAAGGACGCGACGAGCTCGACAGCTACGACATCAACCATTACGCCGGCGATGTCGCCCATGTGGTCGCCGGACTCGACGCGCCGCCGGTGCTGATCGGCCATTCGATGGGTGCGCTGGTGGTCCAACGCTACCTGGAACGCGGCACCGCGGCGGCCGTCATCATGATGGCGCCGGTGCCAACCACCGGGCTAACCGCCTGCAGCATCCAGCTCAACCTGCGACAGCCGGATTTCCTGCGCGAGGCCGCCTACGCGGTACGCGGCAAGTACACCGAGAACACCGCCAGGGTGATGCGCGAAGTGTATTTTTCGCCCGACGTCACGCACGAACAGTTCGCCTCGTTCAAGCCGCTGGTGCAGGACGAATCGACCACGGCGATCGCCGAGATGATGGCGTTGGCATGGCGTCCGCCGTTTCGCCGACCGAAGATCCCCGCGCTGGTCATGGGCGGCGAACTTGACGCGCTCTTTCCCGCCAACCTGCTGCATTTCACCGCCACCGGCTGGAACGCCGAAACCTGCGTCATTCCGGGCGCCGGGCACATGCTGATGATGGAGCCGCAATGGACGACCGTCGCCAGCCGCATCGACAACTGGATCAACCGCCGCCTGCCGCGGACGGCAGCCGCCTGACGCACGAGCCCGCGATGTTCGACAAAGCCACCTTCGCTTTCCTCGACGAACTGGCCGCCAACAACGAACGGGCCTGGTTCGAGGCCAACAAACCCCGCTACGAGGCACTGGTGCGCGAACCGGCGCTGGAGTTCATCGCCGCGATGGGGCCGCAACTCGCAAAGTTCGCCCCGCACTTCCGCGCCGAACCGCGCAAGGCGGGAGGCTCGCTCATGCGCGTGTTCCGCGACACGCGCTTTTCCCGCGACAAGACGCCCTACAAGACCAACATCGGCATCCAGTTCCGCCATGAACTGGGCAAGGACATCCATGCCCCCGGCTTCTACCTGCACATCGCAACCGATGAATGCTTCTTTGGCGCCGGCTCCTGGCATCCGGAGGCCGACCTGCTGGGCCGCATCCGCGACCACATCGCGCGGGACCCTGAACGCTGGATCGCGGCGCGCGATGACAGGAAATTCGCCGCGCACTGGGCGCTGGCCGGTGACCGCCTGACTCGCCCGCCGCGCGGCTACGCCGCCGACCACCCGGCGATCGAGGACCTCAAGCGCAAGGACTTCATCGGCCTTGCGGCGCTTTCCAGGGCCGAGGCCATCGGGCCAGGCCTGGTCAAGCTCGCCGCGCGGCGCTTCGCGGCGGCCGCGCCGCTGATGAGATTCCTCTGCGAGGCACAGGGCCTGCAGTAAACAGCACCGGCGGAGAGGGCCAGTTCCGCAGCCGAACGGGCGAGGCCCAGCCCACCAGCCCGCCAGACCGCCAGACCGCCCGCCAGCCTACGCCGCAAGCCACCGTGCGGCAAGACAAACAGATGCGTTTAGTCCGTTCGGACTATTGCATCGGGATAATGGTTCGCGCTAGATTTTCCGAAAAAATCCGGCCTGCCAAGGCAGGCACAACACTTAGTGGAGGAGAGACCACCATGAAGACCTGTGGCACTTCGCAGCATTTCGTCGCGCTTGCCGCCGCCTCATTGGCCCTTTGCGCCCCGGCCGGCGCCGCCATCATCGATGCCTCCGACCACAGCTACCTGAGCGACACCGCAACGGGGCTGGACTGGCTTGACGTCACCACCACGGCAGGGATGTCCTTCAACTACGTCAGTTCCCAGTTGGGCGTAGGCGGCCAGTTCGCCGGTTGGCGCTACGCCACCGGGGACGAGTTCAATACGCTGATTTCCAGCTACTCTGGCGTCGCCATCGGGGCTGGCAACTATGTCCCGGTAGATATGGAGACGGATCGCATCGATGGACTGCTTGGTCTCATGGGCAGTACACTGGACTACCATTACAGTGTGCTATTTGGCCATTCTTATGACCAACACTGGGGTTATGCCGAAGGCCAGGGGCTGGATTTCAGCTACGGTTTGCTTGCGGATTCGCATTCCCTTCCGGGATTTCAGTTCCTGGGAATCGTCTACGATAACGACGAAGTACCTGGCGGCGACCTGACCGCAGCCCATGCCACCTACTTCCATATTTCTTCGGCGGAGAACCACGTCGGCTCCTTCCTGGTTCGTGATCACGTTGCCGCGCCGATTCCCGAACCCGAGACATACGCCTTGCTGCTCGCGGGGCTGGGCCTTCTGGGGTTCATCCGCCGCCGCACCGGCAAGAAGGCCTAACGCTCAGCGCCGCGCACGTCGGCGACCATCGCAAGACGGCTAGGAAAAGGCTTCACGCCTGACTGTCCGGACCGCCGAAGGGCAACGCGCCCCGCGTTGTCCGGATGCGCGGGGCAGCGGGTGCCCGAAAATTCTTCGGCGGACTGCCAAATTCGCGGGTGCCGGTCGCACGAGACAGAGCCTCACGACTGCTAGCACGCGGCGGCGCCTCCGAGGCAGTTTCGAAGGCATTGGGATGCTGGTCTCCTCCTCCGTTTGCCGATAACCTGTCGATTTCCCTGTCCGCTCGGGAGAAGCCAGCCCCGGCAACGCGACAAATCCAAACCCCATGCTCGACATCCTCTACCGCGACGACTATCTCGTCGCGGTGAACAAGCCATCCGGACTGCTGGTGCATCGCAGCGACATCGATCGGCACGAGACGCGCTTTGCGGTGCAGTTGCTGCGCGACCAGATCGGGCGGCGCGTGTTCCCGCTGCATCGGCTCGACAAGCCGACCTCCGGCGTGCTGCTGTTCGCCTTCGACGCCGAGTGCGCGCGCGAGGTCGGCGGCCAGTTCGAGCGCGACGAGATCGCCAAGCGCTACCTTGCCGTGGTGCGCGGCTGGCCACCCGACGCCGGTGTGATCGACCATCCGCTGTCGCGCCAGTTCGACGACTATGGGCGCAAGTTTGTTGCCGGTGCGGGCCCGGAAGCGCAGCCGGCCGTCACCGAGTTCCGGCGACTGGCGACGGTCGAACTGCCCGAGGCGGTAGACCGCTATCCGGGCGCGCGCTACGCCCTGCTCGAACTGCGGCCCCGGAGCGGACGCCGGCACCAGTTGCGGCGCCACCTGAAGCATGTCGCCCACCCGATCATCGGCGATGCCAACTGGGGCAAGGGCGTGCACAACCGGTTCTTCCAGCGTCGCTTCGGCTGCCACCGCCTGCTGCTGGCTTGCACGGAACTGGTCCTGCGCCATCCCGCGAACGGCGAGCGGCTGACCATTGCTGCCGCGCCCGAAGCCAGCTTTTCCGCCGTGACCGATGCGCTGGGATGGACCGCGGCGGGAAGCCTGGCGCTGCATTCCGCAATAGTCGGCGCCCCGCAGGGACTTCCTTCGGTCGCTGGCGGAACGGCAATTGTCGGCGGCACGGACGACCCGTCGGCATAGAAATGTCGCCGTCACGCCGAGTTTGCGGCAAAATTCACCTGATATGCATGAATCGCCCGCCCCGCCCGGGCAGCGGACGAATCACCGGGAGCGACGTATTGCCATGAGCCAGGTACTCAGCAGATCACCCAAGGGACTTCGCGAAGCGACAGGCAAGACCAATACGCTGTCCGAGGAATTGCTGGAAGTGCTCAAGGCCTGCAAGGGCCAGTTCGAGCCGGAGCAAGTCGCCGCCGCCTGGCCGGAAAAGGATCGCAAAGTTATCGTATGGGCGATCTCCGAACTGGTGGCGCAAGGCTACCTGCGCGAAGTGGAAATCAGCCGCAGCGCGGCGCCCGCGCCCGGCGCACCGAGCGCACCGAGTGCGCCGGCAGAGGAAGGCTTCGACCTCGATTTCAGCGCGGCCGCGCCCAGCTTCGATGCGGCGGCGGACGACACCGCCGCCGAGCAAGCCCGCCGCGACGCTGAAGAAAATGCCAGGCGCGACGCCGAAGCCCGCGCCCGCCGCGACGCCGAAGAACGGGTGCGACGTGAAACCGAGGAAAGGGTCAGGCGCGAGACCGAGGAGAAAATCCGCCGCGAAACCGAGGAGCGCATCCGGCGCGAGACCGAGGAGCGGGCACGGCGGGAAGCCGAGGAAAGGAGCCGCCGCGAGGCGGAAGAAAAGCTCAGGCGCGAAGCCGAGGACAATGCCCGCCACGAGGCGGAAGAACGCATCCGGCGCGAGACGGAAGAAAAGGTCCGTCGCGAAACCGAGGAAAAGCTCCGCCGCGAAGCCGAGGAGCGGCTGAAGCGCGACGCCGAGGAAAGGGCGCGGCGCGAGGCAACGGAAAAGCAGCGCCGGGAAACGGAAGAAAAGCTCAGGCGCGAAGCCGACGAAAAGGCACGCCACGAAGCGGAAGAACGGATTCGGCGCGAGACCGAAGAAAAGGTCAGGCGCGAGATCGAAGAAAAAGTGCGGCGCGAAACCGAGGAACGGGCCCACCAGGAAGAGGAGGCCCGGGCCCGGCGCGAAGCCGAGGAACGCTCGCGCCGCGAGGCCGAGGACAGGATGCGGCGCGAGGCCGAGGAAAGGGCGCGCGTCGAGGCCGAGGAAAAGATCCGCCGCGAGACCGAAGAAAAGGTGCGGCGCGAGAGCGAGGAAATGCAGCGCAGGCAGGCCGAGGAGCAGGCGCGGCGCTACGCCGAGGAGAGTGCGCGGCGCGCGGCGGAAGACAAGCAGCGGCGCGAGGCCGCGGAAAAGCAGCTGCGCGATGCGGAGGAAAGGGTCCGCGCCGAGGCGGCGGAACGCGTGCGGCGCGAAACCGAGGAAAGGCTGCGGCGCGAAGCCGAAGAGAAGGCTCGCCTCGAAGCCGAGGAACAGGCGCGCCGCGAAGCCGAGCTGAAGGCGGCTGGCACCGACGACATCGCCGAACGCCTGCGCCAGGCGATCGCGGCACGGCGCGGCCAGCGCGACAAGCAGGCGGTGGAATACGTCAGGCAGGGCGAGGAAGACGCGCGCCGCCGCGCCGAGGAAAAGGCCCGTCTGGAAGCCGAGGAAAAAGCCCGCGTCGAAGCCGAGGAAAGGGCCCGCCGCGAAGCGGAGGAACAGGCGCGGCGCGAAGCCGAGGAAAAGGCCCGCATCGAAGCCGAAGCGAAGGCTCGCCGCGAGGCCGAGGAAAGGGCCCGGCGCGAGGCCGAAGAGCAAGCGCGGCGCGAAGCCGAGGAAAAGGCCCGCAAGGAAGCCGAAGAGAAGGCCCGCATCGAAGCCGAGGAGCAGGCCCGCCGCGATGCGATCGAGAAGGCAAGGCGAGACGCCGAGGAAAGGGCACGGCGCGAAGCGGAAGAAAAGCTGCGGCGCGAGACCGAGGAAAGGATACGCATCGCGGCCGAGGAGAAGGCACGGCGCGACGCGATCGAGAAGGAAAAGCGCGAAGCCGAGGAGAAGGCCCGCAAGGCGGCCGTCGAAGAGGCCCTGCGCTTCGCGGAGCAGGCGCGCCTCGCGGCCGAGGAAAAGGCCCGCAAGGAAGCCGAGGAACGCGCCCGCATCGAAGCCGAGGAACGTGCCCGCCTCGAAGCCGAGGAAAAGGCGCGCAAGGAAGCCGAGGAGCGCGCCCGGCGCAAGGCCGAGGAAAAGGCGCGCAAGGAAGCCGAGGAGCGCGCGCGCCTGGAGGAAGAGGAACGCGAGCGGGAACTCATCAAGGAACGCCTGCGCCAGCGCGCGGAAAAGGTGAAGAAGCAGTCGCGCATCGCTGCCGCGGTGGTTGCGATCGTGCTGCCCCTGGCCGGCCTGTTCCTGATCAAGTTCATCCCCTTCGACGGCAAACGGCAGGCCTTCGAGACCTTGGCCAGCGCCGCCCTCGGCGTGCCGGTAAAAGCTGGCAGCGCCCATGTCGAACTGATACCGAAGCCTCTGCTGACCGTGAGCGATGTCGCCATCGGCGACGACGGCGCGGTAAAGGTTCAGCGCATCGCCCTCGGCGTGCCGTTTTCCGTGCTGTGGCAGACGCCGGCGGAATTCGAGTCGGCGCACCTCGACCAGGCGCGCGTCCCGGTCGCCGTATTGCTCAAGGCGCTGCATGCAAGCAGCGCGAAGATTCCGATGAAGGCCGGCGCGCTCACCACCAGCGGGCTGCAGGTCATCGCCGAAGCCAAGCCGCTGCTGCCGCCCATGGACCTCGAGGCACGCTTCCAGGATGGACTGCTGGCACGCATCGCCGGCACCGGCCAAAGCGATGATTTCGGCAAGGCCACGCTGGACGCGCAGCGCGGCGCGGGATTCTGGCAGGTGAGCCTCGGCGCGCAGCGCTTCCTGTTGCCGCTGGGCTTCGATATGCCGCTCAGCGATCTCACGCTTGGCGCGCGACTGACACCCGACAGCCTGAGCTTCACCGATGCCAAGGCCTGGAACTCGGAAGGCGAACTCACCGCCAGCGGTGCCGTCTCATGGAGCCGTGGCTGGAAGCTGACCGCCAAGGTCAAGGCCAGGCGCGTAAATGTCGCCAAGTTCGCGCCGAACTGGATGTCCGGCGGCTTCATGGATGGCCAGGCGGATCTTGCCTCGGAAGCGGCGACCGCTGCCGAGCTTTATGCGCGCGGCCGGATGCAAGGCCGCGCAACACTCGGCCGCGGCGTGCTGGTCGGCGTCGACCTCGACCGCGTGGTGCAAGGGCGCGGCGTCGGCGACCAGTACACCTTCGAAGCCCTCGAAGGCAACGCGCTGCTCGACGCCCGGCGCTACGACTTCACCGACATCCGGCTCAGCGCGGGGGAACTCGCCGCCACCGGCGCGTTCGGCATTGCGCCGGACGGCGCCGTGCGCGGCAGGTTCGCCGTCGAAGTCAAGGCCGCGCGCATGCGCCTGACCGGCGGCGTCGCCCTTGCCGGCACCGCTGCCAAGCCGCAGTACCAGCGCTGATCGCCAGGTTCTGTTCTCGATAATGCGACGGCGCCGCCGCATGCTGGCTTTGTCCCAGATCAAGCCCCCGGATTCCCCGGGTGTTCTAATGGTCCGGGTGTTGCCGGTGTCGGGAACTGAAAATTGAACTCGCCTTTCATGCGGGCATGAATCGAACGCGAAGCCATGCGTAGCGAAATCAACTATTTTCTGATGATGGTTGCCGCACTTGGCTGCATCGCGGTGCTGGCCGGCCTCGTCAAGGGCGGTGATCTGCTGGGCAAGAACGCCGCCGTCCGCCGCTGGGCCCAGGGCGCCCTGCTGGCCTGCCTCGGTTTCGCCTTGCTCACCCTGCGCGGCCATGTGCCCGACCTGATCGGAATCGTCGCGGCGGACTTCCTGTTCGTGATCGGTTTTGCCAGGGCCCATGGCGGGTTCCGCCTCTACTTCGGCGGTCCCGGACCGCGGTGGTGGAGCTTGCCACTGATCGCGGCGGCGGGCGGCGGCCTCCTGTATTTCACCTATGTCGAAGCAAACCCCGCGGTGCGCCTGGCGATCATCGCGCTCAGCGACAGCGTCATCAGCTGCGGCATCGCCAGCCTGTTGCTGCGCGCGCGGGCGAAGGGCGCCGTCCCCGGCCCCTATCGCATCCTCATCGCCATTTTCATGACTACCGGCGTACTGGCTCTCGCCGCTGCGGTCACCGCGATCCTGCTGCCGGCGGGAACCGACGGCGGGCAAGGCCATTCGGTGGTGGCGACGGCCCTGATGGCATCGGTCACCGTGCTGGTGCTGGTCGTCGCGATCATCCTCCCGATAGAGATCCTGGCCCGCGCCCGGCATGGCATCGCGACAAGCGAAAACCGCTACCGCAGCATGTTCCACACCAGCCCCGACCCGGTCAGCATCAGTTCGACGGTCGATGGCCGCATCCTGGACGTCAATGACGCCTTCGAGCAGGCCATCGGCGTGCGGCGCGACGAGATCGTCGGCCGCGGCTGGAATGACCTCGGCATCTGGGCCGATCCGGGAGATCAGGCGCGCCTGCTGGCGGGCTTGGCCGCGGACGGCTATTGCCGCGACTTCGAAACCCGGCTGCTGTGCCGGAACGGCGAACCGCTGGACTGCCTGATATCGGCATCCAGGATCGAACTCGATGGCGAGACCTGCCTGCTGTCGATCGCCCGCGATGTCACCGAGCGCAAGCGCGCGGAAGCGACCTTGCGCGAACAGGAGGAATTCTTCCGGCTGATCGCGGAGAACATCGGGGACTTCATCGCGGTACTCGACCTCGACGGGCGCCGGATCTACAACAGCCCTTCCTATCAGCGCTTTTTCGGCGAGACGCGGGACCTGCGCGGCACCGACTCCTTCGCCGACGTTCATCCGGACGATCAGTCACGCGTCCGACAGGCGTTTCGCGAGACCGTCCGCACCGGCATCGGGCAGGAACTCGAGTATCGGTTCCTCAAGGCCGACGGCAGCGTTCGCGAGATGGAATCACGCGGCTTCGCGATCAGGGACGGCAGCGGCCGCGTCGCGCGTATCGTCGTCGTCGCGCGCGACATCACCGAGCGCAAGGAACAGGAAAGCCGAATCGTCGAATTGATGCAGGAACAGCGCCTGATTTTCGACAACGCCCACGTCGGCATCCTGCTCCTGCGCAACCGCCAAATCCTCAAGTGCAACCAGCGCATCGCGGACATGTTCGGCTTCGCCAGTCCGCACGACGTCATCGGCAAGACCACGGAAGTGTTCTATGGCTCGACGGAACAGTTCTTGTCCTGCGGTCGGGAAGGTTATGCACAACTGGCGAAGCAGGGATATGCCAATTTCGAGACCGAGATGCGCCATCAGGACGGCAGCCTCATCTGGGTGATCCAGACCGGGCGCCCGCTCGACCCGAATTCGGTTCTGGAGGCTCCCTCGATCTGGGTCTACACCGACATCACGGCACGCAAGCGCGCCGAAGCCGAACTCGAACAGCACCGCCACCACCTCAAGGAACTGGTCTATTCGCGCACCGCCGAACTGGCCGAGGCGCGCGACGCCGCGGAAGCTGCGAACCGTGCAAAGAGCGTGTTCCTGGCCAACATGAGCCACGAACTGCGCACGCCGATGAACGGCATCATGGGCATGACCAGCCTGGCGCTGCGCAGCGCGACCGACCCGACACAGATCCGCTGGCTGAAAAAGGGTCTGAACGCCGCCCAGCACCTGCTCGACGTCATCAACGACATCCTCGACATCTCGCAAATCGAAGCCCAGCGCCTGACGTTGGAAGAACACAACTTCTCCCTTGCGCAACTGGTGCGCGACACCCTCGAACTGCAGCAGGTGCCGGCCCAGGCCAAGGATCTGGTCCTCGCATCGGAAATCGACCCGGGCTTGCCCGAGCGGCTCTGCGGCGACCCCACCCGCCTCAAGCAGATCCTGCTCAATTTCGTCGGCAATGCCGTCAAGTTCTCGGAACACGGCCAGATCACCCTGCGCGCCCGCGCCGTCGAAGACGACAGCCTTGGCGTCTTGCTGCGCATCGAAGTGCACGACCAGGGAATCGGTATCAGCCCGGAGCAGCAGACCCGCCTGTTCCTTCCCTTTGTCCAGGCCGACGACTCGATGACCCGCAGATATGGGGGAAGCGGACTTGGCCTCGCCATTTCCAGGCGCATCGCCAACCTGATGGGCGGCGAAGTCGGCGTGACCAGCGAGGCCGGCCGCGGCAGTTGCTTCTGGGTAACGGTGCGCCTGCGGCATGCCCGCGCCGACAAGGCGGCAGACGACGCCGCCGAAGATGCTTCCGCGCGCGCGCTGCTGGCCAGGGAATTCGCCGGGACCCGAATCCTGATCGCCGAAGACGAGCCGGTGAATCGCGAAGTGGAAGTGGGCCTGCTCGCCGACGTCGGCCTGGTGGTCGACGTTGCGCACAACGGCGAGGAGGCCGTGCGAAAAGCCAGGGACGGGCGCTACGCGCTGATCCTGATGGACGTGCAGATGCCGGTCATGAACGGCCTCGACGCCACGCGCGCGATTCGGCGCTTGCCGGGGATGTCCTCCGCGGTCCCCATCCTGGCATTGACCGCCAACGCCTTTGACAGTGATCGCGAGGCCTGCCTCGCCGCCGGAATGGACGACCACATCGCCAAGCCGGTAACCCCGGATGAGCTGCATGCGATGGTTCTGCATTGGTTGCGGCAGGCCGCGACGGCAGTTCGCCGTCCCTAGGCGCGGTACCCGCGCCGATCGCAAAAGTCGGCGCCGGCGACACGGCGCCCAGGCGCGGATCAAACCCGCGCTATGGCCGCCAGACGACTTCCTTGACGGTGAACTTCGCCAGCGTCGCCAGCGCGGGCAACTGGCCGTCGAGGGACTCCGAGCGACCCTGCAACACGTAGGACACGTGCGCGCTGCCGGGATGCGGACAGATCACCCTGCCCGACATTTCCTCTTCCCCGGCGACGCAGCCGGGCGCGATTGCTTTGGCGCCGTAAATGGTGACGGTGATGTCGATCACGGCGCCGCGCTGGCTAATGACAACCGTGTTCCCCGACGACGACAACCATGTCCCGTTGGGATCGAACTTGAGCCGCGCCAGGCTTGTCCCGCTCCAGGCCGCCGCGATCAACAGGCCAAGCGCGGCGACAAACCCGCGCAGCAGGCACGACCGGAACACGGAATCTCGCATCGACGTCATCGCCCGCCCCTTGTCACCAGCAATGGTGCCGCGCGCCGCGCCGCCTAGCGGCGGCATGTGACGTCACCCTCTTCGCACTTGCCCAGCGCCTCGATCTCCAGGGCTCGCTGCCGCGTCTTCGCCTGCAGACAGCGTCCCATCGCCATCGAATTCACCGATCCGCCCGCGGAAGATCCCGACTCGAACCTGCAGGCCAGGTCGCGGAACCTGATCCATGCCAGTTGCACTTCCTTCAACTGGGCCTGCGCCTCCGGCGCCAGCGTGCGGCGGTAGGCGTTGTAACTGGCATTGATCCGCGCGTTCTCGCGCTCCAGGTCCAGCGCCGCGCACTGGTTCATGTCGGCCTGCGTCATCGCATTCCTGCAATCCACCGCGGCGCCCGCCCCCGCCGACAGCATCGCGCCGGCCACGGCAAGGACTCCAACTACCCATCGCCTTGCCATTTGCCGCCTCCGGGGACTGTCGAGAATGAGAGCCAGCATACACCGTGCGCCCGGGAGCACGGGCTTGAAGTAGCCAATGGGGGCGCGCACGAAAGTCGGCGCTGGCGGGACGGCAAGGAGTGATGGCTGGGTACGACCAGAGTCTGGTCGTCGGCCTAATGTGGAGCTCAACATAGGCCGATCACCCGCCGTATCGCCAGCGCCGACTTTCATGACCGCTTTTGCCAGAACTGCTCAAGTCGCCGAGCGAACTCGAAGCCCGATATGAGAAAATCCGCAGCCTTCCATTCCGCCAGCCACACCTTGCTGCGACGACAATGGCCGCCGGACTCACAGGATTCCCGAACCTGCCCTTCTGAACCATGAGAAAGAAACGTTGCACCTGTGGTGCCGAAGTTAACGTGCGCCGCCGCACCCGCCGCACGGCGGACGGGCGCGAGGAGGTTTTCTACCAGGTGAATTGTCCCGTCTGCGGCCAGTCGGGGCCGGAGGTTCCGGCGGCGGGCAAGGACGAGGCGACCGCCACGGCCGAAGCGATCCTGGCCTGGAACGAAATGATCGCGCGCCTGCGTCCGTTCGAGGACTGAGGCGACGTTATGGAAACACTGATTAAGTCCGGTCGCGTTGAGCCCGTCGAAACGCAGGCCATACACATCGAGAGCTTCGACCGTTCGACACACTCACGACTCAGCCCGAACGGGAGGTATTTGTTCAGCGCTTCCTTATCGATTCGACGTGGCGGACACGCGATGAAATTGGCATTGCTTGCGCCGCGAAGACTGGCGCGGGCCTGAAGCCGGCCTGCTGGCCTGTATCCGATGCAGCCCGCCGACCTGGAACTGCTGGTGACCCGCGTCATGCCCTTCGGCAAGCACAAGGGCCGCGTGATCGCCGACCTGCCGGGCAACTACCTGAACTGGTTCGCCCGCGAGGGCTTCCCGTCGGGCGAGATCGGGCGCCTGCTGGCGCTGATGCAGGAGATCGACCACAATGGGCTGAACGACCTGCTGACACCGCTGCGCCAACGCGGCGGACGCTGACAACCATGGACCACACGATTTCCGGCGCGGGCTTTCGACGACGCATCTACAGCAGCCCGCTGCATTTCCTGCGCGACCTCGGCCGCGTCGTCGGGGTGTTCGGCAGCGTGCTGGCGCTATCGATGAAAGGCGGCATATCCGCCGGTTTTCGCGAGCGGCTGATGCTGGTGGTGACGGCGGTCAATCGCTGCCGGCATTGCGCCTGGGGCCACCAGATCTTCGCCCGGCACGCGGGGCTGTCGCAGGCGGAAATCGCGGCGCTGCTGATGCTGGACCTGGGCAGTTGCCCCGCCGCAGAACTGCCGGGCTTGCGCTACGCGATCCACGGCGCCGAACGCGACGGGCAGCCGACGACCGAGGCCCGCGCCTTCCTCGACGCGACCTATGGCGCCGTCGTCGCGCGCCAGATCGACACGGCCTGCCTGCTGATCCAGGTCGGCAACCGCGTCGGCAATACCGGCGACTTCCTGCTCTGCTGGCTGTCGCGCGGCCGCTTCGGCCTGCTGCCCGAGGAACGCTGAACGGAATCGTGGCCATCATTCGGCGTCGGCCAGAAAGTCGGCGCCGGCGCTACGGCAAGGGCGACGCCACCCCGGCTTGCGCGTAAGATGGCGCCCTTTCCGCGAATGCCCGCCTTCGGCGCTCGCGTCGCCATAGCCGGAACGCCGCCATGTCCACTGAGCTGATCCCCCTGCTTGCCGCCGCCTTCGATGCGCGCGCCGAACTGTTCGCGCGCCTCGCCGCCGAGCAGACCGATGCCTGCCGCGTGTTCCACGGCAGCGTCGAGGGCCACCCGGGGCTGACCGTCGACCGCTACGGCGAGCTGCTGCTGGTGCAAAGCTTCCACAGCCCGCTGGCGCCGCGGGCGCTGGCGGCGCTGCGCGCCTTCTATGCCGAACGGCTGCCGGGCCTGACGCTGGTGTACAACGATCGCAGCCAGGCCAATTCGCGCATCGGCAATCCGCTGCCGCCGGACCAGATCGAGGCGGCGACGCTGCCGCGCGAGATGCACGAGATGGGTGTCGCCTACCGCATCGCCGGGCGCCATGCCGGGCAGGACCCGTGGCTGTTCCTCGACCTGCGCGCGGCGCGGCGACGGGTGATGCGGGAGGTGCCGGGCAAATCGCTGCTGAACCTGTTCGCCTACACCTGCGGCGTCGGCATCGCGGCGGCGAAGGCCGGCGCGCGCTTCGTGGTCAATGTCGATTTCTCCGAATCGAGCCTGTCGATCGGCAAGGAAAGCGCGCGGCTCAACGCGCTGCCGGTGCGCCCGCGCTTCGTCAAGTGCGATGCCTTCGCCGCGATGCGCCAGTACTCGGGGCTGGGCCAGGCGGAACGGGTGCGCGGCAAGGTCATGCCTCCCTTCCCCAAATTGGAAAAGCAGGCCTTCGACCTGGTCTTCCTCGATCCGCCGCGTTACGCCAAGAGTCCCTTCGGCGTGGTGGACCTGGTCAATGACTACGCCTCGGTGTTCAAGCCGGCCCTGCTCTGCGTCGCCGAGGGCGGCACGCTGATCTGCACCAACAACGTCGCCGATGTGAAACGCGATGCCTGGCTGGACCAGTTGCAGCGCAGCGCCGCCAAGGCCGGCCGGCCGATCCGCGAGATGGAATGGATCCTGCCGGAAGCCGACTTCCCGAGTTCCGACGGCCAGCCGCCGCTCAAGGTGGCGCTGCTGCGGGTCTGAGGCGGGGAAACACGATGCAGGCGAAACAGGAAGCGACGGCAACGGTGTTCGACGTCACCGAGGAGGATTTCGAGGCGGCGGTGGTGGCGCGCTCACAGCAAACCCCGGTGCTGGTGGACATCGGCGCCGACTGGTGCGCGCCCTGCCGCGTGCTGGGGCCGCTACTGCACCGCCTGGCGGACGGCTATGCGGGCGCCTTCCTGCTGGCCAACGTGGATGCCGACGAGAACATGCGCATCGCCGGGCGGCACAAGGTGCGCGGCTTTCCGACCGTGATCGCCTACAGCCGCGGAGTGGAAATCGACCGCTTCCACAGCGCCCAGACCGAAGGTTTCCTGCGCAAATTCATCGACGGCGTGATCGAACGCCATGGCGCGGGCGAATAAACACGGGCTATTTGGCCCGAACTAGCGGATAATGCGCGGTTCTCCGGCCGCTTGATGTTTTCCGGCCCGCCTTTCCCTCGAAATTCCCTGCCCAGCGCAGGTACGCCATGACCACCACCCCAGAAACCACTGCCGCCGGGTTCGATACCCTCGGGCTTGCCCAACCATTGCTCAAGGCGCTCGCCGATGTCGGCTACGAGACGCCCTCGCCGATCCAGGCGGCCTGCATCCCCGTCCTGCTGGCCGGCCACGACCTGCTCGGCGAAGCCCAGACCGGCACCGGCAAGACGGCGGCCTTCGCCCTGCCGCTGTTGCAGAAGATCGACCTCAAGCGCGCCGTGCCGCAGGCCCTGATCCTGACGCCGACGCGCGAACTGGCGATCCAGGTCGCCGAAGCCCTGCAGAAGTACGCCCACCACATGCCCGGCTTCCACGTCCTGCCGATTTATGGCGGGCAGAGCATGGTGGTGCAGTTGCGCGCCCTGTCGCGCGGCACCCACGTCATCGTCGGCACGCCGGGGCGCGTCATGGACCACCTGGAGCGCAAGAGCCTGGCGCTCAACAATTTGCAAACGCTGGTGCTCGACGAAGCCGACGAGATGCTGCGCATGGGTTTCATCGACGACGTCAAGTGGATCCTCGAACACACCCCGGCCGAGCGCCAGACCGCGCTGTTCTCGGCCACCATGCCCGACGTGATCCGCCGCGTCGCGCACGAGCACCTGCGCCAGCCGAAGGAAATCAAGATCCGCTCGGCCACCTCGACGGTGGTCACCACCAGCCAGTCGTATTGCCAGACGCATACCGGCCAGAAGCTCGAAGCCCTGACGCGCATCCTCGAAGTGGAGGACGACTTCGACGCCGCCATCGTCTTCGTGCGCACCAAGACCGCCACCGTGGAACTGGCCGACAAGCTGGAGGCGCGCGGCTATTCGGTCGCCGCCCTGAACGGCGACCTGACCCAGGGCCTGCGCGAACAGGTGATCGAACGGCTCAAGGCCGGCACCATCGACATCGTGGTCGCCACCGACGTCGCCGCGCGCGGATTGGACGTGGCGCGCATCAGCCACGTCATCAACTACGACGTGCCCTACGACACTGAGGCCTACGTGCACCGCATCGGCCGCACCGGCCGCGCCGGACGCACCGGCCGCGCCATCCTGTTCCTGGCGCCGCGCGAAATGTACATGCTGAAGCTGATCGAGCGCGCCACCAAGCAGAAGATCACCGCGCTGACCATGCCGACGCCGGGCGAGGTGGCCAACCGCCGCGTCGCGCAGTTCACGCAGCAGGTGGTGGATATCATCAAGGGCGAGAAGCTGGATTTCTTCTTCGACGTGGTGCGCCGCATGGAAGGCGAGCAGGACATCGCCGCGCGCGAGATCGCCGCCGCGCTGGCCTGGCTGGCGACGCGCGAGCGCCCGCTGCAGATGCCGGGCGCCAACAACGACCACGCGCCGCGCGATGCGGCGCCGGCCGCGAACGCCGTGGCGCCAGCGCCGACTTTTGAACGCAAGCCCGATTTCAAGGCCCGCAGCAAGCCCGACGAAGGCGCCGCCGCCGAACCGCGCCGCGAGCGCCCGGTGAAGGAAGGCCGCGGCGACACGCCGGTCGCGCAGCGCACGTTCGCGCCGGGACAACTGGCGCGCTACCGCATCGAGATCGGCCGCAACCAGGGCGTGCTGCCCAAGGAAATCGTCGGCGCCATCGCCAACGAGGCGGGCATCGCCGGCAAGGACATCGGCCAGATCAACCTGTTCGACGACTACAGCTCGGTCGAACTGCCGGCCGGCCTGCCGGCGGACCTGATGGACATCCTGCGCCGCATCCGCGTGCGCCAGTTCGCGCTCAAGACGCGCGTCATGGAACCCGGCGAGTTCGTCGACACCCGCCCGCCGCGCAAGGCACCGCCGCCCCGCGACAGCAGGAAACCGGACTGGAAAAAACCCGCCGGTGCCAGGCCGGAATGGAAGGCAAAGCGCGAACGCTAAGGAAGTGATGAACCTGTCATTCCGGCCTTCGCCGGCGTGACGGACTTGTTCATCGAATCCCAAACGTCAGGACAAGGAGACCGTCATGCCCATCTACACCCTCGGCGACCGCCAGCCCGTGCTCGGACAGGAGGCCTGGGTCGCACCCAACGCCACCGTGATCGGCGACGTCCGCCTCGGCGACCATGCCAGCATCTGGTGGAGCGCCGTTGCGCGTGGCGACAACGACACGATCAGCATCGGTGCCGGAAGCAACATCCAGGACGGCTCGGTGTTGCACGCCGATGCCGGTGTGCCTCTCTCCATCGGCGCCAACGTCACCGTCGGCCACCTGGTGATGCTGCACGGCTGCAGCATCGGCGCGGAATCGCTGATCGGCATCAAGTCGGTGATCCTTAACCGGGCCGTGATCGGCCGCCACTGCATCATCGGTGCCAATTCACTGATCCCGGAAGGCAAGGTGATCCCGGAACGCTCGCTGGTGATGGGCTCGCCGGGCAAGGTGGTGCGCCAGCTGACCGACGAGGAAGTGGCGCGGCTGCTGCTGGCCGCGCAGGGCTACGTGGACAATGCCCGGCGCTACCGGGCGCAGCTGAAACCCGCCTGAGCTATTTCACCGCGGCCGGTGCGGGCAAAGTCGGCGCCGGCGGCACGGGTGCCGGCGATGCCTTCTGCGGCACCTGGACGAAGACCTCGCCTTCCTTGATCATGCCCAGTTCATAACGGGCGCGCTCCTCGATGGCCTCGAAGCCCGACTTCAGGTCGCGCACCTCGGCATCCAGCGCGTCGTTGCGCTGTTCCAGCTTCCGGTTGTGCTCGCGTTGCGCCAGCAACTGGCGTTCGTAGTCCCAGACGCGGATCCAGCCGCCCTTGCCCAGCCACAACGGGTACTGCAGCAGGGCGATGAGGGCGACCAGCACCAGCGTCGGCCAGTTCATCGCGGAACGTGGAAGATGGCCTACTTCCTGATGTTGTAGAAGGCGTCGAGTCCGGGGTAGGAGACGGTATCGCCGAGGTCTTCCTCGATGCGCAGCAACTGGTTGTACTTGGCGATGCGGTCGGAGCGGGACAGCGAGCCGGTCTTGATCTGCATCGCGTTCAGGCCCACGGCGATGTCGGCGATGGTCGAATCCTCGGTCTCGCCGGAACGATGCGAGATGACGGAGGTATACCCTGCGCGCTTGGCCATTTCGACGGCGGCAAAGGTCTCGGTCAGGGTGCCGATCTGGTTGATCTTGACCAGGATGGAATTGGCGATGCCCTTCTGAATGCCTTCCTTGAGGATCTTCGGGTTGGTGACGAAGAGGTCGTCGCCGACGATCTGCACTCGCTTGCCGAGCTTGTCGGTCAGCACCTTCCAGCCGGCCCAGTCGCCTTCCGCCATGCCGTCCTCGATGCTGATGATCGGATAGCGGTCGGCCAGCGTCGCCAGGTAGTCGGCGAAGGCTTCGGAACTCAGTTCGAGCTTTTCCGAGGCGAGGATGTACTTGCCGTCCTTGTAGAACTCGGAACTCGCGCAGTCGAGGCCGAGCACCACGTCCTGCCCCGGCGTGTAGCCGGCGGATTCGATCGCCTTGAGGATCAGTTCGATGGCCTCGTCGTTGCCGGAGACGTTGGGGGCAAAACCGCCCTCGTCGCCGACGGTGGTCGGGTAACCCCTCTTGTCCACCAGCTTCTTCAGGTTGTGGAAGACCTCGGCGCCGCAGCGCAGCGCTTCGCGGAAGCTCGCGGCGCCGACCGGCAGGATCATGAATTCCTGGATGTCGAGGTTGTTGTTGGCGTGCGCGCCGCCGTTGATCACGTTCATCATCGGCACCGGCATGGACATCGGGCCTGATCCGCCGAAATAGCGGTACAACGGCAGGCCGGCCTCCTCGGCGGCAGCCTTGGCCACCGCCATCGAAACCGCGAGCATGGCGTTGGCGCCCAGGCGCGACTTGTTCTCGGTGCCGTCGAGGTCGATCAGCGCCATGTCGATGAAGGTCTGCTCCTCGGCGTCGAGGCCGATCACAGCTTCGGAAATCTCGGTATTGACGTTCTCCACGGCCTTGACCACGCCCTTGCCGAGGTAACGCGCCGCGTCGCCGTCGCGCAGTTCGATGGCTTCGCGAGAGCCGGTGCTGGCGCCCGAAGGCACGGCGGCGCGCCCCATGACGCCGGACTCGAGCAGGACGTCGGCTTCGACGGTGGGATTACCGCGCGAGTCGAGAATTTCGCGGGCGACGACATCAACGATTGCACTCATGATGGTTTCCTCTTGATTGAATCAGTAAGCGTCCACGAGCAGTATGTCGAAATCCGACACGCCGGCTCGCGCTTCACGTGCTGCACGATATTCGGGAGAATCGTAGAAGGCCCGCGCCGCGGCCATGCTGGGGAACTCGAGCACCACCAGGCGCTGCGGCTGCCAGCTTCCTTCCAGCGTTTCGTAAGCTGCGCCGCGCACCAGGTAGCGGCCGCCGTAGTGCGCCACGGCAATCTGCGCCAGGCGACGATATTCCACCATCCTGTCGGGATCGCTCGACCGCGCATCCACCACCATGTAGGCCAGCTTGCTCACGTCGCCATGCCTTTCCGCTTGACCAGTGCGTCAAGCTCGACCAGTTGTTCCAGCAATG
Organism: Sulfuritalea sp.; assembly: GCF_017302275.1. GTDB lineage: Bacteria > Pseudomonadota > Gammaproteobacteria > Burkholderiales > Rhodocyclaceae > Sulfuritalea. The sequence goes on from NZ_JAFLDR010000008.1 coordinate 45,042, forward strand.
CGGCCATCTGCGGCAACGGCCAGGCGTTGGGTCCGTCGGACATGGCCTTGGCCGGATCGGGATGGGTTTCCATGAACAGGCCGGAAACGCCGACCGCCACGGCCGCGCGCGCCAGCACCGGCACGAACTCGCGCTGGCCGCCACTCCTGTCGCCCTGCCCGCCCGGCAGTTGAACCGAATGCGTGGCGTCGAACACCACCGGGCAGCCCGTCTCGCGCATGATGGCCAGGCTGCGCATGTCGGATACCAGATTGTTGTAGCCGAACGAGGCACCGCGCTCGCAGACCATTATGGTGTTGCTGTCCACGTCGGCGCCGCCCGCCTTTGCCACAATGGCCTCGCGCGCCTTGAGCACCACCTGCTTCATGTCGCCCGGCGCCATGAACTGGCCCTTCTTGATGTTCACCGACTTGCCCGAGGCGGCACAGGCCTGGATGAAGTCGGTCTGGCGACAGAGGAAGGCCGGCGTCTGCAGCACGTCAACGACGGCCGCGACGGCCGCGACTTCCTGTTCGGCATGGACGTCGGTCAGCACCGGCACGCCGAGCCGCTTTTTCACATCGGCGAGGATGTCCAGGCCCTGCTCCATGCCCAGCCCGCGGAAGGACTTGCCCGAGCTGCGATTGGCCTTGTCGTAGGACGACTTGTAGATGAAATTGAGACCCAGCACGCGGCAGATCTCCCCCAGCTTGCCCGCCGTGTCGAGGGCCATGTCGCGCGATTCGATGACGCAGGGGCCGGCGATCAGGAACAGCGGCCGGTCGAGGCCGACCTCGAATCCGCAAAGATTCATGGTGCGGCCTTCCATTTTGTGCCGCGGAGTTTCACTGGACTCCCTTGCGCGCCAGCGCCGCCTTGACATAGGCGATGAACAGGGGATGTCCGGTGCGCGGGTTCGAGGTGAACTCGGGGTGGAACTGCACGCCGACGAACCACGGGTGGGTCGTGGCCGGCAGTTCCATCATTTCGGGCAGATCCTCGGACGGCGTACGCGCCGAAATCACCATGCCGGCGGCTTCGAGCTTCGGCACATAGGTGTTATTCACCTCGTAGCGATGGCGATGCCGTTCATTCACTTCCGCGCCATAGATCGACGCTGCCAGCGTGCCGGACTTGATCGGGCAGCGCTGCGCGCCCAGGCGCATGGTACCGCCGAGGTTGGAACTGGCGTCGCGCTTCTCGACGCGCCCCTCGCGATCCTGCCATTCGGTGATCAGCGCGACCACCGGATGCGGGGTGTCGGCATCGAACTCGGTGCTGTTGGCACCCTCGAAACCCGCGACATGGCGGGCGAACTCGATGGTGGCGAGTTGCATGCCGAGGCAGATGCCGAGGTAGGGCACCCGGTTTTCCCGCGCATAGCGGATCGCGGCGATCTTGCCCTCGGTGCCGCGCCGGCCGAAGCCGCCCGGTACCAGCACCGCGTCCATCGCCGCCAGCGCGCCGGGGCCGTTCTTCTCGATGTCCTCGGAATCGATGTACTGGATGTTCACCCTGCTGCGGCAGTGGATGCCGGCATGCACCAGCGACTCGGTGAGCGATTTGTAGGATTCGGTGAGATCGACGTACTTGCCGACGAAGGCGATGTTGACTTCGTGCTGCGGGTGCTCCAGCGCATCGACCAGCTTCTTCCACACGGACAGATCGGCGGCGCGGGCGAGGATGCCCAGCTTGTGGCAGACGATCTCGTCGATCATCTGGTCGTGCAGCATGGCCGGGATCTTGTAGATGCTGTCGGCATCGAGAGCGGGAATCACCGCCTCCGGCTGGACGTTGGTGAACAGCGCGATCTTGCGCCTTTCGTCCTCGGGGATGGGCCGATCGGCGCGACAGAGCAGGATGTCGGGCTGGATGCCGATCTCGCGCAGTTCCTTGACCGAATGCTGGGTCGGCTTGGTCTTCAGTTCGCCCGCGGTGGGGATCCACGGCACGAGGGTCAGGTGGATGTAGCAGGCGTTCTGGCGCCCCTCCTGGATGCCCATCTGGCGGATGGCTTCGAGGAAGGGCAGCGACTCGATGTCGCCCACCGTGCCGCCGACCTCGACGATAGCCACGTCGGCGCCCTCGGCGCCGCGCTTGATGAAGATCTTGATTTCGTCGGTGATGTGCGGGATGACCTGGACGGTCTTGCCGAGGTATTCGCCGCGCCGTTCCTTCTTGATCACCGACTCGTAGATCTGGCCGGTGGTGAAGTTGTTGCGCTTGCCCATCTTGGCGCTGGTGAAGCGCTCGTAATGGCCCAGGTCGAGGTCGGTCTCGGCGCCGTCCTCGGTGACGAAGACTTCGCCGTGCTGGAACGGCGACATGGTGCCGGGGTCTACGTTGATGTAGGGGTCGAGCTTGAGGTGGGTAACCTTGATGCCGCGCGATTCGAGGATCGCCCCGAGGCTGGCGGCGGCGATGCCCTTGCCCAGGCTGGACACGACACCACCCGTAACGAAAACGTATTTGGCCATGAAGAACGCAGCCACTGCGGCTGCCGCGGGAAATTCCAATGATAGCGGAAAACATCCGCTCGGTTGGCGGGCCGCGCCAGGCGCGGCTCGCGGCGCGGTCAGCCCCCGCTCAACGCGTTGCCAGCGGCTTGCGCCCGACTTCGCGACGACCCAGGCGGTCGGCCAGCACGCCTAGATTCCCCAGCGACATCAGGTGCGCGTAGATCGCCGCCAGGCTGCCGTTGGCGAACAGCTCCTGCACCACCTCGGCGCCCAGCGCGCGCAGCCGGGTTTCATCGACCACGCTCAAGCCATTGAGGCGGAACTGCGTGCCGTCCTTGAGTTGCGCCAGCGAATCCGCCTGGCGCAACAGGCCCAGTTCGTCGAGCCGGCGGCCGAGGCCTTCGGTGGCGGCCGTCGCCTGGTGGAACTCGCCGAGGAACTTGATCGCATGCTCCAGCTGCGGCGACGGCTTGCCGCCGACGAACAGCGCTTCCCCCTCGGTCGCGTCGAAGCACGGCGAGGCTTCGTCGATGCAGACCACCAGTTCGCCGGTCGGCCCCTTGCCGGGCACGAATGGATAGCGCCGCACGAACGCGGGTATGTAACGCGCATCCCATTTCCCCACCGCATCGACGAACAGGTTTTCGCTTTCGCGCAGGCCGAGCAGCGCCGCTGGCAGGGGGTTGCCGCTGCCCCGGGCGAAAACGATCGGATACTCGCGCGCGCAATCGAAGAATTCGCCGGCCAGGAGCGGCACCGAGTTGGTTCGCGCGGCATAGGCGAAGCTGGTCGCGGGCCGCACCCTGAGCCCGGCGTGGGCCTGGTCGCTGAGCGCGACGACGCGCTCGTAGAAGATCATGTCGGACATCGCATTGAATCCCGGATTCGATGCCGGGAGGCTAACACATCGCGCCGCAGGCCGATTCGCGGCCACTTGCCGCAAGCCGGCCAGGGGCACCAACGCGTATAATCGAACGCTTTCGCCCCATCAGGATCAGACCCGTCATGGAAGCCGAACGCATCAACGCCGTCGCCAACCGTATCGCCGACCTCTCCGGTCGCGGCGAGCAACTGCGGAGGTATCTTTGACTACGATGGCAAAGCGGAAAAGCTCAGCGAACTGAGCCAGATTCTCGAAGACCCGAAGCTCTGGGACGACGCCGAGCGGGCGCAGGCCCTCGGCAAGGAAAAGAAGTTGCTCGAAGCGGTGGTGGGCACCCTCTCCGGCGTCGGCACCGGACTCGCGGAAGCGCGCGAACTGTTCGAACTGGCGCGCGATGAAGACGACGAAGACACCATCGCGGCGGTGGAAGCCGACCTCGATGCGACCGAGAAGCTGGTGGCAGACCTCGAGTTCCGCCGCATGTTCAACAACCCGGCGGACCCCAACAACTGCTTCATCGACATCCAGGCCGGCGCCGGCGGCACGGAAGCCTGCGACTGGGCCTCGATGCTGCTGCGCCAGTACCTGAAATACTGCGAGCGCAAGGGCTGGAAGACCGAACTGCTGGAGCAGACCGACGGCGACGTGGCCGGCATCCGCAGCGCCTCGATCAAGGTCGAGGGCGACTATGCCTACGGCTTCCTGCGCACCGAAACCGGCGTGCATCGCCTGGTGCGCAAGTCGCCCTTCGATTCCTCGGGCGGGCGCCACACCAGCTTCGCCAGCCTCTACGTCTATCCCGAGATCGACGACAGCATCGAGGTGGAGATCAACCCCGCCGACCTGCGCACCGACACCTTCCGCGCCTCCGGCGCCGGCGGCCAGCACATCAACAAGACCGACTCGGCGATCCGCATCACCCACGTCCCGACCGGCATCGTCGTCCAGTGCCAGAACGACCGCTCGCAGCACCGCAACCGCGCCGAAGCCATGGCGATGCTGAAATCGCGCCTCTACGAGCTCGAACTGCGCAAGCGCCAGGCCGAAGCCGACAAGCTCGAAGCCGGCAAGACCGACGTCGGCTGGGGCCACCAGATCCGCAGCTACGTGCTCGACAATTCGCGCATCAAGGACCTGCGCACCAATGTCGAAATCTCGGCCACGCAGAAGGTGCTTGACGGCGACCTCGACGCCTTCATCGAGGCCAGCCTGAAACAAGGTGTCTAAGAGTCGGCGCCGAGAGGACGCCGAGGCAGCAAAACACCGGGGCCGCCCGCGTGTTCATTCGCGCCGCCCGGCCATCGAGAGTATTGATAGGCAACTCGTCCCAGTAGGTCTAATCTAGCCGTTTTCGGTGTTCCTGCAAGGCTGCCTCCCCATGGGTCCCCACTACCGGTCCGCAAACCAACGCCACAGCACGCTGCGGGTGGTTCTCGCCTACGCGGTATTTGGCGCCTTGTGGATCATGGTTTCGGATACGATCTTGTTTGCCCTGATCGGTGAAGCCGCCCGGGCGGAGGAAGCCAGCAAGTTCAAAGGCCTCGGCTTCGTCGTGGTCACCTCGGTGCTGCTTTACGTCCTGATCGAGCGGACCTGGCTTCGCCAGGCCGGCATCCTGACATCGCAATTGGAGTTGTTGCGCGTATTCGTCGACCAGGCCCCCGCCGCCATCGCCATGTTCGACCGCGACATGCGATACATCGGCGCCAGCCGGCGCTGGCACGACGACTTCCAGTTGGGCGACCAGGACCTGACCGGCAGATCGCACTACGAGGTGTTTCCGGAACTTCCCGCCAAGTGGAAGGAAGTCCATCAACGTGGCATGCGGGGCGAATCGGCCGGGGCGGACCGCGACCGCTTCGAGCGTGCCGACGGCACCGTCCAGTGGCTGAAATGGGAAATGCACCCCTGGCATGACGGCAAGGACAGCGTGGGCGGCATCGTCCTCCTGTCGGAAGACATCACGCGGCAGGTGGTGGCCGAAGAAAAGCTGCGCTTGCAGGCGCTGGTGCTCGACCAGATTCAAGACCATGTAACTGTCACGAACCTGAGCGGCGTGGTGACCTACACCAACGCGGCCGAACAGAAGGCATTGCAATCCGACCGCATCGGTCAGCATGTCGAGGCCTACGGAGAGGGTTCGCGGGCCGATGCCACTCAGCAGGAAATCGTCGAAGCAACGCTGGGCAAGGGGCACTGGAAAGGAGTCGTGGTTAACCGCGCCGCCGACGGATCGGAGTTCTTGCTGGACTTGCGAACCACCCTGGTCAAGGATGACGAGGGAAACCCGGTGGCGATGGTCGGCATCGGCACCGACGTCACCGAGCGCAAGCAGGCCGAGGACGTACTTCGGGAAAGCGAACAGCACTATCGCACCCTGGCCAACGGCGGTGCCGCCCTGATCTGGACATCCGGACCCGACATGCTTTGCGACTACTTCAATGAGCCCTGGTTGCGCTTCACCGGCCGTCGCCTGGAACAGGAACTGGGGAACGGCTGGACGGAAGGCGTGCACCCCGATGACTTTGATCGGTGCGTGCAAATCTACGCCAGCCACTTCGAGCGTCGTGAGCCGTTCTCGATGGAATACCGATTGCGCAAGGCCAATGGCGAGTTCGCCTGGATTCTCGATCAAGGCAGTCCCCGTTACGACAGCACTGGTCATTTCATCGGCTATATCGGCTATTGCCAAGACATTGCGGAACAAAAGCTGTTCGAACTGGCCCTGGAGCAGAGCGCGAAACAACTGCGCTTTGTCCTGGAAGGTTCGGAACTCGGTTTTTGGGATTGGGACATCGCCGCCGGCAAGGTCGACCGAAACGAACAATGGGCCTTGATGCTGGGGTACTCGCCCGACGAAATCCGGCAGACAACCCGGCAGTGGACGGATTTCATTCATCCCGAGGATCGCGAGCGCGCATGGGATTCCATCAACTCGGTCCTCGAGGGACGCTCAAAACTGCATCGGCTCGAATACCGGATGCTCCACAAGGACGGGAGCATCCGTTGGATTCTCGACCAGGCCAGCGTGATGCAGCGTGATCCCGGAGGAAAGCCGCTGCGCATGTGTGGAACGCATACCGACATTACCGCGCGCAAGCGCAGCGAACTCGAACTGGAACAGCATCGCCACCACCTGCAGGACCTCGTCGAAGAACAAACCGTGGACCTGCGCAAGGCCAAGGACGCCGCCGAAACCGCCAATGTCGCCAAGAGCTCGTTCCTCGCGAACATGAGCCATGAAATCCGCACGCCGTTGAATGCCATCACCGGCATGGTGCATATCCTGCGGCGCGGCGGGACCAGCCCGCAACAGGCCGACAAGCTCGACAAGATCGAGGCCGCGGGCAACCATCTGCTCGAAATCATCAACGCCGTGCTTGACCTCTCCAAGATCGAGGCCGGCAAATTCTCCCTCGCCGAAGACCTGATCTGCGCGGACGACCTGATCGAGAACGTGTCAAGCATGATCCGGCCGAAGGCCCAGGCCAAGGGCCTGACCTATGCCCTCGAACTCTCCTGCCTGCCCGACAACCTGCTGGGCGACCGCACCCGCCTGCAGCAGGCCTTGCTCAATTACCTGTCCAATGCCGTCAAATTCACCGAGAGCGGCACCATCACCCTGGCCGCCAAGGCTGTCGAAGACGATGCCGAAAGCGCGTTGCTGCGCTTCGAGGTCCGCGATACCGGGCCGGGCATTGCCCCGGAGGCGCTGACCAGGCTCTTCTCGACCTTCGAGCAGGCCGACAATTCCATTACCCGCAAATATGGCGGCACCGGCCTGGGACTGGCCATTGCGCGCAAGATTTCCCGGATCATGGGAGGTGACGCCGGGGTGGACACCGAGCCTGGCAAGGGGAGCCGCTTCTGGCTCACGGTGCGCCTGAAGAAGGGCGACATCGGATGCGGCGCCATCGCCGCCCAATCCGCGTCGGAGACCGAGGCCATCCTGAAACGCGACCATGCCGGCGCCCGCATCCTCCTGGCCGAAGACGAACCTGTCAATCGGGAAGTCGCGCTGAGCTTGCTCGACGAGGTTGGCTTGATGGTCGATCTCGCCGATGACGGCGAAAAGGCGGTACAACTGGCCGCTGACAATCGCTACGACCTGATCCTGATGGACATGCAAATGCCGAACATGGACGGCCTGGAGGCGACGCGGCGGATACGCCGGCTTTCCCACCAGGCGGAGGTGCCCGTCCTCGCGATGACCGCCAATGCCTTCAGCGACGACAAGCAACGCTGCCTGCAGGCCGGGATGGACGATTTCATCGCCAAACCGGTGAGCCCGGCGATTTTCTATGGGGCCCTGTTGCAGTGGCTGGCGAAATCCGGATCGAGGTGATCTCCGCGGAAGAGCACGCGACGCGCAACGACTATTATGCCATCAGTATTTGCGACATGGCCCATCCGAAATGTGTCACAATATCGCCCGTTGTGACACAAGCAGGTTCCCCATGAAAACCATCACCATCCGCGAGGCGCGCGAGGGGCTTTCCCACCCGGAACAGCTTTTCGCCAGCGACGACGAAGTCATCGTCACCCGGCGTGGCGAGCCGGTGGCGCGCATCCTGCCGATCAAGCCCGCGGCAAAGCCGAAGATCCGCTCCCTGGCGGCGTTTCGCGCCAGCCAGGTACCGCTCGACCCGCCGCTTTCCCAAACCATTGCCGACGATCGGGAAGATCGCTGCTGATGATCTATGCCGATACCAGCGCGCTGGTAAAGCGCTATCTGGAAGAGCCGTTCAGCACCGAGTTCGACGCACTGTTCCAGCAGGGTGCGATGGCGATCAGCCGCCTGACGGTCGTCGAGTTGCGCTGCGCACTGGCGCGCCGACGCCGTAACCGGGAGATCGACGCCCTGCGCGAGAACCGCATCAATGCGGAACTTGCCGCCGACGTCCAGGACGGCGCGTTGCACCTCGGCAGCGTCGGCGATGGCGACTTCAACGCGGCCTACCATCTGATCGGCCGGCTCGCCGACATCCCCCTGCGATCTCTGGATGCCTTGCACCTGGCCGCCGCCGGGCAAATTGGTGCAGACGCTTTCGCCACCGCCGACAAAACCCAGGCCGAGGCCGCCACGGCGCTCGGCTTCACCATTCATCGTTTTTTCTAGACCCATCATGACCGACACCAACCCAACCCAGCCCGCCGACGAAAACCGCCTGATCGCCGAACGCCGCGAAAAACTCGCCGCCTGGCGCGCCACGGGCAAGGCCTTCCCCAACGATTTCTCGCGCGAGAACCTTGCCGGCAAGCTCGACGAGCTCTACAGCGCAAAGACGCGGGAGGAGCTCGAAGCGACGCCCATCGCAGTCAAGGTCGCCGGTCGCATCATGTTGAAGCGCGTCATGGGCAAGGCCAGCTTCGCCAGCATCCAGGACGTCTCCGGCCGCATCCAGATCTTCGTCAGCAACGACATCAGCGGCGAGGAAACCCACAAGCAGTTCAAGGGCTGGGACCTGGGCGACATCGTCGGCTGCGAGGGCACGCTGTTCAAGACCAAAACCGGCGAACTCACCGTGCAGTGCTCCTCGATCCGCCTGCTGACCAAGTCCCTGCGACCGCTGCCGGAAAAATTCCACGGCCTCACCGACGTCGAGCAGAAGTACCGCGCACGCGAACTCGACCTGATCACCAACGAGCAGACGCGCTTCACTTTCGTCGCCCGCAGCCGGATGATCCAGTCGATCCGCAATTTCATGATGCACCACGGCTTCCTCGAGGTCGAAACGCCGATGATGCACCCCATCCCCGGCGGCGCCGCGGCCAAGCCCTTCACCACCCACCACAATGCGCTGGACATGGAACTGTTCCTGCGCATCGCGCCCGAGCTGTACCTGAAGCGTCTGGTGGTCGGCGGCTTCGAGAAGGTATTCGAGGTGAACCGCAACTTCCGCAACGAGGGACTCAGCCCGCGCCACAATCCCGAGTTCACCATGATGGAATTCTACGAGGCCTACACCGATTACCGGCGCCTGATGGACTTCACCGAGGGCCTGCTGCGCCACTCGGCGCGCGAGGCGCTGGGTACCGAGGTGTTCGAGTACCAGGGCCGCACGCTGGACCTCTCCAAGCCATTTGCCCGGCTCACCATCGTCGGCGCCATCCATCACTACCATCCCGGCTACAGTTTCGAGCAGCTCAACGACATCGACTGGCTGCGGCAGAAACTCAAGGACCTGCGCGTCGACCTCAAGGCGCCGCACATGAAGAACGCGGGGCTTGGCACGCTGCAATTGGCGCTGTTCGAGGAAACCACCGAGGCCGAACTGTGGGAACCGACCTATATCATCGACTATCCGGCCGAAGTCTCGCCGCTGGCGCGAGCCAGCAACGACAATCCCGCGATCACCGAGCGCTTCGAACTTTTCATCGTCGGCCGCGAGATCGCCAACGGATTTTCCGAGCTCAACGATCCGGAAGACCAGGCCGCGCGCTTCATGCAGCAGGCCCAGGCCAAGGAGGCCGGCGACGAAGAAGCGATGTATTTCGACGCCGATTTCATCCGGGCACTGGAATACGGCCTGCCGCCGACCGGCGGCTGCGGCATCGGCATCGACCGCCTGGTGATGCTGCTGACCAATTCGGCCTCGATCCGCGACGTGATCCTGTTCCCGCAAATGCGGCGCGAGTGATGCCGGGGTGAAATCACCTCCGCTGGTTCCCGCCGAACCGGCGGCAGCCGGCGACGGCACGCCGTATTCGCCGCTTTACGACGACATCTACCACACCGCCCACGGCGGGCTCGCGCAGGCCCGCCATGTCTTCCTCGCCGGCAACGATCTGCCGGCACGCTGGCTTGGCAGCGAGCGCTTCATTGTCTTCGAAACCGGCTTCGGCCTTGCCCTGAATTTCCTCGCCACCTGGCAGGCCTGGCGCGAGTCTCAGGCAGGTGGCCGCCTGCATTTCGTTTCTGTCGAGAAGCATCCTTTCCGGCGCGACGATCTCGCCACGCTGCTGGCCGCCTACCCTGAACTGGCAGGACTGGCCGGGCCATTGCTGGCGCAGTGGCCGCCGCTCGTGCCCGGTTTCCATCGGCTGCACTTCGATGGGGGCCGGGTCACGCTGACACTGCTGCTCGGTGACGCGTCATCCCTGCTGCCGCAACTGGTCGCGCAGGCCGACGCCCTGTTCCTCGACGGCTTCGCGCCAGCGAAGAATCCCGGCATGTGGGCGCCTGCCCTGCTCGCTTCCATCACGCGCCTGTGCCGGCCCGGCGCGACGCTGGCTACATGGAGCGTGGCCGGCGACTTGCGCCACACGCTGGAAAACCTCGGTTGGACCCTGGAGCGCCGCCCGGGCTTTGGCACCAAGCGCGAAATGCTGGCTGGACGGCGCGCGGTCGCCGTGTCGTCAGCGCCGACTCCTGTGCCAGCTCCATCCACCGGCGAACGCCGCGCCATTGTCATCGGCGCGGGACTCGCCGGCAGCGCCGTCTGCGAGCGCCTTGCCGCGCGCGGCTGGCTGGTGGATCTGCTCGAGCGTCGCGATGGTCCGGCGCGGGAGGCCTCGGGCAATCCGGCCGGCATACTGCTGCCGCACCTGGCGAAGGACGATGCGCTGGCGGCGCGTCTGTCGCGCGCCGCCTACCTGTATGCATTGCGCTGCCTGGAGGAGCTGCCGGGGGTGCGCTGGTCGCCCTGCGGCGTACTGCAGGTCGCCCGCGACGCCGAACACGAAATCCTGCAACGGGCGACGATCGAACACCTCTTGCCGCCCGCCGACTTCGCCGCGTTCCTCGACCGCGATGCGGCGTCGAGCCTGATCGGCCGTGCCGTGGCGCATGGCAGCTGGTGGTTCCCCGGTGGCGGCTGGGTCAGTCCCGGCAGCCTCTGTGGCGCGATGCTGCTGGCCGGCGGCACGCGCATCCGCCTGCGCTTCGGAGCGGAAGTCGCGTCGCTGCAAAGGCATGCCGGCGGCTGGCAGGCCCTGGACTCCCGGGGCGAAGTGCTGGCCAGCGCGCCGCAGGTGGTGCTCGCCAACGCCCATGCCGCCAACCGGCTGCTGCCCCAGGCGCTGCCGCTGACGCCGATCCGCGGCCAGATCAGTTGCCTGGCGCCCGACATGGCCAAACGGATCGATCCGCCATTCCGCCACGTGCTGTGCCGTTCGGGCTATGTAACCCCTCCGCAAGCCGGAATCGTCTGCGTCGGTGCCAGCTTCGACAGCGGCGACGCCGATCTGAACCTGCGTCAGGCGGACCATGCCGACAACCTGCGGCGCCTCGACGAACTGCTGCCGGGTGCCGCGCAAGGCATCGATGCGGCACGGCTGGGCGGCCGCGTCGGTCTTCGCTGCGCCGCCCCCGATCGACTGCCACTGATCGGGAGCCTGCCCGACGCCGCGGCATGTGCCGGCAGTTCGCCGACGCTGGACAATCTGGCGCGCATGCCCGGCCTGCATGCGCTGCTCGGGCTGTCCGCACGCGGCATGGTCTGGGCGCCGCTGGGGGCTGAGCTGCTGGCCTGCCAACTGGATGGGGAACCGCTTCCGATAGAGCGCGACCTGGTCCGCGCCGTTGACCCGGCGCGCTTCCACCTGCGGGCGCTGCGCCGTGCCACACCGGGTTTGTAACAGATGTAACACCCGATTGCGGCCGTCCCGTGCGCCGCCGGCCGGACGTTAATGTGCTCATGGGATTCACACACAAGGAGCACATCATGGAAGCAACGCAAGCAGGCCACACCGGCATCGCCGCAACGCAAACCCACCCGCTGCTGCTGGTCGCGGCAGCCTCCGTCACGGTCCTCAGCCTGGCCGGCGTCGGCGCGCTCGCCGGCTGGCTGCCCGGCCCCGGCGCGCACAATGCCGAGCCGGCCAGGCTCGCGGCGGCCACCGCGCCGGTACCGATCTCCATCCAGCAGACCGTCACCGTTCCAAAGGAGCAGGCCAAACCGGCAAGCAAGCCGGTCGAACGCGCGCCTAGCGTGGCACGCCGAACCGAGTACACGCCTGTCTATACCCGCAGCTCCTCGCGACAGGAGCAGGCCTCCGAATACGCGGTTGCGCCAGCGACCGATGGAAGTCCCCGTGGGGCGCTGCCCGCAAGGGATACCGCCTCCGGCGCCGCCGGAGGCATAACTTATGTGGCGTCGACGCAGCGGCAAGCGAGCTGCGCCGACTGCGGCGTGGTCGAAGCGGTACGCGAAGTGCAGATCGAAGCCAAGGGCAGCGGCGGCGGCGCGGTTGCGGGCGGCCTGGTCGGCGGACTGATCGGCAACCAGATGGGCCGCGGCGCCACGCGCGACATCGCCACCGTGCTGGGCGCGGTCGGCGGCGCCTATGCCGGCAACCACATCGAGAAATCAGTCAAGGAAAGCAAGCGCTATGACGTGGTGGTCCGCTTCGAGGATGGCAGCACGCGGACCTTCAGCAGCGACACGCCGCCGGCATGGCACAACGGCGATCGCGTGAGGCTTCAGAACGGCTTGCTGATCATGGGCGGTGGCAGCACGAACGGTGGCGGTGGCGCGACCTGAACCTGCGTTCCGGCGATCTCCGGCATCGGCGGACCCTGCAGCAGGACAGCGATGCGCTGCATCGATTCACGCAGTTCGACCACCCAGTCCGGTTCGTCGGGCAGCGCCGGACGCATCGATTGGAGCTGGTCGCTGACTTCGTGGCCGTCCCAGCCGGCGGCGACCAGCAGTTTCATGGCCATGGTCTCGGCTTCGACCACATGCTGCGGCCTGTAGCTGGCGCGTAGCGCGCGAGATCCGGCGAACGAGGCAGCCGACGCCACCGCGGTTGAGGCCACGGCGGAGCTGGCGGCGCTGGTTGCCGCGGTCGTCGCCGCGCTGCCGGTAATCAGCGCACCAAGGTTGAGTGCCGGAAACAGGATTTGCGCCGCGAGCGCGACCAGGATGCTGGTGGTCACGTTTTCGTCATGGTGGCCGGCGATGATGTGGCTCATTTCGCGCGCCAGGATGAAGGCCAGCGCCGCGTCGTCGAGTTCGAGGTGGCGCACGCCGCGAAAGATCACCACCGTACCCGCCGCACTCGATGCCGCACCGGCATCGGCCTTGTCGGCCACCACGATGTCGAAGCGCGGGAACCGCAGGTGCAGGTCGGGGTGCTGGCGAAAGGCGACATCCGCCAGCCGATTCCCCAGCGCCAGTATGCGCTGGTCGAAGGCCCGGTCGGCCGCGCATTCCGCCTCCTTGCATGAAGGTGCGTCTGTCGCGGTCACCAGCTGCAACTGCATGTCGAACTCGGAATACACGGCGCTGAAGCCCTGCAAGGGAGCCGGTGCCACAAGCTGCGAGCGGCCTTCCGGGGATGTCGCGCAGCCGGTGACGACCAACAGCAAGAGCAGGGTAGGTAGAATGCGGAACATGGTTCGCGCCGGTTTTGGCTGCGGTAACTCTCGCCCGGAAGCGAGCACTTGTCAATCCGGCATCAGACGGGAATCTCACGAGCAAGGCGCGCCAGCACGCGTTCGCGCCCCATGACTTCGAGCACGGCGTCGATCGACGGCGACTGCGGCTGTCCAAGCAGGACGATGCGCAGCGGAATGGCCAGTTGCGGCATTTTCAGTCCGGACTCGGCGGCGGTCTGCTTGACGGCCTGGCCCAGATCCGCGGCCTGCCAGGTGCAGCCCGCCAGCCTGTCACTCAATGCCTTCAGCCCTTTGCGCGCCGCCTCGGTCAAGTGCTGCGCCACCAGTTCGGCGGTCGGCACCACGGCAACGAAAAACGGATGGATGGCATCGGCGAGTTCGTTCAGGTTGGACACTCGGTCGCGATAGAGTACGGCGACATCGGCCACATCGGGCCCACCGTCGACGGCCACTCCTTGCGCCGCCAGGCGGCGGGAAGCCTCTGCCGCGAGCCGCTGCGGATCAGCCAGCTTGAGGTAATGCGCGTTGAGCCAGTTCAGCTTCTCGGTGTTGAACTGAGCCGCCGACGCCGTGATGTGGTCCAGGTCGAACCACTTCACGAACTGCTCCATGCCGAACACTTCCTCGTCACCGTGTGACCACCCCAGGCGTGCGAGGTAGTTGAGCACCGCCTCCGGCAGGTAGCCATCTTCTTCGTACTGCATCACGGATACGGCGCCATGACGTTTCGACAGCTTCTGGCCATCGTCGCCGAGGATCATCGACAGATGGGCATACTGCGGTACCGGCGCGCCGAGCGCCTGCAGCAGGTTGATCTGGCGCGGCGTGTTGTTGACGTGGTCGTCGCCGCGGATGACGTGCGTGATGTCCATGTCACGGTCATCGACCACGACGCAGAAATTGTAGGTCGGCGTGCCGTCGGCACGGGCGATGACGAAATCGTCGAGTTCCGCGTTGGCGAACTCGATGCGCCCCTTGACCTGATCCTGCCAGCCCACGACCCCGTCCTTCGGATTGCGAAAGCGGATCGCCGGCGCCACGCCGGCGGGCGGTGCGGGCAGGGTCTTGCCGGCTTCCGGACGCCAGCGGCCATCGTAGCGGGGCTTTTCCTTGCGCGCTTCCTGCTCGGCCCGCAACAGATCGAGTTCCTCCCTCGACATGTAGCAGCGATACGCCGTGCCGGCCTCGAGCATTTCGGCGATCACCTGCCGGTAGCGATCCATGCGCTGCATCTGATAGAACGGACCCTCGTCATGCGTCAGACCCAGCCATTGCATGCCATCCAGAATCGCCTGCACCGCCTCGGGCGTCGATCGCGCGACGTCGGTATCCTCGATGCGCAGGATGAATGTTCCGCCGTGACGACGGGCGTAAGCCCAGGAAAACAGCGCCGTGCGGGCGCCGCCGATGTGCAGGAAACCGGTGGGACTGGGAGCGAAGCGGGTACGAACCGTCATGGGATTTCCAGGCTGGCGAAATGCCCGAATTCTACGCCACGCCGCCAGGCGGATTGACCGCAGGCGTGGCTTTGTGGTTAAATGCGCAGCTCTTTCGCGGGCGGTTAACTCAGCGGTAGAGTGCCACCTTCACACGGTGGAAGCCACTGGTTCGATCCCAGTACCGCCCACCATCCATATGCATTGGAAGTCGGCTCGCTGTGGATGTTGCCGTCCCTCCGGGGGCGAAAAAAAGGGGTGTCGCCACCCCTTTGTTCGGACAATGCCAACCGATCAGGGCTTCTTTGCCCAGGCCACGCAGTAGCCCTTCGGCGAAACCTCGGTGTCACCCGGAAAAATCTTGCAGCCACCCTTGTCGGTGGCCGTCTTGCCCGGCACGAACTGGATGCAGTTTGCACAGGATTTGTCGCCCTCCGGCGTGTCCTTGTATTTCATCGAAGCGCGCATGGCATCGTTCTTTGCGGCAACCGCGGCCACGGGAATCATTGCCAGGGTGACGGCGCCTAGCTTGAGCATGTTACGACGTGATTGATCCATTGCAGGGTTCTCCAGTAATAGTCCCCCTTCATTGAGGGCCGTTCATAACTTTAGCAAAAATTGCATCCGGCTCAACCCTGTCGCAAGCGCCCCGCCCGCGCTTCCACCGCGCCACGGCATCGTCGACCGACCAGCCCGCCGGGCTGAAAGCCGCCTCAGGCATCAACGCCACCAGTGGGCAGCGTGACGCCAATGCCGCTGCATTCAGGCGGCGCAATCGCCCATGCGATCAGCCGCGTGTTAGTTCTTCCGCAAGCGGCAGGATCTTGTTCTTCAACGCCTCTGGCGTAACCGGACCTATGTGCTTGTAGCGGATCACGCCGTTCTTGTCGATGAGGAAGGTTTCCGGCACGCCATAAACACCCAGATCGATGCCGACCCGCCCGTCGGCATCGACTGCGGAAACCAGGTAGGGATCACCGCCGTACCGAGTCAGCCAGGCTTGCGCCGCCGCGCGGTCATCCTTGTAGTTGAGGCCGACGATGGCGATCTTCTTCTGCCGGTCCAGATCGAGTAGCACCGGGTGCTCCTGCCGACAGGAAACGCACCACGACGCCCATACGTTCAACAGCCAGACCTTGCCGCGCATGTCCTCGGCAGAAATGAACTTGTCGCCGGCATGCAGCTGCGCCAAGCGGAAAGACGGCACCGGCTTGCCGATCAGCGGCGAGGGAACCTCGCGCGGGTTCAAGCGCAATCCGACCGCGAGAAAGCCGACCAGAACGATGAAAACCACCAGGGGAAGAAGAAAACGCCTCATCAAGACTCCTCAAGCCATAAGCAGCGGACGGGCAACCGTGACATCGACGGACCGCCGGTTCCGCAGGATGCCATGATAATCTGCCGCGACTGTCATGGCCCGGCCGTTGATGAAAGAGTCCGGCACGATGCGTGCCGCAGGGCAGGCCGAATTGCCCAAGGTTCCTGAAACCACATGAAAACCCTACTCGTCGTTTATCACTCGATGACCGGCGGCAGCGAACAGATGGCGCTAGCGCTGATCGAAGGCGCCGCAAGCGAAGCCGGCACGACGGCACGCCTGCTGCGCGCCGCCTCCACTCGGCCGGACGACGTGCTCGCCGCAGACGCCTATGTTTTCGTCACACCGGAAAACCTTGCGGCCATCTCTGGCCAGTTGAAGGATTTCTTCGATCGGTGCTACTACCCGGTATTGGACCTGATCAATGGGCGACCCTATGCGACGATGATTTCTGCGGGCAGTGACGGACAGAACGCGGCAAGGCAGATCGCCCGCATCGCTACCGGTTGGCGATTGCGTCAGGTTGCCGAGCCACTGATCGTCTGCACTCATGCGCAAACACCTGAGCAAATACTGGCCCCGAAAAGCATCGATGCCAGCGACCTTGCGCGTTGCCGGGACCTGGGAGCGGCCATGGCAAGCGGACTCGCCCTGGGCGTGTTCTAAGGCGATAGTGGAGTCAGGCAATGACTGCAGGTGGAACTGCATCCGCCGCGCTGTCACCAGGCTGACCTGACCGCCAAGGCGGGATCAGACTGCCTGGTCGAGGTCGAAGGCCTTGTGCAGCACCCTAACCGCTAGTTCCAGGTATTTTTCATCGACCACCACGGAAATCTTGATTTCGGAGGTGGAGATCATCTGGATGTTGATGCCTTCTTCGGCAAGGATGCGGAACATCTTGCTGGCAACGCCTGGATGGGAGCGCATGCCCACGCCAACCGCGGACACCTTGCAGATCTTGTTGTCACCGTCGACCGCGCGAGCGCCGACGTGCGGTCGAATCTGGTCTTCCAGCATCTTCCGCGTGCGGGCGAATTCGCTGCGATTGACCGTGAAGGAAAAGTCGGTCGTGCCGTCATGGCCGACGTTCTGGATGATCATGTCGACATCGATGTTGGCGTCCGCGATCGGACCGAGGATCTGGTAGGCGATGCCCGGACGGTCGGGCACGCCGAGGACGGTCAGCTTGGCCTCGTCCCGGTTGAACGCTATGCCGGAGATGATCGGTTGTTCCATTTTGGTATCTTCCTCGAGAGTGATAAGCGTGCCCATGGTCTCCTGGCCTTCTTCCTCGAAGCTTGAGAGCACACGCAACTTGACCTTGTACTTGCCAGCGAATTCCACGGAGCGTATCTGCAGCACCTTGGACCCCAGGCTGGCCATTTCCAGCATTTCCTCGAACGTGATGCGATCGAGTTTCCGAGCTTCGGGCACGATTCGCGGATCGGTCGTGTAGACGCCGTCGACATCGGTGTAAATCTGGCATTCGTCGGCCTTCAGCGCGGCGGCGAGCGCCACCGCGGAGGTATCCGAACCGCCGCGGCCGAGTGTCGTGATGTTGCCAAGGGCATCCACCCCCTGGAACCCGGCGACAACGATTACCATGTCATTATCGAGATCGCGGCGAATGCTGGCATCGTCGATTTCCAGGATCCGCGCCTTGGTGAAGGTACTGTCAGTCAGCACCTTGACCTGCCCACCGGTATAGCTGCGTGCTTTCAACCCGAGATCCCGGATCGCCATCGTCAGCAGCGCGATGGTGACCTGCTCCCCGGTTGAAATCATCACGTCGAGTTCGCGTTCATCCGGATTCGGTGACACGTCCTTGGCCAATGCGATCAGCCTGTTGGTTTCTCCGCTCATGGCGGAAACCACCACCACAAGCTGGTGCCCCTGGGCCTTCCAGCGGGCCACCCGCTTCGCGACGCTGCGAATGCGGTCCGGCGACCCCATGGAAGTACCGCCGTATTTCTGAACGATCAATGCCATTGCCGTGGTTCTTGAGTTGGAAAGCGGCGGATTTTACCCGATAGTCGATGTCCCCATGCCTGGCAAGGGGAGTCGCCCAACGATAGCGTCGAACTATCCATTTGTTCTAATGTCAGAACAATTTCCTTGTAGGGTGAGAGCAATTGTTCTATAGTCACGCCTCTATTACGTTGGTAATAGTCTATCGAGGGCGCGAACCGATTGGACCGACGCCTGAGAACAATCAACTTGGGGAGCAAGAAATGGGAGCCAGCGAAAAAATCGATGCCCGTGCAATCCGCAGCAGGATGGGACTTAACCAGCAACAATTCTGGGCCAAGCTCGGCGTGACCCAAAGTGGCGGCTCACGCTACGAAAGCGGCCGCAACATGCCCCGTCCGGTGCAGCAACTGCTACGCCTGGTTCACGTCGAACAGATCGATATCCAGAAGATCAAGCGCGAAGACTACGAGGTCGTCGAGTACTTGCGAACCGCAAAGCCCAATCTGCTCAAGGAACTCAAGAAAGAGGCCAAGGCGGCTGCGAAAAGCAGGAAAGCCGCCTGAAGTCGCGTGCAGTACCGAGGGTCAGGGACTGACGCGCACGGTCAGTCCCGTTTTCCGGACACGTTCTGCGAACGCTTCCATCCACACCGCATCAATGCGCGCCAGCCGGGGCGCTTCCACCTGCAGCGAGGGACGCGCGAGGCTATACAGGTGAACACCGGCGAGCTGCAGCGCCAGCGGCGCAAGAAGCTCCAGCCAGGCAGACAACTCCTGGTCGGCTGGGAGTTGACCATCGCGCCGAAACAGACAGGTCTGCACCCAGGTCGGCGCGAGCGCCGCGCACAACGCGAGCCTCCGCACCACGCGGTCCGGCCGAACGCGTGTGCCGTTGATGCGGGCGAAACCCGTCGAAGTGCCGGCATCCACCTTGAACCAGACCTCGCCCCCGGCGCGACCGATCCGCCCGATCCCGGCCTGTACCGCCCTGCGGTCGAGCAGGCTGCCATTGGTAATCACGCGGATGATGAGCTTGCCGGCCAGCCCATGTGACTCAAGCACCCCTTCGACGATTGCGACCGCAGCGGCGAACTCGGTGGCGCTGGTAGGTTCGCCGTTGCCCGAAAAGGCCACATCAACCAGTCGCCGGGCGCCAAGCGGAATACGCGTCGCCATGAAGTCGCCGGAAACCGCCTCCCGCAGGAAATCGTTCAGTTCGAGTTCCAGCAACGCCAGATCAATCGGCGGCGGGCCGCCACGCTTCAGGTCCGGCACCTGGCAATAGATGCAGCGCCAGTTGCACGCATTGTTGGGATTCAGATTGATTCCGACAGAAACGCCACCGGCACGGCGCGATATCACCGGATATACATAGCGCATGCCGGCACTGTCGCGGGAGTGGTCGTCGGTGGCGAGCTGGATGCGTGGCATGAGGGAATGTCTGAACCGCAATGGAGAAAAGTCGGCGCAGGCGGAACGGCACGACGGCGCGGCTATAATGCGCGCCAGCTGGCTCACCGGCCCCCGGACCACGAACACTTTGCCACAATCCCGGCTCTCCCGACCATGCGCATCACCCGTCGCCTCGAATTCGATGCGGGTCATCGAATCCCGAATCACCAAAGCCAGTGCCGTCACCTGCATGGCCACCGCTATGCGCTCGAAGTCACCCTCGCCGGTGGCGTCATCGAAGCAGCAGGCCGGCCGGATGACGGCATGGTGATGGACTTTTCAGAGGTCAAGGCCATCGCCAAGCGCCATGTGGTCGACGTCTGGGACCATGCCTTCCTGGTCTGGTGCGACGACACCACCGTGGCCGACTTTCTTGCCGGCATCATCGGACACAAGACCGTGCTGCTCGACACAGTACCCACTGCGGAAAACCTGGCGCGCACTGCGTTCGCCATCCTCGATCCGCTGTATCGGGACATTTACGGCACCCATCTGCACCTGGAGCGGATCCGGCTCTACGAAACCCCCAATTGCTGGGCCGATGCGAGTCGGGACGACCTGGGCTGATCCATTCCTTGCGGCGCGCGGACCGGAAATGGTTCCACGCAGCGGAACTAGCCGATGCGGGACGACGTCCTGATTGTTTCGGGGTAATTCCAATGCTAAGGTTGTCTCCCGGTCTGGCGCACGACCAGGACGACCGAGAGGAGGAGTTCCCATGAAAGGCCTGATGATGGATCAGCCGCTGATGATTTCCGCGCTGCTGCAGCATGCGGCTCAGAATCACGGTGATACCGAAATCGTTTCGCGCCTGCCGGTCGGCGGCACCCATCGCTACACCTATGCCGACGCCCATCGCCGCTCCCGCCAATTGGCGCGCGTGCTGCAATCGCTCGGTGTAAATGCCGGTGACCGCATCGGCACTCTGGCTTGGAATACCCATCGCCACTTCGAAATCTACTACGCCGTCTCGGGCATCGCGGCCATCTGCCACACCATCAACCCGCGCCTGTTCCCGGAACAGATCGCCTACATCGCCAACCATGCCGAAGACCGTTACGTTTTTTTCGACGTCAGTTTCGCCAACCTGATCGAAGCCCTGTTGCCGCACTGTCCCGGCGTCAAGGGCTGGGTCGCCCTGTGCAACCGGGACGAGCTGCCCGCCAATGCCATCCCCAACCTGCTCTGCTACGAGGAACTCCTGGCCGCTCAGAGCGACGACTTCGAGTGGCCGCAGTTCGACGAGAACACCGCGTCGTCGCTGTGTTACACCTCGGGGACCACCGGCAATCCCAAGGGCGTGCTCTATTCGCATCGCTCCACGGTGCTGCATGCCTATGGTGCCAGCCTCCCCGATGCCTTGGGCGCCTCGGCGCGCGACTGCATCCTGCCGGTCGTGCCGATGTTCCACGTCAATGCCTGGGGCCTGCCCTATGCCTGCGCATTGACCGGAGCGAAACTGGTGATGCCCGGGCCGCACCTCGATGGCGCCAGCCTCTACTCGATGTTCGAAGAGGAAGGCGTCACCATGTCGGCCGGCGTGCCGACCATCTGGCTAGGCCTGATGCAATACCTGCAGGCGAACAAGCTCAAGCTATCGACCGTCAAGCGCCTGGTGATCGGCGGTTCGGCGGCGCCGCCGGCCATGATCCGCGGCTTCGACGAGCAATTCGGCATCACCGTGCTTCATGCCTGGGGCATGACCGAGATGAGCCCGCTGGGCACCGTCAATACCTACAAGCACAAGCACCTCGCGCTCTCCGCCGACGCGCGCGACGGTATCCGCCTCAAGCAGGGCCGCAGCATCTTCGGCGTCGAGCTGAAGATCGTCGACGGCGATGGCAATCCCCTGCCCCACGATGGCAGGGCCTTCGGCGACCTGATGGTGCGCGGGCCGTGGATCACCAGCGGCTATTTCAGGAGCGAGGGCGGCAACGCCCTGAAAAACGGCTGGTTTCCCACCGGCGACGTCGCCACCATCGACCCCGATGGCTACATGCAGATCACCGACCGCTCCAAGGACGTCATCAAGTCCGGCGGCGAGTGGATCTCGTCGATCGACCTGGAGAATATTGCCGTCGCCCATCCGGCTGTGACCGAAGCCGCCGTGATCGGCGCGGCCCATCCGAAGTGGGACGAGCGTCCGCTGCTGGTGGTGGTGAAGAAAACCGGACACGAGGTCAGCCGCGAGGAACTGATCGCGTTCTATGAAGGCAAGGTGGCCAAATGGTGGATACCGGACGACGTCATCTTCGTCGACGACCTGCCGCATACGGCCACCGGCAAGCTTTCCAAGTTGCAGTTGCGCGAGCGGCTGCGTGACTATCGATTCCAGGGAGCATGAATTGACGACACCGATCACCCTCTGCGGCTTCTCCGTCAGCAACTACTACAACAAGGTCAAGCTCGCGCTGCTGGAGAAGGGCATCCCCTTCACCGAGGCGCAGGTCTTTCCGTCGCAGAGCGAGGAACTGCTGAGCGAGTCGCCGATGGGCAAGGTGCCTTTCATGCGCACTCCAATGGGCGTGCTCAGCGAATCGCAGGTGCTGACCGAGTTCATCGAGGACACCTGGCCGGAGCCGCCGCTTTATCCGCGCGACCCATTTGCCCGCGCCCGTTGCCGCGAACTGATCGAGCACATCGAGTTGCATCTCGAATTGCCGGCCCGGCGCCTTTATGGCGAAGCGTTCTTCGGCGGCAAGGCTTCCGAGGAAACCAAAAAGGAAGTCGCACCGTTGCTGGAGAAAGGCCTCAGGAGCCTGCATCGCCTCGCGCGTTTTTCGCCCTTCATCGCCGGCAGCGACTTTACCCACGCCGACTGCGCAGCCTGGGTGCATCTGCCGCTGGTCAGCCAGTCCACGCGCAAGATCTACGACCGCGATTTCGTCGAGGAGTTGGTGCCGCAGGCCAAGGCCTACCTGAAACTGGTCGGCGAACGTCCCCACGCGCAGAGGATCAATGACGACCGCAAGGCAACCATGGACGCGTTCATGTCGCGGCCGAAGAAATGAACGCGATGGTCCGCACCCAGCTTGCCGATGGTGTGTTCCACCTGGAGATGGCACGCCCCGAAAAGAAGAACGCGCTCACCGCGGCGATGTACCGGACACTGGCTGACGCGCTTGCCGGCGCCGACGCCGATCCTGCCGTGCAGGTGATCCTGATATCCGGCGCGGGCGGCAACTTCACCGCAGGCAACGACCTGGCCGACTTCCTCGCCACGCCGCCGATGGACGAAAGCGCACCGGTGTACCATTTCATCCAGGGCTTCGCCAAGCTGCAGAAGCCCTTCGTTGCCGCCGTCGAAGGCGTCGCCATCGGGGTCGGCACCACCCTGCTGCTGCACTGCGACCTGGCCTATGCCGGAGCCGGCGCCCGCTTCGCCGTGCCCTTTGCCAATCTCGGCCTGACCCCCGAGGCCGCCTCCAGCCTGCTGCTGCCGCTGCGCGCCGGCCATGCCCGCGCCGCCGAAATGCTCATGCTGGGCGAAGTGTTCGGTGCGCAGGCTGCGCTTGATGCCGGCATCGTCAATGCGGTGCTACCGGATGGCCAGGTGCTCGAACATGCCCTCGAACGCTGTCGCAAACTGACCACGCAGCCCGCCGCGTCCCTGCGCCTCACGAAGCAGTTGATGAAACGCGCGCAGAACACCATGGTGCGCGAGATCATGGACGTCGAAGCAGATGTATTCCGCCAGCGCCTGGTGTCTCCCGAAGCCAAGGAAGCATTCGCCGCATTCTTCGAAAAGCGCAAACCGGATTTCTCGCGTTTCAACCAGGACGGCTGAAAAGCCGACACGCTGTTAAAATCCGCAGCCACGCTGGAAGCGTGGCAGAGTGGTCGATTGCACCGGTCTTGAAAACCGGCAACGTCGCAAGGCGTTCGTGAGTTCGAATCTCACCGCTTCCGCCAAAAGTCCGGCAATGGCAAGGCGTTTCAGGCGACGAATCGAGATACCCACCAAAACGGCCATCAATTGGTGTAGTGCTGGTATCGCCACTGAACTCGGTTGCCCCTTCCAGCGATGGGATCACCGTTCCGCCAGCGCCGACTATCGCCCTTAGGCACCAGCACCAAAGCCGGCACCTGGAAAAGTACCGGGAAATACTTTGTTGCAGGCCGGGAACCAGTAAAGGGATCCTCACCACGACGGTCTCGCGCATAAACCGGCAGGAGATCTGACGTGCAAACTGGCGCAAGAGCGATACGGTAGCCAGCGCCATGGATCACTACTTGATCGTCCATTCGTCGCCGCATTTGCGACATTTCGCTCGAAACCAGACGCCGCCGCCACGATCCTCCAGCACGGGATCGCCACCGTCGGGAAGTGGCGCCGGCCCTGATGAAACGACCTTGAAACTGCCATAGTCGCTGCATGCCGGACATACGGCCTGCTGGCCAAGGTGCTCGGCTACATCGAGCAGCAAACGGTAGCGCTTCCAGCTGAACAGCGTGACAGCCAGTCCGCCCAGCAGCAGCGATACTCCGGTCAATCTGGATCCGCCGCCCGCTCCGGCCAACTCGAGGCCGCTGACAAGGAGGATCAGGCCAAGGAACCAGGTGAGCAGCCATGCATGACATTCGATCAACTGTCGCTCGTACCAGCGCCGAAATCCGTGCGTGCGTATGCGATCGAGCGAAGCCACCAAAGTCCCTCTCTGTCGGTCCGCAACCAGCTTAGACGCCTTGCTCGGGCCATGCAACATGGTTTGGCAATGAATGGCCGGCGAAAGCACACCCGTGGCGGCCGAAGGTGCCGGTCGAGTCTGGCAGGCTATAATGGCCCTACGGTGCCCCGCCTCGTTTTTTCTGGGAACTCGTGGAGTTCTTGCCCGTCAAATCAAGCGGACTCATCTCACAGGAGGTACAAGCGTCCATGGAAAACATTCGCACCTACCCGCAATCCGCGACCCAGGATATTGCAGGAGAGCAGCAACGCGTCCTGCGCAATACTTATGCCCTGCTTGCACTTTCGATGGCACCAACGGTGGCCGGGTCGCTGATCGGCATACAGTTGAAGTTCTCGTTCCTGGCAGGTAGCCCGTTCATCGCCTTCATGCTCTTCCTCGGTGTGGCATTCGCTTTCATGTGGGGTATCGAGCGCACCAAGAACAGCGGCATGGGCGTTGCACTGTTGCTGGGCTTTACCTTTTTCATGGGGCTCATGCTTTCCCGCATCCTGCAGGCGGCGCTCGGGTTCGCCAATGGCGGCACGTTGATCGCAATGGCCGCCGGCGGCACGGGGGCGATTTTTGTCTCCCTGGCGGGAGTCGCATCCACGACCAAACGAGATTTTTCCAATCTTGGCAAGTTCCTGTTTTCCGGAATGATCTTGCTGCTGGTCGCCATCGTGGCGAATATCTTTTTCCAGATTCCCGCCTTGGCGCTGGCAATTTCAGCGATCGCGGTGGTGATCTTTTCCGCCTATATCCTGTACGACATCAATCGCATCGTTCATGGCGGCGAAACCAATTACATCACCGCCACGCTGGCCGTCTACCTCGACATCTACAACGTGTTTGTCAGCCTGCTGAACTTGCTGATGGCGTTTTCCGGCGATCGCGACTGACGCGGTCGAGCCACGCGCAAAAAGTCGGCGTTGGCGCTACGGCGCAGGCGAGCGAAAACGGCGGCCTGAGTCGCCGTTTTCATTTCAGAGTTCGCGCTCGAACAGCGCGATTGATTCGAGGTGCGACGTATGCGGAAACATGTTGGCAATACCCGCTGCACGCAAGCGATACCCCTTCTCATGTACCAACACCGCGGCATCCCGCGCGAGCGTGGCGGGACTGCACGACACGTAGACGATGCGGCGCGGACCGCCTTCCGACGGCAATGACTTGACGAGGGCTATCGCGCCTTCGCGTGGCGGATCGATCAGCACTTTGTCGAACTCGCCCAGTGCGGCAAAACTTTCGTCCGTCACCTCGAATAGATTGGCGACCGAAAACTCGCATTGCGCGTCCAGACGGTTCAGTGCAGCGTTCCCCCGAGCGCGATCCACCAAGGCGGCGCTTCCCTCGATCCCCACAACCCTTGCGCCGAGCCGCGCGATCGGCAAGGTAAAGTTACCCAGGCCGCAAAACAGGTCCGCAATCCGTTCGCCTCCCCGCGGCGCCAGGAGCGCCATGGCACGCCGCACCAACATGCGGTTCACGCCATGATTCACTTGGGTGAACTCCGTCGGATGAAACCGGAGTTCGAGACCGTAGTCCGGAAGCTCGTAGCTCGGCATGGGCGCAGCGGAGGGATGAAAAACGCGCACGCTGTCCAGACCTTTCGGCTGCAGATACCAAGTGATCCGACGGGCATCGGCAAATCGTTGCAACCGGTCCAGGTCGGCGGCTGCCAGCGGTTCAAGATGGCGCAACAGCAACACGGTTTCAGCGCCGCCAATCGCAACCTCGATCTGCGGCATGCGATCCGGCCGCGTCATCCCTTCGACAAGCTCTTTCAGCGCCGGAATCAGCGCGGAGACATGGGGTGGCAAGACGCCACAGGAATCCATCAACGCCACATAGCTGCTGTGTTTCTCCCGAAATCCGACCAGCGTGCCCCCCTTGCTGGCAACGTAACGAACGGAGAGGCGTGCACGCAGGCGATAGCCCCATGCCGTACCGGAGATGGGCGGTAGAACCTGGTCCGGCCGAAGTCGGGCGAGATGCCACAGCGCATCTTCCAATACCCGCTGCTTGGCCGCCGTCTGTCCCGCGGGATGAAGATGCTGCATGGAGCATCCGCCGCAGGTGCCAAAATGCGGACAGGATGGAACCACGCGCTGGCTTGATGCTTTTAAGACCCGTACGACATGGGCCTTTTCGTAACTGGGCTTGCGCCGATAGCTGGCGTATTCGACAAGTTCGCCGGGCAAGGCGCCGTCGATGAAAATCGCCTTGCCATCGACATGGGAAATGCCTCTCCCCTCGTGGTCAAGGGATTCGATTTGTGCCAGTGGCATGATAAGGTCGTGACCGCGGACAAAGGGCGACGATTATAATGCGCTCCCGCGCTGCGGCCTTGCTGGCTTCAAGGGACCGGAATCACCTGGCGTATTTTCCTCAACCAGTTGCGACGCGAGCGTCGCGAAGAAGGAGAGTCGAGTGCCTTCCATCATGAATCCCGAATACCATCTGCTTGCCAGTGAAGCCGACTATCGGCAGGCCTGCGATACCGTCATCGGTCGTGCACAGCGGGAGATTGCCATTTTCGATCGCAACCTGGTACCGCTGCGACTGAACGAATCCAGCCGGATCGACAAACTGGCGACGTTTTTGAAAACGGATGAAACGCGGCGTATCCGTGTGGTGATCCACGACCCTGATGACCTGGAGAAAAATGCGCCGCGGCTGATCCAATTGGCCGCACGGTTCTCGCACGCCATCGCAGTCAGACAAAGCCCGGACAACCTGCGCCATCTTGCCGATACCCACCTGCTTGGCGACGGCGAACACGGCGTACGGCGTTTCCAATTCGACCTGCCGCGCTGCGCACTGATCCTCGATGACCCATCCTACATTGGCCCGTGGCGACTGCGCTTCGACGAACTCTGGGGACTTTCTCGCCCCTGCCTCACGCTCAACACCACCGGACTCTGATTTTCCGCGGCGGCATGCTGCCATTTGCCGTGGAGCACCATCAATTTAGTCGTGATAAAATTCTCGGCTGATCGAAGTGGAAACATTCCGGTCGACCAATTGGCCAAGTAACTCCATAACGTTAAGGATCCTATCAAAATGAAACAATCTCTCCTCGTAGTTGCCATCCTCGCCCTCGCAGTTTCCGCTTGTGGCAAGAAGGAAGAACCGAAGCCCGCTGCTGCCCCGGCCGCTCCCGCTGCCGCCCCGGCTGCTCCCGCTGCTCCCGCTGGCATGTCCGGTATGTCCGGTATGTCCGGTATGTCCGGTATGTCCGGCATGGAAGGTCAGAAGGGCATGGAAGGCATGTCTGGTCAGCAGGGCATGGCTGGCATGTCCGGTCAGCAAGGCATGGCTGGCATGTCCGGCATGGCTGGTGCTCCCGCTGCTGCTCCGGCCATGGCTGACAAGGCCAAGGAAGTCGCCGGTGCCGCTGCCAAGGGTGCTGTGGAAGGTGCCAAGGACGCAATGAAGAAGTAAATCTTCAGACGCCTTTGGGCAAGAAGAGCCAGCCTTCGGGCTGGCTTTTTCTTTTCATGCAGCGCGTATTAGTTCAGCACGTCGCGCCAGTCCAATCCGCTGGCCTGCGTCGCGATGCCTACCCATTCCGGCTCACATTGCAGCACTGCCGCCAGAGCCGACCGTGCCAGGGCAGGAGTATTGTTTTTCTCGGAAAGGTGCGCGGCGATGACATGGTGCAGGCTTTTTCGCTCGATCTGCGCCAGCAGCGAAGCGGCCGCGCCATTGTCGAGATGACCCCAGCGACCGCCAATACGGCGCTTCAGGGCCTCTAGATAGGGGCCTTCCTCGAGCATCGCTACGTCGTGGTTGCACTCGAGCACCAGCGCATCACAGCCATCAAGCATCGATACCATGAACGGCGTGACGTGACCCGCGTCCGTCAGCACGCCCAAGCGCCGGTCGCCGTCCGAAAACACGAACTGAACCGGCTCGCGAGCGTCATGCGGTACGGGAAAGGGATGCACCGAGATGTCGCCGATGGAAAACGGTTCGTGGCTGTCGATGAGCGTGGCAGCCATATCGCCGCCGCGTTCTCGCCATGCGGCCAGAGTGCCGTGAGTCAGGCGGACCGACCACCCGAATCGACGCGCGCAGGCTGCAACGCCGCCAATGTGATCGGAATGCTCATGCGTGACAAGCACCGCGTCGATGTCTGCTGGCACAACACCCAGCCGTGCCAGGCGCCGCGACATTTCGGCCGGACCGAAGCCGGCGTCGACCAGCAGGCGGGTACGTCCGATTTCAACCAAAAGGGAGTTGCCGCGACTGCCGCTGCCGAGCGACGCAAAGCGCACTCCGGCAAACCTATTTCAGTTGCTCGTGAAGCAGGCCGAGTATGCGCCGCGAGGTATCCGACCGATCCACGCCGCCTTCGCGGGTGAGGACCTGCACGCTGGTGGCCTCGCCGGACGCCTTCAGGTGGATGCGATACTGCACCTTGTCCGGCGCGTCGCGGCCGCCGCCCTTCCAGAACATCAGCTTCGACAGGAAGCCCTTTTCCGCATCCTTCTTCTTGGCATCGCTGTCGGGATCGACATAGCGTACGAAATACATTCCCTGCGCGCGGTCGCGATCTTCCACAGTGAAACCCACCCTGTCCAGCGCAAGCCCAACACGGCGCCAGGCGCGATCGAAGGCTTCTTCGAGCAACAAGGCTCCAACCCCATCGGTCGCTCGCGAAAGCTTCGCGCGATCCTGCCGCTGGTCGGCAGCTACCAGTGTCTTGGCACGTGACTCGTCGACCCCCAGGCGCACCATCAGGCGGCGCAGCATTTCCGCTTCAAGTTCGGGATCGGCGGGACGCGGCTGCCACTTGGTTTCGCTCCTGCCTTCGTTGGTGAAAATCTCGTACATGCCGCGATGGCTGATATAGATTTCAACCGTCCCCGGCTCTGCGCCCTTCTCAAGGCGCGTGCGGAACTTGTCGCGTTCCGCGGTCGAATAAAGGCTGTCGAAAACCTTGCCCAGCGCACCACGAATTACGTCCTGCGGCAATTTGGCACGATTTTCCGCCCAGTCGGTTTCGATGATTCCGGCTTCCGGCATTTCGACGTTGACCAGGAAACCCAGTTCCTGCCAGAACTCCTTGACGCTGGGCCACAGCCTGTCCGGCGTCCCCGCCACCACTAGCCAGCGCTGTGTGCCAGAACGCTCGATGCGCATCTTGTCGACTTGCGGCAGCAGGTCCTGTGCCGTCGTCGTGCGCGCCTGCCCGGCACGCTCGCTGGAATAAGCGGAATAGGTCGCCGAGCCCTTGCTGGCCGAAACGTCCGGCACCGCATAGCGCTCGTCACGGGTCTGCTGGGTAAGATCCGGCGGAATCTCAAGCGGCGGGAGCTTGCCGGCCGACTTGTACTCGATCTTTTTCGATTCCGGAAGAATGTTGCCTCCGCAGCCGGCCAACAGGCCGATCAGCAGAGACGACAGGCACAACAACGGCAGAAAACTTTTCATTGAGTAACGATTCCTGTCAGACGGCGATCCCGGCGCTGCGCATGGCGCTTCGAATCCGGTCATGAAACTCCGCGGAAAGTTCCGTCAGGGGCAGGCGGATGGCACCACCCATCAGGCCCATTTGCTGCGCGGCCCACTTGACAGGAATCGGATTCGCCTCGTGGAACAGGTTGCGATGCAAACCGAGCAAACGGAAATTTGCCTCGCGCGCCGCCGCCACATCCCCCGCCAGTGCTGCGGCGCACATCTGGTGCATCAGGCGTGGTGCAACATTGGCCGTGACCGAAATCGACCCTTTCCCGCCAAGCAGCATCAGTGCGATCGCCGTCGCGTCATCCCCACTGAACACGCTGAAACCCGCCGGCGCTCGTAGCAGAAGATCCGAACCGCGTTCGATGTTGCCGGTGGCGTCCTTGATGCCGACGATGCCCGGCACCTGCGCCAAGCGCAGCGTCGTGTCATTTGCCAGATCGGCAACCGTGCGCCCGGGGACGTTATAGAGGAACAACGGCAGGTCTACCGCTTCCGCGATCGCCCTGAAATGCCGGTAAAGGCCTTCCTGCGTCGGCTTGTTGTAATAGGGCACCACGGAAAGATGGGCATCCGCGCCAGCAGACTTGGCGAATCGCGTCAGTTCGATTGCCTCGGCAGTGGAGTTGGCCCCGGTCCCGGCGATTACCGGAATGCGCCCGGCGACATGCCTTACCGTAGTCTCGATCAGCGCGCAATGCTCTTCGTAGCTGACGGTCGGCGATTCGCCGGTGGTGCCTACGATGACTACGCCGTCGGTGCCTTCGGCGATATGCCAGTCGAGCAGGCGCTGCAGGCATGGCAAGTCAAGCGAACCATCGCCCTGCATCGGCGTGAGTATGGCGGGAATTGAACCCTGTATGGTCTTCATGAACGTATCCGGAACCGGATGCCGCAAGCGGCCGCCAGCCTAAAGCGAAGGAAGGGAGATTCTAACGTATGGCCACAATGCCGCGCAGCCTGCAAAACCAGCTTACAAATCAGCCAGCACCTTGATATGGGTGGTCACGCTACGCGCCAGCGCGGACAACACATAGCCCCCCTCCAGCAGGGACACGATGCGCCCCTTCGAGAACTCCCGCGCCACCTGCTTGATCTGCTCCGTAACCCAGGCGTAGTCGGACTCGACCAATGCCAGGGATGCCATGTCATCCTCGTAATGGGCGTCGAATCCGGCCGAGATGAAGATCATCTCCGGCTGGAATTCACGCAACCGGGGAAGCCAAACGTCATGAACCACCTGCCGAAAATCATCGCCACGGGTTCCGGCGGGAAGCGGCACGTTGCACATGTTGGGCGCCGGATTCTCTGCACCGCAATAGGGATAGAAGGGATGCTGGAAGATACCCGCCATAAGAACACGCGAATCGCCGGCGAATATCTCTTCCGTGCCATTACCGTGATGCACGTCGAAATCGATGATCGCCACGCGCGACAGCCCCCAGGCGTCGAGCGCATGCCGCGCCGCGACGGCGACATTGTTGAAAAAACAGAATCCCATGGCCTTCGCGCGCTCGGCGTGATGCCCGGGCGGACGCACTGCGCAAAAGGCGTTATTCACCTCACCCCGCATCACCAAGTCAGTGGCATAACAACCCGCGCCTGCCGAGCGCAGTGCCGCCTGCAAGGTACCCGGCGACATCGCGGTATCCGGGTCGAGGTGGACAATGCCGTGCTCGGGACTGCTGGTCCTGACATGGTCGATGTATTCGCGCGGATGCACGCGCTGCAACTGGTCGACCTCGGCCAGCGGTGCATCGTGAAACTGGAGATAGACATCCAGACCGGAGGCGATCAAACGATCGCTGATGGCCCCAAGCCGATCAGGGCATTCCGGATGATGAGCTCCCATGTCGTGCTGCCAGCAGTCGCGATGGGAAATGAAGGCGGTAGTTGTCATGACGGGAGGCTTGCCTGATGACTTACAATGTGACGCAAAAGCATATTATCCATCAAAGTTCGCAATATACCCCGACACCATGCGACTCGCCGAACTCGACGCCATCCTGGGCGACGTCAACCGCATCATCCTCGGCAAGGAGCGACCGGTTCGCCTGGCCGTGGCCTGCCTGCTGGCGCGTGGCCACCTCCTCATCGAAGACCTGCCGGGCGTGGGCAAGACCACCCTGGCACACGTTCTGGCCCGCGTTCTCGGCCTAGACTTCCAGCGCATCCAGTTCACCAGCGACATGCTACCTGCGGACATTCTCGGGGTCTCGATCTTCGACCGCGGCTCCGGCGCGTTTCATTTCCATCCCGGCCCGGTCTTCACCCAGGTGGTACTGGCCGACGAGATCAACCGCGCCACGCCAAAGGCGCAAAGCGCCCTGCTGGAGGCCATGGAAGAGCGCCAGGTGACGGCAGAGGGGGAAACCCGTGCCTTGCCGGAGCCTTTTTTCGTGATTGCCACCCAGAACCCGACCTACCAGATCGGCACTTTCCCTCTACCGGAATCGCAGCTTGACCGCTTCCTCATCAAGCTGGAGCTCGGCTACCCGGACGCCGCCGCCGAACGTGAATTGCTTGCCGGCGCGGACAGGCAGCAAATGGTCGCAAAGCTGACAGCCCGCATTGCCGCGCGACAGTTGACCGAGTTGCAGCAGAAAGCGCGCGCCGTCCATGCCTCTGCCGCTCTGATCGACTATGTGCAGGCGCTGGCCGCGCACACGCGAACCTCGCCGCGCTGGCACGCCGGGCTGTCGCCACGCGCTTGCCTCGCGCTGCTGGCGGTGGCGCGCGCCTGGGCCTTGCTCGACGGCCGCGACCACGTGTTGCCGGAGGATGTCCAAGCCGTGCTGCCCGGCGTCATCGCGCACCGCCTGCGGCCCACCGACGACAGTTCGCGAACCGATGCCGAGACGATTGCTGCGACCTTGATCGAGGCCGTCCCGCTACCCTGATTGCCGCCGCGCGGTTGTACCGACAATGCTCGCCACCCTGCGCAACCGCCTGCACGAAAACTTTGTGCGCTGGGCTTTGCGCGTGCGCCCCCCGGAACCGGCACCGATCGTCCTCAACCAGCGCCGCGTCTATGTGTTGCCGACGCCCGCCGGAATCGCCTACACATCCGCGCTCGGCGTGATCCTGCTGGGCGCGATGAATTACAACCTCAGCCTGGGGCATGCGCTAGTATTCCTGCTTGCCGGATTGGGCATCGTCACCATCCTCCACACCTTCCGCAACCTGGTTCAGCTCTCGCTGAGTCCGGGCCGCTGCGAGCCAGTCTTTGCCGGCGAGCAGGCTCGTTTCGACCTTGTCGTCGAAAATCCACGGCCGGATGCCCGCACCAGTCTGCGCCTGTTCTTCCACGACACCCCACCGCTCGAGATCGACATCGGGCCGTCGGCAACCACAATTGCCAGCCTCGGCCTTCACACGGAAAAACGAGGATGGCTGCCGATGCCGCGGGTCACGATCGAAACCAGCTGGCCGCTGGGACTCGTGCGGGCCTGGAGTTACGCCGCTCCGGACCTTGCCTGCCTGGTCTATCCGTTACCGGCGGCGAAGGCCCCGATGCTGCCATGGAGCGGCGACGATGCCCAGGGAACAACACGGGAGGGTCGCGGGGTCGACGACTTTTCCGGATTGCGCAAACACCAGGTAGCCGATCCACCGCGCCACGTCGCATGGAAGGCGGTCGCTCGACAACAGGATGGACCGCTGCTGACCAAACTCTTCACCGGCACCGCTGCGCAGCGGCTCTGGCTCGATTGGAATCACCTGCCCGATACGATGGGCGTCGAGCAGCGCCTCTCGATATTGGCACGCTGGATGCTCGACGCCGATGCCGCCGGATTGGCTTGGGGATTGCGCATGCCCGGCGCCCGCCGCGAACCGGAAAACGGACCGCCACACCTTGCCGCCGGCCTGCGCATCCTGGCGCTGTACGACCATGGCGCGCGTTAACCGCCCCGTCAGCCGGCGCCAGGCCTGGTGGCTGCTGGCAACCGCCATTGCCGCCTCCCTGCCGCTGCTGCAACATGTTCCGCTCTGGCTGTCGATCGCGGCCGGACTTGCCTTCGGCTGGCGCGCCGCACTGACATGGCGGCACTGGCGACTGCCGCCGCGCTGGCTGCTGATCCCCTTGGTGATCGCGGGCACCGTGGGGGTTTTCCTCCAGTACCGCACCATCGTCGGTCGCACGCCGGGTATTGCGCTGCTTCTGGTCTTCCTCGCATTGAAGCTGCTTGAACTGCGCGCGGCACGCGACGCGGTAGTCACCGCCTTGCTGTGCTATTTCCTGGTCCTTGGCCAGTTCCTGTTTACCCAGACCATTCCGACGGCCATGCTGGCCTGCCTGACGGTGCTGGTCACCACCGCCGCCTTGCTGGCCGCCAGCGACGATCGTCCGGCGCCGCGCCAGCAGGTGTATCGCGCCGGAATGCTGCTGGCGCAGGCGATTCCGTTCATGTTGCTTCTGTTCCTGCTGTTCCCGCGCGTGCAGGGGCCACTCTGGGGCATACCGCAGGATCGGTTTACCGCCGTCTCGGGGCTGTCCGAGACGATGTCGCCGGGATCGATCGCGCAGCTTTCGCAATCCGATGCCATTGCCTTCCGGGTCCGATTCAATGGCGCCGTTCCGCCGCAATCGCAACTCTACTGGCGCGGTCCGGTGATGCCGTCCTTCGACGGCCGCAGTTGGCGCGTCGCACAGACGCTGGCCGCCTACCCGACGATTCCCTACAGCAGTACGGGGCCACAGGTGGACTATGAGGTCACCCTGGAACCCCATGGAAAACACTGGCTGTTCGCACTCGAAATGCCGGCGACCCTGCCCGCCGACAGTGCAATGACAAGCGACTACCAACCCATCGCGCGCGAGGTGGTGCGCAATCGCATGCGCTACACGCAGTCGGCCTGGCCCGACAGCAATGCCGGAGCGAATGAAACCCGCGCCGCGTTGCGCGCCGCACTGGCGTTGCCAGCCAGCGGGAACCCGCGTATCCGTGCAATCAGCGCCGGCTGGCAGGCCGCTCATGGCGATAACGGTGCCGCGATCCTGGCCGCCGCGGAAGAACTGTTCAACCGGCTATTCCTGACCTATACCCTGAATCCGCCACTGCTCGGGCCCGACATGGTCGACGAATTCCTGTTCGATACGAAACGTGGTTTTTGCGAACACTTTGCCGCCGCATTTGTCTTCAGCCTGCGCGCGGCCGGGGTGCCGGCACGCGTAGTGGCCGGCTACCAGGGCGGCGAAATCAATCCGGTGGACGGGTACCTCGAAGTACGCCAGTACGACGCACACGCGTGGACCGAGGCCTGGATCGCGGGACGCGGCTGGGTGCGCATCGATCCGACGGCGATTGCGGCTCCGAGCCGGGTCAGCAGCAATCTGGCCGCTGCGGTTCCCGCCGGCGAGGGCTTGCCTTTCCTCGCCCGATCCGACATGGCCTGGCTCAAGGAGCTGCGCTACCGGCTGGATGCGGTGACCAACGGCTGGAATCAGCGGGTGCTCGGCTACAACCCCCAACGCCAGCGGGACCTGCTGGCCAGCCTAGGCCTGCGCGAGCCGGACTGGCGCAGCATGACCGCCATCCTTTCCGTCCTGAGCGGCGCCGTATTGCTGGTGCTGACGGTCTGGATCCTGCGCAATCGCCAACGCGTGGACCCCGCTCTGGCCGCCTGGCGCCGCTTCACGGCGCGACTGGCGCGGCGCGGCATCGTCTGGCAGGCATGGGAAGGCCCGCTGCAGTTTGCCGAACGGGCAACTCGGCTGGCACCGCAGCACGGGCGCGAGATCGGCGAAATCAGCGGTTTGTACGCCGCGCTGCGCTATGGCCCGCACCCGCAACCCGACGAGCTGTCGCGCCTGAAATCCCGGATCGCGAGTTTCCGACCGTGACACGCGCCCTCCTCCTGGTGGCCGCGCTCGCTTTTGGCTCGATGCTGAATGCCCATGCGGCGGGCGCAATCCGTTCGGACAGCGGCTACGCGGAGCGCGACGAGGTGAAGGCTTTCATCGCGGAGATGCGGGACAAGCATGGCTTCGACACGGAGGTGCTCGATGCCCTGTTCCGTCGAATTCGACCCCTGCCGGCCGTCATCAAGGCCATCATGCCGCCCAGGGATCCCGGCGTGCGCTCGTGGCAGGCCTACCGATCACGGTTTGTCGAACCCATCCGGATCGCCGCCGGCAGGCGCTTCATGCGCCTGCATTCCGTAGAGATCGCCGCCGCCGCGGCGCGCTTTGGCGTGCCGGCCGAAATCATCGCCGCCATCATCGGTGTCGAAACCATTTACGGCAGGCAACTGGGGCGCTTCGGCACCTTTGCCGCGCTCGCCACGCTGACCTTCGACTATCCGCCGCGGGCCGAGCTGTTCCGGCGGGAACTGGAGGAGCTGCTGCTGCTGGCGCGCGAGGAGAATCGCAGCCTGCTGTCCTACACCGGCTCCTATGCAGGTGCAATGGGTCTGCCGCAGTTCCTGCCATCGTCGCGGCGACGCTATGCGATCGACTTCGACGGTGACGGCCGCATCGACCTGGTCGGCAGTCCCGCCGATGCAATCGCCAGTGTGGCCAGTTTCCTCGCCAGCCACGGCTGGCAAAAGGATGCGCCGATAGCCGTCGCCGTCAGTGTGGCCGGTTCCGGCGTGGAGGCGATGATCGCCCAAGGCATTGCGCCGCGACACACGCCGCGGCAGATGGAGGAAGCCAACATTGCTGTCGCAAGAGTCG
Source organism: Sulfuritalea sp. (assembly GCF_017302275.1). Classification (GTDB taxonomy): domain Bacteria; phylum Pseudomonadota; class Gammaproteobacteria; order Burkholderiales; family Rhodocyclaceae; genus Sulfuritalea. The sequence goes on from NZ_JAFLDR010000008.1 coordinate 81,702, forward strand.
GCGCCGGCGATACGGCGACGCAACATCTCGGCGACCTGTTGCCAGAGCACCCGGCGGCGCTGATCGATTTGGTGACACCGCAGGCAGCAACCGAGTACCGCCTCGGGTACCAGAACTTCTACGTGATCACGCGCTACAACCGGAGCAGCTTCTATGCGGCTGCGGTCATCGACCTCGCTGCCGCGCTGGCAAAATCAGAGTAGCGCTTCGGGGGTAAGGCCGTCGAGCGCGATGCGCTTGCGCAGCCGTGTCAGCGCTTCCATCTGTATCTGTCGCACGCGCTCGCGCGTCAGCCCCAAATCGCTCGCGATCTGCTCCAGGGTCGTTGCCTCGCGCCCGCCCAAGCCATAGCGACATTCGACGACCAGGCGCTGGCGATCGGAAAGTTGCGCCACCCAATCGGCGACCAGCGATTCCGCTTCCTGCTGGGCGAGGTGGCCGGCAGGGTCCTCGGACGATTCATCGGCCATCGAATCCGCCATCGACAGATCCGGATCGATATCGAGCGGGGAGTCGAGCGAGGCCGAGCGCTCGTTGAGTACCAGCAACTGACGGATTTCATCCGCCGGGCGATCCAGCAGGCGCGCCACTTCATCCACCATCGCACCCGGAGCCTCATCCTCGGCCGTTCGCTCGCGGTCAAGCCGGCGCATCGCCCGCAACACGATGTTGAGTTCCTTGATGAGGTAGATCGGCAGGCGCACGGTGCGCGACTGATTCATGATCGCGCGTTCGACGTTTTGCCGGATCCACCAGGTGGCGTAGGTCGAGAAACGGAATCCGCGCTCCGGATCGAACTTCTCGAGGGCATGGATCAGGCCCAGGTTGCCTTCCTCAATCAGGTCATCAAGCGGCAGACCGCGATGCAGGTAATGCCGCGCAATGCTCACCACCAGCCGCAGGTTGGCTTCGATCATGTGCTGGCGCGCGACAAAGTCCCCGGCATGCGCCGCGCGCGCCAGCGTAACCTCTTCGTCCGCCGTCAGCAACGGAGTCGCGCCGATCTCGTGCAGATAGATCTGGGTGATGTCCTCGATGAAGCGAGGGTCGGGGGCAGCGGAAATCGCCTCGGCATCTTCGCGCTCCGGAAGGAATGCATCGCGGCTCATCGACGCTATCAGCGTGGCGGCAGGAACTTCTGCGGATCTGCCGGCTTGCCCTGGCGGCGAATCTCGAAATGCAGGCGAGGGTTCTCGGCATCGGTGCTACCCATTTCGGCGATCTTCTGGCCCCGTGCCACGGTGTCCTTTTCCTTCACCAGCAGCTTGCTGTTGTGCGCATAGACGGAAAGGTAGGTCGCATTGTGGCGCAGAACCACCAGGTTGCCATAACCGCGCAGCCCCGCCCCGGCATACGAAACCACGCCTGCGGCGGCGGCGAGCACCGGGTCGCCGCTCTTGCCGGCGATGTCTATACCCTTGCTACCGTCAGCGAAAGCTGCCATTGGCTTGCCCTGTACCGGCCACATCCATTCGACTTCATCCCCAACGGGTGCAACCTTCTCGGCCGGCTTGTCGGCGGCTTTGGCTTCGACCGGGCGCACCTCCGGCCGGGCTTCGACGGGCTTGGCTGCCACCTCCCCTTGCCGCGCACGAGCCAGTGCGTCCTCGCTCCAGGCCAGTTTGCCGCCTTTGGGCTCCTTCTTCAGGCTTGAGGAATTTGCGGCGCCACCAGACTGGGCGGCGACCGGCTTGACCTCAACCGGCGCGCTCGAAGTCACCGGCTTGGCCACCGCCACCGGGGACCCTTCTTCCGGTGCGACGCGCAGTTGCTGGCCGACCTTGATCAGGTTTGGATTTTCCAGGTTGTTCCAGGCGGCGATGTCCTTGTAGTCCTGGCCGTGGTCAAGCGCGATGCTATAAAGCGTGTCGCCCTTCTTCACCGTGTACATGCCCCGCGATTCCGCTGCCGTGCCGGTCGCCACCGGCGTCGTCGGCATGCTCGCCTGCGCCGCCGCACGGTCCTCCACCGGAGCCGGCACGGTACTCGCACAGCCGCCAAGGACGGGCAGCAGCACCAGCAGGATCTTGCTCGCAGTATTCATTCCACTCCCGGCAACAGCGGCACGAAGCGTACCGCATCGAATCGTGTTTCGACAAACCCGATTTCGCCGCGCTCGACCAGGCAGATCACTTGTTCCGCGCCGCCCAGCGGCATTACCAGACGCCCGCCCGGGGCCAGCTGTGCCAGCAGCGTCTGCGGCACAGCTGCTGCTGCCGCCGCCAATATGATGGTATCGAACGGCGCCGCCTCCGCCAGGCCCAGGTTGCCATCGGCATGCTTGAGGCGGATGTGCGACAACTTGAGCTGCTTCAGGTTCTCCCTCGCTCGCGCCAGCAAGGGCGCAATGCGCTCCACGGCGAACACCTGCTTCGACAGCACGCCGAGGATCGCCGCCTGATAGCCGCAACCGGCGCCGATTTCGAGCGTCTTGCCCAGTTCGCGGCCGGCGATCAGGATTTCGATCATGCGCGCGACCACGAACGGCTGGGAAATGGTCTGGCCGAATCCCAGGGGCAAGGCCGTGTCATCGTAAGCGCGATTCGCCAGGGCCTGTTCGAGGAAGACGTGGCGCGGGACGACACCCATTGCGTGCAGCACGCGCGTATCGCCGATGCCCAATGCGCGCAGGCGATCGACCATGCGCGCGCGGGTGCGCTGGGAAGTCATGCCGATGCCGGTCAATGCCGCAGAGTTCATTTTTCCTGGTTCAGCCAACCGCGTACTTCGCCAAGCTGCGCGGAATGCGTCAGATCGATCTGCAACGGAGTGACCGACACCCAGCCTTGCTCGACGGCGTGAAAATCGGTGCCTTCACCGGCATCCGCTGCGGGACCGGCGGGACCGATCCAGTAAAGAGTTTCGCCGCGCGGACTGACCGATTTCACCGCCGGCTCGGCCTTGTGTCGCCGACCGAGCCGCGTGACCTGGATGCCGCGCAGGTCCTCGTAGGGAACATCCGGGACGTTCACGTTCAGCAGTACGGGCTCGACGAAGGGCGCGCGGGTGAAACGCTGCACCAGTTCCCGTGCGACACGTCCGGCCGTGGCGAAATTCCGCCCCTGGAAACTGGCGAGCGATATCGCAATTGCCGGAACCCCGAGCAGGTAGCCCTCGGTGGCGGCGGCAACCGTCCCCGAATAGATGGTGTCGTCGCCCATGTTGGCTCCGAGGTTGATGCCCGAAACCACCATGTCGGGTTGCTGCTCGAGGACACCAGTCACGGCCAGATGCACGCAGTCGGTCGGGGTGCCGCTGACGTAGATGTAGCCATTCGCGGCGCGGCCCATGTGCAGTGGGAGATCGAGCGTCAGCGAGTTGCTGGCGCCGCTGCGATTGCGCTCCGGCGCCACCACCACGATGTCGCCCAGGTCGGCGAGGCTGGCGGCAAGTTGGGCGAGTCCCGGCGCAAGATAACCGTCGTCGTTGCTGAGCAGGATGCGCATTGGGGTCGGTGCCGGGAAGATGGAAATTCCGGCTTGCATTTTAGCCCATCGCGGCGCCCGCCCGATGCGCGGAACAGAACAGGACATTTCCCGCAACGTGCCTGCGGGCTTTGTTCGGGTGCGGGGCAAGGTAGGATGCCAGCCCATGGAAATCATCCTGCACGGGTCGGCCTTCGACATCCCCGACGACGAATGGAGAGCGCTCGACCACGGTGACGACCCGTTCGTCAGTCGCGCCTTCCTCGGCACGGCGGAAGAAGTCGGCGCTGGCGGCACGGCAATGGGATGGCAGGCCCAGCATCTCGCCCTGCATGACGGCGGCCGGCTGCTCGGACTGTTGCCGCTCTACCTGCGCACGCATTCTTTCGGCGACTTTTCACGCGACTGGAACTGGGCCTCGGCCTGGCAGCGCGCCGGCATCGACTACTACCCGAAGCTGGTCAGCGGCGTACCCTATACGCCCTCGCCGGGTCCGCGCCTGCTGGTCCGGCGCGATGCGGAGCGTGAGATCGTCGCGCCGGCGCTGATCGAAGCCGCGCTGGAACTGGTGGCCCGGTACCACGTGTCATCCTGGCAATGCCTGTTTGTCCGCGAAGAAGACCGCGCGCGGCTGGAAGCGGCCGGCTTGTTGATGCGGCGTGGAGTGCAGTTCCACTGGTTCAATCAGAAGTATCGCGATTTCGATGATTTCCTCGCCGGCTTCACTTCCGAAAAGCGCAAGAAACTCAAGCGTGAGCGGCGCGCGGTCGCCGCATCCGGATTGCGGATCGAAGCCCTGCATGGCGACGAGATCGATGCCGACCTATGGCTGGCGATCCACCGCCACTACCGCGACACGTTCGCCCGCTACGGCAACCATCCGGCCTTTCCCCCCGAATTCTTCAGCCAGGCCGGTGCCCTGCTCGGCCGGCGCATGGTGGTATTCATTGCTTTCCGGGAACGCATTCCGATCGCGTCGGCGATCTGCTACCGCGACGCCGGAACGCTTTACGGCCGGCACTGGGGCTGCGCCATGGAGGTTCCCGGCCTGCATTTCGAACTTTGCTACTACCAGGGAATCGACTACTGCATCTGTAACGGCTTGCAGCGTTTCGAACCCGGCGCGCAGGGAGAACACAAGCTGGCCCGCGGCTTCGAGCCGGTGCCGACTTGGTCGGCATTCTGGATCGCCGATCCGCGCATGCGGCAAGCCGTGGCGGACTTCGTCATGCGCGAAGACGCCGCGATGCAGGACTACGAAGCCGAAACCGCCAGCCGTCTGCCCTTCCGGCAGGAGGCTTGAAGCGCCTTGGCTCAGTGATTGCCCGAAGCGATCGCGAACATTCTTTCGTTGCGCTTGACGCGCGCCTCCTCGACAGTGAGGCCGACGAGACTTTCCGGAGGCAAAGGAACATCCCAGTGCTGCTGAAACAAATCCATGTCTTCGCCGGTATCGAGATGGGCCCTGTAGACCTTCTCCTGCCAGGCGGGTGCATCGGGCAGTGCAACGAGTTCAACGGATTCGATACGCATGGGATGGGTCCTCTTCGTGCTGGAGTTTTGCGTATCCTGCGCCCGCTCTAACAGCGGCGTAATCCCGAAATTGGCGCGGAATATCCTTTTGTTTCCGCTTCTCGAATCACGGCGAGGGCGTTCGAGCCGAAAAGTCGGCGCCGACGATACGGCATGCAGGACCTGCATCAGCCAAAGGGGGGCGCCAGAATGCACGCGAACAGGGCAGCCAAAGAAAAAGGGCTTCCAGCTTGTGACTGGAAACCCTTGGTATTACTGGTCGGGGCGGCGGGATTCGAACTCGCTACCCCTTGCACCCCATGCAGGTTTTTTCCCTTGCCTCGCCTTGCTCTCCTGATTGCTATCTGCGCGGTAATCCTTGTTTTACATCGGTTTTGCGTCTAAACTCGTCTTAATCGCGCTTTGTCTATCCGGTTCCCCTGGTTCCCCTGATGGTTCCCCTGGATCACCCGGATTCCAAGCCCAACTGACGCGGAGGATGCGATGGCAAAAAACAACCTGAAGGTGAAGGAAGTCGAAAACGCCACCATCGAGCAAGGCGAAAAGCTGCTCGCCGATGGCGATTGCCTGTTTCTGAGGGTCCGTCCTGACTCGAAGACCTGGCTGTTCATCTATCGCCACGAAGGCGGGCGCCAGAAAATGAGCCTCGGACACTATCCGACCGTCGGCTTGGCGTCGGCGCGCGATAAGGCGGATATTCTCCGGAAGCAACTCGCCGACGGCATTGATCCCTTCGAGGAGCGGGCGCGATTGGAAACGGAGGCTCGCGACGCCAAGGCGGTCGCGAAGGCGCAGCCGCAGAATGTCGGCGCCCTATTCGATGAGTTCATGCGGAAGGCTCTGGCGAAACGGAAGGACGGCGGCGAGTTCGCGCGCTCCCTGTTCGACAAGAATGTCCGCCCCAACATTGGCGATTTGCGCCTTGTGGCGCTTCGCCGCTCCAACATCACCGCCATCCTCGATGACATCGTTGAGCGCGGCGCCCCTCGCGTTGCCGGGATCGTGCTGGCTGACCTGCGTCAGATGTTTCGGTGGGCTATCGACCGGGAAATCGTCGCAACCGATCCAACCGCCGGCCTCAAGAAATCGAAGTGGGACACCAGCACCGAACGGGACCGCGCGCTGACCGAAACCGAAATCAAGCTGCTCGCCAAGGCGATGCCTGACACGCTGAGCGCCGACAGTCAGCGGATGGTCTGGCTCATGCTCTCAACCTGCTGTCGCGTCGGCGAGATTTCGACGGCTGCCTGGTCCGACGTTGACCTTGCGGGCCGTTCCTGGGTGATCCCGGCCGAGCACAGCAAGAACAAGAAGCCGCACACGGTGAGCCTTTCTGCGTTCGCGCTGAACCAGCTTCAAGCCCTGCGCGAAGCCGAGGAGGCCGCGGCGAAGAAGGAGGAGCGCGAAATATCGCCGTGGGTGTTCCCGGCCCGCCATCGCAATAGTCACGTTTGTCCGAAATCCCTATCGAAGCAGGTCGCCGACCGCCAGCGGGAGCGCGATGCCATGTCCCGGCGGTCTGCCGATATCGACGCCCTGGCCTTGCCTGGTGGCAAATGGACGCCTCACGACCTGCGTCGCACCGGCGCGACGCTGATGGTGTCGCTCGGGGTCTTGCCGGACGTGGTTGAGCGATGCCTGAACCACACCGAGGAAAACTCGATGAAGCGGACGTATCAGCGATATGACTACCAAGCCGAGAAGCGCGAGGCTTGGCGCCTACTCGGGGACCGGCTGGACCTGCTGACCCGGGCTGATGCCGACAACGTGACGACCCTGCCGAGGGCTGCGGCATGAGTGAAACGGCTTTCGACGGCGCTTGGCGCAGCCTGGTTGTGGAATCTCTCGGAGTTCCTGCTGACCACGCCTTTGTTTGCGACCTGCAGACGGTTATTGAACAATGGCATTTGCGTCGCGCGTCCAGAACGAAACCGAAAGAAGCGCACGCCTCGCGCGATGGCTACAAAGCCGCGCTCAACCACTTTCGCTCGATGGCGGCAGCCCTCACGAGGGCGCGCGGCACCAACTCCTGGAACCACACCGACCCCATACCCTTGTACGGGAAGATCGTCGCACCTGGAGTGGCGATGGCCTCGATTGAGGCTTATCTCAAGTTCTATGCCGACAGCGGCTCTGGTCGCCGGGCAATTCCCAATAGCGCAGATTCCCTGCTGATCCACCAGATTGCTGGCATTTGGGAGGCGGCTGGAAAGGCTGCGCCGAAGTCGTGGGACGTTCGCTCAGGAGAGTTCAGCCGTTTCGTTGAAATTGTTGCCGGTCGCGTCGCCAAGAGGGCCGCTGATCGTGGCCTCAAGCGATATTTCAAAGCTCGCGAAATATACGCAGCGCGCAATCACCATCCTATTGCCAACCAGACAAATCCCCCCGCATAAGGGTTAACTCTCCCCGTAAGTGGGGGAATTCACGATTGCCAAAGTCCTATTCTTGCTCGCAACCGTCTTAATGACGCTGTGTTAGCTAAGGAGTAAGGCAATGGAAAAGCTCGCCACACCGCAGGAAGCCGTGTATCTCCGCGTTAACGAGGTCGCCGCTCTTCTCGGCATCGCCGTTTCAACGGTCTGGACTATGGCGCAGGACGGCCGGCTGCCGAAGTCGATTCGCCTGGGAAAGAAGATCACCGTTTGGTGTCGGCACGAGGTCGAGGCCCATATCCGCAAGATCGATGTTTCCGCCCCGCCCCCGGCTGCGATATTGCGCAGCCCTCCGAAACCTCAACACCCGAACATAGTCGCCGGCCAGGGCGCCTATTGGTCGGAAATCCGCGCCGGCCTTCGAAAGCATCCGCGCGAGTCCGACGAGGCGTTCGCTGCGCGGAAGGCAAAGCTCGCCGGGGCTGCCCCTGCCCCTGCTGCTGCCGCGCTGGCCGCCTGAGGTGTCCGCCATGTCCGAAAAGAAAACGCCGCCCGGTAGCCAGCCGTGCGGCGCCGCTCCCTACAACGGAGCATTCCCAACCAAAGGAACGTCCTATTTATGCTCACCGGCTGGCCTTGTCAAGCGCCAGCCGTCGGGCCGCTGGTCGGAGAATCGCCCGGACGCTGATAGGGTATGGCGCAAGCCTGCGCCGCACCTGATGCCGTGCTGTGACTGCGGCGAGTTGACCTCGTTGCTCGGACGGTGCGCTCGCTGCCGTTCTTGGGCTGCATTCGTCGAGGCGCGCGAGGCCGGCGACCGCGAGCAGGCCGCCCACCACCTTGGGATGTTTCGGCGTGCCGGGGGAGTGCTCTGATATGGCCCGCATCCGAACCGTGAAGCCCGAGTTCTGGACGTCGGAGCAAATCGTCGAGTGCTCGCCGAACGCTCGGCTCCTGTTCATCGGCATGTGGTGCTTTTCCGACGATGCCGGCATTCATCCGGCCTCGACGAAGCGCGTCAAGATGGAGGTATTCCCGGCTGATCCATTCACCGATGCCGATGTTCAGGTCTGGATCGACGAGCTTCATCGTGTCGGCTTGCTCGAAACCTACGACGTCGAAGGCGCGCTCTACTGGCGCATCACCGGCTGGTCGCGTCATCAGAAGATCGACCGTCCGACGTTCAAATTTCCTCCTCGTTCCGCTGGAAAAATCGTCGAGTGCTCGCCGAGTCCTCGGCTACATATCGCCGATTCGTCGCCGAGTCCTCGCGACGGAATGGAAGGGAATGGAATGGAAGGGAAGTTAACTGCTATGGGGGACGACGCTATCGCGTCGCCTGCCACCAGCCTGTCGGCTGGCGACCATTGCCCGCATCAGCAAATCATCGATGCTTACCATCGCATCTTGCCTATGGGTCGCCGCGTTCGGGTATGGAACGATGCACGCAAGGCCAAGCTTCGCGCTCGTTGGCGTGAGGATACAGGTCGCCAGTCCGTGGCCTGGTGGGAAAAGCTGTTCGGCTACATCGCGGAAAGCGCCTTCCTGACGGGGCGCGTTCACTCCGTCGGTCGCGCGCCGTTCGAGATTGACCTTGAGTGGATTGCGACGCCGAAGAACTTCGCCTCCCTGATCGAGGGCAAGTACCACCGGGAGGCCGCATGAACGCCCCCGTCGAACTCCGCCTGCCGCCGCACTCGGTCGAGGCCGAGCAATCCCTGATCGGTGGCCTGCTGATCGATCCGCGTGCCTGGGACCATGTTGCCGACCTGGTTTCCGATTCCGACTTTTTCCGCGATGACCACCGCCGCATCTTCCGCCACATCGCCCGGCTGATCGGGTCGGGCCGCCCGGTCGACGTCGTCACCGTGTTCGAGTCCGTCGAGCGGTCGAACGAAGTCGACCAGACCGGCGGGCTCGGCTACCTGGGGGAAATCGCCAACACTACCCCGTCGATTGCGAACATTCGCCGCTATGCCGAAATCATCCGGGACAAGGCGGTGCTTCGCGGGCTGATAGCGGCCGCAGACGCGCTGGCAGCGGCCTGCTTTGCGGGTGGTGTCGACGGACCCGAGAAGATCGCACAGGCGGCCGATGCGTCCCTGGCACGCGCGCTTGATCGAGGCGCCGAAGACCCGATTACGGCGACGGATGCGATGCGGGCCGCCCTGGTTGCGGCCGACGATCGCCAGCAATCCGGACACCCCGGCGGGCTCGACACTGGGATTGCCGGCCTGGACCGGCTCACCGGCGGGCTTGTGCCTGGTCAGCTTTTCGTGGTCGCGGCGCGGCCCTCGATCGGCAAGAGCGCGATTGCGCTCGGCATCGCTGACCACATTGCACGCGCCGGTGGTCGTGTCGTCGTGTTCTCCCTCGAAATGTCTCGGCAGGAACTCGCCGCGCGCCTGCTTGCGGCCAGCTCGGGTGTTTCCGGTCGCGTGTTGCGTTCCGGGCCGTCCGACGACGAATGGGGCCGGCTGTCGGGCGCCATGTGCGGGTCCGCTACCGACCGGATCGTCCTTGACGACAAGTCGGCGGCGACCGTCGCCTATGTCCGCGCTCGTTGCCGTCGGCTGCATCGCCAGGGTGCGCTGTCCCTGGTCGTGGTCGACTACCTGCAACTGATGACGCCGGCCGATCCGCGGGCGAACCGCTCGGAACAGGTCGGCTCGCTGTCCCGTGGGCTCAAGCACTTGGCAAAGGAAATCGGCGTGCCGGTGATTGCCCTGGCGCAACTGAACCGCTCGGTGGAGTCGCGCGCCGGTGGCAGGCCTCAACTCTCGGACCTACGCGACTCCGGCGAAATCGAGCAGGACGCCGACCTGATCGCGCTGCTGTCCCGCGTCGTTGAGCCGGCCGAGGGAGAAAATGCCATTGTCGAACTCGCGTTGCGTAAGCACCGAAATGGTCCCTGCGGCGACGTGCTCTTGGCGTTCGATGCCGCGCGGATGACCTTTGCCCCCTATGGCGGCCCGCGTCCGTCCGGTCCTGCCCGGCCGGCGCGCTCTGGCTTTGACGGATGACCCGTCCATGACCGCTATCACTCCTTACGTCCCGCACTCCGCCATCGCGTATCAATTCGCCGAGCTTGCGGGGCTTTTCGCCATGCGTCGGATTGACGATCTCGTCGGCGAAGACACGGGCGAGGCGAACCAGGCTATCGCGGACGAACTGTGGCGCGCGCTCCTGGGCTTGTGCAACGGCTGCCCCGGCCGAACCGCGATGGTCTTGCCGGACGCGGTTGACGTGCTGAACGATGTGTTTTTGGCCGCGCTCGCCAAGCGGGATTCGATCGAAACGCTCGCCGCGATCAACGCCGCGTTGGGATTGCTGTTCACCTTGTTCGCCCGCAGCATCGGCCCACACTCCGTGCATTGAACTGTCATGCGCCTTCCCCTTCACCTCTTCATCGAAAACCGCGCCACGGCCCGACACGGCCTGCCGGCGGCGCCTTCACTCACCGAAAGGAATCCCCAATGAAAACCACGACCCGCGAATCCCTTCGACACGCCAAAGGGCCGATCCCGTTATACGGCGACGGCGTGATCCTCGGAGGCGGCCCGGCGACCCCCGCCGGCTGGACGCGGCCCTCCGGTGTTCCGGCTATCGCCCTCGCTGCGTCGGACGCGCCGAGCGTGGTCGCTGTCACCAGCTACCCCGGCGGCCGGACCGTCGTGCAGTATTCGGACGGCACCAAGGCCGAGACCACGAGCCCGGCCCTTGCTGCCGCGAACTCGGCATTGACGAAGGCGGCAAAGGAACAAGATGCGGCCGCAAGGGCTTACGAGGCCGCGAATGCCGCTCTCAGCGCCGCGGTCGCGATGCATGCGCCTCGCTCCGCTGCCAAAGCCCCCACGCCGGCCGCTGCGCCCGCTCCTGCGCCCGCTGCTGCCTCTGCATCGGCTCCGCCCCTGGCTGCCGCAGCGAAGCCTGTCCCACCCGCTGCGCCGCGGCCCGCGCCGGCTGCCGCTCCGCCCGAGCCTTCGCTGCCGAGCCCGGCTGCCGTATTCGCCGAGCGCGCTGCCGTCGCTGCTGCTGCGGCTGCCCGTCGCACCGCCCCTGGTTCCACTGACCGCAAGACCGCTGCACCCTCTGGCGATTCGTTCGCCGCTCTCGCTAACCGCACCTACTCCGAAAGGAATCGCAATGTCTAAGCCCATCACCCCGAAGTCCCCATCCGTCGCCGATTTCGACGCCGCTCTTGCGCGCCTCGCTGCGGCCGATGGCGTCGTGCTCAGCACCCGCGAGCGCATCACCGCCCTTGAGGCTCGCATCGCGGAGCTCGATGTCGCTGCCGGCCACCTCGAAACCGAGCGCGGCCGTGCCTATGCTTCCGGCGAACTCGACCAGGCCGTCAACCTCGGAAAGCAGTACGCCGCGAATCGCGCCGAGCATGGCGACGCTGTTGCTGCCGTCAAGGCAATGCACGCGTCGACGGACGACTTGATGATTGCCGTTCTGGACGCCGAAGATGAGGCCGAGCGCCTTCATGGGGCGGTCATGCATGCGTTCGCCGCGCAGGAGCGTGCGGCTCTGGTTGCCTACCTGAAACCGGCTCTATCCCGCGCCTGGCGTGCCCACTACGCCGCGGGGAATTCGATCAGTTTCGGGTCCTGGTGTCACGACTTGACCGACGAACTCGACGGCGGGCATGAGGCGGTCTTTGCCGCCGACGTGAAACTGCCGATTCAGGAACTGTGCCCGCGTTCGGGCCTGATCCCCGGCAACCCGCGCAACGGTGACCAGCGTCGTGCCGATCTGAACGCACTCCGCGAGAAGAAGCGCGCGGCCAGTGGCGCCGATCTGGCGCAGGCGGCCTAAGTTGCCCGCCCTTATGGCGTTGCCCCGCTTCCGGGGTGACGCCGCTCTCGGAGCCCTGTAATGGCCGCAAAAGCATCTGCCAGAAAACTCCGCGCCGCCGAGGTTCAGGCGGGTGTCCTGCAACTGCGCAAGGCCGGGCTTCCGTTCTCGAAAATCGGTGAGCAACTCGGCATCAGCAGGGCCCACGCCTGCAAGGTTGCGAAGCGCGCCCTGGTCGAGTTCCACGTCAATGCCGCGGCCGATGCCGCCGATTTGCTGGCGTTGAGCGTTGCTCGCCTCGATCATCTGCTGACAACCCTTTGGCCGAAGGCAACCGCCGGCAACCTGGGGGCCGTGGATCGCGTTCTGGCGATCGAGCAGCGCCGCGCTCGGTTGCTCGGACTCGAAGCACCGTCCAAGATCGCGCCGGTTGATCCGAGCGGCGGTCAGGAATACAAGGGGCGCGGCCTGAGTGAGTTGCTCGCTTTGGGCGGCCTGGGTGCATTGCGCGATGCCTATCAAGCAGAAAAGCCCAACGACGCCACCCAGGAGAAACCTCATGCTGCAGATTGAACCCATCGGCTTTGCCGAACTCGAAACCGCCCTGGACGCCCTACGGGATCGGGTCAGGGCCGCCGATCTACTGGATGACGTCGGCAACGCTCTCGCCGAGAATGTCCGCGCCTGTTTCGTCGCGTCCGCGTCGCCCTACGGTGTCGCCTGGTTGCCGTTGAAGCGCCGAATCGGCCAGCCGTTGCGGGATACCGGGCGATTGATGAACTCGATCACCCACCGCGTCACCGGCGATTCGGTGGAGGTCGGCACGAACGTCGGCTATGCCGGCTTCCACCAGTACGGCGCCAACGCCATGCGGGGCCACGCCGGGGCGACGCAGGTCGGTCGCGGTGCCGGTATCCCCGCGCGGCCGTTCCTGCCTGACGCCTCGCGTGGCCTGCCGCCTGCGTGGGGTGAGGAGGTCCGCTCGATCATCGCGGCGCACGTGGGCGGGGCGACTGACGGCAACCAGCAGGCCGGCGTGAGCCACGTTGCGTCGTTGCTCGCCGGCCGCCTGCGCTCCGGAGGCGGGCGATGAAGTGTTGCCAGCGTTCGACCCTGCGCGGTTACTGCAGCCGGGAGGCGACCGCTCGCATGCACTTGCCGAAATCGAAGTCGAGCCACCCCTGGCAGTTGCTGTGCCCGTTTTGCGTTGAAGCGATGCGTAGGCTTCATCCGGGCGCGCGGATTCTGCCGCTCAGAAGAAATTAACACCGTCGCAGATCGTCCACTGGAATGTGACTTGAGCGTCCCTGTCTGGCTTGTTGGTGATGGGGTCGTATGTCCGCCCGATGTAGTGCCACACCTCCCGGCCGTTCAGTTCCTGGGTTCTGTCGGGCTTCCCGACCGCTGCGATTACCCCATCCCAATTTTTCTCGAACACTAGGGCCTTGAACTCATAACGCGGGATCAGCTTGCGCGCCGGCTCAGCTTTGGTCTGCGGCTCTTGGGCTCGCTTCGCGGCTCCCTGGTTGCGGTCCGAACACCCGCCGGTGGCAATGGCTAAAGCCGCGAAGAAAATTGCTAGTGCAAGTCGCATCGTTGGGCTCCCGGAAGGATTGAACATGGACGATCAGCCCGCGCAGCATATTACCTATTCGTCCGGAATATTACCTGCCCCCTGATTTATCTTGCGGATATGCTCTCTGCGGTAATGCCAGCGTCTTGCATATTACCCGCGAGGCCTGTCAGAGTGGGGCTGTAGTCCAACCCAACCACTCGAAGGAGATTCGCCATGTCCGCCACTTCCACCCGCTCCCGTGCCCGTCCTGCTGCCGCTGCCGACGCTTTCCTCGCCTCTCTGGAAAACCCCGTCACGGCGGCGATCTTCGACGCGAACCTGACGACCCGCATGCTGCTGTCCGGTGCCACCGGCGACACGTCCCCGCTGCTGCTGATCGACGGCGCCATTGCCGCCTTGCAAAAGGGTCGCGCGGCCCTGGTCCTGCAGCGCGACCTCGCTTCGCTGCAGGCCTGATCGTGCGCCCTGGTCGCAAGCCACCCATCATCACCGTGCGCGCTGTCGGATCGGTGCCGGCGTGCGCTGCGGAGGCCGTCGCTGCGCTGCTGTTGGCTCGGGAGCGGGGCGCTGCGGTGCCTGGCGCGGCTCCCGTGCCGGATGCTGCCCTGGCGTCGCCGCGGGCTCCTGCTGCCCGTGGTGGTGTCTGAGTTTGAAAACTACTTGCCAGGAGCCTCGAACTTCGTCCCATCACCGAACAGCACCACGTCTGGCGCGAATTCGCTGGTGGTCTTGGTGGCGTCAATTGCAGCTTCCTTGCGGTCCTTGCTGTCGAACTTGCTGTAGTCCCGAGTAAGCAACAACCTCTTGGTGGCGCCAGGCGGGATGTCGCTGTCGGTCTTCAGTTTGGTTTCCATTACCTTGTCGCCGAAGGCGTCGCGCACAGTGAGCAGGCCCTTGATGCCAGTGATTGTCTTGCCACTCTTATTGTTGACGTCGATGTCCATGCGCAGGTAATCCTTGACGTCGTGGTCGCGGAACGTCGCTTCGTGAAGATCCACCTTCGCCAGCCGCACTTCCACCACTTGGGCGAACTGCTGCGCCAGCGCCTTGCGCGCGGCCTCCGCTTTTTCGCTGGCGACCTTGGCGGCGGCTTCGGTGGCGGCGATCTTGGCGATAAATTCCTTTTGCTCGACAATGGCCTTGCGCAGCGTCATGCCTTCCGGAATCGGCTCGGCCGAGATGCCGAACAGGCCGCCGAACTTGGCGCCAATGGCGTGCCGCATCATGTATCCGGTCAGCAGGTCGCGTTCTTCGACGCTGAGCTTTTCTAACGTTGGCTTGATGTCCGCAAACTTTTCCGCATCACGCGGCAGCGGCGTGTCGCGCGGGTCGGCGCAGCCTGCCGCGAGCGCAACGGCAAGGATCAGCAAGATTTTTTTCATGGTGTTCCTCCCTTCGAAAAATGCCATGATAACCGCATGTGGTTCGGTCGGGTTCCGGGTGGATCGTGGCGACGGACTGGTAGCGGCCGATGGGCTCGCCGATGAGGCGCGGCCATCAAAGATAGAGAAATGCAAATTGAGACACTACCCTGCGCGCTGAGGGCTTGTTGCGCGCGTCATATTGGGCTAGGCTCCCGTCATGCACCGGACCGCCTGTCCGGAGGAGGCGTGACCATGTGGCTGTTCCTGTCCAATGCGGCTGTTTCCATCGTGTCCGATCGCGACGATCCCGCGCGGTTGCTGGTCCGCGGGCGCCGGCACGGGGATATTGAGGCGTTCCTGGCGCCGGTCGTTGCCGAGGGCCGGTGGCAGGTATCGGTGACGCCCGACGCCGACTATCTCTATCGGGCCTTCGTGCCCCGCGATACCGTTGCTCGCGCGGTCGCTGCCCACGCATCGGCGATCGGCTATCCGAACTTCAAGAACTCCGTGCACGACGGCCGCCGGCACTCGGCTTATTCCGACGTCTGGTCGGTCATGCACGCCTACCAGGAGGAACCCTGAATGACCGCTCCCGCTCTGCCCCTGGCTGAACTGCGCGCCCGATACGATGCCCTCGGGAAGATCGAAGAACTCGAAGGTGAGCGGACCCACCTTACGCGCTGCGCCACGTTCGATGATTTCCTGAAATTCGGGCCGATGGTCGCGCAGGACTTCGCTGGCTGGCGCGAAAAATACCCGCCGGACCTTGAGTTTGCCGAGGAGTGCAACCCTGGGCTGTTCGCACTGATCCTCGAAGCGTGGCCTGACGCGCAACCGCGCGCCTGATCCGCTGCCCCTCGGGGCGTCCCCCTGGTTCTGAGTCACCGGTTGCGTTCGCGGCCCTGGTGGTCATGCGTCTTGCATCTACGGTCGAAATGCAGGGGTAGCGACCGCCTCCGGTTCCCCTAGCGGTTCCCCAAGGCCCGAGGCCAAAAGAAAAGGGTTCCCGGCGATTAACCGGAAACCCTTGGTATTACTGGTCGGGGCGGCGGGATTCGAACTCGCGACCCCTTGCACCCCATGCAAGTGCGCTACCAGGCTGCGCCACGCCCCGACTGCACGAATTATAACAAAGGAAAAGCACGCAGCTTCAGGCAGCGCGCAGGAAATCGATGATTGCGGAAAGTTCGGCGCGGATCGATGTCGAATCACTGCCCGTCGGTGTCGCCGCTTGAGGTGCTTCAACCGACTCGGGCGGCTTGCCAGGGCCGTCATCGAGTCGATTTCGCGCACCGCTGATGGTGAAACCTTCCTGGTAGAGCAACTCGCGGATGCGCCTGACGAGCAGGACTTCATGGTGCTGGTAGTAGCGCCGGTTGCCGCGCCGCTTGACCGGACGCAACTGGGTGAATTCCTGTTCCCAGTAGCGCAGCACGTGCGGCTTGACGCCGCACAGCTCGCTCACCTCGCCGATGGTGAAGTAGCGCTTCGCCGGAATCGGCGGCAGTTCGTCCCGACTATTGCTGGCTGTTGCCACGCGGGAATGCCTCGACCGCCGCCTTGAGTTTCTGGCTGGCGTGGAAGGTGACGACACGGCGCGCCGTGATCGGGATTTCCTCGCCGGTCTTGGGATTGCGGCCAGGACGCTGCGGCTTGTCGCGCAACTGGAAATTGCCGAAACCCGAAAGCTTCACGCTGTCACCCTTTTCCAGCGCAAGCCGTACCTCGTCGAAAAAGGCCTCGACCATGTCCTTCGCCTCACGTTTGTTGAGGCCCACTTTTTCGAACAGCAGGTCGGCGAGTTCCGCCTTGGTCAATGTCATTTTTTGCTCCGCCCCCTCTTATCCCCGCAAGGACGCAGCGAAGTCGCGACCGGCAACCGCCAGCAGATCGGCGATCACCGCATCCACTTCCGCATCCTCGAGAGTCCGTTGAGTATCTTGCATAACTATCCGGAAGGCAAGGCTTTTTTCGCTTTCGGCAAGCCCCTTGCCCTGATACACGTCGAATAAGGCAACATCGCGCACGATGGCCGGCGCAGCCGCCTTCAGGCCCGCCAGGAGCGGCGCCAGAGCCTGGCCCAGCGGCACCACCAAAGCCAGATCGCGAACCACGGCCGGGAAGCGCGAGACCTCGACATAGGCTGGGAAAGGTGTCGCCAGCAGGGCCGGCAGTTCGAGTTCGAACACTACCGGCGCTGTACCCAATTCGTACTTCTGAACCCAGCGTGGATGCAGTTCGCCGATGTGGCCGACGCAGACGCCATCCAGCCTGACCTCGGCGCAGCGCCCGGGGTGGAGTGCCGGATGCGCGGCCTTGACGAACTCCAGCCGGCGCGGCGCGAACACGGCTTCGACGTCGGCCTTGAGGTCATAGAAATCCACGCGCCGGGTGGTCGTGCCCCACTGCTCGGGCTGCGCCGCGCCGGCCGCCAGGCCACCCACACGCAAGGGTTGGGTAAAGCCATCGACCGGGCCGGCGCCGGCCTCGCGGCGGAAGCAGCGACCGATCTCGAACACGCGCACGCGGTCGATCTGGCGCTTGCGGTTGGCCGCCAGCGTGCCGACCAGGCCGCCGACCAGCGTCGAACGCATCACGCCCATCTGGCTGGCAATCGGATTGGCCAGGACCACCGGTGCGGCATTGGCCGCGAAGTCAGATTCCCAGGCGGCTTCGACAAAACTGTAGGTCACCACCTCGTGGTAGCCGCGCGCGGCCACCTGGCGCCGTAGCGCCATCGCCGACTTCTTCGATTCGCTCGCCGGCATCATCGCCACCCGCGCTACCGGCGGCAGCGAGGGGATGCTGTCGTAGCCGTGGATGCGGGCAATTTCCTCGATCAGGTCTTCCTCGATCTCGATGTCGAAACGGAAGCTCGGCGGCGTGACGCGGAAGCCTCCGGCGACGCGCTCCACTTGCAGGCCCAGGCTCTTCAGCATGGCTTCGATACGCTCGTCGGGCAACGCGATGCCAAGCACCTTCGCCGCACGCGCGCTGCGCAGCGTGACCGGGCGGCGCAGCGGCAGGTGGTCGGGCGCCGCGGCCTCGACCACCGGCCCGGACTGGCCGCCGCAGTTTTCAAGGATCAATTGCGTCGCGCGCTCGATGGCGCGCCGCTGCAATTCGAAATCGACGCCGCGCTCGTAGCGATGCGCGGCATCCGAAGAAAAGCCCAGCGCACGTGCCTTGCCGGCGATCGCCGCCGGCGGAAAGTAGGCGCTTTCGAGGAACAGGTCGCGCGTCGAGTCCGAGATTCCGGAGTGCTCGCCGCCCATGATGCCGGCCATGGCCAGCGGCTTCTCGTCATCGGCGATCAGCGCGGTATCGGCTGCCGGCGTGACGGTCTGCTCGTTCAACAGCAGCAGCTTCTCGCCGGGGGCCGGCAGGCGCACATGAACCGCCCCGGCGAGTTCGGCATCGTCGAAGGCATGCAGAGGCTGGCCGATTTCCAGCATCACGTAGTTGGTGACATCGACCAGGAAGGAGATCGAACGAATGCCGCTGCGCTCGATGCGCCGCTTCATCCATTCCGGCGTCGGCACGTTGGCATTGACGCCGCGCACGATGCGACCACAGTAGCGAGGACAGGAGGCCGGCGCATCGAGCTGGATCGCCCGCTGATCGTCGATCGCGGCCGCGACCGGCTTGATCTCGGGAGCGCTCAATGGCACGCCGGTCAGGGCGGAAAGTTCGCGCGCGACGCCCAGCACGGAAAGGCAATCGGCGCGATTCGGCGTGAGCTTGATGGTGATCCTGCGGTCATCAAGATCGAGATGCTTGCGGATGTCCTCGCCGACGACGGCATCGGCCGCCAGCGGCAGCAGGCCGCCGTGATCCTCCGACAGACCGAGTTCGCGCGCCGAACAGAGCATGCCGTGGCTCTCGATGCCGCGCACCTTGGCCTTTTTGATCTCGATGCCGGGCAAATTCGCACCGACTCGCGCACAGGGCACCTTCATGCCGGCCGCGACATTAGGCGCACCGCAAACGATCTGCAAGGGCGCCGCTTCGCCGACATCGACGCTGCAGAGCTTGAGCTTGTCGGCGTCGGGATGCTTGTCGACAGTCAACACATGGGCCACGACGACGCCGGAAAACTCGGGCGCGACGGGCTCGTTCTCCTCGACCTCAAGGCCGGCCATGGTCAGCAGGTGGCACAGCTCCTGATTCGAGAGCGCCGGATTGCACAGGCTGCGCAGCCAGGATTCGGAAAATTGCATGTCACGCCTCCGCCGGGCCGCCCCAAGGGGGCATGCAGCCAGCACTACGGAAGCCGCGATCCCATCGCGGCTGAACCTTTGTCACCCCTTTCCTGGGGAAAGGGGATGGGGGATAGGTCGTCATGATTACTTGAACTGCGCGAGGAAGCGCAGATCACCCTCGAAGAACAGGCGCAGGTCATTGATGCCGTAGCGCAGCATGGTCAGCCGGTCAGGGCCCATGCCGAAGGCGAAGCCGGTGTACTTTTCCGGATCGAAGCCGCCGCAGCGCAGGACATTGGGATGGACCATGCCGCAACCGGCGATCTCCAGCCAGCGGCCTTCGAGCGCGCCGCCCATGAAGGCGACGTCGATTTCCGCCGAAGGCTCGGTGAAGGGGAAGAAGGATGGACGGAAGCGCACCTTGAGGTCGTCCGATTCAAAAAAGCGACGCAGGAAATCGGCCACGACGCCCTTCAGGTCGGCAAAGCTCACGTTCTCGCCGATCCACAGGCCCTCGACCTGGTGGAACATCGGCGAATGCGTGGCATCGGAATCGACGCGGTAGACGCGCCCGGGGCAGATCACCCGCAGCTCAGGCATGATATCGGCATCGCGGTGGCGTTCGGTGTGCGCCAGCATGGCGCGGATCTGCACCGGGCTGGTGTGGGTACGCAAGAGTACTTTCTCCTGGACCCTGCCGTCCTCGCCCTGCAGATAAAACGTGTCGTGCATCGAGCGCGCAGGGTGGTTCTCCGGCGTGTTGAGCGCGGTGAAGTTGTGCCAGTCGGTCTCGATTTCGGGACCGTCGGCGACGTCGAAACCGATGGAACGAAACAAGGCTTCGATGCGATCCAGGCTGATGGTCACGGGGTGCAGGCTGCCGGCGGACATACCGCGGCCGGGCAGCGTCACATCCAGCGCCTCGGTCGCAAGCTGGACTTCGAGCTGGGCATTCTTCAGCGCATCGCGCCGTGTCGCCAACGCCGACTCTATACGCTCCTTGGCTATGTTGATGGCGGCACCGGCGCTCTTGCGCTCTTCCGCCGGCAGTTTGCCCAGCCCCTTAAGCAGCGCGGTCAGCGAACCCTCCTTGCCGAGGTAGCGCGCCTTGGCGTCCTCCAGCTTGGCGGGCTCGGTGGCAGCGGCAAAATCGGACGTCGCGGCAGCTACGAGTTGGTCCAGATTGTCCATTGATCGGAAATAAAAAGCGGGAGAAAAAAAGGAGGCCCCAACAGCCCTGGGCCTCCTTCTCCGGATACAGCGGAACTCAGGCCGTCAGCTTGGCCTTGGCCTGCGCGGCCAGGGCAGCGAATGCCGGCTTGTCGAACACGGCGAGGTCGGACAGCACCTTACGGTCGACTTCGATCGATGCCTTCTTCAGGCCGTTCATGAAGGTGCTGTACTTCATGCCCAGTTCGCGAGCCGCCGCGTTGATACGAGCGATCCACAGCACGCGGAACTGCCGCTTGCGCTGGCGACGGTCGCGGTACGCATATTGCCCGGCCTTCATCACCGCCTCTTTGGCGATGCGATAGACCTTGCTGCGACGGCCGCGGTAGCCCTTGGCCTTGTCCAGAACCTTCTTGTGGCGGGCGCGCGCCGTTACACCACGTTTTACTCTTGGCATGATGGCTCTCCTTAAGCGTTGGGCAGCATGGCGCGCACCGACTTGACGTCGGAGGCATGCACTTCGTGCACGCCGCGCAGCTGGCGCTTGCTCTTGGTGGTTTTCTTGGTCAGGATGTGGCGCTTGAACGCACTCCCGCGCTTGATGCCGCCGGAAGCGCGCACGATGAAGCGCTTCTTGGCACCGCTCTTGGTCTTCATCTTCGGCATCGAAGATCTCCCTATTACATGGCTGCCAGGTGTTTCCCGCCTCGGGAACGCTTGGTGACCCGCAACCACTTCTTGTATCCACATGCCGGGCATGCGGAACAAATTCCGTTACTGCATCAGTGCGGCTTTTTCTTGGAGGCCGCCAGCACCATGATCAGCTGGCGTCCCTCCATCTTCGGCCACTGCTCGACCATCGCCTGCTGCTCGAGGTCGGTCTTGATCCGTTCCAGCATGCGCATGCCGATTTCCTGGTGCGCCATTTCGCGTCCGCGGAAACGCAGCGTTATCTTTGCCTTGTCGCCTTCGCCCAAAAACTTGATCACGTTGCGCAGCTTGATCTGGTAATCGTTTTCGTCCGTACCCGGGCGAAACTTGACTTCCTTCACCACGACCTGCTTCTGCTTCAGCTTGGCCTCGTGCTGGCGCTTGGCTTCCTGGTACTTGAACTTGCCGATGTCCATGATCTTGCAGACTGGCGGCACTGCAGTTGGTGCAATTTCCACCAGATCCACACCGGCCTCCTCGGCCAGTGTCAGCGCCTGACGAATGGGAACTATGCCCAGTTGTTCCCCGCCTTCCCCAACCAGTCGAACCTCGGGAGCGGTAATCTCTTCGTTGAGGCGCTGCGTTTTTTCCTGAGCGATGGTTTAGTTCTCCAAAAAATTAAAAAATCAGACCGACGCGCTTCTGCTGCATTGTTCATGCAGCAGCCGCTCAATCAAGGCCTGAGGGGACATCTGCCCGAGATCCTGATTGCCTCGGGCACGCAAAGCGACCAACCCTGCGGCCTTTTCCTTGTCACCCACGACAGCGATGTAAGGCCGCTTCAACAAGCTATGTTCGCGTATTTTATAGTTTATTTTCTCGCCGCGCAAATCCCTCTCGACGCGGAGACCGGCCTCGCGCAGCATTTTTGCCACATTTTCGGCGTAATCGGCCTGAGCCTCGGAGATGTTCGCTACCACCACCTGTATCGGCGCCAGCCACAGCGGGAAAGCGCCGGCGTGGTTTTCGACCAAGATGCCGATGAAGCGCTCCAGCGAACCGAGGATCGCGCGGTGCAGCATCACCGGCGTATGGCGGCTGTTGTCCTCGCCCACGAACTCGGCGCCGAGGCGGCCGGGCATGGAGAAATCGACCTGCACCGTGCCGCACTGCCAGGAGCGGCCGATGGCGTCCTTGATGTGGAATTCGATCTTGGGCCCGTAGAAGGCGCCCTCGCCCGGCAACTCCTCCCAGCTCAGGCCGCTGGCCGTCAAGGCTGCCCGCAGCGCGCTCTCGGCCTTGTCCCACAGGTGGTCCTCGCCGACCCGCCCGTCGGGGCGCAGCGCCAGCTTGACAGCGACATCGTGGAAACCGAAATCGGCATACACCTTGCGCAGCAGGTCGTTGAAGGCCGTGACCTCGGACTGGATCTGGTCCTCGGTACAAAAAATGTGGCCGTCGTCCTGGGTGAAGGCGCGCACGCGCATCACGCCGTGCAGCGCGCCGGAAGGTTCGTTGCGGTGACAGGAACCGAACTCGCCGTAACGCAAGGGCAGCTCGCGGTAGGAGCGCACGCCGGTATTGAAGATCTGCACATGCCCCGGGCAGTTCATCGGCTTCACGGCGTAATCGCGGCTTTCCGATTCGGTGGTGAACATGTTCTGCTTGAAATGCTCCCAATGCCCCGAGCGCTCCCACAAGCTGCGATCGAGGATCTGCGGGCAGCGCACCTCCTGATAGCCGTTGTCGCGATAGACGCGCCTCATGTACTGCTCCACCTCCTGCCATACGGTCCAGCCGTGCGGATGCCAGAACACCATGCCGGGCGCTTCTTCCTGCACGTGGAACAGATCAAGCTGCCGCCCGAGCTTGCGGTGGTCTCGCTTCTCGGCTTCTTCCAGCATGTGCAGATAGGCATCGAGTTCATCCTTCTTCGCCCAGGCCGTGCCGTAGATGCGCTGCAACTGTTCGTTCTTCTGGTCGCCGCGCCAGTAGGCGCCGGCCACCTTCATCAGCTTGAAGACCTTTAGCTTGCCGGTGGAAGGCACGTGCGGCCCGCGACACAGATCGATGAAATCTCCTTCGCGGTAAAGCGAGACGTCCTCCCCGGACGGGATTGCCGCAATCAGTTCCGCCTTGTAGTGCTCGCCGATGGACTTGAAAAATTCCACCGCCTTGTCGCGCGGCCAGACTTCGCGCGTGACCGGAAGATCCTTCTTCGCCAATTCGCCCATGCGCTTTTCGATCGCTTCCAGGTCTTCCGGCGTAAACGGGCGCTTGCAGGCGAAGTCGTAGTAGAAGCCGTTCTCGACCACCGGACCGATCGTCACCTGCGCCTCGGGAAACAGTTCCTTGACGGCATAGGCCATCAGGTGCGAGGTCGAATGGCGGATGATATCGAGGCCGTCGGCATCCTTGTCGGTGACGATGGCGACCTGGGCGTCACGCTCAATCAGGAACGAGGTATCGACCAGCCGGCCATCGACGCGCCCAGCCAGTGCCGCCTTGGCCAGGCCGGCGCCAATCGACGCAGCGAACTCCGCCACCGTCAGCGGCTGCGGATACTCGCGTTTCGATCCATCGGGCAGGGTGATCACCAGCATTGCGCTACTCCAGAAAAGCAACAGGGCGCACGGTTCACGCGAAAATCACGCGGTGCGCCCTGCCATTCGAATGGGCGAAATTTTATCACAGCGTTTCATCGCGTTACGGCATCATTCCACGCATCATCAAAGGAGACGGCTCATGGACATCGACGGATTCATGGAAAGCTACAAGCGTGCATGGGAGACCAGCGACGAAGACCTGCTGGCATCGCTGTTCGCCGCCGAAGGCACCTACCGCAACACCCCGTTTGCCGTGCAGCAGGGACATGAGGCCATCAGGCAGTACTGGCAGCGCACCAAACTGCAGACTGACATCCGACTCACCTATGAAGTGCTGCAGCGCCATGGTGCGGGCGGCATCGCCCACTGGCATACCACCTACCAGGTAACCTCGGAAGACATGTTCAAGATGTGGGCCGCCTCCAGCGGCACCAACATGCTGGCGCGCCAGCCGGGCGAACCGCTGCCGCGCCTGGCACTCGACGGCATCGCGATCATTGAATTGGATGCCAATGGACTGTGTCGTGATCTTCGCCTATGGTGGCATAGCCGAATCGACGAATAGCGCGGATCACCATCCGCGTGCATGAAAATGCCGCTCAGTGTCGACGGAGCGGCATTGGTAGAGTTGGACCTCGCCCGGGAAGGCGACCGGGGTTTAGAGGTACAGCACTGCCGGAAACGTGACAACCGCTAGAACCAGAACGATCCATTCCAGATCGTGGCGCA
Source organism: Sulfuritalea sp. (assembly GCF_017302275.1). Lineage (GTDB taxonomy): Bacteria > Pseudomonadota > Gammaproteobacteria > Burkholderiales > Rhodocyclaceae > Sulfuritalea. Next base: position 106,130 of record NZ_JAFLDR010000008.1, read on the forward strand.
ACAGAAAACCGGTGAAATGCAGCACCAGAATGGTGATGGCAATCACGTAAAAGATGGCAAACAGCATTGGAAGCTCCAAAAGCGGTCACGCATGGACTACAGACTGGAATTATGCCTGTAACTTAATCCATCCGCGGATCGCTCGAAAAATCCCCCGTATGGCAAATCTTGACCGTCTCGGCCGATCTCACAACAGTCGGCGCTGACGGGACGGCAACTACGTTGACGCTCGCTGCATCCCGAAAAGTTCCCACGCCCGCCGAAAGCCTTGATTTGACGGGGTGTTACCCAATCACTTAGTCAGATCAAAATACACGGCAATCGGAGAACATGACGCTATTCGGTGGGTCGTGCGATTTCTCGGTCGACTCTGAATTCCGGCCGGTTAGGTCGTTGCCCAAAGCTGGCTTCCGCGTTTCGCCATTCGGGACGTTGGCTCGGGGCGATAACGACGCGCGAATCCGGTTCTTTCGCGATGAGATCAAGGCAGCAAAAATGGAGACGTAAGATGCACATGATCCGAAACGCTGTGCGGTGCGGAATGCTGGTGGCCATACTAAATGCATCGGCGACTGTAATGGCGCAGGAAAAGGTCTATGGCGGCATCGGTGTCGGGCCGTCAAAAACGTACATTCCTTCGAGTGCCCTGGGCATCACCGGCGCGACGGCAAGTGAGCTGCAACGAAGCGAAAACAGTACCGGCACCAAGATATTTGCCGGCTATAAGGCCAATCCGAACATGGCCGTCGAGGTTGGCTACGTAGATCTCGGCAAGTCCCGCGCAACACGAAACATGACCGCGCCTGGAACCGGAAGCATTGGCATTGATTCGAGGAATACCGGCTGGTTTGTTGACCTGGTGGGAATGATGCCCACAGGGATCAGCGATGTTTCTGTGATCGGAAAACTGGGCGGCATCGCGACGGAAACCGGAAAGCAATTATCCACCACCGGCGCAGTAGGCCTCACTCCAGGCAGCCCATCAACATTTCAGGAACGCGAGTTGAACTGGAAATTCGGGGCGGGGGCGCAATACGACTTCAGTAAGACCATGGCAGCCCGTGGCGAATGGGAACGTTACCGCCGTATGGGCAAGGATACGGGCGTGGGCGAAAGCGAAGCCGATTTGTTTTCACTGAACCTGCTGATCCGGTTTCACTAAAAGAGAACGCGGAACTTCATCCAGAACATGGTTAAGCCTAGCGTGGTCCTGGAAAAATAAAGCTGTTTGCACCATCCTGTTGCGCGATGGCGCCAAACAGTTGTCGAATATCGTCGCCGACTTCCGCTCCCATCGTCGCCCGGCCGACAATACGCGGTTTCTGTCCTGGAGATTTCTCGAACGTCCCTTGAAGCATTAGCGGCCCCGACGGTGTCGTTAGTTGCCCATGGATGTGACCACCGCGACGGAACTCGATGTCCATAAGGTAGTCCCCCAGCAAGCTGCCGGCCCTGCCTGCGCACAAACTGTCGATCTGGAGTCGCCCCTTCCCCGCGCATTGGCCCGAATCCCATCCGCAGGAAACCAATGACACGGTGATTGCCATCCGGCCCCTAGGTTGCCATGGGGCGGCCATATGCTTCGGCAACAGGCCGGTTGGCAGCGTCGATAACCGAAACTCCAGACTTCGGGCCGTCCAGCCATCAAGCGACGGATGGATCGTCCCGGCGGCACGCCCATCATGATCCAACACCAGATGGACACCGGAATCGCGACTGACTCGCCACACATAGGAAATCACGCCGGCCGGCAACCATCCATCTTTCGATCTCATGAATATCCGGCATGAGCCTGCGGCCCAAAGCCAACCAGTGCAGCCGGCCGCTTTGATTGGATTCGTGGAAGGTCCCAAACGCTCCAGGATCGCGGCTGGCGCGGACAACACCAGAAACACCAAAGTCAGGACAAAGGTGATTGCAATACCAAGACGAAGCCGCATCGGCTAGCGAATTTCCGGCAATGCCAAGATCGCTTCTATCTTTACCATGCCCGCTTGCCCAGTCGGCTCGATCGACGCTCGCAAAACCTGAGCACCATAGTCGGCGTGGGCTTTCGCAAGCCAGGCAATCCATGCATCGAACTCGGCATTTCCTGACAGCCGAACCTTGCCTTGCGCATCAGGCAACACGGCCAGACCGGCAACGCCAGCGCCCCGCAAGCCGTCGGCGAACGCGGTAAGCGCCTTCTCCGCACTGATCGGACGAATTGCTATCCCCAGCGCCTTGGCAGCCAGCATTGATGCAGCGGCCTGTCGCATTGCGTCGTTATGCGTCTGCAGTTCGGCAATCAAAACCGCGTAACGGGCTCTCGCGTGGTGCGCGGACCAAAGCAGCTGAACCCAGATCGCACCTGCAATGGTGACAAGCATTATTGCCAGGGCGACACGCTCGCGGCCGGTCCGCTTGTCCAGGGCTCGCTCCCATTGGCGCCGCAGCGTCTCCACGAGTTTCATCGCACCGACATCCTTAATTTGTACTCACTGCCCGCAGAGTCTCGTCGCAATACGGTGGCATCCATGTCGTAGCCGCACGCGCGCAAACGTGAAGCCATGCCAAGCGCGGCACCCTCCGGCAGCATTGCCACGAGTTCCAGAACCGAGCGATCGAAGAGAATGTGGCGGGGTTGAACTCCCGCAGGAAGTTCCTCGCTGATCGTCGCGAGCATCGCCAGCATGTCGCCGCTTCCTACCCTGCCACGCAGACGCAATACCGAATCCACCTCGCGCTGCATCTGAACGCGCGCATCAAGCAATGGAGTCTTGTTGTCAGGAAAAGTCTGGCGATAGATCGCGACACTCTCCTCCCGAAGTACCGATGCCCGGTACGCCAGCCACGCCCAGTCCGCTAGGGAGAGCATGGTATGTCCAAGGGCCAGCGCGGCAAGTGCAATTAACGCGACGCGCGACCTGCGGCCAGCCGTGTCAGATGCACCTGTTGGGGCAAATTGACCGGTGAGAAGGTTATTGGCACCTACGGTCGACGCTGCCAAAGGATCAAAACTGATTCCGGCAACCACTGGCAGGCTCAGGACAGACGCCCATCCATCAATGGTCGCTGCCTTCCCGGCCGGAAGCCTGACAACAAGTCGCGTCGGCAACTTTCCGTGAGCCCGCGCAACGGCAATAGCCAGCGCTTCCGGGGGGGCCGTCCCTGGCCAATCGATCGCCAACCCGCTTTGCGAGCCCATTCGTAAAAATGTGGATTCCCCATACCGACAAATTATCCATTCACCGTCCGCTGGCGCCGCCAATTGCATATCGACAAACAGCCTGTCCAGTTTGCGGCCCGCGGCACGAACGGCCTCGGTGATCTCTCCCAGCCGTGCCCTACCTATGGCAATTGCGGATCCGGCTTCCTTCGAAAGGACAATGTGCATCGTCTCGGGCGGCTGGATGAGCTTATCTTCCAGTGCGTAGGCAATGATCCGCGAGGCATCACGTCCCATTTTCTCCGGGAGGCTGATCGAGAGCCAGGAAACCTGGTCGGCGGTAACCACGGCCTCGCATTCGTCGGCCGCAGGCCATTCACTGGGAATTCCACTCCCCCGGTCAATGACGCGAAAATCTCTCGTGAGCAGAGCCCAGGAACAGCCAGCCTCCTCGCTCGGCCATTCGCGCGGCAGATAGAGGCGAAGAATGCGTTCGGCTTTCATGTATGCCGTAGCCAGACAATCTCGGTGCGCCCTGCGTGGCGCCTGATCATGCAGACGAGTTCGATGGATGAATCCTTGTATTTGGCGGCCACATTCGCCTGAAAGTATTGACTGGCCGTCGTCAACAGCCCTTCCCGCGTATCGAAAGAGGATTTTTTAAGAGTACCACGGAAGTCCGCGAGGTCCCGGAACGGCAGGCGCTCCCGCCTGCTGGTCACCGCATCAAGATCGCTGTCCGAGTATGTTTGCTGCAAAGCCGCCAGCACCTCGCGCGGTGCAGTATTGACGTTGATGGCGGAGAATTCAGGCAACGCGGTAACGAAGGGACGAAGTTTCTCGATGACATCGGGCGAAAATCCTCGTACCAGACGCAATTCATCCACGTGGGACAACATGGCGTTTGCTGCGCGATACGGTGAACGCAGCGACAGATAGAAGTCATCCTCGGCTCCCCCCGTCGCGGATGACTCGCCATCGCTATCCATCCAGTCTTGAAGCGCGAACGCAAGTTCGCCCGGCAAACCGAGACTCTCCAGCAATCGTTGCATGATTTCGAACTGGTAAGGATCGGCCTTCCCGTTTCGCACAAGGTTGTTCAGATTCCATCGCCCTTGCTGGTCATCGAGAAAGCCGCCAAGCTCTCCTTCATCGATCGGTATCAAGGGAATTTTTTGTGTCCAAGATTCGCCCAGATGATCGATCGCGCTCGTGCGCGCGTCCTCGGCGAGGATTGCCTGCGCCCAATCGGTGCCACTGCGTGCCAGGCCGATCAATACGGCTTTCTCGCGTTGCATGCCAATATCCGCGATCCAGAGTTCCTGCCGCCAGAGGATCGACGATGCCAATGTTGCAACGATCGCGACGACCAGCAAGGCAAGGATCAACGCGGAGCCGGATTGCCTTGGTGCCATCGGCGTCATCATCGCACTGCAAACAATCGACTGATGTGCATGCCATCGTCCATTGTCACCTCAACCCGAATCGCAAACGGGATCTCGGAGCCATCCGCACGGGGTGGCCATTCCGCAGCCCACCGCCTCGAGGCATCAAGGAAAGTGAAGCGAAGCGAACGAATCGAATGCGCGATTCGGTGCACCTCTGGCACAGTCCCCGGCGCCGCATCGAAGACCGGCCACAGGCGAAGTTCCACGAAGCCGTCTTTCAAGCGATAGTGGACGTGTCGCAGAACTTGCCTGCCATCGGCAAAGGTTGCGAGCTCCAGTGATGACGCACCTCCCTTCCATACCGGCTGACGCTCGCCGGATGGCAAGCGAGGACCCCGGTTGGCGATTTGTCCAACATCATCCTGCAGGCGGCGGAAAAAAAACGAAAGTTCCCTCCAGCGTTCGGCTTCCAGGGATGTTCGATCCCGCGCGCGTAATGTCGAATCAAGCGCCCGGTAGGCCAGCAGTGAAAGCAAACCCAGGATCGCGAGCGCTACCAGCACCTCGACCAGAGTCAGCCCCCGGGACCGCTTTTCAGACATCTCAGAAGCCTGGACCCGCTATCGAGGTCACCTGCCTCGCTAGCACGGTATCCGGATCGGACTTGGCGGAAACGACGATTTCGATTCGGCGAAATCGTGAAAACTGGGTTGGCGCAACAATCTCCCGCCAGCGGAAACTCTGACCAGCCTGATCGATCACTCCTTCGCGAACCCCTACAGCAGGCCAATACCGCATCGCCCTATGCTCTTCAAGCCGATCCTGAACGATCCAGTCCGCCAACAATCTCGCCCGGAGTTGCTGCGCAAGGTCGGTGCTTTTGGACGACATGCGTATGGTTGCCGCAATCGCAATTGCGAGAACCATGAATGCGACCATGACCTCGATGAGCGTGAATCCCGCTGCTCGACGCCACGAATTCATTTGATTTCACTCGCCCGTACCAATTCGACCCTTCCGAGCAACGTGGAACGCAGTTCGAACAAAGTACTTTGCTCACCACCCAAGCGAATTCTGAACAATCGAGGGTCCCTACCGGAGAGCACGAGTTCGTAAGGTGGATTCTGCAATGCGCCTTCGCTCCAGACCGATGTGATCTTGACCTGCGTGTCGAGTTCTCGCCGGGCAATGGTGCGCTCGTTCCCGCCTTCCAGTATCGTCAGCGCATACTGGTCCGGACCTCCACGCCATACGATGGGAGTACGCGCCAATCGGGAACGATCCAGAGCCGACTCGATGGTCTGCCCCAACCTGTTGCTTTCGTCTTCGACTGCCACCACCGGACTGATACCCGCCCGCAAGCTCGCTACAGCACCGATCAAACCGACGATAAGAAGCGCCACCAGAACTTCTACCAGGGTAAATCCGCCATCGGCGCCCTGACGGCGAGGAAATCCCGGGTCTCGGATCACATCGTCAGCCTATATGGCCCAGGAACCTATGTCGGCATCGGTTTCTTCGCCTCCGGGCGTGCCATCGGCTCCATAGCTGAATACGTCGATCTCGCCGCGCACGCCGGGATTGAGATATTGATAGGGTTTGCCCCATGGATCCGCAGGCAAACGTTCGACGTATCCGCCGGCTTTCCATCCGTCCGGAACCGGTGGCAGTTCCGGCTTGGCGACCAATGCCGCCAGACCTTGCTCGGCAGTCGGATAACGCTTGTTGTCCAATCGGTACAGCTTTAGCGCCTGGGACAGCGTTGCGATATCCTGCCTGGCCGCCATGACACGCGCCTCGTCGGGACGGCTCATCACCTTGGGGATTACCAAAGCCGCCAGCACGCCAAGAATGACAATTACCACCATGATTTCTATGAGCGTGAAACCACTTTGGTTTGCAGGCGCTAGTTCGCGCCCGGGCTGATCATATGACAAGTTGATTGATCTCCATGATGGGCATGAGGATTGCAAAAACAATCAGGATAACAAGCAAACCCATGGCTACGATAAGCGCGGGCTCGAATACGGCGACCCCCAGGGCGGTAAAGTGGTCAAGTTCCTTCTGTTGCTGTTCGGCGGCCCGCCGCAGCATCGCCGCCAGAGCACCGCTGGACTCGCCACTGGCGATCAGGTGAATCATCATCGGAGGAAACACTTTTTCTGTTCCAAGAGATCGAGCGATTGGCGCCCCCTCCCGGATTCTTTCGACAGCTCGTCCAACCGCCTCACTGATCCGCAGGTTTCGTAGCGTCCTTCTTGCGGCGGTCAGCGCTTCAAGCAAAGGAACATTGCTGCCGAGAAGGATGGCGAGCGTTGCCGAAAATTTCGCGCTATCCGAACTTCTTAACAAATTACCGAGGAGTGGAAGTTCAAGCAGCGCCGCATGCAAGCGAAAACGGGCATTGCGATACTGCATTGCCCGCTGCCAAACAAGCGGAACGACAACAGCCGCGGCGAGAAGTATCCAGCCGTAATGACGAATCAGGCTGCTGACCGCGATCAGCCCGCGGGTCAACCATGGCAAGGCCTGTTTGCCATGCGCGAAAACTGCGACAACCGTCGGCACCACGTACACCATCAGGCCGATCACAATGGCCACCGCAACGATGGATACAAGTAGCGGATAGGCCAGCGCCTGCACTAGTCGCCGACGCGCTTCATAGCGGGCCTCGAGATAGTCTGCGAGGCGTTCAAGTACGGTTCCAAGGTCGCCAGTCTTCTCGCCAGCCTTGACCATCGCGATATAAATTTCCGGAAATACGTCGGCAAATCGCTCCAAGCCCGAGGACAGCGGATGGCCGGCCTGAATCTCGGCCCGCACTCCAACCAGAACCTCCCGCGCCGAATCGTCATCCACTTGCTCGACGAGTGCATTCAACGTCTCTTCCAGCGACATGCCGGACACAAGCAGAATCGACCACCTTCGCGCCAGCAGAACCAGCGCGGCATTGCCCATGCGAGCGCCCCGCCATGTTGTGACTGCTTCAAGGGATCGATCGGATGCCGGTGTTACCGTTGCAGGAAACAGGTTTTGCCCGCGCAACAGCGTGCGCGCGTGGCGACCACTCTCGGCTTCGATGATGCCGCGAAGCTCATGACCGGCGAGATCGGTTGCCGTGTACCTGTAAACAGCCATTATCCCCGGATGACGCGCAGAACTTCTTCAAGCGAGGTTTCGCCCGAGGCGACCCAGCGCCGGGCGTCAGCACGCAATGTATGGAGTTGCCCGGCTACGGCTTTCTCGCGAATCACCTGTTCGGCGGCACCATCATGAATGAGCGCTCGAATAGACGGATCGAGCTCGAACACCTCGAAAATGCCCGCCCGCCCGCTGTAGCCAGTTTGACCGCATTCGATGCAGCCCGATGGACGATATAGAACCTTCGGCATATCCCATTCCGGAAACAACTCGCGTTCACGCGGCCCGGACGGATATGCTTCGCGGCAGGTTGGACACAGACGCCGAACCAGCCGCTGCGCCAGAACGCCGCTCAGGCTCGATGCGAGCAAAAACGGCTCGATCCCCATGTCCACCAGCCGGGTAACCGCGCTTACAGAATCGTTGGTATGCAGGGTCGCCAGAACGAGGTGTCCCGTCAGGCTCGCCTGAACGGCAATCTGCGCAGTCTCGATATCGCGGATTTCGCCAATCATGATGACATCCGGATCCTGTCGAAGAATGGCCCGCAACGCCTTGGAAAACGTCAGGTCCGTGCGCGGATTGACTTGTATCTGGCCGATGCCGGCAAGCTCGTACTCGACCGGATCCTCTACCGTCATTATGTTCAATGCCTGCGAATCGAGTCGTCCAATCGCCGCATACAAAGTCGTCGTTTTCCCGGAGCCGGTAGGACCTGTGACCAGCACGATCCCATGCGGCTGATGCACCAGGCGATCGACTCTCTCGCGGACTGGAAGGTCCATACCAAGCGCCCCAAGATTCAGCTGCTCCGGATCCTTGTCCAGAAGACGAAGCACCACCCGTTCGCCGTGATTGGTCGGAACCGAGGAAACGCGAATATCTATCGGTCGCCCGGCAATCCTGATCGTTATCCGGCCATCCTGCGGCACGCGTCGTTCCGCTATGTCGAGATTCGCCATGATCTTGATGCGTGAAACCATCGCGGCATGAAGCGCCCGACGGGGAGATATGACGTTGCGCAGGGTTCCATCTTGCCGAAATCGGACAACGGACGCCTGCTCGAAGGGCTCGATATGAATGTCCGACGCCTTTGCCTTTACCGCCTGCGTAAGAATGACGTTGATCATTCGGATGATAGGCGCATCGTTTTGCTCGTCGAGCAAATCGTCGATCTTCGGAAGGTCCTGCAGCAGTCGGGAAAGATCAAGGTCACCACCAATGTCGTCGGCAACCGACGCGGCAGTTTCAGTAGCGGCACTGTAGATTTCAGCCAACCGCCGATCATATTCGGCGGAAGTGGCCATGACGATCGTGGTCGGGACAGCAACCATTCTCTTTGCCTCCGCCAACGCCTCGAGCGAGGCTTCGTCCCGCACCAACAACTGCGCTTGGCCACCCTTGACAGCTAACAGCATGACCCCCTGCGACTTGGCAAACGCATAGGGAAACCTGGCCGGCAGGTCGATCATTGGGCCTTTGTCTCTGGGCCGGCGACTGGCTTCGCTTCCGCACTGGAAGGTACGTTTTGAGCACTCCCGGGCAACTGCGGCGGCGACGCCTCACCAGGCATTTGCCTGTCGCGGACCGCGACCCGAGACTGCTCACGCTGCACACGACCATAATGCTGCGATGCGACGTTTTCCGTAGACGCCTCGTCGCGAAGAACCTGCGGTCTCAGGAATACCATGAGGTTGGTTTTCGTACGCTTCCTGGTTTCATAGCGAAAGAGCGCGCCGAACAGTGGTATGTCACCAAGCACGGGAACCTTTTCTTCCCCTGCGCCGTAGTTGTCTTCGATAAGCCCTCCGAGAGCTATGATCCCACCGTCCTCAACAAGCACTGTAGAATCAATGGCGCGCTTGTTGGTGACCGGTCCAAGCGAACTGGTTGTCGAGTTTACCGAGGACACCTCCTGCGAGATCTGCACTTTGACCGTCCCACCTTCGCTAATCTGAGGTTTCACCTTCAGACTCAGTCCGACATCACGACGTTCTATGGTCTGAAAGGGCGTCGGAGTCAAAGATGATCCGGTTTGGGCATACTGACCAGTGACAAACGGCAGATTCTGCCCTATGACAATCTTTCCCTCTTCATTGTCCAAAGTGATCAGGTTGGGCGTAGACAAGATGTTCGCATTTGCTTCTGTCTCGAGAAACCGGGCCAGAACCCCAAGACTTCCGGCCTTGGCCACACCAACAGTCAAACCCGCGCCAGCCTTCGCCGAGACGGTGCCATTTATTATCTGCTGAGCCTTGGCGGTTGCAAAGTTGGTCCCCGAAAAGAATGTAGCCGCCGTCGTCGCAGCACCGGCGAAGCTTTGCCATTGAAACCCCAACTCCGTTGCCCGATCGGCCGATATCTCGACGATCAAAGCCTCAATAAAGACTTGCGCGCGCCTGCGATCGAGCGCATCGATAACCCTGCGCAAATTGTTGAATACGGGCTCCGGAGCCACAATTATCAACGAATTCGTTGTTGCATCGGCTTGAATCGAGCTGCCCTTGACGCCCCCCGCTCCCGATGCGGATACAACGGCGGCGCCACCGGCTCCCCCCCCGACCGCCCCGGAAACCCCCGCTGTCCCAGCATTCGCCGACGCACTGGCATCACCAGACAAAATTGCGCGCAAAGTCTGGGCAAGCTTGGCTGCCTCGGCGTTCTTCAACGTAATGACATGGATATTTCCCGATACCACTGGTGCCTGATCAATTTCATTCAGCAAGCTCCGAATGCGTCCCAGTACGACGCTGGTATCGGTACGCACGACAACGCTATTGCTCTGCAAATCCACGACGATAGCGGCGCGCTGCCCAGGATCCGCTGCATTCGCGGCAGAGCCTTCTCCGAATAGCTTGAACAACAAGCTTGCGGCGTCGGAAGCAGCGATATGCTTAAGCCGAAATACGGCGGTATTGTCGCTGCCACCTTGCTCAATGGTTGCTATTACCTTTTCAAGCCGTTTGATATTGTCGGCGTAGTCGGTAACGACCAAAGTGTTGTTTGCGGGATAGACGTTTATTACGTTGCTTGCACTGACCAGTGGCCTGAGTATCGGTACGAGTTGTGCTGCGGATTCGCCTCGGATCGCAAATACCCTGGTGACAAGCCGATACTCCCCTAAGCCGCTTTGGGTTGTGGTCGGTATGGCATGTGTTTTTGCATCCGCCTCGGGAATGATCTTTGTTACACCCGTTCCATTCCCCTCAACCACCGTAAAACCCTGCAAACGCAAGGCCGATATCAGTATCGGATAGGCGAGTTCCGGCGCAATCGGGCTCGATGACACCACATTGATGGTGCCCTTCACACGGGGGTCCAACACGAAATTTCGTCCTGAAATTATCGAGACTGCTTTCACCACGGACTCTATATCCGTATTGACGAAATTCAGCGCAATCTTCTCCTTCTCGACCGGCGCGGCACTGAAAGAGAAGGAAGGGAAAGCAAAAAGCAAGACGGCGAGAAACTTCGCGAATCGATTTGTTCCCGCCACGGACACTGTGCGTTTCATTTTTTGTTCGGAAGCCTCAAGTTTATTGTTTGTCCGCGCCGCGTCAGTTCGACGTGATCATGGGCCACCCGCGACAAAATGACGTCCGGCACGATTTCTTGTCCTACTCTAGCCGTCACTGCTTTCTTTCCCTCTACAAGAATAACTGCGACCCCGCGCTTGTCATTGCCCGACGAGACAATTCCAGCCAGGATCATTTGCCCCGTATCGGATATCACTGACATCGCGCCAACGACTCCGCCCGCCACACCAAAAAGATGCCTCGCCTGAATCTGGTTTGCGAGTCGATCTGGCATGCCTTCCATAAAAATCGGTGGCGAAGGTAACGGTCGAACTACGAACAACCAGGACCAGTAGGCAATCATCAATGCGACCACGCTGCCAATCAAGAGCCACGCCAACACCCCACTGATTGCGTCTGGTGACCTTGATTTCTCGACCCTCATTCGCTTTTCCATGAATTGCCAGCCCTTGCGTTGAATTGTCCGCCATCTCCGAACTCCTTGGTAGCCGGAGATGAAAGCAAAAAACCCGCCGAAGCGGGTTTTTTGTTCAGAGCAAATGCCAGTTAGGCCGTGGCAGACTGCTTGCGACGTCGGGCAACGAAACCCATCAGACCCAGACCGGCAAGCAGCATCGCGTAGGTTTCGGGTTCCGGAACCGCATTAACACCGATCACGAAGTCGTCCCAATCGCCCAAGGTTGCTTGACCGGCGCTGTCGTTGTAGCCGAGAACGTAGGCGTAAGTCTTACCCGCGACAACCATATTGGTACCGATCAGGCCAATGGAAGTTGTGTCCGACCAGCCAGCAACACCTGCGGGACTCCAAGCAGCATGAAGCACGCGATCATTGTAGGCCCTGTTTACGCCATAGGTATTGTCACCTTCGAACATGAAGTCGACCGCGCCGGCGCTGGTCATTTGAAGATTAATCGAAGTCACCCCAAGCACGCTTGGAACATACCCGGTAGGGACCCGACTAGGGTTGTCGGAGTCATCGTAAAGCGTGGCCCCACCTACGTACAAGCTCTTAAGAACATTGTCGTAGGCAGCTTCCGATCCAAGATAGGTAAACCGCAACTCCATTGCAGAGTCGGCCATGAGCGCACCCGTACTAACTAAAGACCCCGAACCACGCGCGGCGACATCCGCCGCTGAAAAAGCGGTGTCGATACCATTGCCGGGCTTACCAAAAGCTTCAGTGCGGGTCTCCGTGGAAAGAACCGAGAACGACAACCCGGCGTTGGCGGCGCCGGTGGCAGCGAGTAGCGCTGTTGCAAAAATAATACGTTTCATGTTAGCAACCCTCCATACAGAAATTAACCAACTCGCCAACCTACCCAACGAGCCCTGCCTTACACATCTGGTTAAATTATTGCACGGCGTTTTCGCCTCTGCAATGATCCGTTCGGACTAATCGTACCAAGTACCGTGGGTCTCGAAGCGCAAGACCTCACACACCGAATGGAGCTCAATAGGCGCTTGACTGCCCCCGGGCAATTACCAGTATCGTCTTGAAAATAATGTAAATATCCAGGCGCAATGACCAGTTCCGCAGGTAGTCGAGGTCGTATTCGACGCGGCCACGCATCTTTTCGACGGTTTCAGTTTCGCCGCGATAGCCGTTTACCTGCGCCCAACCCGTGATACCCGGCCGCACCTTGTGGCGAACCATATAACCCTTAATGATCTTGCGATAAAGTTCGTTATGCGCCACCGCATGCGGACGCGGTCCAACTATGCTCATTCGCCCTTGTAACACGTTGAAGAACTGTGGTAATTCATCAAGAGAAGTACGCCGCAGAAACGCACCTAGCGGCGTAATGCGGCTGTCCCCTTTTTGCGCCTGGCGGATACTGTCTCCATCCTCGCAAACCGTCATCGAACGAAACTTGTAAACCAAGATCTCTGCTCCATCAAGGCCGTAGCGGCGCTGTTTAAAGATAACAGGCCCCGGTGAAGTGAGCTTTACCCCGATGGAAACGGCAACCAGCAATGGCGAAATGATCAGTAAAATGACAATGGCAAGAACTATGTCGCTGATCCTCTTTACCAATCCATCCGCCCCGCGAAATGGGGTTTCACAAACTGCGACAACCGGCATGCCACAAACCATGTCGATCCGACCTTGGATAAGGTCAGTAACGAAAAAGTCGGGTACGAAATAGATTGAGGCGGTGGTATCTCGCATGTCATCCAACAGATCCAGTATTCGCGGCTGTGATGCCATCGGTAGCGAAATGTAGATAGTTTGGACGTGCCGAGACTTGATGAAAGGTGCGAGATCGGCGATTCGTCCCAGCAGCGGAAACATGTCGTCGCCATTAAGCCTATCCATTTTCCTGTCATCGAAAAAACCTAACAAATGGGTAGATCCGTAAGGGCTTTCCGAGATGCGTCGCGCCAGCGCAAGACCTTGATCGTTCATTCCGACAATCACTGTGGGGCGGGAAGTCCCATCGACTTCCGAAAAAAACGGTGCCATGAAACGAATAAGCAAATGGGCCACGATCTGTGCAAGCGGGGCCACCCATAGATAGGCAAATACCAGATTCTTCGGGAATATGCGCAGGTACCTGCTGGCATAGCCTAGTAACATCAGCAACGCGGCAAGCAGAAGCCAACCAAGAACGATATTCCGGGCTGCGCGCCAAAGTGGCTGATCGAGCCTGGCGGACCCCGGAAAAGTCAATGCAAAAAGTACCACTGACAAGATCAGGTACTGCGGCAGCAACTCACCTTCAAAATAAACAGCGACCATCCAAAGTGACAGTACCAACGCCAGAGGCTCAAGAAGAGCCTCGGCAATGTCCAGCAAGTTGTCTCTTCCAATGGTAAGGGTAGACGCGCGTCGAAAACGCGACGCAACGCTTTTCCCGGACTCAGGCATCTTGCTTCAGCCGATTGAGTTTCTCAACTGCTTGGGCGCGATTGGATGCATCCAATTTTCTGAAAATTCGCTGCAGATGATTCTTAACCGTGAATGCGCTGATATTCAGAATCATCGCGACTTCAAAATTTGTCTTGCCGATACGCACCCATTCCATGATCTCAACCTCTCTTTGGCTAAGGCCTGACAGATCACCGGATTCGTCTTTTACAGACGCATTCGAACTGGTATCGTCGCCCTGAATTGGAAGATGGGAAACCTGCCGCAGGCTATGATCCAGATAGGGCAGGAAGAATCGCAGACTGCGCCGGTAAACTGTATCGGACAGATCCTTGGAACTCAGGAATATATATATGCATTCAAGCTTTCCACGCTGATCGCTGAATCCATGGACCAAACTCGACCGCATGCTGCCAAGAAGTTTTGCCGCGTCGCGATCGCAACGCTGGCAGATAAAGGCAAAATCGTCTTCAGTTGTAGTCTTGAGGGCCACATAAGGACGACACCGATGGCCCAGCCATCGATCCCGCATATCCAATAAGAACGAAAACGCACCGCACCGCCTTGTTCCTATCGGCTTGCTATCTTCGAGACACATCGAAACTCCGCTAGGGCTCAGGTTGCCAAACCCGTACTTTCCTTCCGGCCGCAAATGAGGGGATGCAGATAGAATATTGAAAGTAATACTGCTTGCACCAAAATCACCCCACGCGGCAATGAGGACTTCATGGGGAAGAAAGCTCTGGACGTCGCCCTGTAACCACTGAACCAAATCACGATGATCCCGGATACGAAGCGACGCCTCCGCCGTCTGCAGAATTCCTATCCCGTCGTTATGAATGTTTACATCACGCATTACTGTCCGACGGATACCCTAAAAAATGCGCATACCGGAAGTGCGACATGCCCCATCCGAGCAATCCGCAAAAAATAACAGGTAACCAAAAAGATCTCATCGCTGTCTGTGAGCGCGAACAAGCCTTCCATCAAAAACCACCCACGTGACGTCGACAACAATAGCGGCGCTAACACCGACAAACTGAGCGCCCAGACTGCCTTTCCTTGCTACCTCATAAGTATCATTGTAATGGACTTGCTTGAAAGAATTCTGACGTTCATCTCAATTTTCCGAACTCAATATCGTGGCAACACTTTCGAACGCAGGTCGTTGCATTACGGCGCGCTTTTCCTGCAAAATCTCAAACAGACACCAGTCCCAAACACTTCACAGGAACCGGCAACCCGCGAGCACGCAATTAACTGTAAATCAATGAGTCAATTGGCTTAGGATTTGCCTCATAGATTGACGCGCCTTCATCCAGATTTTCCCTGAACTTTTTCCAAACCGCTCCGAGGTTTCCCGTTATGGCTAACCCAAGCCCAGCAAGATGGAAAAATTGCACCAAAAGTGGTAACTTGTCGCTACACTGAATTGCATTGGTATTCTTTTGGATAGCCGTTAAACTGGAAATGCCACGCGACGCACACGGAAACCATCTTCCGGAGGAAATGCCCAGCATTAACCTGAACAGGCCTTTGCTGTCTGCTTTGGAAGGTTTCGCCAGTTTGGGTAGCGCGTCGCGGTACGAGGAAGAGATATTTGGAATAATCGATCACATAACGCTGTTCGAGGATCTTCGCTATGCCGAGATCTCACAGCTTTGCTCGAAAATGGAGTGTTATTGCGCCAACCGCGGCGACGTGATCATGAAAGAAAATGAAGACGGTGATTTTCTTGTAATCGTCCTTACCGGAGAGGTTGCGGTTGTAAAGCAGGGTGCCGCCGGCGAGGAAAAACAGTTAGCCGTCGTCGGACCCGGGGCTTCACTGGGTGAGATGTCCCTAATCAACGGCAAGCCGAGATTTGCTACGTGCATCGCCAGAGAGCCAACCGATATTGCCGTCCTGACTAGAGATACCATTTACGATATCCTCGTGTTGCATCCGTCGTTGGGCAACAAGATACTGTTGATCCTCCTGCAGATCACTTCCCAGCGCTTGCGAGAAACCAGCGACCGACTGCTCCCATTTATTGGCAGCGCAGCAAGTTGAATGAGCGCGGTTGATCGGGTGCACTTCTGCCTAGGTGCGCTGCTTGTTCTCGCGATCACTCCTGCAGTGGCAGGAGTTGAGGACTTGTTTGCAGCCAATGTGGTCGTATCCCGTACCTATTTCGACAATCTATTCAAACGCTCGTCGGATGCAGGCGTATCACGCGACCAACTCACTTCGACCCAGGTTACGGTCGCAGCCCGTAAATCGGTATCATTACAGGGCTTTGACCTGAGCGCGACCCTGGTCGACAATAGGTATCGAAAATTCGATTCACTGAACTCTCAGAACAACAACTACAGTGCTGCTTGGCGATGGCAGGTCACGCCGCATCTGACGGGAACCATCAGTTCCTCGCGTCAGCAATCGCAATCCGACTTTGCTGATTTCCGAGGTACCGGACAGAATCTACGCACTTCCGAATCGCGCCGCGCAAATGCCGAGTGGAACATCATTGGCGGCTGGACAGTGGGAACAGGATTGACGCAATCGAAGCAAATCAATAGCCAAACCTTTGTCGAGGATGCAAGTAACGAACAACGAGTCGCCGACGTGCTGGTCCGCTATGCTTTTCTGTCAGGAACGACGATCGCGCTGAATCGCAGCAAGAGCAATGGAGACTTTTCGCGCGCCCCCAATCCACTGACTCTGAGCGATAGTCGATTTTCCGACACACGCGAGGACTTTAGCCTAGCTTGGCCGGTAACTGGCAAAACGAGACTGACAGCTGGCTTGGGCCGCGTATCTAGGCAATACAAAAATTTTGGCGTTCGCGATTTCGCTGGACGGAACGGCAATCTCAGCCTTGCGTGGGCGGCTACAGCCAAAACGAGTCTCACGCTGGCTCGGACACGTACTACCGATAGCTGGGAAGATACAGCAAGCAGTTTTGCTATACGCAACTTAACCGATCTGTCGGGAAACGTCCTGCTGAGCGGAAAATTGTCCATGCGTGCAAGCATAGGTCGCGAAACACGTACGTTCGGCGGATTCGCACTGGTTCCAGGGGCATTCAGCCGCATAGACAAGACCGGCAGGGAATCCCTCAGCTTGAGTTGGACGCCGATGCGCAGCGTAACGGTTACGGCATCCATCCAGCAGTCAAGACGTGCTTCAACGACTCCTGGGACCGATTATTCGGACAGGTCAGCCACGATGAGCGCTACGGCTTCGTTTTGATCCGAACGGTGCGGACAATTGACATCGACAGGTCAATTGACTAAATACCGACAACGACTATTATGTGGCCCCACGACAGTCATCGAGTCAATCAAAATTTGGCAACATCCAACGTAGCATCCTTGAAAGTGAACACTATGCAATCTCATCGAATCGGAATCCTTGCCAGCACGATTCTCGTTTCCTCGCTTGCCATCATGGGCTGTGACAAAAAAGAGGAAAAGGCCAAAAAGCCGTCTACGCAAATAGTAGCAAAGGTGGACTCGGAAGAGATTTCCGTCCATCAGTTGAACTCGGTGCTTTCAAAATCCAGTGGACTTACCCGAGAGAACGTCGGTCAAGCAAAGTGGGAAGTCCTCGGCAAACTCATCGAACAACAACTGGCAGTAAATAAGGCGCTTGAGCGTCGCCTTGACCGCAAGCCGGAAGTCCTGATGGCCATAGAAAATGCCCGACGCGAAATTCTCGCGCGCGCCTACCTGCAGGAACTTGCCGCTGCGCAGACCAAACCGACGACTGAGGAAATCAGAACCTACTACGACGCGCATCCGGAACTGTTTTCCGCACGGCGGATTTATCGCCTTCAAGAACTTACATTGCAGAAGAATGACGAACTAATGCCAGCATTGCGCGACAAGGTGGCCAGCAGCAAGAGCATGGAAGATATCGCCGCCTGGCTCAAGAGCAGAAACATTCCGTTCAAGGCCGGTGGCGGTGTTCGCGCTGCGGAACAACTTCCCATGGAGGTTCTGCCAAAAGTACATGCAATGAAGGACGGACAAATTTCTCTGATTGCATCCACAGAAGGCGCCGTAATTATCCGCGTTGCGGGTTCCGAATCGCAACCGGTCGATGAAGCGAAAAGTGCGCCCCGGATCCAGACATTCTTGAGCAACCAGCGTTCTTCCGAAGCCATCCAGCGCGAAATGAAAGCGCTCAAGGAAAAAGCAAAAATCGAATACCTCGGTGAGTTTGCAGGTGGCGTGCCACCAAAACCAGTTGAACCGCCACCCCCTCCGCCCAAGCCGGCCGCGCCCCCAAAGCGCATTGAGGCCCCTCCGCCGAAGCCCTCCGCAGCACCAGCGGCCGACAGCAAACTGATCGAAAAGGGAATCTCCGGTCTGAAATAGGTGCTTCTGCCGCAGACAGAACTGGCTTCTGATCTGCAGCAGCGCTCGCTCTGCATTGCGAAGTCAGAAAACGCAGAAGACATTGCACTGGTCGGGCGCTCGCGTCGTATAACAATTCGAAATCCGAAAAGTCGGCGTCGGCAATACGGCAGTGAGATCACAAGGGCTAAATTGCTCCACCAAGTCCGCTAAGTCGAACTCGATCGCTTACTGAAACTGACTTGAGAAGTTCATTGACGAACAGGTCGTGATAGCGATTGGCCCGGCCTTGATTCTCGTCGATTGACGATACCCGAAACAGCAAACCATCCGGAATACGCCCGGTCAGACCATAAGCCAAATCAACAAGGCGCTTCTGAATTTTTCCCTGCACCACCTTTTCGCCCACTGTAAACCAATATGTCACTGGCTCTTTACGCGGCCCCATTGACGTAAAAAGCCGCTGCGCTGCGATATCGCCCACGGGGGTTGAGAGTGGCGCAGACACCGTACTATGCAGCTTGAACCCCTGTGCTGGGTAGCAGACTTCCGGCTTATGCGCCTGGAGGCTGCCCCGCTGGTCCGAGCCATAGGCGAGCGACAGCATTATTCGATATCCATCGGCATGAACGTAAGTTCTTGTCAGAATCTGGCTGTATAGCTTGTCGAGCAGCTCCTGCGTATGTGGATTCACTATCTGCCCGAGCTTTTTCGGCTCTTCTCTCCAATCGCCAAAATGCTGCGGAATCATCGTCTCCAAGGATATTTTGGGACCCACGTCCGCATGCTTGACAGTCGGACGCGCAACATATGCGCCGACACTCGCGGCGCCCATCAACACAGAAAGAACGATAGCGATTTTTGTTGAAGTCATGGGCAGAGTTTAAAAATTCGAGACACAACCGACGCCAAAATAAGAAGCGAAAAGCAAATATACACCGCGCGAATTGATTGGGAAACCCGCGCCCAACGAATACAACTTTTTCGCACTCGGAAGAAACTACAACCTGGATCGCCTTCCTTCGGCGTATCACAAGAAATCAAGGTACCTCCAACTTCCGAGCCGGGAGATCAGAGCCCATCAATGCAAGTTGCAACTGGTGTTCAAACATATCGGTAGCGTCCTCCCAGGTAAATCCCTGAACTGAATCATAGGCTTTGCGCGAAAGCAATCGCCAGTCGTTGCTATCAAGTGTCAAGATTTCGACGATGGCATCTGCCATCGCTGCCGGATCCCCATGGGGGATCAATCGGCCGCCGCCTGATTTCAACAACTGCGGGGCGGCACCCGCCGGTGTAGCAACAACGGGGGTACGACAGGCCATGGCCTCAACTATTGGAAGACCGAATCCCTCAAGCGTGCTGGCAAACACCCATACGTCGCATCTTGAATAGATAGAAGGCAAATCGTGGTCATCGGCGAAATGAAAAAATTCACTGCCCTCCGGCAATGCCTCCAAAGGAAGGTGAGGACCGAAACTGATCACGCGCAGATCAGGAATTCGCAAATGTACGCTGCGCAGCGCAAGCAAAATGGAGGTCGTTCCTTTTTGGCTACGGAGATCGTGCAGGAAGCCAACAGTGGGGCGAATCTGCTTGTCCCGCTCAGGAGAATTGAAGCGACAAAAATCAACGCTGTTTGGAATGAACGAAATATCGTCGAAACCCGTATGCTCGAGCATCAAGCCACGCAGCCAAGCGGAAATGGTGAACATGTGCAGGCCATAGCGCCAAGTCGCCGCAACGGCATCCAAGGGCTGCCCCTCGTGAGCGCCATAATCCTGCACGAAATATGCCTTTTTTCCTTTCGATGGTGACAGGTTAAGAACCCAACTGGCCGTTTCCCACCAGGTCGCAACGACTACGTCCGCGTCCGGAAGATCGTCATCAACAATTGGCCGATAGCGATCAATGACCCGATGATCCAGCCCCAAGCTATCCAAGTGAGAGACTCGAGGTTGAATCCCCGTAAATTTTCTTTGACGGATCAGCGCGCGGATTCGGTCTCGTATGCTTGGCTTGCGCCTCGGCGGGGAAACGAGGGTCACTTCATGACCACGTTTACGCAGCAGATCCGCGTAAATCGAAATCACTCGGATTCCACCGCTCATCCCAACAACCGGAAGCACAAACGTGATCTTCATTGTGATGCACTCATGTATCCAGGATACCGAACTTGACCCGCGTGCAACAACATTTCAAACTCCTGACAAGTATCCCACGGCCAAGGTACCTCGGTTTCCCCGAAAATACAGTGATTGAGAAATTTCTCGCAGACTCGATACCGGCCCTTTAAGCATCGTGGCCAGCCTATAATTATCGCCGAAAGGCGCCGTGCCGCGACTGAACGCATGAGCCGAGACCACCACCTTGCATGGAGAAGCAGTGAGCCAATTCGACGTCTTCAACGGTGACGCAGATGGTATTTGTGCTCTGCATCAGTGGCGGCTGAATGATCCAAAGAAGTCGATACTGGTAACCGGTGTCAAGCGCGATATCCACCTGCTTGACAGAGTATTCGCGACCAAAGGTGACGAAATTGCGGTCTTTGACGTCTCGCTCGACAGCAATCGGAGCGACGTTGTGCGCCTGCTTGCAGCGGGAGCCAGGCTGCAATACTTCGACCATCATTTCGCCGGCGAACCAATTGTCAATGCAGGTTTATCGACAAACATCGACACCGAGCCGGATCAGTGTACCAGCTTGCTTGTAGATGCCGCGCTGAACGGGAAGTTCCGTCCTTGGGCCGTCGTAGCGGCATTCGGCGACAATTTGCATCATGTAGCTCGACAGGTCGTTGCCAGTCTAGAACTGGAAAATGACGCGATTGAGTTGCTGGCTGAACTAGGCGAACTCCTCAATTACAACGCATATGGCGATAGCGTGGCCGATCTACATTTCCCACCAGACACGCTCTATGAACTGCTATCGCCATATAGCAATCCACTAGATTTCGTTCGGGACTCGCCCGCATTCTTGAGCTTGCATGCTGGATTTCAGCAGGACATCGCCCGTTCCGAATCCGTCACACCCTGCCTCTCATCGGACTCGACTGCGGCTTTGCTGCTCCCGGACATGCCCTGGGCACGGCGGGTGGTTGGCGTGCTATCCAATCGTCTCGCAATGACAAACCCGCACCGCGCTCATGCCCTGCTTGTACCCAATGCCTCAGGCAGCCTAACGGTCAGCGTGCGTGCGCCGAAATCCCGGCCAACTGGCGCCGACGCATTCTGCAGGGGCTTCCCCACTGGGGGTGGACGCAAAGCCGCTGCTGGAATTAACCAGCTTCCTTCAGCCGAGATTGACCGATTTCTTGGCGCTTTTGCCGAATTTTTCGGGTCAACCCGTGTTTGATGGGCTGCTGCCAAATTGGCGTCGATAGTACTCGGCAACCTCGTCCCACGCTGCGGATTCATTCCACCCGAAAATCGCGCCATCAATCTGATCGGTATTTATCCGAATGCGGGGCTCAGGAAATTCGATCTGATGCTTGAGATCAAGCTCGCAAGATAACGGCAGACGCACACGCATTTCTCTCGCAAAACGCATCGCGAATACGCCTTGGCTCTCGACATAGCCACTGGGGCGGAGGTCCCGCACAACTTGTCCATCGGCAAGCCGCCCAACAAAATGAACGTAAGCCTTGGCCAAAAGGGAAATATGAATGTTGTCGCGTACATAAGCGGGCGTATTCACGCCCGCTACCTTTCCGGAAAACCACGTCTTCATCAAGTAGGCCGTAAAGCGCGGGTCCTCAAACGGTCCAAACGGGTTGGGAACCACGAACTTGCCAAGAACTAAACCGGCCCGAGCAGCGTGGTAACGAAATACCTGATAGGTGAAACTCTTCGACAGCCCATAAGGCGAAAAGGCTGGTAGCCCCTCCGAGCCAGCACCTTCGTCGTTCTCAAAACCCGACCCAGTAACAATTATCGCGGGAGCCCGATTGCCTTGGTGCTTCAGTGCTTCGAAAACGACAGAAATGTTTCTCGTGTTGTTACCCAACGCAGAAACCACGTCAAAGCTCTCACTCTTGTAGTTCGTTACATCGGCGGCGTGATGGCAGAAAGCGCCCCAAGTCTCTCCCCGCGCGAGTTCAATGAATGCGGGGTCCCCAAAACTGCACCCAAATACGGGCCGGCAATGTTCCAGCGCCACCGAAACGCGCGACCGGCGGACTTCGTCTGCGTAGTCCTGCGGGGATGTCCGAAAAGTCGCGACGACCTCATGGCCGGCACGCGCAAGTTCGCGAATGAACCAGCACCCGGTGAACGAACTTCCACCGGTAAAAAGAATTTTCATTCGGCGTGTATCCTCTGCGGAGAAGTGGGCTCAAACAGAAAATCGATCCCGACTGCCCTTTGTCTTAGGTGGTTACAAAGTCCTTCCAGCCACTATCTTTATCGGAAACGACCACGGGAGGGATTGGCCATTTCATATCGAATTGCGGATCGTTCCAGCGAACTCCTCTTTCCTCAGCCGGCGAATAGAATTCATCGACAAGATAGAATAGTTCAGTGTCGTCTTCGAGCGTCAGGCAGCCGTGCGCAAATCCTTTTGGAACATACATCATGCGCCGGTTGTCGGCGGAAAGTTCCGCGCCAAAGGATTGACCAAATGTAGATGAGTCCTTTCTGAGGTCGAGTATCACATCCCAAATTGCACCGCGAATACATCGAACGATCTTGGTCTCTGCTTTCGGCGCCAATTGGTAGTGCATGCCACGAAGCGTTCCCTTGGTAGCGCTAAGCGAATTGTTAACTTGAACGAAGCGCGAAGACAAACCCTGCGCCGCAAGTTCGTTCTCACAGAAAGCACGACCAAAAAAACCGCGCTCGTCGCCGCGCTTTTCGATGTCGATCAGAAAGGCCCCAGGTAGAGGGGTAGGGGTGAATTTCATGGGGTTTCCTTCTAAGTTGGCAAGCGGGAATGTGCTATCAGACGGAACCCGATCAAACCCATCTCAATTGTTCATTTAGCCGCATTTCGGCAATGTGTTTCTCAAGCACCTTTAGACGCATGAACTGAGACGCCCGGAAATTCGGGTCGCTGAAATTCATAGTCTGCAGGCCGGCAAGAATCTCGCGAATCGCCTGATTGAGGTCGACTTGCGGTTGATGGCGCGGCGCAAGTTTTTCGTAGAGTGAGAAATCGACCCGGTAAGAGCGCTTGTCCGGTGGCGCGTCCTTGTTGATGCTGACACTCGTTCCCGGTACAGCACGGGCAACCGCCTCCGCCAGATCGCGAACCTGATAGTTCCATTCGCTGGAACCCACATTGACAGCAAGATTCTCGCCGCCTTTTTTCGGATCCCGGGTCAGCCCCCATTCGATAGCGCGCGCCATGTCCTTGACATCAATCAGCGGCCGCCAGGGTGTGCCATCGCTCAAGACGGTAATCTCCTTGCTGGCAATTGCGCAGGCAACGAAATCATTGAGCACCAGGTCAAGCCGGATTCGATCGGACCAGCCGCACGCCGTGGAAAACCGCAATGAAGTAGTCACCATTCCCGAGCCAGCCAGCCCGACAAGCGCCTTTTCGGTGGCGACCTTGGAGCGCGAGTATGCCGTCAGCGGATTCAGCTCGTCGTCCTCTTTGCGCGGTCCGCCTTCCGCATAACCATACATACTGCAGCTTGACGCAAATACAAAGCGTTTTACACCACACTTCGCAGCCTTGCGCGCAATTGCGGCGCTTGATTCGAAATTTATCGCCTCTGTCACCTTTTCGAAACGCACGCCCATGGGATCATTGGACACGGCAGCCAGGTGCACCACGGCATCGACTCCTTCCAGCAGGCTCTCGGGAAAATCGCGTACATCGCCCCAATACTGAGCGTCTGCAAAAGTCTCCGGAAAGCGCGGCGCTCCGGTCAGGCAGTGCGCAAAAAAACCGCTGTCATAACCTGCCATGGATACGCCTGGTATCGCCTTTCGCAGGTGCCTGTAGACCAGAGGACCGATGTAGCCAGTATTGCCAGTAATTAGAACCTTCATGCTTGACCTCAAAAAAAGTTACCAGATTTTCCATGGAGCTCTGCCAGATTGCCAGAGTTCCTCGAGATGCTTCTTGTCACGCAGCGTGTCCATTGGCAACCAGAACCCGTCGTGAAAATAGACCGAAAGCTGGTTTTCGACCGCCAGCTTTTCCATGGGCTCGCGCTCCCACACCGTGGCATCACCCTCGATATAGTCGCCAACCCTGGGCGAGAGCACGAAATAGCCGCCGTTTATCCACCCACCGTCGCCTTGCGGCTTTTCCTGAAAACCGGTAACCCGGCTACCAGTGTAGGTCAGGGCGCCGAAACGTCCCGGAAGTTGCGTGGCAGTTACGGTCGCCAATCTTCCCTCCTTGCGATGCAGTGCGATACCCGCGCGGACATCGACATTGCCCACGCCATCACCATAGGTTAGGCAAAACGCATCATCATCCTTGACATATGGCAGTATCCGCTTGATGCGCCCGCCAATCATGGTTTCGTCCCCGGTATCCACCAAGGTGACCCGCCAAGGTTCCGCGTTGTTGTGGTGAACCTCCATCTTGTTGGCTTGCATGTCGAATGTGACATCCGACATGTGCAGGAAGTAATTGGCGAAATACTCCTTGATCACATAGCCTTTGTATCCCAAGCAAATCACGAAGTCGTTTATGCCCTGGGCCGAATAGATTTTCAGGATATGCCAAAGAATCGGCCGACCGCCGACCTCGACCATAGGTTTCGGCTTCAAGGCAGTTTCCTCGGACAGCCTCGTACCCAATCCGCCCGCCAGAATCACTGCTTTCATTGATAACCTCGGATAAAAAAATCGGGTCTTTAGACCCGCAAACAAAGAACCCACGCCAGCCCGCGCCGCTGCCCGCCGGCTTACCAAGCGCCTGCATATGATAACCTGAAACTGTTTCTGGACGCCATGGCGTACCTTCCCTCCATCCCAAGTCTGGTAGCAAGCATACGCATGTCGACAAAACTGATCGTCATAATTTTGAACTATCGGGTCACCGATTTAACGATTGATTGCCTTCACACCCTTGAACCGGAAATCGAACGGATTCCGGGAATGAAGGTTGCAGTTTGTGAAAACGGCACCGGTGGAGACGCCGTTGAAAGGATATCCAGAGAAATATCAGAGCATGATTGGGCTCATTGGATAGAACTGACCGCTGTCTCACCGAATCGCGGCTTCACCGGAGGAAACAACATCATTATCCGGAAGTGGCTTGAATCCGAAGATTGCCCTCCCTATTTCCTGCTCCTCAATGCAGACACGTTGGTCAAGCCCGGCGCTATCGAATTGCTGGTGCAATTCATGGACAATAACCCGGAAGTCGGGATTGCGGGAAGCCAGCTGGAACTTCCGAACGGATTGCGGCAAGGGTCGCCTTTTCGATTTCAAGGAATCGCGACGGAACTCGATCGGGGCCTGGGACTGGGCATCGTCTCCCGCTTGTTGTCGAGGTGGTCGTCCTGCGCGCCGATGCCCCTGACGCCAAGCCCGGTAGACTGGGTATCCGGCGCCTGCATGATCATCCGGCGAGAAGTCATCGAGGCGATAGGCCCGCTGGATGAAGGCTTTTACACCTATTATGACGATATCGATTTCTGCCTTAACGCCAGGCGCAAGGGCTGGGCAACCTGGTGTGTCCCGGATAGCCGGGTTATTCACATTGCGGGCCAATCAACCGGGATAAAGACCCTCAAACGACGTCCGAAGTACTGGTTTCAGGCGAGGCGGCGTTTCTTTCTGAAAAACTATGGCGCTCTGTACACCATGCTGGTAGATGCTGCCTTTCTGATTGGATTCGCCCTCTGGCGCGTACGAAGGGTCATCCAGGGCAAACCGGACACGGCACCACCACATTTGCTGTTCGACTCGTTGCGACACAGCGTCTTCGTGACGGGATTCAAGGTGCGTGACGTAGAGAATCCTGCATTCTGTCGGATGGAAAATCGAGCAGGCTAGCTACCTTCGATGAAGGAAACCTTCGCCCCCGGCCCTTGGTATTGCTTCAAGTACTCCAGACCTTGATCCCATCAGGCGAGCAAAACGTTCTTTTCGAAAAAGACGAAGGTGATCAGTCATCTTGAAGTCATTGCCTCTTGTTTCTTCGAATTTTCTAGCTGGGTTGCACAATCGTGATCAACGCAGTCAATATTGTTCGTCGCGCGAGGTCGATTGCGGTTCGAGGGTCGGTTTCAAACTGATCTTGGCATTCCCTCAGATTCGACCACTTCGGATCTAGCCCGGATATTTCACGAAAGTAGGTCGGCGGAATCGCCGTTAGGCGCGTTAATACTGGTGTCGAGACAGGATTAACGGAGTATTCCGCCGATGCCAAATTGTACGCGTGGGGAGATGGAGTTTGGGCGCCTGGGTCGTTGCACGATCGAGGCGAATTTCGAGGGTGGC
>NZ_JAFLDR010000080.1 GCF_017302275.1 Sulfuritalea sp.
GCAGCGGCAGGCGCGGCCGCTGCCGGAGCAGTCGGGGCCGCACCAGGCGCGGCCATTCCCGACATGCCCTGCATGCCGCTCATCGCTGCCGGCTGGGCCGGTGCCGCGGCGGGTGCCGGCGCCGAGAGCGCCGCGTACTCGTCCAGCGTCAACGACTTGCCGCCCTTGATAATCGCCAGCGGCGTGATCTTGCCGTCTTTCAATGTGAAGATCGTCATCTCGGCGTCCTTGCGGTCACCCTTCTCGTCGAACTTGATGTTGCCGCTGGCGCCGTTGTAGTCGCTCGCCGCCAGCGCCGGCAGGTATTTGGCCGGATCGGGTGAATCGGCCTTCTTCATCGCCGCAATCAGCAGGTTGGCCGCGTCATAGGTGAAGGGCGAGTAAAGAATCGGTTCGACGTTGAACTTGGCCTTGTAGGCGTCGAGGAACTTCTTGCCTGCGGCCTGGACCGGGATGCCGGCCTGGGAGCAGATCAGACCCTCGGCTGCCGCTCCGGCGAGTTCCGCCATCTTGTCGGTACAGGCGCCGTCGCCGAAGGAGAACACCGCCGTCATCTTGAGCTCGCGAGCCTGCTTCAGCAGCGGGCCGGCGGTGGCATCCATGCCGCCGTAGAACACGGCATCGGGTTTCTTGCCCTTGACCTTGGTCAGCACGGCCTTCCAGTCGACGGTCTTGTCGGTGCCCTTTTCGCGCGGAAGGACCTTGATGCCGGCGGCCTTGAGGGTCTTCTCGACCTCGTTGGCGAGGCCTTCGCCGTAGGCGGTGGCATCATCGATCACGGCGACGGTCTTCAGCTTGTTGGCGCCGGCGATGTAATTGGCGACGGCCGGGCCCTGCTGGTCGTCGCGGCCGACGACGCGGAACACGCCCTTGAAGCCCTGCTCGGTCAGCGCCGGGTTGGTCGCGGAGCCCGAGATCATCGGCAGGTTGGCGCCGTTGTAGATCGCCGAAGCGGGGATGGTGGTGCCGGAATTCAAGTGGCCGACCACGCCGGCGACCTTGGCGTCGACCAGCTTCTGCGCCACGGTGTTGCCGACTTTGGGATCCGCCTGGTCGTCTTCCGAGACCAGTTCGAATTTCACGTCGCGGCCACCGAGCTTGATCTTCGCCGCATTGGCTTCGTCGACCGCGAGACGCGCGCCGTTTTCGTTGTCCTTGCCCAGGTGGGCAATGCCGCCGGTGAGCGGGGCGACGCTGCCGATCTTGACCGACAGGGGCGGCGGCGGGGGGGGCGGCGCGGCCGGCGGGGGAGGGGGCGGCTCTTCCTTGCCGCAGCCGATCAAGGCGAGTGCGGCGATCACGGAAAGCGAGAGGACTTTGGCGGGCACATTCATGGCGACACTCCGTTCAAATCGGTGAAGGGGGATGCAAGGGGCGAATGATATGTCAGGCGGACGGATTCTTGTCATCCGCACACGACTTGTCAACGCAGCCGGATCGTCGATCCCGTGCAAAGAAAAGGCCGGGCCCGCGATCGGCGGGGCCGGCCTGTTTCGGACCTGCGGCGGGAATTACTTGGCGCCGGCGAGAACCCACTTGACCAATGTCTTCAGGTCCTCGTCCTTGACGGCGGCGTTCGGCGGCATCGGGATCTGGCCCCAGACGCCCTTGCCGCCCTTCCTGACCTTGTCGGCCAGCATGGCCTCGTCGCTGGCCTTGTACTTCTTGGCGACGTCCTGATAGGAGGGGCCGACCAGTTTCTTGTCGACGGCGTGGCAGGCCATGCAACCGCTCTTGGTGGCCAGATCCTTGTTGGCGAAGGCCGGGGCAGAGACCATCAGGCCGCCGGCGACGAGGGTGGAGATCAATGCATATTTCATACTCGGTTCCTTGTCAAATGTGAAGAGTCGTTGTGTGCCGAAAAAAGCCAAATCGTGGTTTCGGTGCTGGCCATTGCCGGAAACGTCGGCATCGAATGCAATGGCCGGAACCGAAATCGCAGCGCAGCCTACCCGGACACGTTCCCGCTGTAAATGGGTCAGATCAATTTATCAGCTGGTCCAGGTCGGCGATCGGTGCTGAGCAACTAACGCCGCTGCAGACCCAGGCGTTGACATGATCGCTTTCCGCTTTGGCCAGGCCGGCGGGCAAGCCGCGCGTTCCATTGGGGAGCGCCAGTACCAGGCGTCCAGGCGCCGCGCCGAGGGCCCGTTGCCAGGTGCGAACCTCAACCGGCGGTCCGCGCAGGATGACGTTTGCCGGTGGCTGCAGCGCTTCTTCGAGTGCGCGCAGCAGGCCGCCAAAACCATTCGGTGAGTGTTGGATTTGCGGCCAGTAAAGGCGCAGAGCCCTTTCCGCCGCGTCGATGTAGCGTGATTCGCCGAGCAGGTGACCGAGGCGTTGCAGGGCGAAGGCCGCAACGCCGTTGCCGGCGGGCGTGGCGTTGTCGTGGCCGATCTTTGCGCGATGAATCAGGGTTTCATGGTCGTGGGCGGTGAAGTAGAACCCGCCGGCATCGGGATCTTCGAAGTGCGACAGCAGTATGTCGGCCAGCTCGATGGCAAAGCCCAGGTCTGTCGCATGGAATTCGGCCTGCATCAGTTCGAGCAGGGCCGCGAGCAGGAAGGCGTGATCATCGAGGTAGGCGTCCAGATGGGCCCGGCCGTCGCGGGCGGTGGCCAGCAACCGGCCGTCCCGCCACAGCGTGGTGCGGACATATTGCAGCGCACGGCGCGCCGAAGCCAGCCAGTCGTCTCGGTCGAATACCCGCGAGGCGTGCGCCATTCCTTCGATCATCAGGGCGTTCCAACTTGCCAGAATCTTGTCGTCGCGGCCGGGGCGGATACGTTGCTCGCGCGCCGCGAACAGCTTTTGCCTTGCCGAATCGAGCAGAGACTGTTCTTCCGGTTGCAGGTCGCCGGCGATCTTCGCGTGCCAATGGCGATTCTCGAAATTCGGCGGGCCGTCGAAGCCCCAGCGCCGTGCCGCCAGCGCCGACTCTTGCGAAGTCAGGATGCGCGCCAGGTCGGCGCGGTCCCACACGTAGAACTTGCCTTCCTCGCCCTCGGAATCGGCGTCGAGCGAAGAGCAATAGCCGCCGTCGGCGGTCTGCATTTCGCGCATCACCCAACCCGCGGTTTCGTCTGCGACGCGGGCAAAGAGCGGATCGCCGTCGCGCGCCCAGGCGTCGGCGCACAGCCCCAATAGCGGCCCGTTGTCGTAAAGCATCTTTTCAAAGTGCGGGATTTCCCATCGCTCGTCGACGCTGTAGCGGCAGAAACCGCCGCCGATCTGGTCGTAGATGCCGCCTTCGCACATGCGCGCCAGCGTCGTCAGCGCCATACGCCGCGCATCCACATCGGCGCGACGCAACAGGAAGGCCAGGTCGGTCGGGTGGGGAAATTTCGGCGCACCGCCAAAACCACCGTGGCGGCTGTCGAACGCCCGCGCCAGGGACGCTTCGGCTGCGGCCAGCGGCGCGTTGTCGAAGCGCAGCGCGCCCGCCGCCGGTTCGGGGTCGGTCGCGCCAAGAGCCTGGCGCAGTTCCACGGCCTGCGCCGCGATGTCCTCGCGACGTTCGGCGTAGGCGGCGGCCACGCGCGCGCAGATGTCTGCGAAGCCGGGCAGGCCGTAGCGGGGTTCCTTGGGGAAATAGGTTCCGCCGAAGAACGGTGTGCCATCCGGGGCGAGGAACATCGTCAGCGGCCAGCCGCCATTGCGCTGCGTCAGCAGGTGGTGCGCGCTCTGGTAGATCTGGTCGAGGTCCGGGCGTTCTTCCCGGTCGACCTTGATATTCACGAAGAGGCGGTTCATGACCGCCGCCACGTCGGCGTCCTCGAAGGACTCGTGCGCCATCACGTGGCACCAGTGGCAGGCCGAATACCCTATGGAAAGCAGGATCGGTCGGTCAGCGGACCGCGCCGACGAAAGCGATTGTTCGTCCCAGGGCTGCCAGTGCACGGGATTGTCGGCGTGCTGCAACAAATAGGGCGACGTTTCGGCGGCAAGCCGGTTACTGAGTGGGGGCGCCATGACGGACTCCTGTCGGAGTCGAAATTATACTGGACAAAAACAGTCGGGTATGTCTGCCTGGGTGATGCTGGCGCTCAGATCCCCATTTTTTCGAAGATCTTGTCGAGCTTTTCCTGCAAGGTCGCGGCGGTAAAGGGTTTCGCGATGCAGCTCGTCGCGCCGGCGCGGACGGCGGTGGCGATGCTTTCCTTTTTGGCGTCGGTGGTGATCATCAGGAAGGGCAGGGCTTTCAGCTCGGCGTCCTCGCGCATTGTCTGCAGCAGGGTCAGCCCGTCCATGTTGGGCATGTTCCAGTCGGAAACAACAAACTCGAAGCCGCCACCACGAAGCTTGCTCAACGCCGCGGCACCGTCCTCCGCCTCGTCGACATTGGTGAAGCCGAGTTCCTTGAGCAGGTTGCGGACGATGCGGCGCATGGTGGAAAAGTCGTCGACCACGAGAAACTTGAGTGCGGTGCGATCGGTGATGGATTCGGTCGGCAGTGCCATGACCGGCACTATGCCTGACGCCATAGCGACCCAAAACCGGGAATACGGGAGGGAACTGCCTAGCTATCTCCGAGCAAACCCTGCCACCAGCGCTTGCGGTTTTCGGGCGCAGCGCGGGTGGCGAGGTTTCCGTCTGGCGGCAGGCGGCTCATGATCCAGCCCGGCGGATGCGGCGTTTTCGACGAGCCGCAGGAGGAGCCGAGGTTGTTCGGGTCGTAGATTTTGATCAGGCTGGGGTTTTCGAGGTCGTCGGCGTAGACGATGCCGCAATAGGATTCGTGGTGTTCCGCCCGCAACAGTGCATCGATGCGGTCGATGAAGGCGCTGACATCCGCGGCAGCGGCCGGCGCCATCCCCGCAGTCGGCGCCGGCGACACGCCGACCGCGACGAGATACCAGCCGGCGGCGGGGTCGATGCGCTGCCAGAGCGCCGTCAGCTGGTCCCAGGCCAGCACCGACCAGAGGCGGCCGGTGTAAAGGCGCTGGAATTCCGTCACTATTTCTTTGCCGCCATGGTGTAGCTGCCGTCGGCATTGAACTTGACGTCGGCATCGAGGAAGGAGGCCTGGACCTTGCCGCCGAGCAGCTTGACGGTGTCGTAGGCCTCGCCCGAGCGCGCGCCGGTGCCGCAGACAAAGACCACCGGCTTGTCGGTCGGCAGCGTGGCGATCTTCTTTTCCAGCTCGTTCATCGGGATGTTCACCGAACCCTTGATCATGCCGGAAGCCACTTCCTTCGCGTCACGTACATCGACCAGCATCACCGAGCCCGGGCTGGCCTTCCACACGGCCTGGAAGGAGTCGACCGTGACCGAGCCCTTTTCCTTGCCGGGCA
>NZ_JAFLDR010000081.1 GCF_017302275.1 Sulfuritalea sp.
CCCGCGAGCAGCATCCGGCCTGCCTTCAATCGCTTCTTTGTTGCGTCGCTTAACCGCTTTTGTGCCATGACAACATTCTCCAATATCACCATTGGAGATACAACGTTTCAGATGATCAAAAGTTGTCATGTTTTACGGAAATATCAATAACGATTGGGTAAGGTCAATGTTGATGTCGTGATGGGATTCCGCGGCAATCGCATGCTGGGCCATCTCGTACCATGTTGTGATGTAATTCATTTCGAGCCCCCTTCGATGGTTGTCTTCTTTGGCTTGAGTACTTTGTTCACAAAATTTCTATCCGCGAATGGGACTGCCAAGTAGGGATATGGCGCATTGCCGCTGGCAGGACACACGCCACCGGCGTTCCATGAAAGTCCCGTTGGCGAATACCCCTTGCCCCAGTTCTTTGTGACCGCCAATGCGAAACCCCTCTTGACAGCAAGCACTTCATTGGTTCTGAGGTCCACCACCACCAACTCGCCGCCCGCCACCGCCAGTTCGCGATCCATCGGGCGCTTGATGCCGTACCAATAGAAGCCATACTGACTTTGGAGATCGTTTGCGGGCGTTGGAGCCAACGGGATCGAATAATCCCTTCCGTCGTAGGCGCGCTTGCGTTCGTACCGCTCATAGCGAAGATAAGGAGGCGACTGAAGTTGGCTTTTAGCGGAAAGATTGGGTTTTTCCATGATTGGATACTGAGTCGCCATAACGCCTTGAAAAATTCTTTCAGCATTGCTTGTATGCCCTTCATAGAATAAGGGTGCTTCGATCACGTATCTGTCCTGGCTCTCGTGGCGTCCGGACTCAGTCCGCGGCCGTATCTGATACACCGCCTCCACATCCTCCACGGTCTTGTAGATGAACTCCCCCGCTTCCGCCTCGCACAGCGCCTTGAAGTAGTCCTCGCTGCTCATCCCCGGCCGATACACCTTCTTGTCGCCATCGGGGATCACGGGCCGTCGCAGGTTCGGGTTCGGCCAGTATTCCGGGTGGGGCTTGCGACGCAGGCGGTAGAGGTCGCAGTCAGCGACTGCGGGACCATTTTTTATGCGGCATTCCAGATACTTCTTTGGGTCGTATGACTCGCCGAATTCCTCCCGCCGCGATGGGTCCAGTGGCGGCAGTAGCGCCGCTACGACCCGAAAGCAGTCCTCTCGCTCATGGCTGTAGCTCGACCAACCGCAATCGTTGTCCACATTCAAGCGATGCGCTCTAAATCCGCCCGCGCTGACATACTCATCCTTGTCCGCCGCCAGACCCGACAGCGGCAGTATGGTGAGCACCACCGATAGACTTCGTTTCAACGCGTTCATGCGGCTCTCCTCGTTGCCGTGTCGCCCGTGATCGCAAACCTACGCCCGCCACCGTCCCGCCAGCGCCGACTTTTTAGAAACTTCGGCGCCTTGAAATCGAATCGGCTATCGCCGAAGTCGCCCTTGCCTTCCAGGAATTTGGTGACTTCCGGTCCCGGCAGGCGGCCGACCAGGCCTTCGATGTTCGGCTGGTCCTCGATGAAGATCGGCCCGGCTTCCGGGGGCACGCCGGAGTTGGCGACGCGCTCGCTGTCGTTGTGGTCGGCGTGACCATAGAGCTGCGTGATCATCGGATTGCTGCCCGTGCTTACCCCGGGTGAGCTCGGGTTGCTGATGCCGTATTCCGCCTGGGCCTGCGTCACTGCCCATTGGTGGCGCGGGTCAAGGTAGAGGTTGTCGGTGGGCAGCGGGGCGCCGGCTTTGGCGATGGCCTGCCGGTAGAGCGGATCGTCCTTAGCAACTAAAGGGGTCAGCATCACATTCCATTTCATTTCTCTCTCCTCAAATCGCTAAAACCTTCTGTCGCTCGTTCCAACACCGCTGCGCCCATCGCTCCGCCATTCACCCCGCCACCCGATCCATCAACTCCTCCACCCGATAACGACTGCCGTCGGCGAATTCGACGGTCTCGACGTCGCTGCCCATGGCGCCGATCAGGGCGATGAGTTCGCCGCCGCAGGTGAGCATCAGGTACTGGCCGCAATCGCTGGCGCCGATGGCGAGGTCGGGCAGGCCGAAGCCGGCGCCGAGGCGAACGGTCATCGCGTCGGTGGCGAGCGGGCCACCCTCCGCCACGAGACTGAGGTTTGCCACCGCCCCGCTCATGCGTCCCGCTCCGATATCGCAGTCTTCATGTGTCCGACATTGCCCATCGCCTGCCCTCCTCCCGGATTCCAGTTGCTTTGCCACCGCTTGTCGCCGTGTCGCCAGCGCCGACTTTTGCACCACTGCATCCCGGCGCTGGACGCTTCCCCTGCGATGGCGTACAGTAAGGATTCCTTACTTTCTGCTTCAGCGCCCGCCATGCTCGCCAAGCTCACTTCCAAGAACCAATTGACCCTGCCAAAAAGCATCACCGCCGCCGTCGGCGCTGCGGAATACTTTGATGTCGAGGCCAGCGATGGCCGCATCGTGCTGACGCCGGTGCGCATCCAGCGCGGCGATGCGGTGCGCGCCAAGCTGGCGGAACTCGACCTCCAGGAACAGGACACGGCCGATGCCGTGGCGTGGGCACGGCAGGCCGCAGCCGGCAAGCCTGCACGCAAGAAATGACTCGCCCGCCGCGGGTGGTGATCGACACCAATCTGGTGCTGTCGGCGCTGGTGTTCGCCGGCGGCCGGCTGGCGCCCCTGCGCCTGGCCTGGCAGGGCCAGCGCGTGCTGCCGCTGGTGTCGCGCGCCACGGCCGCCGAATTGATCCGCGCCCTGACCTACCCGAAGTTCAAGCTGGCCGCGCATGAGCAGGAAGAACTGCTGGCGGACTACCTGCCCTATTGCAAGACGGTGCGCATACCTGTTCCGCCCCCGGCGACACCGCCCTGTCGGGATGCATTCGACGTGCCCTTTCTGGAATTGGCGCTGGTCGGCAAGGCCGATGCGCTGGTGACCGGCGACAAGGACTTGCTTTGTCTTGTTGGTCAATTGGCGTGCCCGATCCTCAGTGCCGAGCGGTTTCTTGAAACGATCAGCGCACGCCTTTGAATCTCGGCGCGCAGCTGCCAGGCAGGTCAGGCCGGTGATCAACCGGGGAAAACCGGTGTTGCGGCCCTGTTTTATTGTGGATACAATAAATAAGTGAAGATCACCTGTGATCCGGCCAAGAACGCCGCCAATATCGAACGCCGCGCCCTGCCGTTCGATCTGATTGCGGACCTGGGCTGGAGCAGGGCGGTGATCGTCGAGAATCTGCGCAGGGACTACGGC
The DNA here is from genome assembly GCF_017302275.1 of Sulfuritalea sp. GTDB lineage: Bacteria > Pseudomonadota > Gammaproteobacteria > Burkholderiales > Rhodocyclaceae > Sulfuritalea. The sequence continues at coordinate 3,242 of NZ_JAFLDR010000081.1, forward strand.
GAACGCCGTTACCGCGTATTCGGCTATATCGGTGACCGGCTTTTCGCCGCCGTATTCACGCCACGCAGCGATGTCATCCGTGTCATCAGCCTGCGGAAAGCCAACAGCAGAGAGGTCAAACATCATGGCTGAACGTCGCAACCAATCCACGTCGATCGACGATGAAAACCCGGAATGGACGGCCGAGGACTTTGCCCGCGCCAGGCCAGCCTCCGAGGTGTTGCCCACGCTCGTGGGCGCCAAGGTGGCGGCAGCGATGCTGCGGCCAAAGCGGGGACGCCCGGTTTCCGCCAATCCCAAGGCGCACGTCAATCTGCGACTCGATCCCGACGTCGTCGCCGCCTTCCGGGCCACCGGCCGAGGCTGGCAAACCCGCCTGAATGCCGCGCTCAAGGATTGGCTCAAGGACCATTCTCCGGCGTGACTGTTACACCGGCGCCGCCTGGTTTTCAGCTTCAAATGCCAGCCCCTGCCCCCGCAGAACCTTGCCATGCTGCCGTCGGCACTCTGGCTCCCCGCTTGCGCAATACATACCTTATATGTATTATTGAGCCGTGAGTTTCGAATTCGACCCGAAGAAAGCGGCCGCCAATCTGCGCAAGCACCGCGTGTCCTTCGCCGAAGCCGAACCTGTGCTGTATGACCCGATGGCGCTAACACGCGAAGATTCCGATGCGCTTGCCGAACGCCGCTTTTTAACCTTGGGCACGGGTGCCCTTGGTCGGGTCCTGATGGTGTGCTGGACGGAATGAGGCTCGACCGTTCGAGTAATTTCAGCACGATTGGCCAATGCCAAAGAAAGGAAATGCTATGAAGGCTGACTACGACATGACCAAGGCCAAACGTGGCGCCGTACTGCCCGCGGCCGGCAAGACCCGGATCACGATCTACCTGGACGATTCGATTTTGGAAGCCTTTCGCCAGCGTGCGGAGCAAGAGGGCAAGGGCTATCAAACGCTGATCAACGAGGCGCTTGCCGCCTCGCTGGCGCAAAACACTGCGCCGGTGACCATCGGTGCGCTGCGCAGGATTCTGCGCGAGGAATTGCACACGGCCTGAGTACCCGGTCATGGCCATCACCGCTCCCGCAAACTCTCGCTGCCGTGCTGCAGCAGCGGACTCAGGAAATACTCGATCACCCTGCGCTTGCCGGTCTTGATTTCCACGCTCACCGCCATGCCGGCGGAAAGATTCACGGTTTTGCCTTCGACCTGCATGGTGGCGCGCTGCAGGCGGGCACGGGTGGAGTAGATCGGGCCGCGCCGCTTTTCATCGTCCTTTGGGTCGTTGATGGCGTCGCGCGAGACATGGACGAGGCTGGCGGGGATCGTGCCGTACTTGGTGAAGGGGAAGGTCTCGACCTTGACCTCGGCCTCCTGCCCGGCGTTCACGAAGCCGATGTCCTTGTTCTCCAGGAAGGCTTCGACTTCCAGCGCGTCGTCCCTGGGCACGATGACCATCAGGGTCTGGGCTTCGGTGACGACGCCACCGACGGTGCGCACGGCGAGTTGCTGCACGGTGCCGTCGACCGGCGCGGTAAGCGTCAGCAGTTTTCCGCGCGTGTCCGACTTGACCAGTTCCTGGCCGTAGGCGGTGGCCTTCTGTTCGGCCTCGTTGAGGGTATCCAGCGCCAGGCGCCGGGTTTCGGCGAGGGCCGAGTTGCGCTGGCCGCGCGCTTCGTCGATGGCGGCGGCGAGTTCCCGGAGGCGGCTTTTCTGGGTTTGCAGGTCGGCTTCCTGCTCGATGCGCGCCTGTTCCTTTTCCAGGTAGCCGTGCTTGGAAATGAAGTTCTTGTTCACCAGGCCCTTGAAGTCCTCGGCGCGCTGGCGCGCGATGGGCACGGTCTGCTCCAGCTTGCGCACGACCTCTTCAGTGGAACGCCGCTCGGCTTCGCGCTTGGCGATCTCGGCGTCGATGCGTGAAATGCGGGCCTGGTATTCGCCGTGCTGGCCGTCGAGGATGCGCTGCTCTTGCGCGATGCGTTCGGCGCCGATGTTGGCCGGCGGCTCGATGCGCGGCGCGCGGCCGGCGCCGAGCC
>NZ_JAFLDR010000082.1 GCF_017302275.1 Sulfuritalea sp.
ATCGATCGGGCTGACGCAGCCAACGTGGTACACCGGCAGCGTCTGCCCGACGCCCACCATGCGGCAGGGAGTCCGGCAGCGCATATTCAAATCAGATGACCGTCGCCCAGACATTTGGTTCCATTGCTTCGGCATAGTTCGTCGTCACCCGGCAGCGCGCGACAACAGCCTGGCCAAGACTCACCGATAGGCTGACCTCGGTGAAGGCAGCGAAACCCCGTGTCGGGCCTTGCCGCTGGGCCTGAACGCGAAATCCGTGGAAGGAAGCACCCCACCTGCCGTGGCGCTGCGCTTCCATGAGCGCCAGCAGCGCGATCGAGCGGACCATGCGAACCTCTTCGGTGCTGGGGAAACAAGCCAACTCCGCTGCGGCGCCGACGGGCATAGCGCAGGCACTCACGCTCAGCCCCGGCCCTCGGCCGCCTCGCGCCGTGGCTTGAATCGGGCCTCGGCCAGTCGTGTGAGGCTGAGGAACAGATGATCCGCGTTCAGATGCAGCGCACTGCGCTCCTCACCGGTCGCCGTCACCGTCCATCGGGTTTCGGCCAGCCGGCCGACGACATGCACGCGCGCGCCTTTCTTCACGAACTGAACCACCTCCGCGGCAAGTCGATCGCCCCAGACATTGACGTCGAGCCAGAAGCCACCGGCCTGCTCCAGACCACCCTTGCCGTCCTGGCGGTATTCGTCGAAGAACACCCGAAGCTCGGCGACCTGCCGTTCCTCGCTGCCGACCATGACCGTCTTCAAGAGCGGCTGGTCACCCACATTTCCGGTTCCACTAAACTCGTTCGACATTGCACCCTCCGTTGGTTGATTGACTCATTGAATTCCGATGGGCTGCGAGGCCCGGGCCGGAAACCCGCTGATCGCCGGCGTCGACCTCACAGCAACTCCGTGTCCGACTGCGGCATATCCTCGGCCGCGGTTAGCGACGCCTGTTCGAGCAAGCGCAGTTCGGCATCGCTCAACTTGACGCGCCGCCGCGTATGACGGGGTGCCTGCGCGCCGGTAAAGACCTTGCGCGGAACTTCACCGAAAAGTGCGACCACGGCACGCACCCGCTGATGCGCGAGTTCGTCCGCTGCGGGCAGGAAGTCGCTGCGGCTCAATGGCCGCAGCTCTTCGCGCAGGAGATGGCGCTCCCAGCGGATCGGTTCGAGGAACAAGGCGCGCAACTCTCGGCCGACTTCACGAATCGCCGCCCTGCCCTCGTCGTCGCTCATGCGATCCTTGTGGATCAGGGTCTTGATCATGCGCACGTAGTAGTCGAACTCGACGATCGCCTCCGCCGTGGCGTAGCCGTAGGGGCTGCGAAATCCGAGCTCGACGGTCTTGGGGCTGCGCGACCCCATCACGGCCAACGACAGGCCCTTGCGCTTGAGGATCTCGATATCTTCCTCACGCGCGGTGATCACGCGGCTCAGATGTGCGCGAATCGCTACCAGACTCTCGTACATGCGGATCAGGATCCAGTCGGCGTACGGGTTGTCGTTCGCCGACAGGTGCCAGATGGATTTGAGGACCGCCGCAAAGCGCCTGCCTCCAGGAATCGGCGGCAGCTTGCCCGCGCCATCCGCGCCACGGCCGGTAAAGATCCGATAGGCATCCTTGGTGTGCAAGCTCATGGTGTCGGGGATGGCATCCGCCAGTTGCCCGAGTTGGGCGTTGGCGGCGAGCGTGGCATCGAGCTCATTCGGCTCATTGCGCGCGTGCTGCAGGATTGCGTCAGGGGGTGCCATGGCGGACTCCGTTTCGATTGAGGTGGTTGTGGCTGCCGCGAACGGCGTGGTGGTTGCTGCGCCGTGTTGGCAGCGCTGGCGAGCAGGATTTGTCGTTGCCGGGAATTCGGACTGGCAGGTGGCTCACGAGCGCTTCTCCGGTGGGCGCCCGGCCTGCATCGCGTCCGCGATCTGTCGCATCTCGGCGCGGCGGGATGCGCGCTTGGCCTGGTGTTCCGGGGTCGCGCACTCGCCGGCAAGACGCTGCTCCTCGGCCTCGCGCTGCTGACGCAGGATCAGGTCCTCGTCATGCCTGCGCCTGGCAGCCGCCACGCGCTGCCCCAGTTCCGGCACAAACTCGCCGGCGATGGCACGTCTGACCAAGCCACGCAGGTAGGCGAGCGGGCTGGTATGCACCGCTCTTGCCTGCATCCGGGCACTCAGCTCGTCGAGCAAGGCCTGGGCTTGCTGCGCGCAGGGCTTAAGCAGGAGGAGCGCCGCCGCACGTTCTTCAGGGAGCAGGCTTTCCGGCAGGATCAGATCACCACCACGACGTTGCGACCACCCCGCATTAGCGATGGTTTCCCTTGTGGGTGGTTGTTGTACTAAACCACGTGTACTTCCTTGTATATGTAGATTGGCGCTTTCGTCGAAACAGTGATGGCGTTTTTGTCGAATCAATTTTGGCGCTTTCGGCAAAACATGTATGTGGGAATCCCTCATACTTGTTTCGCCTTTTTGTCGACTATTGATTGTGGCAACACCGCACTCTGACGAATGCGGCAATGCGATGCGATTGGCATCGCCTAATTCATCTCCGGTCAGCCGCGCGAGCAGGTAATCCATCCGGATGCGGGCGAGTCGTCGCGGGGGAATGCCAACGAGCGTCTCGTCCCATACTCCAATGCGCACCAGTTCCCGACGCGCAATTTCCTGCTCACGACGCGTGAGGCCGATCTGCTCGGCCCACAAGTCGGCCGAACTGCCTATCCATTCCCGCAACTGCCGGCGCATCTGCAGTCGTGTCAGGTGTAGCGCGCGTGACAACAGCAGGCCGGCATGGACCCCGCCGCCGATACCGGCCAGCGTGCGGTGGTAAGCGAGCGACGGCCCCAGCAGTTCCGCCACCGCGGCGCCATCGGCCCAGTCCAGACTCGCCGACGCCCTGCCGATCCGATCGCTGAGCAAGGCGCCGAGCTGATCAACACAAAGCCGGAAGTGGAGCCGTGCCGGGATGCCAACGCGCTGTTCGCTGAGAATCGCCAGTTTGCGCAATACTTCGCGGGCGGTGGCTTGTTCCTTCGCGGAAAGTCCGGTTTCCATCTCCCACTGCTCAGTGGTCTTGAGAAACCAGCCGCCGGTCCGGGCGATATCGCGACCATGACGCGTCCAGTAGATCGATTGGGAGAGCAACAGCGCGGCCTTCACGTTCGCCGTCAGGTCCACGAGGCGGCGATGAAACGCGATATGCCGTCCCAGCAGCGGCCAGAGGGTCGCCAGCGCTCGCTCCTGTTGGGCGGATTGCCACGGATCGTCATCGGAACTGGTTACGATTCTCGGTTCTCGGTCTCTCATGCTGGGCCTGTGCACCGTCATCGGCGAACCGGGTTGGCGTGCGCCTGCAATGCGCGCCCTACGGCTTCGGGTCGTACCCGAAACCAGAGCTTCGCCGGCATGCCGGCGCGTCGCTCTTCGAGAAAGCCGCCGGTGCGCAAAGCCCGCCGTGCCGTTTCCTGCTCCCACCGCGAAAGCCCGGTCTCTTCGGTCCACTCCTCCTGGGATCTGCAGAACCAGCCGCCGAGCTCGGGGTCGAGCGCCTCGCTGGTCCAGATGGCCTGCGAGAGCATCAGCGCCGCCGTCACGCCCCCCGTGATCGGGACCAGGCAGCGGTGGAAGCTGATCGGCAGGTCGAAGACGTCGAGCAGCAGTTCGGCGGTGATGCCCGGTGGAATCACGGGGCGACCGTTCATTGCTCGTCCTCGAAGCCGCGCACCACTGCCTCCAGAACAGCAAGGGAGTGGTTTGGAAAGACTTGATGCAGGCGGTAGTACCGCACCCGGGGATTCGGCTCCTCGATGGCGTGCCAGGTCCGGTAAATGCGCTCGCGCATGGACATGTCTGGAAGCGATATGCGGCCTGATGGTCTCCATGCACCGCAGTCACGGCGTCGCCTGAGCGTCACCTTGCGGCGGATCTTGAAGAGCGCGCTCATCATCTGCCAGGACGCACCATGGCGAATGAAATACGCCTCCAGCGCCTTGGCCTCATTCACCAGAGAGACCGTGCGCAGCCCCGCAGTGAGTCCGGCGGCATCAAAGCTCACGCCGATGTTCAGATCGCGCATCGTGGCCAGACGGTTCAGATCTAGTGCCGACAATTGCCGCAAGCGCGCGAGTTGCTCGTTCTCGATGCCCGCGGCGTGAAGTTCATCCGGATTCGCCTCGGCCAGTCGCACGGCGACGTGATTGAGCAGTACCAGGCGCACCTGCGTATCGAGCAGCGGCAGCATCAGGCGTCCTCCGTTGCAGTTATTTCACTGCCCGGCAGGCCGGGCGTCGAGGCCGATGAGCGAAATTCCCTGACCAGACCGAGGAGATCCCAGCATGCGCTGGCCGTCTCGTCACTGGCATCGACCAACCAACCGAAGAACGCGGCATCGAACTGGAAGGCATCCACCGGTAGATCGGGCACCTGGGACGTGGTATCAGCGGCGCATGGATCGCCGGCCGCAAAACTTTCCGGCAGGGGCGCCGCTGCGGACACCAGCGTCAAGAGTTGCCAGGCCCATTGCCGGCTTGGATGCAACGAATCGCCATGAGGCGGAATCGGCAACGCGTCCATGCAGTACCCAAGGGGCGCCGCTTCGTCGCTGCGCAGACAATCGCTGATTCCGACAAAGCCAGCGCACAAGCGCACCTGCTCGATAACCCGCGAATGAGCGGCAGCGACTTCGGTCTTGGCCGGAATCGCACCTTCTGCCTGCATATGGCGCCTGGGAG
>NZ_JAFLDR010000083.1 GCF_017302275.1 Sulfuritalea sp.
ATCGATCGGGCTGACGCAGCCAACGTGGTACACCGGCAGCGTCTGCCCGACGCCCACCATGCGGCAGGGAGTCCGGCAGCGCATATTCAAATCAGATGACCGTCGCCCAGACATTTGGTTCCATTGCGTGAGCATAATTCGCGATTACCCGACAGCGGGTGACAGCCGCCCTGCCAAAGCTCACCGACAGACTGACCTCGGTAAGGGCGGCACAACCCCGTGCCGGACCTTGCCGCTGGGCCTGAACGCGAAATCCGTGGAAGGACGCACCCCACCTGCCCTGGCGCTGCGCCTCCATGATCGCCAGCAGCGCAATCGAGCGGACCATGCGAACCTCCTCGATACCGGGGAAACATGGCGGCTCCGCCACATCGCCGACGGGCATGGCGCTCACGCTCAGGCCCTGCCCTCGGACGCCTCGCGCCGCGGCTTGAACCGGACCTCAGCCAGCCGTGCAAGGCTGAGAAACAGATGATCCGCGTTCAGATGCAGCGCGCTGCGCTCCTCGCCGGTCGCCGTCACCGTCCATTGGGTCTCGGCCAACCGGCCGATGACATGGACGCGCGCACCCTTCTTCACCAGTTGCGCGACTTCCGCCGCATGTCGATCACCCCAGACATTGACGTCGAGCCAGAATCCACCGGCCTGCTCCAGACCGCCCTTGCCGTCCTGCCGATATTCGTCGAAGAACACCCGAAGCTCCGCGACCTGCCGTTCCTCGCTACCGACCATGACCGTCTTCAAGAGCGGCAGGTCCCCCACATTTCCGGTTCCACTAAACTCGTTCGACATTGCACCCTCCGTTGGTTGATTGACTCATTGAATTCCGATGGGCTGCGAGGCCCGGGCCGGAAACCCGCTGATCGCCGGCGCCGACCTCACAGCAACTCCGTGTCCGACTGCGGCATATCCTCGGCTGCGGTGAGCGACGCCTGTTCGAGGAGGCGCAGTTCGGCCTCGCTCAACTTGACGCGCCGCCGCGTATGACGGGGTGCCTGCGCGCCGGTAAACACCTTGCGCGGAACTTCACCGAAAAGTGCGACCACGGCACGCACCCGCTGATGCGCGAGTTCGTCCGCTGCGGGCAGGAAGTCGCTGCGGCTCAATGGCCGCAGCTCCTCGCGCAGGAGGTGGCGCTCCCAGCGGATCGGTTCCAGGAACAAGGCGCGCAACTCTCGGCCGACTTCGCGAATCGCCGCCCTGCCCTCGTCATCGCTCATGCGATCCTTGTGGATCAGGGTTTTGATCATGCGCACGTAGTAGTCGAACTCGACGATCGCCTCCGCCGTGGCGTAGCCGTAGGGACTGCGAAACCCGAGCTCGACGGTCTTGGGGCTGCGCGAGCCCATCACGGCCAGCGACAGGCCCTTGCGTTTGAGGATCTCGATGGCTTCCTCACGCGCCGTGATCACGCGGCTCAGATGCGCGCGAATCGCGATCAGACCCTCGTACATGCGGATCAGGATCCAGTCGGCGTAAGGGTTGTCGTTCGCCGACAGGTGCCAGATGGATTTGAGGACCGCCGCAAAGCGCCTGCCTCCAGGGATCGGCGGCAACTTGCTTGCGGCATCCGCACCACGGCCGGTAAAGATCCGATAGGCATCTTTGGTGTGCAAGCTCATGGTGTCGGGGGTGGCATCCGCCAGTTGCCCGAGTTGGGCGTTGGCGGCGAACGTGGCATCGGGCGCATTGGGCTCATTGCGCTCTTGCTGCAGGATTGCGTCAGGGGGTGCCATTGCGGACTCCGTTTCGATTGAGGGGGTTGTGGCTGCCGCGAACGGCGTGGTGGTTGCAGCGCCGTGTTGGCAGCGCTGGCGAGCAGGATTTGTCGCTGCCGGGAATTCGGACTGGCAGGGGGCTCACGAGCGCTTCTCCGGCGGGCGCCCGGCCTGCATCGCGTCCGCGATCTGTCGCATCTCGGCGCGGCGGGATGCGAGCCTGGCCTGGCGTTCCGGGGTCGCGCACTCGGCGGCAAGACGCTGTTGCTCGGTCTCGCGCTGCTGGCGCAGGATCAGTTCCTCCTCATGCCGGCGCCTGGCAGCCGCCACGCGCTGTCCAAGTTCCGGCACGAACTCGCCGGCGAGGGCACGCCTGACCAGGCCACGCAGGTAGGCGAGCGGGCTGGTATGCACCGCGTTCGCCTGCATCCGAGCACTCAGCTCGTCGAGCAAGGACTGGGCTTGCTGCGCGCAGGGCTTAAGCAGGAGGAGCGCCGCCGCACGTTCTTCAGGGAGCAGGCTTTCCGGCAGGATCAGATCACCACCACGACGTTGCGACCGACCCTCATCAGCGATGGTTTCCCTTGCGGGTGGTTGTTGTACTAAACCACGTGTACTTCCTTGTATATGTAGATTGGCGCTTTCGTCGAAACAGTGATGGCGTTTTTGTCGAATCAATTTTGGCGCTTTCGGCAAAACATGAATGTGGGAATCCCGCATACTTGTTTCGCCTTTTTGTCGACTATTGATTGTGGCAACACCGCACTCTGGCGAATACGGCAAAGCGATGCGATTGGCATCGCCGGATTCATCCCCCGCCAGCCGCGCGAGCAGGCAATCCAGCCGGATTCGGGCGAGTCGTCGCGGAGGAATGCCGACCAAAGTCTCTTCCCAGACTCCGACGCCCACCAACTCCCGACGCGCAATCTCCTGTTCGCGGCGCGTGAGGCCGATCTGCTCGGTCCATACGTCGGTCGAACTGCCGATCCACTCCTGCAACTGCCGGCGCATCTGCAGCCGCGTCAGGTGCAGCGTGCGTGACAACAGCAGGCCGGCATGGACCCCGCCGCCGATGCCGGCCAGCGTACGGTGATAGGCGAGCGACGGCCCCAGCAATTCCGCGACCGCGGCGCCATCGGCCCAGTCCAGACTCGCCGACGCCCTGCCAATCCGGTCGCTGAGCAAGGCGCCGAGCTGATCAACGCATAGGCGGAAATGCAGCCTCGCCGGGATGCCAACGCGCTGCTCGCTGAGAATCGCCAGTTTGCGCAATACTTCGCGGGCGGTAGCTTGTTCCTTCGCGGAAAGTCCGGTTTCCATTTCCCACTGCTCAGTAGTCTTCAGGAACCACCCGCCGGTCTGGGCGATGTCGCGACCGTGACGTGTCCAATAGATCGATTGGGAGAGCAACAGCGCGGCCTTCACGTTCGCCGTCAGGTCCACGAGACGGCGATGAAACGCGATATGCCGCCCCAGCAACGGCCAGAGGGTCGCCAGCGCTCGCTCCTGTTGGGCGGATTGCCATGGGTCGTCATCGGCGCTGGTTACGATTCTCGGTTCTCGGTCTCTCATGTCTGGGCCTATGCGCCGTCATCGGCGAACCGGGTTGGCGTGCGCCTGCAATGCGCGCCCTACGGCTTCGGGTCGTACCCGAAACCAGAGCTTCGCCGGCATGCCGGCGCGTCGCTCTTCGAGAAAGCCGCCGGTGCGCAAAGCTCGCCGTGCCGTTTCCTGCTCCCACCGCGAAAGCCCGGTCTCTTCGGTCCACTCCTCCTGGGACCTGCAGAACCAGCCGCCGACCTCGGGGTCGAGCGCCTCACTGGTCCAGATGGCCTGCGAGAGCATCAGTGCCGCCGTCACGCCACCCGTGATCGGGACCAGGCAACGGTGGAAGCTGACCGGCAGGTCGAAGACGTCGAGCAGCAGTTCGGCGGTAAGGCCCGGTGGAATCGAGGGGCGGCCGTTCATCGCGCCTCCTCGAATTCGCACGCTACTGCTTCCAGAACGGCGAGGGTAAGCTTTGGGAATGCCTGATGCAGGCGGTAATAGCGCACCCTCGGATCCGGGTCCTCAATGGCGTGCCATGCCCGGTAAATGCGCTCGCGCATGGGGGTGTCCGGAAGTGGGAAGCGGCCCGACGGTCTCCAGGCACCGCAGTCGCGGCGGCGCCTGAGCGTGACCTTGCGGCGAATCTTGAAGAGCGCGCTCATCATCTGCCAGGACGCACCATGGCGAATGAAATACGCCTCCAGCGCCTTGGCCTCATTCACCAGCGAGACCGTACGCAGCCCCGCAGTGAGTTCGGCGGCATCAAAGGTCACGCCGATGGTCAGATCGCGCATCGTGGCCAGGCGGTTCAGATCGAGGGCCGACAGTTGCCGCAGGCGCGCGAGTTGCTCGTTCTCGATGCCGGCGGCGTGGAGTTCATCCGGCTGCGCCTCGGCCAGTCGCACGGCGACGTGATTGAGCAGAACCAGGCGCACCTGCGTATCGAAGAGCGGCAGCATCAGGCATCCTCCGCAGCAATTTCACTGCCCGGCAGTCCGGGCGTGGAAGCGGATGAGCGAAATTCCCTGACCAGACCGAGGAGATCCCAGCAGGCGCTGGCCGTCTGATCATTGGCATCGACCAGCCAACCGAAGAACGCGGCATCGAACTGGAAGGCATCAACCAGTAGATCGGGTACCTGGGACGGGCTATCAGCGACGCATGGATCGCCGGCCGTAAAACTTTCCGGCGAGGCCGCCGTTGCGGACACCAGCGTCAAGAGTTGCCAGGCCCATTGCCGGCTTGGATGCAACGAATCGCCATGAGGCGGAATCGGCAACGCGTCCATGCAGTACCCAAGGGGTGCCGCTTCGTCGCTTCGCAGACAATCGCTGATTCCGACAAAGCCAGCGCACAAGCGCACCTGCTCGATAACCCGCGAATGAGCGGCAGCGACTTCGGTCTTGGCCGGAATCGCACCTTCTGCCTGCATATGGCGCCTGGGAG
>NZ_JAFLDR010000084.1 GCF_017302275.1 Sulfuritalea sp.
CAGCAGGTCGGCAAGAATGTCGTCAAGCATGATCGGGTGAATTTCGTTAAAGCACCGGCAATCGGTAGCCATTCCAGTATCACTTATGACCAGGGCAAAGCCATAGCTTCGGTCGCCTCGCATGTGTTGAGCCGTGGCGTGTCCCGATGAGCCGACTTTAGCCGCTAAACGTCGGATGCCAGATCATGAACTTGGTGACCGGCCAGGGTGCCGACGCATGCTCGATCTCCACTTTAGCGAGCCGGATGACTGAACTGAACACCCTGAACGAGTGATCAGCGACAAATAGACAAGTTTCGGACATTCGGCCTTGCCAAAAGTCCGAAAAAACAATACGAATATCGGACAGGGTATGCCTATGTCCGATCTCAAACCTAGCATCTCCTCGCTAGTTGTTACGTCCTCCCCTGGCTAAGGTCTAAGGGCTCGAAATATCCCGCGCACGGTCGGGAAGAAGAAAGAAGCAGTGCCTGAAAGAGGCCGGGACAAAGGGGGAAGAGGAAGGGCTGGGACACCTCTGCTATCGTGGGAAGTTATCGACGCCACCCGGATAGAAAGGAGCCCAGCCCATGCGACGAATTGTAGTCGGCATCACCAGTCTTGAGCAGCATATCGAGGCGATCAGCGCCAGCCCTGAACGCTATCGACCGCGGTGCTGCCCGCACTGCGGCCTCAAGATCCTCCGGCGGCACGGGTACTACTACCGGAAGTCCGACCGGCGACGGGAGCACGCCTCGCTCAATCCCGTGCCGATCTGCCGCTACCTTTGCAGCGGATGCCACCACACGTGTTCGCGACTGCCGGAGTGCATCGCAGCACGGCGCTGGTATGACTGGTCGGTGCAGCAAGAGGCCCTGAAGCCACGATTGAAGGGATGCTCGGAAGGCCTTCGCGCGGACGGCGGCGGACCTGACGAGCGCACCGTCGATCGCTGGTGGCAGTGGTTGAAGGCGCGCAGTGATCTCTTCGAGTTTCATCTGCGCGCCCGCTTTGCCGAACTCGGACGGGCGGCAGGATTCGACGCTTTCTGGCGCCGCGTGTTCGCCACCCTGGGCCTGGCGCGGGCCATGGCCATCCTTGATCACGAACTGATCGTCCCCTGATGAGCTGACCCCGAACGAGTGGCGGACAGGGGGGGCCCCGCCCGGGCGGGGCCCCCCCACAGTTTGCCGTGGTCATAACGTGGTCGTTCTGTTCTCATCACGACTCCCATTCAAACGAAGGAGTCCACATGAAACCCATCGACCCGAAAGCCCTGTTTCGCCTGTCCGTCCTGGGTCCGCTGGTCAGCCGGGAGCGGCTGGAGCGGGGAGAACTACAGCAGATCATCCGTGAGCTGGCCGAACGCGAGTACGCCATTCCTGGCACCCGTCGGCGCCATCTGGGCGAGAAGACGATTCAAGGGTGGTACTACACCTACCGCGCGCAAGGTCTCGATGGCCTGATGCCGAAGGCGCGCGCCGACCGCGGGCAATCGAAGCTCTCCGAGGCGATCCAGGTCGCGATTCTGGCGGCCAAGCGCGATAATCCCCGGCGCTCGATTCGCCAGATTCGGCAGTTGCTCGAAACCGCTGGCACCGTCGCTCGCGGGAGTCTGTCGCGATCGACGATCCATCGTCTGCTCCAGCAACACGGTCTTTCCCGCATGACCGGCTCGGCCAGCCTGCCCGAGGAGAGGCGCAGTTTCGTCGCCGCTTCAGCCGGCGCGATCTGGTACAGCGACGTGATGCACGGTCCGCAGGTCCCCATCGGTGGTAAGCTCGCCAAAGCGTATCTCGTCTCCCTGTTCGATGACGCCTCACGTCTGCTCGCCCACAGCGCCTTCTGCCCCGGTGAGACGGCGCTGGACATCGAGGGCGTGCTCAAACAGGCGATTCTCAAACGCGGCATCCCGCTCAAGCTGGTCGTCGATCACGGCGCCGCCTACCGCGCTCACACCTTGCAAGGGATCTGCGCCCGCCTGGGCATTTTGTTGATTTATTGCCGGCCCTATGCACCCGAAGGCAAAGGGAAATTGGAGCGCTGGCACCGGACGTGCCGCGATCAGTTTCTGTCTGAACTCGACGAGCGCCACCTCACCGGCCTGGCGGACCTCAATGCGCGCCTATGGGCGTGGGTCGAACGGATCTATCACCGCAGCCCCCATGACGGACTGGGAGGAATCACGCCGCTGGCGCGTTATCAGCAGGATTTGCCGAAGATTCGCCCGCTCGGACTGCTGGCCGCCAAGCTCAATGCCTTGTTCCACCATCGCGTCAGCCGCCGGGTCCGCAAGGACGGCACGGTGTCTTATCAGGGCAAGCGCTTCGAGGTGCCTTTCGAGCTGTCCGGCAAGACCGTCTGCCTGGTCGTCGATCCGCATGCCGAAGTCGTGGTCAGCGTCGAGGACGCAAACGGCGAGGCGATCGGCTTGGCCACGCCGCTTGATGCGCTGGCCAATCTCAGTCGCCAGCGTCGCAAACCCGAGCCGGTGGACGCCGGCAGGACTGAGAGGTCCGGTCCGAATCTGATCGAGATGGTCCATCAACAGTATTACGAAGCGAAAGGAGACTAACGATGGACCTGCAACACTTTGGTCTGCGCCATCCGCCGCTGGGCAAGGAAGCGACCGAACTGTGGGATGACGGCGCGCTGGCGCAACTAGATGAACGCTTCCAGTGGCTCCTGCATTCGCCGGGCGTCGGCCTGCTGACCGGCGACGCCGGCGTCGGCAAGACCGCCGCCCTGCGGCTCCTGACCGCGAAGCTCAATCCGCATCGCTATCAAGTCATCTACCATGCCGAGACCGACTTCGGCCGCCTCGATATCTATCGCTGTCTGGCCCTGTCTCTGGGCCTGCCGCCCAGCTATCGCCGGGCGCAACTGTGGCGCGACATCAAGGCGCATATCCACCAGTTGGCCGACGGCAAACAGATCCTGCCGCTGTGGATTCTCGACGAAGCGCAGAATCTGCCGCCCGAGTTCTTCCGCGATTTCCCGGCTTTCCTCAACTTCGCCTTCGATTCGCGCGATCTGATCACCGTCTGGTTCGTTGGCCATCCGCTGCTCGCGCAGACGCTCGAACGGGCGCCCTATGCAGCGCTCGCCGGGCGCATTCAGGCGCGCGTTCAGATGCGGCCGGTCATCGAGCGCGAACGTTTTGCGCAACTCATCGCACACGCGCTCAAGAGCGCCGGGTGTTCTCATACGCTGCTCGCCGATTCGGGTCTCGAGATCCTGCGCCAAGCCAGCAAGGGTCTGCCGCGTCACGCCGGGCGCATCCTGCGCACGGCCATGCGCCTGGCGGTGCCGCGTGGACTCAACCATCTGCCCGACGACCTCTTGCAATTGGCCATCGAGGAATTGCGATGAAGCGCCGCCGTTTCGACCCCCTCTTCCCCGATGGCCTCTCCGACGAAACAGCCTCGGCTCTCAGCGACTTTCTTCACCAGCTCGCCGCCGCTTGTGAGAGCCGTTATCTCGTGCAGTTACGCCGTCATCACCACCGGCAGATGAATCTCTACGACCCCGAAACCCCCTGGAAGACGCCTCCCTACAACCTTCCGTAGTCTCCCTCCGTCCCACGCTGCCCCAGCTCTACCTTCCTCCCCCTCCAGCGTGGGACTTTGCCTCTGTCTCAGCCTCGAACAGCTTGGGCCAAACAGTCTGATTCACCGCGCGACGTAACACTAGTCAATGCCGTCGGTGACCAGTTGCCCGCCGTAGTAGAACCAGTTGAGGCCGGAGCACCGGCTGGCGTGCCGGCCGACTATTGGCCGGACCTCTACTTGAAGGACGCGAACAATGTGGAGGAACAAACAGGTCCTGGTCAACGTCGAAGCCGTCTAAAGGACGAAGTTCACGCTCAACCGCCTCCGGCC
>NZ_JAFLDR010000085.1 GCF_017302275.1 Sulfuritalea sp.
ATCAGCACCTTGCAGTTCCTGCGGAAATCGCGCAGCACGTGGACGTTCTCGGCGTTGCACAAGCCCCCCTCGATGATGCCGACATCGCAGTCCGCGCTGACTTCCTTGATGTCGGTCAGCGGCGAACAGTCGAATTCGACGTGATCGAGCAGCGTGAACAGGCGCTCGTCAATGTCGAGAAACGACATGTGGCAGCCGAAACAGCCGGCCAGCGAAGTCGTCGCGACCTTGAGCTTCTTCCTGGCAGCAGTCATGGCAACGACTCTCCCGTGGCCTCGACCATCTCGCCAATCGGCTTCCTGTCGTAGGTGCGCTCACCGATCGGCACGGCGAAACCCCGGCGCTTTCTGAGAATCACCCCGACCGGGCAGACCTGCGCCGCCTTGTCGGCCGCCGAGAAATTGGTGTCGGCCAGCTGACCGGATCGGGCATTGACGATCAGGTGCGTGTTGATGCCGCGCCCGGAAAGCGCGAAGACGTTCTTGCCATCGACATCGCGGCTGGCGCGCACGCACAGCGAACAGAGGATGCAGCGGTTGAAATCGAGCAGAAAGTCGGGATGCGAGGCGTCGACCGCGCGGTTCGGGAAGAAGTGGTCGTAATGCGGGCTCATCATGCCGAGGTGGTAGGCCGTCGCCTGCAGCTGGCAGTTGCCGCTGACCTCGCACGAGGGACAGAAATGGTTGCCTTCGACGAACAGCATCTGGGTCAGCGCGCGGCGTTCGCCGTTGATTTCCCCGGTATCGCTCTCGACGGCCATGCCGGCCATCGCCCGCATCGTGCACGACGCCGCATGCCGGCCATTGACCTTGACCGTGCACAGCTTGCACGATCCATGCGGCTTGAAATCCGGGTGGTGGCACAGGTGCGGGATGAAGATCCCGGCTGCGCTCGCCGCCTGGAGAATGGTCTGCCCTTCGGCGAACGGAATGACCCGGCCGTCGATCGTGAACGTCTGGCTCATGCGCCCTCCCCGGAACTCTCGGTGATGATGTGCGCCGCCGCATCGTCGCGCCCGGTCATCTGCCGCGCCGGGGCGAGGGCGCGGTCGAGATCGAAGGCCGGCGAGAAATCGTCGTGCTCCATGCGCCGGTCGTAGGCCGGCCGGAACCTGGCGATCGTGTCGAGCACCGGATTGCACGCGGTGTGCCCCAGCCCGCAGTGACTCATCGACTGCAGCAACTGGTTGAGCTTCTCGATTTCGGCGAAGTCATACGGCGAGCCGTGACCGTTGTGCAGCTTGTCCATCAGGTTCCTGAGCAACGAGGTGCCGACCCGACACGGCGTGCAGAAGCCGCAGCTCTCGTGCTGGAAGAAATGCACGTAGATGCGCGCCACCTCGAACATGTCGCGACTGTTGTCGAAGATGGTGAACGCCCCGGCGGTCGGGATATCCTCGAAACCGATGACGCGGTCGAACTCGGCCGGCGCAATGCAGATGCCGGAGGGTCCGCTGACCTGCACGGCCTGCGTGGCGCGGGCGCCGCAATCGTCCAGAACCTGGCGCACGCTGACGCCGAACGGGTATTCGTAGATGCCGGGCCGCTCGCAGTCGCCGGAAACCGAGAGGATCTTGGTTCCCGCCGATTGCCGGGTGCCGATCCCGGCGTACCAGTCGCCGCCGTTCAGCGCGATCAGCGCGGCGGCGGCGAAGGTCTCGACGTTGTTGACGATGGTCGGCTGATCGAGATAGCCGTTGGTCACCGGGAAGGGCGGCCGGTTGCGCGGCGTACCGCGCTTGCCTTCCAGCGATTCGATCAGTGCTGACTCCTCGCCGCAGACGTAGGCCCCGGCACCGAGATGGATCTCGATATCGAAATCGGCGCCGGCGATGCCGAGGATACCGCGCCCGAGAACGCCGGCCTCGCGCCTGCGCGCGAGCACGCCATTCAGCGCATCGAGGAGATAGCGGTATTCGCCGCGCAGATAGATGAAACCGCGCGTCGCCCCGACGGCGTAAGCCGCAATGGTCATTCCCTCGATCACCAGATCGGCATGACGGGCAAGCAGCACGCGATCCTTGAAGGTGCCGGGCTCCCCCTCGTCGGCATTGCAGACCACGATCTTCTCGCGACCCTCGGACACCGCCGCATTCCGGCAGGCATCCCACTTCAGCGCCGTCGAAAAGCCGGCGCCCCCTCGCCCGCGCAGCCCGGATCGCCTGATCTCGTCGATCACCGCCGCCGGCCCGAGCAGTCCGGACGGCAGGCCTTCGCGCCATGAGCGCGTATTCGAGGCTTCCAGACCGTCGTGCCCGGCGCGGGCGCGGGCCGCTCGCAGGGCATCGCCGGGAGCAAGCTCGCTGTCGAGGAGAATCCCTGTCTGCCGGATGTTGTCCTCGACCATGAACAGTTCGGGCGGCCACGCCTCCAGCGGCACCTCGGCGCGGATCAGCTCGCACAGCGTATCGATGCGCGCCTCCGTCAGGCGCGGAATGACGAAGTTATTGACCAGCAGGGCCGGACCCTGATCGCCCATCCCGATGCAGGAAGTCGTCCCGACGCTGACGAGGCCATCCTCGGAGACCTTGCCGGGCTCGACCCAGAGGCTGCTGCACATGCGCTCCATCAGGGCAACGCAACCCTGCATGCGTTCGATGATGTTGTCGGCGAACAGTACACGATAGCGCCCGTGCGGCCGCGTATAGAGAAAGCTGTAGAAGCCGGCGACCCCCTCGATCTTGGAGCGCGGCAGATGCAGTTCGTCCGTCAGGAGATGGATCACCTCCGGCGAAATCCAGTCCACCGACTCCTGCACTTCGCGCAGCATCTGCAACAGGGCCGTCGGATCGCGACGCCAGCGCGCCACGGATGCCGCCACTGCTGCTGCCACTGCACCGGCCACTTCCCGGTTTTTCCCGCTCATGAGAACTCCCGCATCCAATGTCTCCCGTCCGCGGGAACCGGCGGCAGTATCCGGCCGGCATCCCGAGACCCTGATTCAAGCCTAGCGCGCCCTTCGATCATCGCTCTGACATAGATCAATCCACGATCATGTGCGTATGCAACAATCGCCAGACAACCACAGGCATGTTTCATGCGAATGACGGCGCCAAGCGAATATCCAGGCGACAGCAAGTTGTATGCCGCATCGCAACAACCTATACTGAAATCGTTCGTCAACACGGAGTCCGGCATGAGCAGTCAAGACAAAAATAACCAGTACATGGAAAACCGCGTTTTCGCCGAAATCAAGGTCGGCGACAGCGCCTCCCTGGTGCGCACGCTGCGTCCGGAAGACATCCAGCTTTTCGCGATCATGACGGGCGACATCAACCCCGCCATCGTCGATCCGGAATTCGCGCACAGCGGCGTCTTCCGCGAGGTGATCGCCCACGGCATGTGGTCGGCTTC
>NZ_JAFLDR010000086.1 GCF_017302275.1 Sulfuritalea sp.
AGGCGCGCGCGAGCGGCGCGGCGCCGAGGCCGATCGCCGCGCCGGTGAGCGCCGCCGCGCCACCGCCCACGGCCAAGCCGAGCAGGCCGGCATGGCGCGCACGCCGGGCATCGCCCGCACCCAGCGCCTGGCCGACCACGACGCCGGTGGCAACGCCGAGGGCCAGCGGCACCATGAAGACGAACACGGCGACGTTGGCGGCGACCTGGTGCGCCGCCGAAACCTCAGGCCCGAGGCGGGCGATGAACAGCGACATGAAGGTGAAGGCGGTGACGTCGACCAGGAAGGTGGCGCCCATCGGCAGGCCGAGCACCAGCAATCCGCGCAAGGGGACCAGGCGTGGCCAGTCGAAACGGGCGAAGACGCCATAGCGCGCGTAGTCGGCATTGCCCCGGCACCACAGCCAGGACAAGGTGGCGACGGTCCACATGATGACGGCGGAGGACCAGCCGCAGCCGGCTCCGCCCATCGCCGGGAAGCCGAAATGGCCATACATGAAGACCCAGTTCAGCGGCGCCTTGAGCGCCAGCCCGAGCAGGTTGAACATCATCACCGGGCGCGGGCGGCCGATGCCGTTGGTGAAACCGTAGAAGACGCGGAAGAACATCACGCCGGGCACCGCCCAGGCCGAGCCTTCGAGATAGGCGCGGACCTTGAACTCCACTTCCGGCGTCAGGCGCGAAAAGGCCAGCAGCGGATCGGGATGTTTCAGCGCGACGAAGGCCAGCAGCGACAACAGCAACGCCAGCCAGGCGCATTGGCGCACGTCGGCGCCGATCTCGGCATGGCGTTGCGCGCCGTAGTGGTGGGCCACCACCGGCGTGAGCGCAAGCAGCACGCCCATCAGCGCCATGATGATGGTGATGTAGATGCTGGCGCCGATGCCGACCGCCGCCAGGTCCACCGAGGACAGCCGGCCGGCCATCAGGGTGTCGATCACGCCATTGGCCATCACGGCGGCCTGGGCGATCAGGACGGGCCAGGCGAGGTGCAGCAGTTCGCGCGGCAGGCTGCGGGGATTGGTCATGCGCGCAGTCTAGGGCCTGTTGCCGGCCATGCGGCGCGATCTGCTTCAAACCTCACGTATTGGCGGATTTTGGGCTACCATTGGCGGCGACGTCGGTTGCCAATACAGCAGATATCCAAGGAGATCCCCATGTCACGACTGATTCCGAACAAGCTCGTCGCCGGACTTTTGCTCGCACTCGGCCTCGGTGCCACCGCCTCTTCCGCTTCCGCCTACAGCGATATTTATGTCTTCGGCGACAGCCTTTCCGACAGCGGCAACATCTATGCCGCAACGGGAGGCTTCCCGCCGCCGCCCTACTTCAACGGCCGCTTCTCCGATGGCCCGACCTATGCGGACAACCTTGCCGGCATGTTCGGCTTCGGCCTGACGCCGTCGCTGCTGGGTGGGCACAATTACGCCTTCGGCGGCGCGACCGCGGCCCCCGGTTCGAGCGTCGGTCCGCTCGCCACCGATCTCGGTGCCCAGGTCACGAGTTTTCGCGCACTGTCGGGCCCCGCGGATGCGAACGCGCTTTATGTGGTCTGGGCCGGCGGCAACGACCTGCGCGCCGCCGCCGCCAACCCCGGCCTCGCCGGTGCGCTGATCGGCGGTGCCCTCGCAGGCGTACAAAACGCCATCACCGACCTCTACACCGAGGGCGCGCGCAAGTTTCTAGTCATGAACATGCCGAACCTCGGCTTGACGCCCGAGGCCATCGGCGGCGGCCCGCTGCAAGTCGGCGGCGCCACCTTCCTCTCCGCCACCTACAACAGCGGTTTCGACTCTGTCATCAACGGCCTGCGCCTTGGCCTGGCGGGCGAGGACATCCGCACCCTAGACACCTTCTCGCTGCTCAATACCGTGGTCGCCAACCCCGGCGCCTATGGTTTCACCGACGTCGACAGCAGCTGCATCGATGCGGGCCCGGCCTGTACCCCGAACAGCTACCTGTTCTGGGACGGCATCCATCCGACCGCCGCCGGTCATCGCATGATCGCCGACGCGGCCTACGCCGTCGCCGTGCCGGAACCCGAAACCTACGCCATGATGCTGGCCGGCCTCGGCCTGCTCGGCCTCGTTGCGCGGCGCAGGAAGCAACAAGCCGCCTGATTCGCGCGCGGCGCAAGAAAAAACAGGGGCTGCGGTCCCTGTTTCGTTTTGTGCCTGCCGCAATCGCCGTGCCGCCGGCGCCGACTTTTCAAGGCCGGCCGGACCGCGCCTACAGCACCAAGGGTTGGTCCGGCAATTCGTTGGGATTGCTGTTACCGGCGGGGAAATGCTGGGTCAATAGTCCGGTTGCGCGCGCCACGGCCCGCAGCGCACCGGAGCGCCAGCCGCCGCCGCGAAAACTGTTTTCCATCTCGCGGCAGATGGCGTCCCACTCGGCCTGCGGCACGCGCGCGGCGATGCCGCGGTCGGCCAGGATATCGACCCGCCGATCGAGCAACTGCACGTAGATCAGGATGCCGGAGTTCTCCTCGGTATCCCACACGCGCTGGCGGGCGAACAGCTCGACGGCGCGCTCACGCGAACTTTGGTCACGCCACAGCGAACCCAGCGGCAGCGAGCCCTCGACGACAACGCGCAGCTCGCCGCGATGCGTCTTCTCGCCGGCAGTGATCGCGGCGCCGATCGCCGCCAGGTCGGCGCGGGTGAAAACACGCTGCGTCCACCAGTCGGGCAGCAGCAGATGCCGGAGCGCACGTAAAAGCTTCATCTCACCACCCTCCCGACGCGCCGCCGCCACCGAAGCTGCCACCGCCGCCCGAGAACCCGCCGCCGGAAAAGCCGCCGCCGCCCGAGCCGCGGCCACCGCCGGAAAACAGGTTCACGAAAGAAAACAGGAAGATCACCACCGCCGCGCCGATGGCGAAGGCCAGCGAACCGAAGACCATGAAACCGAGCCAGCCGCCGACGGCCGCCGCCAGGAGCGAACCGAGCAGGCCGAACATCAGGCGCAGCACGCCGGCCGCGACCAGCGTGCCGAACAGCCAGGTGATCCAGTCCGGCTGCTCGCCGCCGGACCCGCCCGACGCTGCCGCGGGAACGACGCCGGCCGCATCGACCACCGGCGCGGAACCGGACGCCGGCCCGCCGGTGGCGGCGTCGAGCGCCTCGACGGCAGCGAACAGGCCGCCGAAGAAATCGCCCTGCCTGAAAGCC
>NZ_JAFLDR010000087.1 GCF_017302275.1 Sulfuritalea sp.
CCGGATGGAACGATAATCCGTTGCAGGAATTCGATCCCCTTGTGCATACTGCATCCGATTTCCTGTTCGCTGACCATTTCCGGAGAAGACGCTCGATGAACGAGAAGATGAACGGCGCCCAGTCGCTCGCCAGGACGCTGGTCAATTGCGGCGTCGATGTGTGCTTCGCCAACCCGGGCACATCGGAAATGCATTTCGTCGCGGCGCTGGATTCGATTCCCGGAATCCGCCCGGTTCTCTGCCTGTTCGAAGGCGTGGCGACCGGGGCGGCGGACGGCTACGGACGTGTCGCCGGCAAACCCGCCGCGACGCTGCTCCACCTCGGCCCCGGCCTGGCCAATGGCTTGGCCAACCTGCACAACGCCCGCCGTGCCGCCACGCCGATCGTCAATGTCGTCGGCGATCATGCCACCTATCACCTGCAGTACGACGCCCTGCTGACCTCCGACATCGTCGGTTTCGCCCGGCCGGTGTCCTCCTGGATCCATGAATCGAAGAGCGCCAAGGCCGTGGCGGGGGATACCGCCCGCGCCGTCCAGGCCGCGCGCGCCGCGCCCGGTGGAATCGCCACGCTCGTCCTGCCGGCGGATACGGCGTGGAACGCCGCCGACCGCGCCGCCCGGATGCTGCCCGACATCGGGCCGGCGGCGGTAGACAAGGATGCCATCGAGGATATCGCGAAGCTGTTGAGCAACGGCAGGAAGTCGGCGCTGCTGCTGCGCGGCCCGGCACTCCACGGGGCCGGGCTGGAAGCCGCCGGACGGGTGCAGGCCAGGACCGGCGCCCGCCTGTTGTGCGATACCTTCGCGCCGCATGCCGAACTCGGCGCCGGCCGCGTGCCGGTCGAGCGCATTCCCTATTTCGCCGAGCAGATCGTCGCCTTCCTCCAGGGCATCGAACAGATCGTTCTGGTGGGTTCCAAACCGCCGGTGTCCTTTTTCGCCTATCCCGGCAAGCCGAGCTGGTGCGCTCCCGGGAATTGCGAGTTCAGCCATCTGGCGCAGCCGCACGAGGATGGCGTCCGGGCGCTGCAGGATCTGGCCGATGCGCTGGGGGCCCCGGCCGAGCCAGCCATGCGCATTCCGCTCAAGCTGCCCGGACTGCCGAGCGGCGCGCTCAGCGCCTTGAGCGTCGCGCAAGTCATCGCGCAACTGACGCCGGACGATGCCATTTACGCCGAGGAAGCACTGACATCGAGCCTTCCCTTGCTGATGACCCTCGCCCAGGCCCGGCCGCACACGCATCTGCCGCTGACCGGCGGCTCGATCGGCGAGGGCTTGCCGCTGGCCGTCGGCGCGGCGCTGGCCGCGCCCGGGCGCAAGGTGATCTGCCCGCACGGCGATGGCGGCGCCGCCTACACCATGCAGGCCTTGTGGACCATGGCGCGCGAGCAACTCGACGTGACCACGGTGATCTACGCCAACCGTTCCTACGCGATTCTCAATATCGAGTTGCAGCGGGTCGGCATCGACAGCGCCGGCGCCAAGGCCCTGTCGATGCTCGACCTGCACAATCCGGAAATGAACTGGACGCAGATCGCCAGCGGCCTGGGGGTCGAGGCCAGTCGCGCGACAACCGCGGAAGAGTTCGCCGCGCAGTACGAATCGGCGATGCAGAGCAAGGGTCCGCGCCTGATCGAAGCGATGATTTGAGGGAGATGACCATGAACCTGACCGATTCCTTGCGCCAACTCGTTGGCGAGAATGCCGTCCTCGACGCCGCCGACGTCGCCACCCGCTCCGCCGGCTACCTGCGCCCGGACAACCTCAAGGCCGCCGCGCTGGTGCGCCCGGCGAACACCGACGAAGTGTCGCGGGTGATGCGCTGGTGTTGCGAAAACAACATCGGTGTCGTGACGCACGGCGGCCTGACCGGCCTGGTGCATGGCGGCGACGCCAAACCGGACGAGATCATCCTGTCGCTCGAGCGCATGCGCGCCATCGAGGACATCGACCCGGTTCAACGCACGGCAACGGTGCAGGCCGGGGTGGTGCTACAGGCGTTGCAGGAGGCGGTCGACGAGCACGGCCTGGCCTTTCCGCTCGACCTTGGCGCGCGCGGCTCGGCGACGCTGGGCGGCAACGCGGCGGTCAACGCCGGCGGCAACCGGGTGATCCGCTACGGCATGACGCGCGAAATGGTGCTCGGCATCGAGGCGGTCATGGCCGACGGCACCATCGTCTCGTCGCTCAACCGCCTGATCAAGAACAACGCCGGCTACGACCTCAAGCACCTGTTCATCGGCTCCGAGGGCACCCTGGGCATCATCACCCGCCTCGTGCTGCGCCTGCGGGAAAGGCCGACGACGACCAACATGGCCTTTGTCGGGATCGACAGTTTCGCTGCCGTCGCCAGCTTCCTCAAGCACATCGACAGTGCGCTGGGCGGAACGCTGTCGGCATTCGAGGTGATGTGGCAACCCTTCTACCGCCTAGTGACGACGGCGCCGGCCAAGGGCCAGCCGCCGATCGCCCAGGACTATCGGTACTACGTTCTCGTCGAGAGCCAGGGCGCGGACCGCGAACTCGACACGCAGCGGTTCAACGGCGCGATGGAATCGGCATTCGAGTCCGGGCTCATCGTCGACGCGGCCATCTCGCAATCGGAGGCCGACTGCCAGGCCTTCTGGGCGCTGCGCGACGACGTCGAGCAGGTCTTGCACGGCGGGCTGCCGGTCGTCTTCGACATCTCGCTGCCGATCGGCGAGATGGAGAATTTCGCCGACGATCTCCGCGCCGCGCTGCCCGGGGCGATCGGCGACCACAAGCTGTGGATCTTCGGCCACCTCGGCGACGGCAACCTGCACGTGATCGTCCAGGTCAAGCCGCAGGACTACCTGGCGTCACGGCCAAAGATCGAGGCGCTGGTCTATACGCCGCTTGCCGCATTCCGTGGCTCGGTATCTGCCGAGCACGGCATCGGCCTGGAGAAGAAGGCCTACCTGAAGGTCAGCCGCAGCGAGAACGAAATCGCGCTGATGCGCACGCTGAAGACCGCGCTCGACCCGAAAGGCATTCTCAATCCGGGCAAGGTCCTCTGACGGAGTCGCAATGGGCCGCACCCTGAACATCCTGCCGGCGACCACGCTGGACTAC
>NZ_JAFLDR010000088.1 GCF_017302275.1 Sulfuritalea sp.
CGGCGCCCGTCGCCTCATCAACAACACGCCCGGGGCCGCAGTCCGCCTGGCAGGGCGGCATACTCGACCTGCGCGAGATTATCGGCCAGCTGCTGGACAACACCCTGTCCATCGTCCTGCGCGACAGCCCCGAACTCGCCACCGAGGCGTCCGAAATTGCCGCGTCGATTCGCGCCGCGCAAACACCGGACGCCCTGGCGGGCCTTTCGGAACGATTGAAGAAGCTCTGCTACCGGGCGCTTTTCGTCGCCGAGGATCAGTCCGAAATGGCCAGCGCACTGCTGCACCTGGTGCAGCTCGTCATCGAGAACATCGGCGAACTGGTACTTGAGGACCAATGGCTCTCCGGCCAGATCAAGGTCGTGCGCGACCTGATCCAGCAACCCTTGAGCCTGCGCCGCCTGGACGACGTCGAACGACGCATGAAGGATGTCATCGTCAAGCAAAGCGCGCTGAAGAAGAATCTGCACGAGGCCAACGACCGCCTCAAGCTGATGCTGGCGACCTTCGTTGACCGCCTGGCGGATTTCTCCGAGACCACCAGCGATTACCACAACAAGATCGAGAACTGCGCCGCGAAGATATCCAAGGCGAGCGACATCACCGAACTTGCCGACGTACTCGACGAGGTGATGCGCGAGACGCGAGTGGTGCAGGTCAATACGGCGCGTTCGCGCGACGAGATGAACACCATGCGCTCGCGGGTCAAGGATGCCGAGGAGGCGGTGGCACGCACCCGCAACGAACTTGCCAGCGCCAGCGACCTGGTTCGGCATGACGCCCTGACCGGCGCACTGAACCGCAAGGGCCTCGACGAGGCGCTGGAGAAGGAGATCGCCCGCCTGCGGCGCCACAGCGGAACCCTGAGCCTGGCGTTGCTTGACATCGACAATTTCAAGACACTCAACGACAGCCTCGGACACGCTGCCGGCGACGCCGCACTGGTGCACCTGACCAAGGTGGTCGAATCCACGGTGCGGCCACAGGATGCGCTGGCGCGTTACGGCGGCGAGGAGTTCGTCGTGCTGCTGCCCAACACTGCAATCGAGGATGCCGTGGGTGTCATGATCAGGGCCCAGCGCGAACTTACGCGTGAGTTCTTCCTCAACAACAACGAGAAGGTGCTGATCACCTTCAGTTGCGGCGTTGCCGAAATAAATGATACCGAGGACCCCTACGAGGCTTTGAAGCGTGCCGACGCCGCCATGTATCGCGCCAAGCGAGCGGGCAAGAACCGGGTCATTCCAGCCTGAGAGTGTCCGCATCTGCGGCGGCGATGTATTGCGGAGGCCGGCGAAGCAAAACCGATGCGGCTGTGCCAGTCTGCCGGTTGCCGTTCGGGTCAGGGGCGGCCGCCTGAACCGGGCGGGTCGGACATCGCCTGCCGCGATACGGTGGCGCCACCGCCGGGAATCGGCACTTGCCATCGCGTCTGCTGGATACGGCATGATTCAACTCCGATGACCCAGCCACCGATCCCCCTCGCGCCCGCAACCCTGATCGGGTTGTTTCGCGGCGCCATCGACGCGCCGCTGGTCGAACGCGGTGCGGCCCGCGGCCTGGAGCTTCTGGGTCGCCCGCAGGATTTCTGGAGCAGCCTCGCCGCTACCGAGTTGCAGCGGATGGCGGCCGGCGGCAATGGCAACGCCCAAGCGGAACTGGCCTGGCGCCACGCGCATGGCGACCGGGTTGCGCGAATGCCTGCGACCGCGCTGCGCTGGGCCCTGCGCAGCGCCGAGACCGACTGTGCGACAGGGCTTGCGGTACTGGGCTGGCTGCTGCAGCACGGCTGCGGCCTGCCTCGCGATACCGTCGAGGCGGCGCGCCTGTTCGCCCTTTCAGCGGCGCGGGGCGTGCCACTGGCGCAGTACTGGATGGGCCGCTTGCAGTATCTCGGCGGGGAAGGGGTTGCGCCGGACTACCCCTCGGCGGTTCTCTGGCTGCAACAGGCCGCGGCACAGGGGCATGCGGCGGCCGCCGACCTGCTGGCGCGCTGCCATTTCTTCGGTCGCGGCGTCGCCGAGGATCGCGCGGCGGCGTGTCGCTTGTGGCGGGAGGCGGCAGCAGGGGGCGTGGCCAGCGCCAGCTATTCGCTGGGCATGTGCCTCTACGGCGGGGTCGCGGCGGTGGCCGAGCCGCGATCCGCCATCGTGCATTTTCGTGCCGCCGCGGATGGCGGGGTAGCAGCGGCGATGTTCCTGCTCGGCCAGTGCGCGACGTTCGGCGTCGGCATGGCGCGCGATCCCGAAGCTGGCTTGGATTGGTATCGACGCGCGGCGGAGGGCGGCAGCCGCGAAGCTGAATTCGAGCTGGGCGAATGCCTCGCGTATGGCGTGGGCAGCGGCGGGCGCGACCTGGTCGCCGCGCTGCGATGGTGGAAGGCCGCTGCGGCCAATGGGCATGTGCGGGCGCACCTGAAGATAGGGCACGCCTGTCGCTGGGGCGACGGCGTTGCCGAGGACAAGCGGGCCGCGCTGGGTTGGTATCGCCGCGCGGCGGAGTTGGGCGATGCCTCGGCCTGGGTTTGGCTGGGCGAATGCCACGAGCGCGGCGAGGGCGGCGAAGTCGATCCGGCCGCGGCGCGTGATGCCTACGCGCGCGCGGCGGCCGCGGGTGATGCGCACGGCATGGCGGAGCACGGACGATGCCTGCTGCATGGAATCGGCGGCGCGCCGGCGCCCGAGCTGGGCCATGCCCTGCTGCACCCGGCGCAGGGCGCCCGCTGGCAGCCGG
>NZ_JAFLDR010000009.1 GCF_017302275.1 Sulfuritalea sp.
CGAGCTGGGCCGGGCGGCCTCTTTCTGGCACGGCGCGAAGGGCATCGATGCCCCCTTCATCGAGCAGCCCTTTCCACGTATATACCGTTTGCCGTGCCACGCCCACCGCCTTGGCTACGTCCGAGCAGCCTTTGCCCGCGAGCAGCATCCGGCCTGCCTTCAATCGCTTCTTTGTTGCGTCGCTTAACCGCTTTTGTGCCATGACAACATTCTCCAATATCACCATTGGAGATACAACGTTTCAGATGATCAAAAGTTGTCCTGTTTTACGGAAATATCAATAACTCCCAACATTTCGCGTGCAATTCATTGCACGCCCCGGTCGCCTGTGGCACAATGCGCGCCTTCCAACGCGGAGTGGTAGTTCAGTTGGTTAGAATACCGGCCTGTCACGCCGGGGGTCGCGGGTTCGAGTCCCGTCCACTCCGCCAAGTCACAAAACAAAAAAAGCGCCTTCCAGGGCGCTTTTTTGTTGCCCGCAGTCCGCAGCGGAGCGACCCACGGCACAACCGTCGGTGCGCTGCGTCCGTGCCGGGCGGGGTATCATCCCGGCTGATTTCCGATTGGGCATCCGCGTTGAAAATTCCTCCCGTTGAACCCGGCACCGTCGGCCCCTGTCCGGTGGCGCCCGACGCCCTGCAGGGCATCGTCCGTCAGCAGACCAATGCCGCACGCTGGAACGGCGCCGGCTGGCGCGAGTTCGTCGCCGAACTGGGCGCCGCAGGCGTTGCGCTTGCCGAAGGCGCGGCGGCGACGGGCATCTACGCCACCGACGCGGGCGGCACCGCTTACGGCCTCCCGCACGGCGTGCTGGTCGCGCGCAGCGCCGCGCAGGTGGCCGCGCTGCTGATGGCGGCGCAGGCGCATCGCGTGCCGGTCACGGTGCGCGGCGGCGGCCTTACCACCGAGGGCGAATCGGTCGCCTATGGCGGCGTTCTGCTCGACATGACCGGCATGGGCCGCGTGCTGGCGATAGATGCAGAAGCAATGACCGTGCGCACGGAGGCCGGCATCTATTGGCACGACCTGGCCGAGGAACTGCGCCGCGCAGGGCTCGACTACCTCTCGGCGCCGCTCAACATGACATCGTCGGTGGGTGGCACGCTGGGTGTCGGCGGCATCGACGTGAATTCGGCGCGCCTGGGTTGCAGCGCCGATCAGGCGATCTCGCTGCAGGTGGTGACGCCGACCGGAGAGATCGTCGAATGTTCCGACAGCGAGAACGCGGATCTCTTTCAGCGCGTGATCCTCGGCTACGGCCAGTTCGGCGTGATCACCGAGGCGACGCTGAAGATCCGCCCCTACACGCCGCTGTCCATGCACTACTACTATTACTCGACCTTGCGCGAGGCCATAGAAGACTTGCAGATGCTGGACGCCAACGACGCCAGCGACTACTCGGGCATCCTCACCATCATGGATTGCGCGGTGAACCTGCTGGTGGCCTTCGATTCGTCCGAGCGCGAGGCCGCGTTCAAGGCCACGTGGGAAAAGCGCCTGCGCGGCCATGGCGAATTCGGCTTCGCCCTGTGCGTGGCCGGTCACTACGCCATGCGGCCGTGGAAGCTCGGCGAAGCGCTGTACCTGCTGAAGCGCAAGCAGGCCGTCTTCCCGGAATTCCGTCGTGCCGAATTCCATCGCGACGGCCGCATGGAAGACCGCACCGTGGTCTTCTCGCGCGCGGTGTGGAAGCACTGGGGCTCGCGCAACATGGTGATCCCCGACCTGGCGACCTCGGCCGACAAGTTCATCGAGGCCGTCGAGCGCGGCAATGCCGTGTGCCGCAAGTTCTTCCCGCATTACACGCTGTATTGCGTCGGCATCAAGCTGCGCGCGGAACACAAACCGCACTACGAGATGTCCTGCGTGCCGCCGGACGCCGCTGGCTGGGCTTACGGCTGCGAGTTCGAGCCGATGATCGAGGACGCGGTGTACAGCCGCGACCATTTCCAGTCCTTCAAGAATGCCATCTACGACATCGGCGTGGACCTCGGCGCCAGCTACTACCGCTTCGGCGGCATGATGAAGGGCTACATCCGCCGCGTCTTCGGCGATGCCCTGGTGGATCGGCATCTCGCCATGAAGCGCCGCGCCGACCCGGCGATGATCCTCAACCGCGACGTCATTTTCTGATGTATTCGAGCGCCCATCCCCGCGCCTACTCGGCCTGCAGCGGCTGCAGTCTTTGCCGCCTGGTCTGCCCCATGTGGCGTGCCCGGCGCGATCCGTGCTACAGCCCGGAAGGCATCGCCAAGGCGCGCCAGAGCGGCGCGGCGCTTGCCGAACTGGCGCCCGCGCTGGAGGCCTGCACGCTGTGCGGCGCCTGCGATCCGGTGTGTCCGGAGGATATAGCCCTGTCGGCCATGATCATGGCCCTGCGTCGCGAACTGCCGCCGCATCCCGAACTCGTCGCGCTGCAGGTCGGCTACCGGCAGGCGGCCGAATCTGCCGCAGCCGACCCGGCGGGCGCGCTGCTGCTGCCGGGTGCCGCCATGCGCGCCGACCCGGCGCTGCACGAGAAAGTGACGGCCCTGCTCGGCATCCGCGCCGCGCAGGACGACGGCGCCGACATTGCCGTGGCGCTGGAAATCGGCGGGCAGATCGCGCCGCAACGCCTGCGCCGCTTCCTCGACGGCCTCGATGGCCGCGGCCTGGTGGTCGGCGACGGCCTGCTGCTGGCCGCATTGAGGCGCTGGCTGCCCGCCGCGCGGCTGCAGGGCCTGGGCGAGGCGCTGGGCAACCTCAACGCCATCCGGCGCCGTATCGCCAGCGCCGACTTTTACGTGATCGAGGCGCGCGCCTACCATGCCGACCATGAACGCCTGGTGGCGCACTACGACGCGCTGCGCAAGGAAAGCGGCTGCGCCATGAACCTCGACCTGCAGCGCATCGCCATGCCTCCGCATGCCAGCGCCTATCCAGGCCTGCGCATCGGTTCGGCGCGCGAGGACCTGGCCCAGGCGCGCTGGCTGCTGCAGGGGCGCAACCCGGCACGCATCGTGGTCGAGAATGCGGCCGAGCGCGAAGTATTCCGGCGCGTGGCCGACGTGCCGGTGCTGCACCTGGCCGAGCTGGCCGCGTCGAACGAGGAAATTCATCATGCGTGATGTCGATGTCGTCATCGTCGGCGCCAGCCTCGCCGCCGCCGCCGCCGCCAAGCGCACGGTCGACGCCGGACTGGAAACAGTGGTCCTCGAACGCAAGGAATTGCCGCGCCACAAGATCTGCAGCGGCATCCTCTCGCCGCGCGGCCACCGCTTCCTGCTGGAGAACTTCGGCCCGCTGCCGCGCGAAACGCTGCACGAGCCGACCTCCTGCCGCGGCGTCACCTTCCATTTCCCCTGCCGCGTCGAAATGCCGATGGATTTCTTCCACGGCACCACGCCGCACCTGCATCGCAAGTATTCCGACCACTGGGCGATCCAGCGCAGCGGCGCCGAGGTTCACGACCAGACTTCCTTCGCCGGGCTCGAGGAACGCACCGACCACATCATCGTCCATGCCCGGCGCGGCGGCGAGCCCATCGAATACCGCGCGCGCCAGGTGATCGGCGCCGACGGCCCGAGTTCGCTGGTGGTGCGCGCGGTCTATCCGGATTATCCCAAGCAGATCCCCTGGTTCTTCGTCGGCCAGAAGTTCCACGAGATCATCGACTGCCCCTTGTCCCCGGATTACTTCCATTTCTGGTTCCACCCAGGCCTGGGACACTACACTTGGAGCCACGCCCGCGACGGGCGCCAGATCGTCGGTGTCGGCTTCAAGCGCGGCGACAATTTCGCCAGGAAGCACCAGGTGGTCGAGCAGTACCTGAAGGACAAGCACGGCGTGCAGCTGAAGCCGGCCGACGATGACCACGAGGGCTGCGCCGAGAACTTCGGCCCCTCGCTGATCAACCGCTACGTCTTCGGCAAGGGCAATGTGCTGGTCACCGGCCAGGCCGCCGGTTTCCTCAACATGATCGGCGAGGGCATGAGCTGCGCCCTGCACTCGGGGGCGATCTCCGGCGAGGCCATCGTCGAAGCGGCGCGACGCAACCGGCCGGTGCAGGAGATCTACCGCAAGATGATTGCCTCGGAAGTACGGCGTTGCAGCGACCAGTGGAACCCGCTCAAGATCGCCTTCGACCGGCCGCATGAAGCGGATTTTCCGGAGGCGCTGCTGAAGCTCTCCTGGCGCGAGCGCAAGCTGGTGTTGCGCGACATGTGGAACTTCATCGTGCTGTTCAAGGAATTTAAGTGGGGCCGCCAGATCGCGGCGGCGGCGCTGCAGCGGCCGCTGCTCGGCGGCTACCCGCTGCAGAAGTGGTTGTAGGTGAGCGAGCCGTGCCGGCGCCACGCCTGCTGCGGACGCTGAAGGCCTGGCTGCGGCGCAAGCCGAAGCTGCCGCGCGAACTGCAGGCCGGCAAGGAGGTGGTCGACGCCGTCGACGCCGGCGGGCTGCCGCTCGATGCGACGCGCATCAACCGCATCGCGCGCGAACTGGGGCTGGAGGTATCGCCGCAGGCGCCGGTCGAGGCAACCGTCATCCGCCTGCGCGCCGCCGTCGAGCGCGGGCTGCAGAATCTCGCCATGCAGGATGCGGCGAAACCGAAAAAGGGAGGAAGAAAATGAACATCCGTAACGTCACCACCACACCCTTCGGCGACCAGAAGCCCGGCACCTCGGGCCTGCGCAAGAAGGTCGCCGCCTTCCAGGTGCCGCACTACCTGGAGAACTTCGTCCAGGCGGTGTTCGACACCATTTTCGACAACGGCCCGGCGCCTGCCGGCATCACGCTGGTGGTGGGCGGTGACGGCCGCTACTACAATCGGCAGGCGATCCAGGTGATCCTGCGCATGGCCGCCGCGACCGGTGTCGCCCGGGTGCTGGTGGGGCAGGGCGGCATCCTGTCCACCCCTGCCGCCTCCTGCGTGATCCGCAAGTACCAGGCCTTCGGCGGCCTGATCCTTTCCGCCAGCCACAACCCCGGCGGGCCCGAGGGCGATTTCGGCATCAAGTACAACACCGGCAACGGCGGCCCGGCGCCGGAGAAGGTCACCGACGCCATCTTCGCCCGCAGCAAGCTGCTGTCCGCCTACCGCATATTTGACGCCGCCGACATCGACCTCGATCGCATCGGCGGCCAGGCGCTGGGCGGCATGACGGTGGAGGTGATCGACCCGGTCGCCGACTATGCCGGCCTGATGGAGTCGCTGTTCGATTTCGCCGCCATCCGCGAGCTGATCGCCGGCGGCTTCGAGCTGTGCTTCGATGCCATGCACGCGGTGACCGGCCCCTATGCGCGGGAGATCATCGAAGGGCGCCTCGGCGCGCCTGCCGGCACGGTAATCAACGGCGTACCGCTGGAGGATTTCGGCGGCGGCCATCCCGACCCCAATCTGACCTATGCCCATGAACTGGTCGAGATCATGTTCGGCGCCGACGCCCCGGATTTCGGCGCCGCCTCCGACGGCGACGGCGACCGCAACATGGTGCTCGGCCGCGGCTTCTTCGTCACGCCCTCGGACAGCCTGGCCGTGATCGCCGCCAACGCCACGCTGGCGCCGGGCTACGCCAAAGGCATCGCCGGCATCGCGCGCTCGATGCCGACCAGCGCCGCCGCCGATCGTGTCGCGCACAAGCTCGGCGTGCCCTGCTACGAAACGCCAACTGGCTGGAAGTTCTTCGGCAA
Source organism: Sulfuritalea sp. (assembly GCF_017302275.1). GTDB lineage: Bacteria > Pseudomonadota > Gammaproteobacteria > Burkholderiales > Rhodocyclaceae > Sulfuritalea. Next base: position 5,671 of record NZ_JAFLDR010000009.1, read on the forward strand.
CCTGATGGACGCCGGCAAGGTCACCCTGTGCGGCGAAGAAAGCTTCGGCACCGGCTCCAGCCATGTGCGCGAAAAGGACGGCCTGTGGGCCGTGCTGTTCTGGCTCAACATCCTGGCGAAACGCCGGCAGTCGGTGGAGGCGATCCTCCATGCGCACTGGGCGGAATACGGACGCAACGTGTATTCCCGCCACGACCACGAGGCGATGCCGACCGAGGTGGCCAACGGCATCATGGCGCAGGTGCGGACCCGCTGCGCCGGCCTTGCCGGGGCATCCTTCGGTCGCTACACGGTCAAGTTCTGCGACGACTTCGCCTATACCGATCCGGTCGACGGCAGCGTGTCCACCGGGCAGGGCCTGCGCGTCGTGTTCGAAGACGGCTCGCGCATCGTGTTTCGCCTTTCCGGCACCGGCACCGAGGGCGCGACAGTGCGCCTTTACCTGGAAGCCTTCGACGCAGATCCCGCCACCCAGCGCATCGACGCGCAGCTCGCGCTGGCCGAACTGATCGCCATTGCCGATGACATCTCGCAGCTGAAGGCCCGCAGCGGACGCGAGAGGCCGACGGTGATTACATAAAGAAGCCGAAGGACTTGCGTCCCTCGGCCATTGTTGCGTCGGCTTGCGACCGGTTTAAACCGCGGCCAGCGCCTGCTCCAGGTCGGCCTTGATGTCGTCGATGTGCTCGATGCCGATCGACAGGCGCACCATGTCTTCCGAGACGCCGGCCTTCTTCATTTCCTCCGCCGACAACTGGCGGTGCGTGGTGGAAGCCGGGTGGCAGGCCAGGCTCTTGGCGTCGCCGATGTTGACCAGCCGCGTCACGAGCTTCAGCGCATCCTGGAAGCGCGCGCCGGCGGCGGCGCCACCCTTGACGCCGAAGGAAAGGATGCCGGAGGCGCGGCCGCCGCAGTACCTCTGCACCAGCGCGTGGTCGGCGTGGTCGGGCAGGCCGGCGTAATTCACCCAGCCCACCTTGGCGTGGCCCTTGAGGTAGTTCGCCACGGCCAGGGTGTTCTTGCAGATGCGGTCCATGCGCAGGGCCAGGGTTTCGATGCCCTGCAGGATCAGGAAGGAATTGAAGGGCGAGATCGCCGCGCCGGTGTTGCGCAGCGGTACCACGCGGGCGCGGCCGATGTAGGCCGCGGGGCCCAGCGCTTCGGTATAGACCACGCCGTGGTAGGAGACGTCCGGCGTGTTGAGGCGCTTGAAGCGCTCCTTGTGCGAAGCCCAGGGGAATTTGCCAGAGTCGACGATCACGCCGCCGATGCTGTTGCCATGGCCGCCGAGGTACTTGGTCAGCGCATGAACCACGATGTCGGCGCCGTGCTCGAAGGGGCGGCAGAGGTAGGGCGTGGGCACCGTGTTGTCCACGATCAGCGGTACGCCGCCTTCATGCGCGACCTTGGCCAGGGCGGCCAGGTCGACCACGTTGCCCAGCGGGTTGCCTATGGATTCGCAGAATACCGCCTTGGTGCGGCCGTCGATCAGGGCGCGGAAGCTCTCGGGGTTGCGGTAGTCGGCGAAGCGGACTTCGATGCCGTATTGCGGCAGGGTATGGGCGAACAGGTTATAGGTGCCGCCGTAGAGCGTGCCGACCGAGACGATGTTGTCGCCGGCCTCGGCGATGGTCTGGATCGCGTAGGTGATCGCCGCCATGCCCGAGGCCAGGCCAAGTCCGGCGATGCCGCCTTCGAGCTCCGCCATGCGCTTTTCCAGCACGTCGGTGGTCGGATTCATGATCCGCGTGTAGATGTTGCCGGCGACCTTGAGGTCGAACAGGTCGGCGCCGTGCTGGGTGTCGTCAAAGGCGTACGATGTGGTCTGGTAGATTGGCACCGCGACGGCCTTGGTGGTCGGGTCGGGGCTGTATCCGCCATGCACGGCGATGGTTTCGATTTTCATGTTCGGGCTTCCTCCGGTCGATGGGACGCGGAAGTATAGGGTCAATGGGCGCACTTATGAAACGGGTCATGCTCGCGCTGCTGCTGTGGAGCACCCTGGCCTGGGGCCAGGCGCTGGAGATCATCGAGCTGCGGCATCGCAGCGCCGAACAGCTGCTGCCGCAGCTCGCGTCCTTCGTCGAGCCGGGCGGCGCGATCACGGGCATGAACGACAAGCTCTTCCTGCGCGCATCGAGGCGCAACCAGGCCGAGATCCGCGACCTGGTCGCCGCCCTCGACAGGCCCCTGCGGCGGTTGATGATCAGCGTGCGCCAGGACGGCGCCGACAGCGGCGCCGAGCGCGGCGCGGGAGTCTCCGGTCGCGTGGAAGTCGGCGTCCCACGGGGACTTCCTCCGGTCGCCGGCGGCACGGCGATTACCGGCCACGGCCACCTCTACCAGTCCGACAGCAGCAGCCGGCGCGACATCTCGCAGCAGGTGCAGACCATCGACGGCGGCCGCGCCGCGATCCTGGTCGGCCAGTCGCTGGTGCTGCCCTTGCGCCAGGTGATCCTGACCCCGCTCGGCGTCGTGGTCTCCGAATCCCTGGTGCAGCGCGACCTCGGCACCGGCTTCGTCGCCGTGCCGCGCCTCAATGGCGATCGCATCTCCCTGGAGATCAGCCCGCGCGACGACACGCCGGGGCCGCTGCCGGGCTCGGTGAATACCCAGCGCCTGCTCACCACGGTCAGCGGCCGCCTCGGCGAATGGCTGGAGCTGGGCGGTTCGGTCGGCGAACAGAGCGGCAGCACCGGCGGGATCACCAGCTACGGCACCCAGTCGGCGTCGCGCCAGCGCCGGCTTTTGCTCAAGGTCGACGAACTGCCCTAGCCCGGATATTTCACCAGCCCCATGATTTGGGCGCGTAGATATGCTGGACAGGTTGATCGTGATGCGAGCGGGGGTATTTGATCAAATTTTGATCGAATACGCGAACTTCATACGGACGCCCCCCAACCCCCGAAGATCACCATGTCGGGAGCGCTCTCGTTTGTCGCCATGGGGTCGCCAAGGCGTTGGCGGCGACGAGGTAGATGTCGCGCAGCGGATGGTGCGATGCCAGCAGGATGCGGATTCGCCGCGTATTGCGAATCGCCGCCGCGGGTATGCCGTGCCGCCAGCGCCGACTTTTCACCTGCTTCGCCATTCACTGACTCTTGCGTGCCCGGAACGGAGCGCCGGAGTCCGAAGGGAGTCGGAGACCGATCGCCGCTATGTGACAGTTGCCGGCGCGGCGGCCTTTTCGGTCTTTTGCAGCCAGCCCAGCAAACTCGCATACAGCACCTTGGGCGTCACCGGCTTGCCGATATGGTCGTTCATGCCTGCGGCCAGGCAGAGGGCGCGATCCTCGTCGAAGGCGTTGGCCGTGAGGGCCAGGATCGGGATATCCGCCCCGGAAGGCAGTTGGCGGATGGCGCGCGTCGCGTCCAGTCCGTTCATCACCGGCATCTGCATGTCCATCAGGATCAGTGCGCAATCGCCGCCACGCGCCATTTCCACCGCTTCCTTGCCGTTGGCCGCCAGGGCGGGGACCAGGCCGGCTTCCCGCAGCAGGAAGACCATGACCTCGCGGTTCACCGGCTCGTCTTCCGCAAGCAGGATGCGGGTGCCTGCAAAGCGGCGCGCCAGCATCGCCTGCTGCGATTCGCCGGGCGCCGCGGCGGCGGCCAGCGGCGCCGCAACCGCGAGCCGCAGCCGGACCGTGGCCCAGAACGTGCTGCCCTTGCCTTCCTCGCTGACGACGCCCACGTCGCCGCCCATCAGCTGGGCGATGCGCTTCGAGATGACCAGGCCGAGGCCCGTGCCGCCATACTGGCGCGTCATCGAGTTATCGGCCTGGGTGAAGGAGCGGAACAGCCGCGCCTGCTGCTTCGCGCTGATGCCGATGCCCTGGTCGGCCACTTCCAGGCGCAGCAACAGGCCGTCGGCGTCTTCCGCGACGCGGCGCGCGCGCAGGCTGATCAGGCCGCTCGGCGAGAACTTGACGGCATTGCCGACGAAGTTGATCAGGATCTGTTGCAGGCGCATCGCGTCGCCGTGCAACTGGGCGGGCAGCGCCGGATCGATGTCGGAGATCAGGCGGAGGCCCTTGGCCCGTGCGGCTTCCTCCTGCATGTGCAGCGTGTCGTCGAGCACCTTGCCGAGCGAAAAGTCCTGCTCGTCGAGGACCATGCGCTCGGCTTCGATCTTGGACAGGTCGAGGATGTCGTTGATGACGGAAAGCAGGTGCCGGGCGGAATCCTGGCTCTTGTTCAGCCAGTCGATCTGCTGCGGATCCGTCGCCCGGCGCAGCACCATGCCGGTCATGCCCATGATGCCGTTCATCGGCGTGCGCAGCTCGTGGCTCATGTTGGCAAGGAAAGCGCTCTTGGCGCGGTTGGCGGCTTCGGCCGCGTCGCGCGCGGCCGCCAGTTCGGCGGTGCGGGACGCCACCAGTTCTTCGAGGTGGTGGCGGTGTCCCTCGAGTTCGAGTTCGGCTGACTTGCGTTCGGTGACGTCGCGCGAGAGCACCATGAAGCGCGGCTCCTCGCCCGCGGCAACCTCCTTGCGCGCGGCCGACAGTTCGAACCACCGCGTGCCGAGGGGCAGTGGCAGCGCAAACTGGTGTCCGCTCGACCGTCCCTCCCGGTTGGCCTTTTGCAAGGCCTGCAGGCAGGTCGCGGCCGCATCGGCGGGCAGGACATCGCTTACCGTGCGACCGATCAGGCTGTCCGCCGGGGCCGCCAGCAGGTCATCGCGCGGGGAAAACACCTCGTGGTAACGCCCGTCCAGACCGACCTCGAACATCAGGTCAGGGATCGCATCGAGCGTGGCCTGGAGCTGGTTCCGGGTGCCGAGGATTTCGGCCTCTATCCTCTTGCGCTCGACCAGTTCGGCATTGAGGCTGGTGTTGTTCCTTTCCAGCGAGGACAGCATCGCATTGAAGCCGTGCGCCAGCTCGCCGATCTCGTCGTTGCTCACGATCCGCGCGCGCTGGCTGTGGTCGCCTTCGCGTTCGACCTTGCGCATCACTGCGGTGAGATCTTCGATGGGGCGGATGACCGTCCCGCTCAAGCGCCGGAACATCAGGTTGGCAGCAACCAGGATCAGGACGCCGATCAGCATGCCGGCACCGACCGTCAGCAGCATGTCGCGGTTGATCCTGTCCAGGCTGGCGACGATCATCAGGCGCGCGGAACTGCCGGTCGCGGAAACTATGTTGCGGGCCACGCCATGGCGATGCAATGTCGTGAATTCGTCTTGTGCCGAAAGCAGCGCTATGCTGTGGTCGGTCGCGGCGCTGCCGTCCCTCCTGTAGCGCGCAAAGACCTTGCCATCGGTCAGTATGATGGTGGCGTCATGGACATCGGGATAGTGGTGCAGGGCATCCAGCGTCTGTTGGGCGAAGCCGGCGTCGCCGAAGGCCACTGCGGCATCGAGGCTGCCCGCCAGCACGACGGCCTGCGTGTTGAGGTTCTGGTGGGCGATCACCCGCGCCTGCTGGTACAGGTAAGTCAGCGAGATCATGCAGGTGGCCAGGATCGCGGAAATGGCGACGGCGAGGAAGATGCGCGTCAGCCGGGTGGCGATCGGACGCAGGGTCGACGGGGTGTCGCTCATTTCACCGTCCCCGCCAGCTTGAGCAGTTGCGAGCTGAGGCGCAAGCCGGTTTGCCGGGCGACGCCGAGGTTGATGTCGAAACGGTAGCGGCCGCCCACCGGCACCAGGCCAATCATGCCGCCGGCCTCGATGAAATCCGGCGAGTCGCCGACGGTCAGCGCGCCACCTTGCTGTGCCGCGTTGAGCCAGGGGGCGGCGGGCCCCGGAGTTTCCGCGGGAATGTAGAGTACCTGGCAGCCTGCCGCCTCGCCGGGCCGCTGCAAAGGCCTGACGGCGATGGCATGTCCGGGAACCGTTTGGCGCGCCAGGTCGCCCAGGTGGGCCGCCATCTCGGCATCGCCCGGGGCGAGGCAGATGCGCAGCGGCGCGCCCGGCTGCAGCGCGGATTCCGGCCATTCGACAAAGCGGCTGAAGTTCAGCAGGAAGCCCAGCCGCAAGGCCGCCGCGCTCTGCGCGCAGGCGCTACCGGCGCCAAGCAGCAGCGCCAGGGCGAGCAGGAGTGGTTTCAGGCGCGACACGGGAGTTGGTCAGAAGTCGATGCGTACCTGGCCCACCAGGCTGCGCGGCTGGCAGGTGGGAATGACGTCGGAATTGGTGGCCGCCGCCGGCAGGCCGGCCAGGGCATCGCAGGCGCCGTTGTTCAGGTTCTGTCCGGCCAGCGACAGTTCCAGCGTCCTTGTCGGCCGCCATGCCACGCGCAGGTCGAATCCGTCGAAGGACTTGCGCTCGAGTTGCGCGCGTGCCGGCGTCCCCGGGCGCGACCCGGTATGGCGCAGCCAGGCGTCGACATTGATGCTGGCGGTCGGCGTCCATGACAGGCGCAGCGAGGTGATGCTGGCGGGCACCGTGCCCGCCGGATCGATGGTCGTGGGCAGCGCTCGCTTCAGCTGGTTCCAGGTCTGCGCCAGTTGCAGGCGCCAGGCCGGGTCGAAGCGCCAGTCGGCGCTCAGCTCCGCGCCGTTGAGCGCCAGCTCGCCGCCATTGCGCACCTCGACGTTGACGATGGTGAGCGGAAATCCCGGCACCAGAGTCTGGGTGCCGCCGACGCGCAGCAGGTCCTTGTAGCGGTGGCTGAAGGCGACGAAATCGGTGGATAGCGTGGACGCCCATTGCGAGCGCAGGCCGATCTCGGCGGCCTTGAGCTGTTCGCTCGCCTGGGCTTCGGTGCTGTGAAGGACGGTCAGGATGTTGGGCAGGCCGGGTATGAAGACATTGTTGCGTCTGAAACCGCTGTCCACCCGCGAGGGCGCGCGCGCGGCGCGGGAAAAGGCGCCCCAGAGCGTATGCGCGGGTTGCAGGTTCCACGACAGCCGCGCCGTGGGCTGCGTGTCCCAGCCGGAAATCGGGTTGTGGTCGGCGCGCAGCCCGAGCGTCAGGCGCAGGTGTTGCGCGAGCGTGATCTCATCCTGCGCGAAGATGCCGTAGTAGCTCATGCGGCGCGAGGGCACGTTCATGGCCATCATCGGGCTGGGCGCGATGGTGTCGTCGCTGGCGCGGTAGTTGGCGCCCCAGACGAAATCCTGCGCGTCGCCGAGGCCGAAGCGGTGCTGGAAGTCGAGGTCGAAGGTGTCGCGCCGGTCGGTGAATGCATATGGGATGCTCAGCAGGGTGCCGGCATAGGCCGCCTGGACCTGCAGGTTGCCGCCGTCGGCCAGCGCCTGCTCGTAGCGGCCGCGCAGCGTCGTGCCGCGGTGGCGCTCGGTCTGCCGGTCGATGGTGGTGCCGGTGGGAAGGTAGGTGTAGGCGGTGCCGTCGCTGCGGTTGGCGAACCAGTCGGCCGAGATGTCCCAGCGTGCGCCGCCCGCGAGATAGCCGTCGACGCGGACGCCGGCGGACTCGTGGCCGTAGCCGTCCCTGCCGTCGCCGCCCGCCGCCGTCTTCTGCGCGTTGGCATGCTGCGCGGAGCCATAGACGCGATAGAACACGCTGCCGTCGGCATTCTGGCCACCCCAGCGCATGCGGCCGTAGCCGCCCTCGACCGTGCCGCCGCCGACCACCGCCTGACCGCCCTGGGTCGCGGCGGCGGACTTGGTGATGATGTTGATCACGCCGTTCATGCCGTTGCTGCCCCAGACGGCGGCGGCGGGACCGCGGATCACCTCGATGCGCTCGATGTCTTCCAGCGGAAACTGGAAGTCCTGCCACATCACCCCTGAAAAGGCTGGGCTGAAGGCATGGCGCCCATCGACCAGGACCAGCAGTTTCTCGGCGAAAACCTCGGAGAAGCCTCGCGTCGACACCGCCCAGCGATTGCCCGACGAACGCGTGGCATCGACGCCCGGCGCCAGGCGCAGCACTTCGGGCAGCGAGTTGGCGCCCGACAGGCGGATGTCGTCGGCAGTGATGACATGGACAGCGGCGGCGACGTTGGCGAGCTTCTGCGGCTTCTTTGCGACCGAGGTCACTTCGACCTGCATCAGGTCTTCCAGGGAGAGCTGTCCGAGCGGGCTGTCCGGCGGCGCGGCGAGACCGGCGGCGGGCGTCAGCGGCAGTGCGGCGGCCACCAGGAAGATGGCGGTGCGTTTGGATGTCATTGCAGGCTCTCCTTTTTATTTCCCATGTTGCATTCCGTTTCAATGGCCGAAGACGGCCTGCTGCGGGCGAGTCCAGTTCCGTGGCGGGCTGTTCAGGTAATCGCGCGCCTTGAAGTTCGCGCCGAGGCGGCCGACCACGCTCGGCACCTCGGCAATTGCCGCGCTGTTCGCATCGAAGATCATCAGGCCGCCATTGAGGCGCGAATGCAGGGAGTTCCGCATTTCAAGGAAGCGCTGCAGCGATGCCGTGTCGCCGGGATTCACCGTTGCAAGTTCCCCGGCAGCCGCTTCGAGTGCGTTCACCCGCCCGGCAAAAAATGCGTTGAGTTCTGCCGCGAGCAGCGAGGCGGTCGAGAATTGGCGCTCGCCGCGGAGTTTCTGCATGTCCTCGCGCAGCGTCCGGCTGGCGTAATCGGCCAGCGACCAGATGCCCGGCAGGAAAATGGCCAGTGTGACCAGGGTCACGCGTACCTGGAGCGAGCGCCACGGCAGACTGCTCATTTGATCTGCATTCCGTTTCGGGTTCCTGTGCTCGGGAAAACAACCGGATGTCACCGGACGGCCCGGTGCTGCTCCAGTCGGCGTACGGCCAAACCGTTGCTCGATGCGGATCAACGCAGCGGTCACAGCCCAGCTTGCCGGTGGCAATTCTCGCAACGAAACAAGCATCGATAAATCAGTGAATTCCGCGGCGAACTGCGGAACCTACGTAGTCGGCGTCCGGGACGGTCCGCCCCGCACCCGCGTGCTACGATGCCGCGCCCGCCATGACCGATCCCATCCACGAACTTGAGCGCATCTTCGCCCCCGAGGGGCCGCTCGCCGCAACCGTGCCCGCGTTTCGCCCGCGTCCGCAGCAGGTCGAGATGGCGCGGCGCATTGCAGAGGCGATCGCCGGCAATCTTGCCCTGGTCGCGGAGGCGGGCACCGGCACCGGCAAGACCTTCGCCTACCTGGTGCCGGCGCTGCTTTCGGGCGGCAAGGTGATCGTCTCGACCGGCACCAAGACGCTGCAGGACCAGTTGTTCAACCGCGACCTGCCGACGGTGCGCGCCGCGCTCAAGGTCGGCGCCAGCATCGCGCTGCTCAAGGGGCGCGCCAACTACGTCTGCCCCTACCACCTGGAGCGCGCGATGAGCGCCGGGCGGCTGGCTTCGCGCGAGGAGGCCGCGCAGTTGCGGCGCATCGCGCGCTTTGCCGAACGCACCAAGACCGGCGACAAGGCCGAGTGCATCGATGTGCCGGAGGATTCGGGGGCCTGGGCGCTGGCGACCTCGACGCGCGAGAACTGCCTGGGCCAGGAATGTCCGCAGCAGAAGGGCTGCTTCGTTCTGGCGGCGCGCCAGGAGGCGCAGACGGCGGACGTGGTGGTGGTCAACCACCACCTGTTCTTCGCCGACGTGATGCTCAAGGACGAGGGCATGGGCGAACTGCTGCCCGCCTGCAACACGATCATTTTCGACGAGGCCCACCAGTTGCCCGAGGTCGCCGGCCTGTTCTTCGGCGAGAGCGTGTCGACCAGCCAGATCATCGAGTTGGCGCGCGACACGAAGAACGAAGCCATCGTCGCGGCCAAGGATTACCCGGTGCTGCAGGACGCCGCCCAGGCGCTGGACAAAGCCGCGCGCGACCTGCGCCTGGCGGTGAAGGGCGAGAACCTGCGCCTGCCGGCGGCCAGGGTCGAGGGCGAAAGCGAATTCGTCGCGGCGCTGCGCGGCCTGGCCGACGCGATTGCCGAACTCGGGCGGCACCTCGACAGCCAGGCCGAACGCGGCGAGGGGATCGCCAACTGCCTGCGGCGTACCCAGGAACTGGCGGCGGCGCTCAAGCGCTGGCGGGGCGGCAGCGCGGACCCCGCGCTGGCTGGCGCGGGTTTGCCGAATGAAGATGTGGTCAAGTGGGTCGAGGTCTATTCGCAGGCCATGTCGCTGAACCTGACGCCGCTCGACATCGCACCGATCTTTCAGCGCCAGATGGAAGGCCATCCGCGCGCCTGGATCTTTGCCTCGGCGACGCTCGCCGTCGGTACGAACTTTTCGCACTACTGCGGCGAACTGGGCCTGGCCGAGGCCGACACCGCGATCTGGGGCAGCCCCTTCGACTACGAAAGGAATGCACTGCTTTACGCCCCGCCGCACATGCCGGACCCGAACAGCCCGCTTTACCAGGAGGCGGTGGCGGAAGCCGCCTGGCCGGCAATCCGCGCCTCGGGAGGGCGCGCCTTCGTGCTGTGCACCTCCCTGCGCGCGATGCGGCGGATCCGCGAGCTGCTGCAGGAAAAGCTGGCCGGCGAAGGACTCGACCTGCCGCTGCTGATGCAGGGCGAAGGCTCGCGCAGCGAGTTGCTGGAGCGCTTCCGCTTCCTGGGCAACGCGATCCTGGTCGCCAGCCAGAGCTTCTGGGAAGGCGTGGATGTGCGCGGCGAAGCGCTGTCGCTGGTGGTGATCGACAAGCTGCCCTTCGCGCCGCCCGACGACCCGGTGCTCTCGGCGCGGGTTGACCGGATGCGCGCGGCGGGGCGCAACCCCTTCCTCGAGTACCAGTTGCCGCGCGCGGTGATCAGCATGAAGCAGGGTTCGGGGCGGCTGATCCGTGACGAGGACGACCGCGGCGTGCTGATGATCTGCGACCCGCGCCTGATCGGCAAACCCTACGGCAAGGCGATCTGGCGCTCGCTGCCGCCGATGCGGCGCACGCGTGACGTGGCCGAAGTCGAGGCTTTCTTCCGCGAGCCGGTAAAATCGGGCGCATGAACAGCAGCGTCCAACTCGCCGAGCGCCTCAACGCCGATTGCCAGTGCGTCTCGCTCGACAGTCGGCGCCTGGAGGCGGAACTGGAGCGCGTCAGCCCCGGCTTTCATGCTGAAGTCATGGCCGGGCGGCCGCACCTGTTTTCCGCGTCGACGGCCTTCGTCGGCGCCGAGCACGTGGTGCGCATGGCACGGCTGGTCGCCGCGGTCGAGCGCGTGGCCGCGTTGCCTGCCTATGCCGCGCATGTGCTGGCCTGGGCGCCGGAAATCGCGCAGCACCCGACGCCGGTGCGCGGCGTCTTTCTCGGCTACGACTTTCACCTGGGCAGCAGCGGACCGCAGTTGATCGAGATCAACACCAATGCCGGCGGCGGCCTGCTCAACGCCCTGCTGGCGCGCGCGCAGAAGGCCTGCTGCGACGACGTCGAGGCCCTGTTGCCGGGAGACCTCGACAGCGACACGCCGGAGCACCTTTTCCTCGACATGTTCCGCGCCGAGTGGCGTGCGTTCGCCGATCATGCCGGCAACGGCGCCGCGCTGGGGACGGTGGCCATCGTCGACGAGGCGCCGCGCACCCAATACCTCTATCCCGAGTTCGTGCTCTTCCAGCGCCTGTTCGAACACGCCGGCATTCGCGCCGTGATCTGCGATCCGGGCGAACTGGCGTTTCGCCAAGGGGCGTTATGGCACGACGGCCTGCGCATCGACCTGGTCTACAACCGGCTCACGGATTTCCCGCTCGAGGCGCCGGCCAACGCGGCCCTGCGTGCCGCCTGGCTGGCCGAGGCGGTGGCGCTGACGCCGCATCCGCGTGCCCATGCGCTGTACGCCGACAAACGCAACCTGGTCGCGCTCTGCGACGATTCCCTGTTGGCAAGCTGGGGCGTCGATGCCGAAACCCGCTCCATCCTTGCGGCAAAGATTCCGCGCACCGAACTCGTCCTCGCGCACAAGGCCGATGATCTCTGGGCGCGGCGCAAGGCGCTGTTCTTCAAGCCGGCGGCGGGCTACGGTTCGAAGGCGGCCTATCGCGGGGACAAGATCACCAGGCGCGTGTTCGACGATGTGCTGGCCGGCAACTACATTGCGCAGGCGCTGGTGCCGCCGTCCTCGCGCACCCTGAAAGTGGGCGAAGCGCCGGTGGAGCTAAAGCTCGACCTGCGCAACTACGTCTACAACGGGCATGTGCAGTTGATCGCGGCGCGCCTGTGGCAGGGCCAGACCACCAACTTCCGCACGCCGGGCGGCGGCTTCGCGCCAGTGCTGACGGTGCCGTTTTCCGAGGCTGCCACATGAAAGTATTCGGACTCGCAGGCTATTCCGGCTCGGGCAAGACCACGCTGCTGGAGGAACTGATCCCGCGCCTGAATGCGGCCGGGCTGCGGGTTTCGCTGATCAAGCACGCCCACCACCGCTTCGACATCGACCAGCCCGGCAAGGACTCCTACCGCCTGCGCGAGGCCGGTTGTTCCGAGGTGTTGCTGGTGTCCGACCACCGCTGGGTGCTGATGCACGAACTGCGCGGCGCGCCCGAGCCTTCGTTCGACGAACAGCTTGCGCGCTTTTCGGCATGCGACCTGGTGCTGGTGGAAGGCTTCAAGCAGACGCCCATCCCGAAGCTGGAAGTGCATCGGCCATCGGTCGGCAAACCGCTGATCGCCGGCACCGGGGTCGAGACCATCGTCGCCGTCGCCACCGACGAGCCGGCCGCGCTGGCCGGGCAGACATCGCTGCCGGTACTGGAACTCAACGACCGCGACGCGATCGCGGATTTCATTCTTCGCCACCTGGAGTTTCGCCAATGAGCGGGATGCTTGAATTCGACGACGCGCTCGGGCGACTGCTTGCCGGCGCCTGCCCGGTCGGCCAGACAGAGTCGGTGCCGACCCAGTCTGCCGCCGGACGGGTGCTGGCCATGGGCCTGCATTCCGCCATCGACGTGCCGCCACTGGACAACACCTCGATGGACGGTTACGCCCTGCGTTGCGCCGACGTGACGGCCAGCGGCGCCCGGCTCGCCGTGGCCCAGCGCATCCCCGCCGGCAGCGTCGGCCACACGCTGGCGCCCGGAACGGCCGCGCGCATCTTTACCGGCGCGCCGCTGCCGGCTGGCGCCGACGCGGTGGTGATGCAGGAACTCTGCGCGGTGGACGGCGACGCCCTCACCGTGAACCACGTGCCGCATGTCGGTGAATGGATACGGCGGCGCGGCGAGGACATCGCGGCTGGCGCCGAAGTACTGGCGCCCGGCACGCGCCTGACGGCGGCCCATGTCGGTGTCGCCGCCTCGGTCGGTGCGGCCCGGCTCACGGTGTTCCGCCGCCTGCGGGTCGCGCTGTTCTCCACCGGCGACGAACTGGCGATGCCCGGCGAGCCGCTCAAGCCGGGCGGCATCTACAACTCCAACCGCTACACCCTGCGCGCCCTGCTCGAAGGCCTGGGCTGCGCGGTCGACGACATGGGCATCGTGCCCGACTCGCGCGAGGCGACGCGCGCGGCGTTGCGCAACGCGGCGGCGGGTAACGACCTGATCCTGACCAGCGGCGGCGTTTCTGTAGGCGAGGAAGACCACGTCAAACCGTCGGTCGAGGCCGAGGGTTCGCTCGACCTGTGGAAGATCGCGATCAAGCCGGGCAAGCCGCTGGCGTTTGGCTCGGTGCGGCGAGAAGTTATGCCGCCGGCGAAGCCGGGGGCGGTATCCCCTGCGGACGGCGCTGGCGACACGGCGGCATCGGCCGTCGCGGGCCCTGCGGCGGCCTTCATCGGCCTGCCCGGCAACCCGGTGTCGAGCTTCGTCACCTTCCTCATGCTGGTGCGGCCCTTCATCCTCAAGTGCCAGGGCGGGTCCGAACTGCGGCCGCGCGCGCGGGGCCTGCAGGCGGATTTCGATTGCAAGGGCGATCCGCGCCGCGAGTTCCTGCGCGCCCGGATCAATGACACCGGCGGGCTGGACCTGTTTCCCAACCAGAGTTCCGGGGTGCTGACCTCCTGCACCTGGGCCGACGGCCTGATCGACAATCCGCCGCGCCAGGCCATCGCATCCGGCGACACGGTGCGCTTCCTGCCTTTTTCCGAACTGCTATAGTGAAACCATGACAGTCAAAGTGCTCTTCTTTGCCGGCTTGCGCGAGGCGCTGGGCACCGGCTCCGAATCACTGGCCCTGCCCGGCGGCATTGCCACGGTGGGTGGCCTGCGTGACCTGCTCGCGGCGCGCGGCGAGCCCTGGTCGGCGCTGGCGACGACGAAGAACCTGCGCGTGGCGCTGAACCAGCAGATGGTCGGCCTCGACGCCCCGCTCAAGGGCGGCGACGAAGTGGCCTTCTTTCCGCCGGTGACGGGGGGGTGACATGACGGTCAGCGTGCAGGAAGCCGACTTCGACGCCGGCGCCGAGATTGCCGCGCTGTCGGCCGGGCGTGACGACGTCGGCGCCGTGGCCAGCTTCGTCGGCTTGGTGCGCGCCGACAAGGCGGCAAGAGTCGGCGCTGATCATACGGCAGCCGTGCAGGCGATGACCCTCGAGCACTACCCGGGCATGACGGAAAAGGCCCTGCAGGAAATCGTCACCGAGGCACGGGGCCGCTGGGAATTGCAGGGCGTGCGCGTGATCCACCGCGTCGGGCGCCTGCTGCCGGGCGCGCGCATTGTCTTCGTCGCCGTGGCTTCGTCGCATCGCGGCGATGCCTTCGCCGCCTGCGAATTCATCATGGACTACCTGAAAACGCGCGCGCCCTTCTGGAAGAAGGAAGAAACCCCTGCCGGCGGCCGCTGGGTCGATGCGCGCGAAAGCGACGACGCGGCGGCGGGTCGCTGGCAATCCGGAGCGGGTTGAAGCGGCCCGCGTCGGCGACGGGCCGCTTGCCGTCGCGCCCCGACTTCCGCGTGGCTAATCGACCGTATCCAGCGCCGGCATCCACTTCAGGGAAATGGCATACAGCCTTTGCGGGTCGAAGGGCTTGGTGAGGAAGTCGTTCATGCCGGCATCGAGGCAGCTCTTCCTGTCTTCGACGAAGGCGTTGGCCGTGATCGCGATGATCGGCGTTGCCTCCGTTCCGGGCAGGCGCCGGATTTCCCGGGTCGCCGCCAGGCCGTCCATGACCGGCATCTGCATGTCCATCAATATCAGGTCATAGTCCGTACGCCGGACCATGTCGAGCGCGACGCGGCCGTCCTCGGCCGTGTCGATGCGGAAGCCCACGCACTCGAGCAGCATTTCGGCCACGCTGCGATTGACCTCGTCGTCGTCGACCACCAGGATCCGGCGCCCCGCATGGCGCTGTCGCAGGATGGTCTCTGCATTCGCCTCGTCCGGCCCCGGCGCGGAAGGCGAGACCGCGGCCGGTACCTTCTTCAGGCGCGCCGTGAACCAGAAGCGGCTGCCGACCCCCGGCGTGCTTTCCGCTCCGGCATCGCCGCCCATGAGCTCGGCAAGGTGGCGCGTGATGACCAGGCCGAGGCCGGTGCCGCCAAAGCGCCGCGTCATCGAGTTGTCGCCCTGCTCGAAGGAACTGAACAGGCGGGACAGGGTTTCCTGGTCGATGCCGATTCCCGTGTCTTCGACCTCGAAGCGCAACACGAGGTCCTCGGGCGCCTCCAAGACGACGCCGACACGCAGCGTGACGCTTCCTGCCGCGGTAAACTTGAGGGCGTTCACCGCGTAATTCAGCAAGGCCTGCTGCAGGCGGGCCTTGTCGCCCAGCAGCCTGGCGGGCAGGCCGCGTTGCTCGATGCGTAGCGCCACGTTTTTGGCGCGGGCCTTTTCCGCGAGGATGGCCACGACATTGGCGGCTATCCCGCCAATATCGACTTCCGCTTCGTCGATGGAGAACTTGCCGGCCTCGATTTTCGAGAGGTCGAGCACGGCACTGATGATTTCCAGCAGATGCTGGCTGGCGGTGTCGATCTGGTCGAGCTGTTCCGCCTGCTGCGGACCGACGCCGCCGCGTTTGATCAGGTGCACCATGCCGGTGATGGCATTCATCGGCGTGCGGATCTCGTGGCTCATGTTGGCGAGGAAGGCGCTTTTCGCCACGTTCGCTGCATCCGCCTGCATCCGCGCCTGCTGCAGCTCGCGCGTGCGCTGCTGCACCAGGTCTTCTAGATGGTGGCGGTGGGCTTCGAGTTCATCCGCCATGCGCTTCTTTTCCGTGATGTCCTGCAGCGCGGTAAACACCACCGGCTTGCCGTTCAGCTCACTGATGCGGGCGGCCATCAGGCAGGTGCGGATCGCGCCATCGGGGCGGCGGAACTCGCCTTCGAAGCCGGATATTTGGCCGGTGCGTTGCAGCTCCGCGACCAGCCCTGCCCGCTGCCCGGGGTCGACGTAGGCTTGCAGTTCGCCTACCGTCCTGCCGACGATGGACTCGCGGTCGGCGGCGGTCATTTCAAGCCCGGCCTGGTTGATGTCGATGATTCGTCCTTCGTCCGGCGTCGAGATCATCAGGGCGACCGGCGTCGTGGCGAAGACCGCGGCGAGATGCCGCTCGCTTTCGCTCAATTGCGTCAGCGCGGATTCGAGTTTGGCATTGGTTTCGAAGTCGGCGACCAGCTGCCTGCCGGCGAGCAGGGAGTACTGCACCAGCAGAATGTAAGCCACGGTGAGGCCGGCGGCCATCTCGATGCCGAACTGCGGGCTGCTGGTCCCCGCGTGCAGCGCGGGCAACAGCAGCAAGCCCGCATAGAAGGCCATCATCGACACGCGATCCGGCGAGAAGATCATCTGGCAGACGCCGGCGACGCCCATGAGGACCACGAAGATCAACAGATAGGAATGAAAGTCCGTCCCGGGGCCGAGGAACCAGACCGATGAGCCCCAGGCGATGCCGATCACCATTGACAGCGCGGTCATCCGCGGCATGGTGTAGCGCATTGCCGCCTGCCGGTCCGGCGCATTCCGGTGGCGATGGGCGACAAGGATGATCAGCGCCTCCACGACATTGATCAGGCCCAGCCAGATCAGCGCGGGCTCCCAACCAGCTCCGGATCTGGACATGATCCAGGCAACCAGGCATGTTCCCAGCGGCGAGGTCAGGGCGCCGCCGTACTGCCGGTCGACAAAGACGTCGACCCTTCTGGCCTCTACCCTGGTGGCGATTGGGGTTGCGCGGGTGGATGTTTCTGGCATGGGTTCGGTCTTGCGGGGCGGGGAGTGGCGGCTGCGGCGCCAAGTCATGGCAGATAGTATCCCTGTTGCGCCCGCGACCAAAAAAAGGCCGGCCGCTATTGCGGCCAGCCTTCAGGAGGCTCCTCCTCCGGAAAACTTACTTGCGCTTGGCGACAGTCTTTTTGACCGCATCGCCGACGCTGCTCATCGCAGCGGTGGAGGCCTTGCTGATTTGCTCGAAGGCCTGGTTGGCGGTGGCGATCGCCTGCTGGAAGGATTCCATCATGTTCGGCGTCTGGCCGGGCAGGCTCTTCATGAAGTTCTGCAGCGACTCGGTCATGTCCTGGCTGCCCGACGCGAGTTGCTCGGTGACGAGGCGGGAGAACTCGGCGCGCGCGGAGTTGCCGATCTCGGCGATCTGCTGGGCGGCGGCGACCATGCGTTGCGTGGTTTCCTGCGCGTACTGGGTACGCAACTGCATCATCGATTGCGGGTCGCGGGCGGTGGATTGCGCCTTGGCGTTCTCGACGCCGGACTGGAACATCTCCTTGGCCAGCTCGGTTTGCAGGGCCATGATGCGCTGCGAGTTCTCGATCGAAAGCTGGGCCATGCGCATGGCGGCTTCCATGTTCTTGCGGTGCAATTCGCTGAATTGTTCGACTTTGCCTGCCATGTTGCTCTCCTGTGATTGGATTGAAAGATTCAATGTAACACCAATGGCTTACGGGACTCTGACCTATGTCAATGGCCATGCGTTTAGTATCCGGCGTTGTTTTCGCGCCCGAGGTAGCCGATACTGGGCACATTCATTTCAGGTGGCAAAGGATAGTACATGAAGATTCTCGGCGCGGTTCTGGTGCTTTTCGTCGCCCTCGAACACCTGTATTTCCTCTACCTCGAAATGTTCCTGTGGACCAAGCCCAAGGGACTGAAGATCTTTGGCAACACGGCGCAGAAGGCCGAGGACTCGAAAGTGCTGGCGGCCAATCAGGGGCTCTACAACGGATTCCTCGCCGCCGGCCTGATCTGGGGGCTGACGTATCCGGGAGCGGCGGGGCCGCACATACAGGTGTTCTTCCTCGCCTGCGTGGTGGTCGCCGGCATCTACGGCGGCATGACGGTGAAGCCGCGCATCATGTATTTGCAGGCGGGGCCGGCGCTGCTGGCATTGGCGGCGTTGCTGCTGGCCTAGCCGGCAGGCACCGGGCGCTCCTCGGTAGCGGAAAGTCGTGCCTGCGGCCGAGGATTGAAATCGGCCACGCAATCCCCATGTTCTGCGCAATGACATCCTTTCGGGGCTACCTCCATGCGCATCGACAAACTCACTACCCGCTTCCAGCAGGCGCTTTCCGATGCGCAGAGCCTGGCCGTGGGCAACGACCAGCAGTTCATCGAGCCGCAGCACCTGCTGCTGGCCCTGCTCAACCAGGAGGACGGCTCGACCGCCTCGCTGTTGCAACGTGCCGGCGCCAATGTCGGCGGGCTGAAGGCGGCCCTGGGCAAGGCGCTGGAGCGCCTGCCCAAGGTTGAAGGCCATGGCGGCGAAGTCAGCATCGGCCGCGACCTCTCCAACCTGCTCAACATCACGGACAAGGAGGCGCAAAAGGCCGGCGACCAGTTCATCGCCTCGGAGATGTTCCTGCTGGCCCTGACCCAGGACAAAGGCGAGTGCGGCCGCCTTCTCAAGGAAGCCGCCTTGAATCGCAAGGCGCTGGAAGATGCGGTCAAGGCGGTGCGTGGCGGCGAGAATGTCGGCAGCCAGGAGGCTGAAGGCCAGCGTGAGGCCTTGAAGAAATACTGCCTCGACCTCACCGAGCGCGCCCGCCAGGGCAAGCTCGACCCGGTGATCGGCCGCGACGACGAGATCCGCCGCGCGATCCAGATCCTGCAACGGCGCACCAAGAACAACCCGGTGCTGATCGGCGAGCCGGGCGTCGGCAAGACGGCCATCGTCGAGGGGCTGGCGCAGCGCATCGTCAATGGCGAAGTGCCCGAGACGCTGAAGAACAAGCGCGTGCTGGTGCTCGACATGGCGGGCCTGCTGGCCGGCGCCAAGTACCGCGGCGAGTTCGAGGAGCGGCTCAAGGCCGTGCTCAAGGAAGTGGCGCAGGACGAGGGCCGCATCATTCTCTTCATCGACGAGCTGCACACCATGGTCGGCGCCGGCAAGGCCGAGGGCGCGATCGACGCCGGCAACATGCTGAAGCCGGCGCTGGCGCGCGGCGAGCTGCACTGCATCGGCGCCACCACGCTCGACGAGTACCGCAAGTACATCGAGAAGGACGCAGCGCTGGAGCGCCGCTTCCAGAAGGTGCAGGTCGACGAGCCCAGCGTCGAGGCGACCATTGCGATACTCCGCGGCCTGCAGGAGAAATACGAACTGCACCACGGCGTGGACATCACCGACCCGGCGATCGTCGCCGCGGCGGAACTCTCGCATCGCTACATCACCGACCGCTTCCTGCCGGACAAGGCCATCGACCTGATCGACGAGGCGGCGGCGCGGATCAAGATGGAAATCGACTCCAAGCCGGAAGTCATGGACAAGCTCGACCGCCGCCTGATCCAGTTGAAGATCGAAAGCGAGGCGGTGAAGAAGGAAAAGGACGAGGCCTCGCAGCGCCGCCTGGTATTGATCAAGGACGAGATCGACAAGCTCGAACGCGAGCTGGCCAACCTCGACGAGATCTGGCGCGCCGAGAAGGCCCAGGTGCAGGGCTCGGCCCACATCAAGGAAGAGATCGACAGGATCCGCAACCAGATGGCCGAGTTGCAGCGCAAGGGCGCCTTCGACAAGCTGGCCGAGCTGCAATATGGTCGGCTCCCCAAGCTCGAAGCGCAACTAAAGGCGGCAGAAAAAGTCGGCGCTGACGGTACGGCGAAGAACAAGCTGCTGCGCACGCAAGTCGGCACCGAGGAGATCGCCGAGGTCGTTTCGCGCGCCACCGGCATCCCGGTCAGCAAGATGATGCAGGGCGAGCGTGAAAAACTGCTGAAAATGGAAGACAAGCTGCACGGCCGAGTGGTCGGCCAGGACGAGGCCGTGCGCCTGGTGTCCGATGCCATCCGCCGCTCGCGCGCCGGCCTGTCGGAGGAAAGCCGGCCGTATGGATCGTTCCTGTTCCTCGGTCCCACCGGCGTGGGCAAGACCGAACTGTGCAAGGCGCTGGCCGAATTCCTGTTCGACGCCGAGGACCACCTGATCCGCATCGACATGAGCGAATTCATGGAGAAGCATTCCGTCGCCCGCCTGATCGGCGCGCCGCCGGGCTATGTCGGCTACGAGGAGGGAGGCCACCTGACCGAACAGGTGCGGCGCAAACCCTACAGCGTGATCCTCTTCGACGAAGTGGAAAAGGCCCACCCGGACGTGTTCAACGTGCTGCTGCAGGTGCTCGACGATGGCCGCATGACCGACGGCCAGGGCCGCACCGTGGATTTCAAGAACACCGTGATCGTGATGACCTCCAACCTCGGTAGCCAGATGATCCAGCAGATGGCCGGCTCGGATTACCAGGTGGTGAAGATGGCCGTGATGGGCGAGGTCAAGACCCACTTCCGCCCCGAGTTCGTGAACCGCATCGATGAGATCGTGGTCTTCCATGCGCTCGACGAAAAGAACATCGCCGGCATCGCCCGAATCCAGTTGAGGTACCTGGAAAAGCGACTCGCTCGGCTGGAGATGACGATGGAGGTCAGCGACGCCGCGCTGGCCTTGATCGCCGAGGCCGGCTTCGATCCGGTGTTCGGCGCGCGGCCGCTCAAGCGCGCGATCCAGGAGCGCATCGAGAACCCGCTCTCGCGGCTGATTCTCGACGGCACGCTGGGCGCGAAGGATCGCGTCAAGGTCGGTGTTGGGAAGGGACAGCTCAGCTTTACGAAGGCTTGAAACCGGCGCGTGCCTGCCTATACCCCGCCAAGGGCGGTTGATTTGTCCATTCTTGCCTGTCTGCAACTTTTGGACGAGTCAGGCGGGCGTTTCAAGCAACTTCACCGGAAACAGCATCGTAAACGTCGTTCCACTGCCAAGTTCGGTTTCGGCGAAAACCGCGCCATGATGGCTTTGGGCAATGCCATAAACCGCCGCCAGCCCCATGCCGGTGCCTTTCCCTTCATCCTTTGTTGTAAAGAAGGGCTCGAACAGGTGTTTGAAAACTTCCGGTTCGATGCCGGTGCCGGTATCCGCCACGGATACGCTGGCGTATGTTCCAGTCGCACATGTCAATCCGTGTTTGCGGCGATACTCTTTGTTAACGTCCACGGTCTTTGTAGTAAAAGTCAGTGCGCCGCCGTTTTTCATTGCGTCGCGTGCGTTGAGCCCCAGGTTCAGTAGCGCACTTTTGATCTGATCGACGCCACCGTCGAACACGGGAAGCTGCGCATCGGCAACATGCGAAATGGCGATGCTGTGCTTTACCGCACTCGAGAGCAGGGGAATGAGTTCCTGGATCAGCGTGTTGAGGTTCACAGGCCTGACAGGGAATTTCTTTTTGCGTGAAAAGGCCAGAAGCTGCGAAGTAAGTTCTGCCGCGGTTGCAGCGGCCTTCTCCACATTGAGAGCCCATTCGATCAGTGGCGAATCTGGTTCGAGCTTTTTGACGAGGAGAGCACTGTAACCAAGAATGATGTTGAGGTAATTGTTGAAGTCGTGCGCAATGCTGCCGGCCAGATGGCCGATCGCTTCCATTTTCCTGGCCTGCGTGAGGAACTCGTTGACTTTTTCAAGCTCGCGGGTACGTGCTTCCACCCGTTGTTCGAGTTCGTTCTGCAGCAGCATGAGTGACGCCTCCGCTTTTTTGCGCACGTCGATTTCATTACGGAGGTCCGCTGCGAGTCTTCCGAAATACCCCAGCAGAAGTGCAACACCGATGTGCACCAGGATACTGATGATCGCTTCCGGTGGATATGACCTGGTAAATTCAGGAGCGAGAATGAGAAATGCCGTGGATGTCCATAGATGGTTCAACGCCACCAAGGCGAGGCCGGCAACCGCACCGTTTCTCCACGCGATATAGCTGACGAATACTATCCCGAAGGTCGGAAGCGCCGAAGAGCGGACGAAGTGAAGCGCGACAAAAAGCAGGACAAAGTAGACAAGCGAAAACAAAAGGATGACGCCGGCAAGAACAAGGGTCTGTTGTCGGGGCATGTTCTTGCTCTCGGAAGGGTCTGGTGGATCCGGCGCCTCGGATGCGGATTGATCACGGTTTTTGCCAGAATCCATTGTTTGCTGTCCCTGCTGTCCGTTCGATTTCATGACAGAATAACCCCACTAAGGCTACGGCTTCAAGCCGAAGATCATCGTGACCCGGGTCGGCCAATTGATCTTCGACTGTCTCAAATGCGTTGCGGTGGCTTGTATCCCGGCGCCCCGGAGAAGGGCACGCGCACCGCAGGCGCTGAGTATCGCCTTTGCCGGGATGTATGTGCAGGGCGCCTCCACCCGCAAGTGACGGACATCCTGGTGAAACTTCCGGGACCAGCGGTGTGGATCTCCCAGCCCCGGGTTAGTTGCGGCGCCGAACAACTCGATGCCGGCCTGTCCGTCAGGCGCAACCGACCGCTGGATGAAACCCCGTATGTCTTTCTCGGTGCGCGCGACGAGCGTGTGCGTGCAGGTGGCGCCTGGTCGATTGCGCGGTGGGGGTGGCGGTCGGCATCTCGCGGGCCGGTCATCGCCGCGTGCCATGAGCAACTGGCGGAGCATGGCGGTGCGGCCGATCTCGGCGACACGGCCCTGCTGGACTCTGCGCTGGCACGTCCCGAAAATTCCGCCGCCCATGGCAAACCCGATGTCGCGTTGCTCGCTGCCGCGCATGGGTTCGGCCTCGTTCGCAAACATCCCAAATTGGACGGCAACAAGCGTGCCGCGCTGATTGCGACCGAACTGCTTCTCGCGCTCAACGGTTCCGATCTTGTTGTCGATAATGCCGAATGCGTGCTTGTCGTTGTCGCTCTTGCCGCGGGCGAACTCGCGGGGGGGGGAATTCCCTGCGTGGCTTCGCGCCCACGTCGAGCCGCGCCAGCCGAAAGCCTGGTCAGCGCGTTTCGGCGGCCTTCCACGCCGCCACCCGTGGGTCCATGAAGCGCCGCCACAGCGGCGGCAGTAGCGCCAGCAGCACCAGCGAGGCATAGCCGGTTGGCAGTTGCGGCGCTTCGTCGTGGTGGCGCAGAATCTGGTAGCGGCGCGCGGCGAAGGCGTGGTGGTCGGAGTGGCGCTGCAGGTTGAGCAGCGCGAGGTTGGACAGGTGGTGGCTGTCGTTCCACGAATGGCGCGGCGTCACCCGCTCGTAGCTGCCGTCGGGGCGTTGGCGGCGCAGCAGGCCGTAGTGCTCGATGTAGTTCACCAGTTCCAGCAGCACGATGGCGACGAAGGCCTGCAGGGCGAAGAAGCCAAGCCCCGCGGCACCCAGCCACGCCGTCATTCCTGCCGCGAACAGCAGCGTCAGCCCGTGCCACAGGTACATTTCATTGCGCCAGTGCCAGGCCGGCAGGCCGCGCGCGCGCAGGCGTTCGCCGGCCAGCTGCCAGGCGCGCAGCGGATTGACCAGCAGTGAGCGCAGCAGGAAGGCATAGGCCGACTGGCCCAAACGCGCCGTCGAGGTGTCGCGCGGCGTGGCGACATCGACATGGTGTCCGTAGACGTGCTCTACCTTGAAGCCGCCGTTGGCGACCAGCGCCAGCAGGATGCCACCGGCATTGCGCTCCAGCGCCGTCGGCTTGTGGATCAGCTCATGCGCGTAGGTAATGCCGATCGCGCCGCCGACGATGCCGACCGCCAGGCACAGGCCGAGTGCGCCCAGCGGGCTCTGTGCCGCCAGCGCGACCGCCGCGGGCGCGGCCCAGAGCAGCATCAGCGCGTGGGCCGGCAAGGCGGCCAGCGGCAACAGGCGGTAGCCCGTCGCGGCGGAAAGGGCGGCATCGCTTCCGGGCGGCGGATTGCGTGTGTCGATTCCGATCCAGGTGTCGATCAGCGGAAATGCCACGAACACCCAGAACGGCGTCAGCAGGTTCCCCAGGCCGGGCATCCCGCCGAGGTCGCCGAGCGCGTAGCCCAGCAGCGGCAGGCTGAGGAACTGCAGCAGGACCAGCCAGGCGACGCGGAGGTTGTAGGGGGTGCGTTCCATAGGGAGCAATGTAGCACCCCCGCCGAAGCGCTGCCGACCGTCGCCCTGCCTCGGGTTCGATCAGCCGCCGTGCCGATTGCCGCGGCCCTGCTGCCAACCCGCGTGGCGACCATTGTTGCCGTTGCTCGAAGTTGCCGCGTTGCCGCTTGCGGCGGCCGGGCGCCAGGCGGCCGGCCGCGCCTGCGCCGCATGGCGCCAGTCGGCGCGAGTTTCCCTGCGTTCTTCGGCATGCTGGCTCCAGCGGCTGTGCTGGCTGCCTTGCCAGTTGCCATGGCGGTTGTCCTGTTGCTGTCCGCGCCAGTGGTCGCGACGGTCCTGGTGGCGGTCGCGCAAGTCGCGCCGCAGTTCGGCGCGGTCGCGGCCGATCTCGCGCAGATCCTGGTGGATCTCCATGCGCTCGCGGTGCATCGCGCCGTAGTCGCCGGCCGCGCGGGCGCGGGCGTAGTCGGCGCGGTCCTCGGCCAGTTCGCGGTAGTCGGCGCGCAGTTCGCGCCTGTCCTGGCGGATCTCGCGGCTGTCACTGCGCCATTCGCGGCCATCGTCGTTGGCGTGGGCGGGCGCGGCGATGGCGCCGAGTGCAAACAGGGCACTGGCGATCAGGCTAAGTTGCAGTGTTCTTGCCTTCATGGTGGTCTCCTCGGTTGTCGGGCGGCGCCCCTGCGCCGCCCATGGGACGCAAGATAGGCAGCCCGGTAGCGGCCGTCTGTTACCGAGTGTCAGTGGATATTTCAGCCATGGATATCGGTTAGCATCGGCCTATGTCCCCCACTACCACTTTCCGCGCCGATGCTGCGGTGATCGCGCTGGTCGGCGTGGCCCATGCCACTTCGCACCTGTTTCACCTTTTGTTACCTCCGCTGTTTCCGCTGCTGATGCCCGATTTCGGATTTGGCTACACCGAGGCGGGCTTCCTGATGACGGTGTTCTTCGCCATCTCCGGCGTCGGCCAGGCGCTCGCCGGCATCGTCGTCGACCGTTACGGCGCGCGCCGGGTGCTGATGGCTGGAGTCAGCCTGCTGGCGATTTCCGGCCTGGCGCTGGCGGCGGCGACCAGCTACGCGATGCTGGTGCTGGCGGTGGCGTTGGCCGGCTTGGGCAACGCGGTGTTCCATCCGGCCGACTTCTCGCTCCTGAACAAGAAGGTCTCGCCGGCGCGTCTGGGCCATGCCTTTTCCGTGCACGGCCTGTCGGGCAACCTGGGCTGGGCGCTGGGCGCGGCGGTTTCCGGCACGGCACTGGCGGGGGCCGGCTGGCGCGGTGCGGGCATTGCCGCGGCCATGGTGGCGCTGGCCTCGGTGATGGCCTTGCTGTTCGCGCGGCCTCTGCTCGACGACGAGCGGCCAAGAGTCGGCGCCGGCACAACGGCGCAGGGACCGGTTTTCGGCTTCCTCAGAGTGCCGGCGATCTGGCTCGCGTTCATGTTCTTCCTCTTGATCACCGCGGCCTTTGGCGGCCTGCAGAGTTTTTCGGTACCGGTGCTGGGCGGCATTTACGGGATTTCCGCCGCGGTCGCCGTGGCCGCACTCACCGGCTACCTGCTGGGATCGGCGGCCGGCATGGTGGTCGGCGGCTTCGTCGCGGTCAAGGTTCATGCCCACGATCGCGCCGTGGGCGGTGCATTGATCGGCGCCGCCGTGTTCGCCTCGGTGCTGGCCAGCGGCCTGCCGCCGGCATGGAGCGTGCTGCCGCTGATGGTCGGCGTCGGCGTCGGCGTGGGCCTCGCCGGCCCCTCGCGCGACATGCTGGTGCGCCGCGTCGCCACCGAATCGCTGCCCGGCGGCAAGGAATCGCCCGCCTTCGGCCGCGTCTATGGCTTCGTCTATTCCGGGCTCGATGTCGGCCTGGCACTCGGGCCGCTGGCCTTCGGCATGCTGCTCGACGCCGGCGGCCGTGACGGCGTGTTGCCCGGCGTCGCCCTGCTGCAGGTGCTGGCGGTGCTGACGGTGCTGGCCATGGGGCGGCGGGTAGCCGTCAGATCTTCGTAGCCCTTCCCGTCCAGTATGGCTCGCGCATTTCGCGCTTGAGGGTCTTGCCGGCGGCGTTGCGCGGGAAGGCGTCGAGGATGATGACTTCGCGTACGCGCTGGTAGCGCGCGGCGACACGTTCGTTGATCCAGTCGCGCAGTTCGTCGGCGCCGGCCGCGCCGCCCGGCTTCAGCACCACCGCGGCAACCGGGGTTTCACCCCAGGTGTCGTGCGGCACTCCGAACACGGCGACCTCGGCGATGGCCGGGTGGCGGCTGGCGATGTCTTCGATGTCGCGCGGATAGACCTTGACCCCGCCGGAATCGATCATGTCCTTCTTGCGATCGACCAGGTAGAGGTAGCCTTCCTCGTCCAGGTGGCCGATGTCGCCGCTGTAGATCCAGCCGCCGCGCAGGGTCTCGGCGGTCAGTTCCTGTTTGCGCCAGTAGCCCTGCATGACGAAGGGGCCGCGGCCGACGATTTCGCCCGGCTGGCCGGGCGGCAGGTCGCGGCCGCCGTCATCGACGATGCGCACCGCGCTGAAAGGCGGCGGGCAGCCGACTGAGCCGGACTTCCGGACTGCATCGGTCTTGTCGAGGATGGTGACGAAACCTTCGGTGAGCCCATAAAGCTCGTGGAAGCGGTCGGGCAGCAGGGCGTTCAACTGGTCCTTGCGCGCCTGCGGCAGCGGCGCGCCGAGCGAGAGGATCATTTGCAGCGAGGCGAGCTGGCGCGGGTCGAAGGCGGGCGAATCGAGCAGGGCGATGATCTGCGCCGGCACCACCATGACGTGGGTGACCTGTTCGGCGGCGATGGTGGCCAGCATCGCGGCCGCGTCGAACTGGCGGTGCAGGATGTAGGTGGCGCCGAGGTGGAAGGCCGGCATCAGCGTGACGAAGGCGCCGTTGAAGACGATGGCGCCGGTGTGCAGCACCACCGATTCCGGCGTCATGCGCCAGGCGGCGCCCAGCAGTAGCGCGTACATGGCGCGCACGCGGTGGCTGTGCATGATGCCCTTGGGCAGGCCGGTGGTGCCCGAGGTGTACATGATGTTGAACAGGTCGTCGGCGCCCACGCCCGCATCGGGCGGCGGGCCGTCGGGCGCGGCGGCGGCCAGCGCCGTGTAGCTGCCCCAGGGCGGCAGGTCGGCGTCGGTCAGCAGCACGCGGCCGGGTTCGAGCGTCGCCAACTCGGGTAGCACCTGTTCGACCACCGGCAGCAGGCTGCTGCCGGTGACGAGGCAGGTGGCGCCGGCGTCGTTGATCAGGCTGGCCAGGCCGCTGCCCGTCAGCAGGGGCGACAGAGGTACGGCCACCGCGCCGATGCGGGCGCAGGCCCAGTAAAGGTCGAGCTGTTCCAGACAATTGGGCAGCAGCGAGGCGACGCGGTCGCCCTTGCCGACGCCGAGCGCGCGGAACATGTGGGCGACGCGGTCCGCGCGCGCGTGGTACTGCCGGTAGTCGAGGCGCCGGTCCTCGAACACCACCGCCGTGGCCTGCGGCCGGTAGCGGGCATGGTGTGCGAGCAAGGACGAGAGTTCCACGATCGGCTCCTTCTGTTGATCCCGGCGCGGGGCACTCCGGCGGCATGAGGAGGACCGCGCCGCGCGCCAGCTATTTGTTGGGCATGGTCCATACGCCGTCCCATGCGGCGGGGGGTGGCGTGCTGCCGTAGATTCGGCAACGTTCGAAATAGATCTTCGACGGTCCGTCATTCGGATTGGCCGCGAGGGCGACGCTGAAGCAGTGTTCGGCGCCGCCCCAGTCGCGCTGGCGATAGCGCAGCAGGCCTTCGCTGAAGGCGGCAAGCGCCTCCTCGCGATGGGGAAAGCTGTCTTCCGAGTGGTGGCCCAGCGCTTCGTAGATGGCCACCGGCTTGTCCCGCCCACGCACGCGGATCAGGTCGATTTCGCGGGCGGCGGCATGATCGCGGACCGCCGTCCAGGTGGCATCGCAAAACAGGATCGAGGTGCCGTAGAACTTGTTGGCGCTTTCCAGGCGTTCGGCAAGGTTGACCCGGTCGCCGACCACGGTGTATTCCATGCGCTTGAGCGAGCCGATGTTGCCGGCAACGACGTGGCCGGTGCTGATGCCGACGCCGATGCGGATGGCTTCGTCGCCGCGCTCGGCGCGGCGCCGGTTGAGGTGGTGCAGCGCGGTCAGCATCTTGTTGCCCACCATCACCGCGTTGCTGGCGTCCTCGTCGCTTTGCAGCACCGAGCCGAACACGGCCATGATCATGTCGCCGATGTATTTGTCGAGCACGCCGTTGTGGGCGAAGACGATGTCCACCATGTCGGTGAAATACTCGTTGAGCAGCGCCACGGTCTCCTTCGCGCCGAGGCGCTCCGAGATCGAGGTGAAGCCGCGAATGTCGGAGAACAGCACGCTGACGTCGCGCCCGGTGCCGCCGAGTTCCACCTCGCCGCTCGCCAGCAGTTGGTCCACCACCGACTTGCTCATGTAGCGCGACATGGTGTTGCGCAGGCGCTTTTCGCGAGTGATGTCCTCCATCATCAGCATGTAGCCGATCGGCTCGTCGCGCAGGCTGTTCAGTTGCACCGTGACCAGGTTGACCGAGATGGTCTCGCCGCCTTCGATGAACAGGTCGGTATCGACGGTGATGTCGGTAGCTCCGGTCGCCCGCACCTTGTCCAGGCTCTTTGCCACCCAGCTGTTGCGACCGTAGAAGATGTCATCGAGCCCGTGGCTGATCAGTTCCCCGTCAGCGCGGCGCAGGATGCGCCGGGCTGACTCGTTGACCTTGCGCAGGGTACCGCCCGCATCGAGCGTCAGCACGGCGTTGTTCATGCTGTGCAGGATGGCTTCGTTGTAGTTGCGCTCGGCGGTGATTTCCTCGAACAACTGCGCGTTCTCGATGGCGACCGCCGCCTGCGCCGAGAACGCGCGCAGGCGCCGCTCGTCGGAGCTGCCGAAGGCGCCGCCCTTGCGGTTGAGGATCTGCATCACGCCGATCTTGCGCTCGGCCCGGGCGATGATGGGCATGCACAGCATGCTGTGGGTGCGGTAACCCGTGTGGCGGTCGAAATCGGGATTGAAGCGTGAATCCGAATAAGCATCGGCGATGTTGATCACCCGCCCTCTGCTGAAGCACTCTCCGGCAATGCCGGCATCGGCCGGGAAACGGATCTCCTCGCCGGCGATGCCGCCGGCGACGCGGGAGTAGAGCTCGTGCGTGTCCGCGTCGTAGAGGAACAGGGTGCCGCGGTCCGCCTCGAGCAGGGAGGTGGCCGCGGCCATGATCCTCGCCAGCAGCGGACCGAGGTGGATCTCGGCGACGATCGAGATGCTGACTTCCAGCAGCATGGCCTCCTCGCGCTGCTGCCGCTCGACCTTCTCGAACAAGCGCGCGTTCTCCAGTGCGGCGGACGCCTGCAGCGAGAGGCCTTCGAGCAGGCGCTTGTCTTCGCTGTCGAAATCGCCCGCCTGCTTGTTCAGCACCTGGGTGATGCCGATCACCTCATGGTTCTTGTTGCGGATCGGCACGCATAGGATGTTGCGCGTGCGGTAGCCCGTGCGCCGGTCCACCTCCTGGTTGAAGCGGGGGTCGGCATAGGCGTCGGCAATGATTTCGGCAGTGCCGCTGGTGAACACCGATCCGGCGACGCCGAGATGGCAGGGGAAGCGGATTTCGCCGATGGCATCACCCTGCATTACGCGCGAGAACAATTCTCCGGTTTCGGCGTCGTGCAGGAACAGCGAACTGCGGTCGGCGTTGAGCGCCTCGGTCACGACCTCCATCAGGCGCGGAAAAAGCACGTCGAGCGAGAGGCTGTCGGATACCCGGTTGGCGATGTCGGCCAGCGCCGAGGTGCGGCGCAGCATTTCGGTAATGCGGAAAAACAACTCGGCCTTGCCGGCCTCGTCGAGTCCGTGCAGCAGTTTCTCGATATCCTCCTGATGCAGGCGGTGTTCGAGGATCTGGCGAATGGTTTCGAAGCCGATTTGCATGCGCGACCCGGGGCCAAGCCCGGTGAGCAGTGGATGCGGGCATTGTAACCACAATCGCCATGAGGCATTCCGCCGCCAGCGGCGGCAGGCCGCGGGAATCAGCCGCCGAGTTCGGCGTGGCGCCGACAAGACAACAGGTGGTCATTCACCATGCCGGTCGCCTGCATGTGGGCATATATCACGGTCGGACCGATGAAGCGGAAGCCGCGCCGCTTGAGTTCCTTCGACAGGGCTTCCGCTTGCGGGGTGATGGCGGGAACCTCCGCCATCTCCCGCCAGCGGTTGATGCGCGGCTGGCCATCGACGAAGGACCACAGCAACTGGTCGAGGGATCCGCCCTGTTCGTAGAGTTCCAGCGTCGCGCGTGCGTTGTCGATGCTGGCGGCTATCTTCAGCCGGTTCCTGACGATGCCGGCATCGCCCAGCAGGCGGGCGACATCCTTTTCACCGTAACGCGCGATCTTGGCCGGATCGAAGCCATGGTAGGCGCGTCGGTAGTTTTCGCGCTTCCTGAGGATGGTGATCCAGGACAAACCGGCCTGTGCGCCTTCGAGGATGAGGAACTCGAACAGCGCGCGTTCGTCATGGCAGGGTACGCCCCACTCGGTATCGTGATAGGCGGTGTAGAGCGGGTCGCTGCCGCACCATGGGCAGCGGGTCGGGGTGCTGGGCATCGCATTCCTAGGTCGTTCGCGGCCGGACTCGCCGCGCTGCTACGTAGTAACCGCAGTTTGCCGCGCAAAACACGGATAAACAAGCTGCTGCGCGTTTGGGACCATAATTGCCCAGATCAATCGACCTTTTCCCGACGCAATCGCTGCATGCCACGGCAGGCTGCGCGGGGAGGAAGGCCGCCACCGGAATCCGCACGGTATGACATCCAGGACGCGAACCTCGCCTCGGCATCTTTTCCTCGCGCCTGCCGCGCGGGCGCTGCCGCGCTGGCTGGAAGCCTTCCCCGGGGCCATTGTCGCGGCACCGGAGCGACTGCCGCGAGCGCTGCCGGACGACACATTGGTCTGGCTGCACCTCGATCCCGCGGTACCGGCCTCGGACCAGATTGCCGCACTGCGCGCCAAGGCGAACAATGTCGCGGTGATCGCACTGGCGAACCGTCCGCAGGATGAAGAGGGCCTCGCCCTGTTCTCGGCGGGATGTCGCGGCTACTGTAATGCCCACGCCACGGCCGGCAACCTGCGCCGCATCGCCGGCGTGGTACGCGCGGGCGGGCTGTGGATCGGTGCGGAACTGATGCGACGCCTGCTGGTGGCGACGCAGGCCGCGTTGTCGCGCTCGGCGACGCCAACCGCGGATGGGGACGATCGCGACTCCCTCCTCGCTCTTCTCACCCATCGCGAGCGGCAGGTCGCGGAGTGCATCACGCAGGGTTGCAGCAACAAGGAAGTGGCTCGCCAGCTGGCGATCACCGAGCGCACCGTCAAGGCCCATGTCGGCTCGGTCCTTGAGAAGTGCCAAGCGCGCGACCGGCTGCACCTTGTCCTGCTGCTGAACGGGCATCGGTCGGCACCCCCCGATTTGACGGGTGACACGGCGGTGAAGGCCGTAGCGGTCCCTGGTCGTGCACGCCCTCAGCCGCGAACCTGAACGGGCCACCCGTACCGTTCGCCCGTCCGCATGAGCCGTTTCGCGGCACGATCCTTCACCCCACTGCTGCGGCGGCCCCGTTGGCGCAAGGCGTTGGCCTGGCTGCTGCCGTTGTTAGCCGTGTCGGCGGCGGCCTTCGACTTCGACCGTTTGCAGCAGTTGCTGGTCGTGCGCTTCGGCGTTGCCCAGGTAACGCTGCTGCGCGACTGGCAACAGGTGCTCGCCGAGGCGGCGGCGCCCAAGCTCAGCGAACGGCAGAAACTGACCCGCGTCAATGACTTCCTCAATCGACGCGTTGCGTTCGACGACGACCACGCGATCTGGGCGCAAAGCGACTACTGGGCGACGCCTTTGGAAACCATCGGCCAGGGGCGCGCCGACTGCGAGGATTACGCGATCATCAAATACTATTCGCTGAAGGACGCCGGAATCTCCCAGAACAAGCTGCGCCTGGTCTATGTCAAGGCCAGGATCGACGGTTCCGGCGGTCCGCAACTGCAGGCGCATATGGTTCTTGCATACTATCCGACGCCCGATGCCGAGCCGCTGGTGCTGGACAACCTGGTTCCGGATATCCGTATGGCATCGCAGCGCAAGGACCTGTATCCGGTTTTCAGCTTCAACAGCGAGGCGATCTGGAGCGGTGTCGCCGGCAACGCCACCAAGGGGCGCGGCGGCACCGGGCAACTCTCGCGCTGGCAGGACCTGCTCAACAGGGCGCGCAGCGAGGGTTTCGAATGAACATGGATCAGCAGGAAGGCAAACGTGAAACAACGGGTTCTGAGCGGCTGCTGATAGCCGAGCGAAGCCGGCTGAAAAGTAGCGTCCCCGCGCGGAGCGAGGCGGGAATTCGCGACGCATGCGTCGCGCCGCCGCGGCCCGCTGGCTGTGCGAAGCCAGCTGCGGGCCGCGCAGCGGATGGGAGGGCGGGTCTTCAATCCGCCTTTCGCGTGTTTCATCCTCGGCGCGCGGGTCTCGCTGCAATGAATGTTAGGAAAGGAAGTTCGTCATGTCGATGTACCGCCAACTCTGGTTAGCCATTGTTCTCAGCATGCTGCTGGCGCTGGGCGGCAGCCTGTTCGCCACGCTGCTGTCCGCGCGCGCCTACCTGGAACAGCAACTGAGCATGAAGAATGCCGACAATGCCGCGGCGCTGGCCCTGTCGCTGAGCCAGCAGGCACCCGATGCGGTCACGCTCGAGCTCACGGTGGCTGCGCTTTTCGACAGCGGCCACTACGAGTACATTCGGATACTTGATCCGAACGGCAGGATCATGGTCGACCGGGTGGCGGCCACTGGCGACGCCGGTGCCCCGGAGTGGTTCGTGCGCCGCCTGCCGATCGCCGACGAGCCCGGCGTCGCGCAGATCACCAATGGCTGGAAGCAACTGGGAAGCGTGTCTTTGCTGAGCCACAGCCGGTTTGCCTATCAGGCGCTGTGGACCAGCACGCAGGAGATGGTCGCGGCACTGGCGCTGGCCAGCTTCATCGGCGGCTACCTCGGCAGCCTGATCCTGCGCCGCCTGCGGCGGCCCCTGCAGGCGGTGATCGACCAGGCGGTGGCGATCACCAACCGGCGCTTCGTCACCATCCCGGAACCAAAGGTGCCCGAACTGCGCAAACTGGCTAGCGCCATGAATGCCACCGTGCTGCGCCTCAAGTCGATGTTCGAGGAGGAGGCCGCGCGGCTGGAGGCCGTGCGCCGTGAGGCCAATTTCGATCCGCTGACCGGACTCGCGAATCGTGACTTCTTCATCGCCCAGTTGCGATCGTCGGTGCAGGGCGAGGACTCCACCGGTGGTACGCTGTTCCTGATCCGCGTCGCCGACCTGGTCGGCATCAACAAGCGGCTGGGCCGCGCCGCGACCGACGACCTGCTGCGGCGCGTGGCCGAGACAATCGGCGCCCCACAGGGACTTCCGTCGGTCGCCGGCGGTACGGCGCAGGTCGATGCGCTGGCGGCGCGCATGAACGGCGCCGACTTCGCGCTGCTGCTGCCCGGCCGGCAGGCCGGCCGCGAGGTCGCCGAGGCGCTGCTCGAGTCGCTGGTGGCGTCTATGGAAGCCTATGTCGATGGCGGACCCTCGGCCTATATCGGCATGGGGACCTTCAAGCAGGGGACCGGTCTGCGCGTGCTGTTGTCACAGGTCGATGCCGCGTTGATTGCGACGGAAGCCGAGGGACTGAATGCGGTGCGCGAAGCCGTGGTGGCGACCGATGACGAAATGCCGACCGATGGTGCAGAGTGGGGTCGCATCATCGAACAGGCGCTTGAGCAGCGCTGGTTGCGCCTGGTGTCCTTCCCGGTGGTCGATATGGAGGGCGGGCTGCTGCACGTGGAGTGCCCGCTGCGCCTCAAGTTCGATGCCGACGGCGACTGGCAACCGGCCGGGAGCTTCCTGCCGATCGCGCAGCGCCTCGGCTTGGCGCCGCAACTCGATTTCGCCGCACTGGAACTGGCGCTCGAATCGCTCGAAGGCCAGGATGTGCCGACCGGCCTGGCCATCAACCTCGCGGCGAGTTCGATTGCCGGGGCGAATTTCCGGCGCAAGCTCGACATGTTGCTGCATCGCCATCGCAAGGTCGCCAGCCGACTCTGGGTCGAAGTCGCCGAGACCGGCGTGCTGAAGCACGTCGACGCCTTCCACGAACTTTGCACCCTACTCCGGAGCCACGGTTGCCGGGTCGGTGTGGAACACTTCGGCCGCCAGTTCAGCCAGATCGGGCAATTGCACGACCTTGGCCTCGAATACATCAAGGTCGATGCCAGCTTCATCCGCCACCTCGACACCAATCCGGGCAACCAGGCCTTCCTCAAGGGCGTCAGTTCCATCGCCCATTCGATCGGGACGCTGGTGATCGCCGAAGGGGTGGCGAACGAAGCCGAATTTGCGGCCCTCGGCGGCCTCGGCTTCGACGGAGCGACTGGCCCCTGGGTGAAACTGGCGGACGCGCCGGTGTAACGTCGAGGTTCGCGCTTTCTTAACTTGAAACAATTCGCTCGGAGTGAGTGGTACTAGTTGAGCGAAGCGAACTGTTTGGTAGCCCCGCCCTGGGGCGGGAACGGGGGTGGGGGGCCTTGAATTTGCCGTTCGCGTGTTTCACTTCCGAGGGTGGCCCTGGGTGTCATGAGCGCTAGTTCAGGACCAGCACGCCGCGCTTGAGGCCGTGGTCCTCGGGGTGCGCCGAGAGCACGAATCCGAGGCTGGCGACGAAGGCCAGCATGCGCGTGTTCTCGGCGAGGAAATCGCCATGCATGTAGCGCAGGCCGCTGCTGCGCGCGGTGTCGATCAGCGTGCCCATCAGGCGCCGCGCGAGGCCCTTGCCCTGCCAGTCGTCGGCAACGACGATCGCGAACTCGCAGGATTCGCCGTCGGGACTGGTGGCGTAGCGCACCACCCCGATTTCCTTTTCGGCGCCGTTGTCGTCGACCGTGGCGACATAGGCCATCTCGCGGTCGTAGTCGATCTGGGTCAGCCGCACCAGTTGCGCCTGCGACACTTCGCGTATGGTGTTCATGAAGCGCATGTAACGCGATTCTGCGGACAGCGCCTTGACGAACTCGTGTTCCATGCGGATGTCCTCGGGCCGGATCGGGCGAATCGTGACCTGGGTTCCATCCTTGGCCTGGAAGCCGCCCTTCAGGTGAGAGGGATAGGGATGGATCGCCATGTGGTCATAGCGGCCGGCAGTGATCGGCGTGTTCTCGATGGTGATCCGCGCGTCCACGGCGACCGCCCCGTGCTCGTCGACGATCAGCGGGTTGATATCCATGTGGCCGATCCACGGCAGTTCGCAGACCATCGCCGAAACGCTGAGGAGAATCGCCTCTATGGCCTCCATGTTGACCGGCGGCATGTTGCGGAATTTGCCAAGCCGGGCTGTGGTCCGCGTCGACGCCAGCATGTCGGCCACCAGCACCGGGTTGAGTGGTGGCAGCGCGACGGCACGGTCGCTGTAGTTGGCTTCCACGCTGGTTCCGCCGGGCCCGAAGACGATGGTGGGGCCGAATATCTTGTCGCGCATCATGCCGACCATCAGTTCGCGGCCGTTGGGTTTCTGGATCATCGGTTCGATGGCGATGCCGTTGATATGCGCATCCGGACGGACCTTCTTCACTTCGTCCATGATTTCCAGCCAGCCATCGCGCACCGCGGCGAGGCTGTTCAGGTTCAGGCGAACGCCGCCGGAATCGCTCTTGTGGGCAATTTCGGGTGAGTCGACCTTCATCACGACCGGCAGTCCGAGTTCTTCCGCCAGAACCATGGCCTCGGAGGCGGAGCGGGCGACCACGGTTTGCGCGATGGGGATCCTGAAGGCGGACAGGATGGCCTTCGATTCCATTTCGCTGAGCACCTTGCGCCCTTCCATCAGCGCGGTCTCGATCACCAGGCGCGCCGATTCGAGGCGCGGTGGAGCTTGTTCGGAGATCGAGGCCGGGGTTTGCACCAGCAACTGCCGGTTGCGGTAGTAGTTGGAGACGTGCGAGAACAGGTCGACCGCCGGCTCGGGGGTGCGGAATGTAGGAATGCCCGCGCCCTGGAACAGTTTTCGCGCTTCGCTCACCTGTTCCTCTCCCATCCAGCAGGTCACCAGGGGCTTGTCGCTGTGGCGCGCGATCTCGATCACGGTGCGCGCCGCCTGGGTCGGATCGGTCATTGCCTGCGGCGTAAGAATGGCGAGCACGCCATCGATGTTGTCGTCGTCGATGCAGGCCTGCAGCGCCACGCCATAGCGCGCCGGATCGGCGTCGCCGAGGATGTCGAGCGGATTGGACTTCGACCAGTTCGGTGGCAGCAGTTCGTTCAGCCGGCTTTGCGTGGCGGTATCCAGCTGGGCCAGCGGGATGTCTATGTCTGCGGCATGGTCGGCCGCCATGACGCCGGGACCGCCGCCATTGGTAATGATCGCCAACCGCTTGCCGCGCGGACGAAAGTGCGAGAACAGGGCGGACGCGGCGGCGTACATCTGGCCGACGTTGGCCAGGCGGACCACGCCGGCACGGCGCAGCGCGGCGTCGAACACGTCGTCGGCGCCCACCAGCGCCCCGGTATGGGAGAGCGCGGCCTTTTCGCCGGCCGGATGCTTGCCGACCTTGATCAGTAGCACCGGCTTGCAACGTGCTGCCGCGCGCAAGGCGCTCATGAAGCGCCGGGCGTTCTTGATGCCTTCGATGTAAAGGAAGATGTTCTCGGTGCGCGGATCGGAGACCATGAAGTCGAGCACTTCGCCGAAGTCGATGTCGCTTTCCGCGCCGAGCGAGACGACGCTGGAAAAGCCGATCTTGTTCGGCAGCGCCCAGTCGAGGATCGCGGTGCATAAGGCGCCCGACTGCGAAATGAGGCCGATCGTGCCGGCATGGGCGAAGCCATGGCCGAAGGTCAGGTTGAGCTGGTTGCCGGGGCGCATCATGCCGAGGCAGTTGGGGCCAAGCAGGCGCATGCCATGGCGCCGCGCGTTCTCCAGCGCCGCGCGTTCCAGCGCCGCACCGCGCGGACCGGCCTCGGCGAAGCCGCCGGAAATCACGATCGCGTTCTTGCAGCCGGCGCGGCCGCAGGCGTCGACGATGTCGGGGACGGTGGCGGCCTGGGTGCAGATCACGGCGACATCGAGGCGTTGCGCGATGGTGTCGACCGAGGCGTAGCTCTGCTGGCCGAACACCGTTTCGTGCCTGGGATTGACGAAATACAGCTTGCCCTTGTAGCCCGAATCCAGCATGTTGCGGACCAGGGTGACGCCTATCGAGTTCGGCGTTTCCGAGGCGCCGATGATGGCGATCGACTGCGGTTCGAAGAGGGTGTGCAGGTAGTGACGTTCGTTATGCATGGCAACGCTCCACAGCCGCGGGGTGGCGTGTTCTCAATGGGTTGGTGCGGTGCAGCATAACACCTTCCCACCGCGGATAACCGAGGAAATCCCCTACAAACGCCTTGTCGCTTCCGCCCGGCTGTTTTTGTGGTGGCCGTAGTGCCGGTCGGCGCTGAGAATGTGGTTTACCAGCCACCCGGAAAGGAAGCGCTTGATGCGGAATCCGAGATAGACACGATCTTCGTCGCCGCGCAGGATTTCGCTGCGCAATTCGTCGAAATACTCGAAGAATCGCCGATGCTGTCTATTGTGCAGGTCAATGAAGGGGTACTCCTCGCCTTTCATCATCCCTTCCTCGATGTCGAAGACCAGGATGGCGGATGACTCGATCTGCGCCAGCAGTGGCGTCGCCAGTTCCAGCGCACCGACGTTGATCGCGCGCGCCAGGGCGTTCATGTCGGCGAGCAGGGCCTTATGCGCCGTATCGACGGTTTCCGGTCCGAGCGAATAGTTTTCGTGCCACAGCGGCGGGCTGTCGCCGCGCACGCCATTGGTGACGCGGGCCAGCGGGCTGCAACGTTCGAGGTAGACATGGGCGGCGGTATCGTTGGGAACCGCCGCGACGTAGTCGACCAGACGCTTCCCGGCACTGACTTCGTCGTCGATGTGGTAGTAGGCAAGTGCTTCCTCGAAGCGCTTCCATGTCTGACGCTTGGCATCCGCGAGCATGGGCGGATCGCCGTCGAAGACTTCATACACCGATTGCGCGCCCTGCTTGCCGCGTACGTGGGTGCGGTCGAGGAAGCGGATCGACCATTCCCGCGGCTGGTCAAGGCAGTAAAGAGTGTTTTCGCTGATCAGCAGCGAGACGCGGTATTCCTTGGTCAGGCGCTCCAGTCGCGCAGCGAGGTTGACCGCGTCGCCGATCACCGTGCCGTCCATGCGCGCGGCGCCGCCGATGGTGCCCAGCATGACGATGCCGGTGTTGATGCCGATGCCGATCTTGATCGGGCGATAGCCGGCGCGTGCGCGGCCGTCGTTGTACTCGTCGAGCCGCTTCAGCATCGCCAGGCCGCAGCGCAGCGCCGCGTCGGGCGAATCGGGAAACAGCGCCATGATCGCGTCGCCGACGTACTTGTCGATGAAGCCTCCGTGGGCGGTGATCACCGGTTCCATCTGAACCAGGTAGGAGTTCAGGAAGTTGAAATTTTCCTGTGGGCTCATCGTTTCCGAGAGCGAGGTGAAATCGCGGATGTCGGCGAAGAGGATCGTCATCTTGCGCTCGACTTGCTGACCGAGTTCGACCTTGCGGATGTCCTCGATGCCCAGCAGGTTGAGGAACTGGCGCGGAACGAAGCGGCTGTAGGCCTCAGTGATCGTGCTCAGCCGCTCGCGCAGGGCATCGGGATGATCCTGAGCATTGCCAAATTGGGGTTTCAGCTTTAAGGGCATGCGGATTCGGGCACCGGCAGCGTTTCGAAACTTCGTTTCAACATAAAATGATACCCGACATGAGGAAGATATGAACCCTCCCCGCCGTTGGGCCGCGCCCCGAAGGAAGTTCCCTTGGGGGACCCCAAGGGGGCGCAGCCAACCCATGGAGCCGCGCAGCGGCCAATCACAGCCACTCCCTGCCTTGGGGCGAAGGCAGGGTTTCGCGGAGCACGGCTCCGCGCAGCCGCAGCAGGCCGGCTATGCAGAGCCGGCCGTGGGGTCGGGGTTTCGGGGGAGGTAGTCCGGTGAGCGACGCACCTTCGGCCTGGATTCGACGCTTCCTGCCCATGGTCGCGGCCGGTGGCACCGTCCTCGACCTCGCCTGCGGCCGTGGTCGTCACGCCTTGCTGCTGGCGGAACGCGGCCATCGTGTCGTGGCGGTGGACCGCGACGCCGCCGCGCTCGCCGAAATCGCGGCGAAGGCGCCGGATGTGGAATCGGTGCAGGCCGACCTCGAAAGCGGGCCCTGGCCCTTCGCCGGGCGGCGCTTCGCCGGCATCGTGGTGACGAACTACCTGCATCGGCCCCTGCTGCCGCGACTGATCGACTCGCTGACCGAGGGTGGCGTGCTGCTGTACGAAACTTTCATGGTCGGCAACGCTCGATTCGGCAAGCCGTCCAGCCCCGAATTCCTGCTGCATCGCGACGAGTTGCTCAATGTGGTGCGCGGCAAACTGAGCGTGGCGGCCTTCGAGCAGGGTGAGGTCGTGACGCCGCGGCCGGCGGTGGTGCAACGGCTTTGCGCGGTGCGCGGCGAGCCTGCGCTGCCGCCGTAGTCGCAGATCATCGCTGCCGGCAGCCGTCCATCTCCCGCTGTTGCCCGTTCGTCGCATTCGGCTGGCGATCGTGGGTGCCTTGCCGGAAACTGCAGCCATCCCGTCATTGCGGGCACCTTCCAAGGAGAGAATCATGGTCTGCCGTTCCCGATATGTCGATGATCCGTCACATTCCGTAGCCGAGCGCGATGCCCGCCGCCAGGTTGGCATGCTGCGCGCCTTCTACCACCACCTGATGGTGTTCGTGGTGGTCAATTGCGGGCTCCTGGCGATCAACCTGATCGCTTCTCCCGGACGCCTGTGGTTCTACTGGCCCTTGCTGGGCTGGGGCATCTGGCTCACCCTGCACGCGCTAAGCACGTTTGGCGGCAGGCGTTGGCTGGGGGCCGAGTGGGAAGAACGCAAGCTGCGCGAGTTGCTGGCCGACAAGGCCGTGAAATAATCGCGCTATGACGAAACTGTTCGCAACGCTGGCCGGCACCATTGTCTTCAGTACGCTGATTGCGGGCTTCCTGTCCGCGATCGGTTTTGGCGGTGGTTTCGCCATCAACCTGGTGTTCTCGCAGTGCATCGGCCTCAGCATCGCGATGCTGCTGCTGGCTGTCCTGCATGCGAACCTGCCGCCGCTGTTGCGCGGCCTGGCGGCGGCGGCCGGCATCGTTGTCGGGGCGGCGTTGGGCGGCTTCCTCGGGCGCCTGCTGACCGGCGTCGGCAGGTCCGCCGACGGCGTCCATGAAGCGCAGTCGCTGCTGCTCGGACTGGTTTTTGGCGCGATCGCCGCCGGGTTTTTCTGGCTGCGCGAGCGCAATTCCAGTCTTCGGCGCGATCTCCAGGCGCGCGAACTGGCCCGGCTGGAGGCCGAGAAGCAGGCCCTGGCCGCCCGATTGCGCCTGCTACAGGCGCAGATCGAGCCGCATTTCCTGTTCAACTCGCTGGCCAACGTGGCGGCCCTGATCGATGTCGATCCGGGGCGCGCCGGCAGCCTGCTCGACGCGCTGATCCGCTACCTGCGCTCCAGCCTGCAGCGCACCCGCGCCGAGGGCGGCTCGCTCGGCGACGAAGTGACCCTGCTCAAGGCCTACCTCGACATCCTGAAGATACGCATGGGCGATCGCCTGGACTACGCCTTCAAGATTCCGCCGCACCTGCTTGGCCGCGAATTTCCACCGATGCTGTTGCAGCCGCTGGTCGAAAACGCCATTCGCCACGGCCTCGAACCGAAGCTGGGCGGCGGCTTCCTGCAGGTCGACGCCGCAGTGGCCGACGGATGCCTGCGGATCAGCGTCGCCGATGACGGCGTCGGCATCGCCGAGGCGCCCGGCGAGGGCGTCGGCCTGTCCAACATCCGGGCGCGACTGCTGGCGCTCTACGGGCCGGCGGCGCGGTTGGAGGTGGCCGCAAAAGTCGGCGCTGGCGTCACGGCGACGCTTGACCTTCCGCTGGAGGCCGCGCCATGAAAGCCGTGATCGCGGACGACGAGTCCTTGTTGGCACAGCACCTGCGTACCCGTCTCGCCACCCTGTGGCCGGAACTGGACATTGCCGGCATCGCCGCCAACGGCATCGAGGCGCGCGACATGATCGAGACCCTGCGTCCCGACCTGGCCTTCCTCGACATCCGCATGCCGGGCCTGTCCGGGCTGGAGGTGATCCCTGCGTTGTCGCCGGCGGCGCGTGCCGCCTGCCGCGTGGTTTTCGTCACCGCCTATGACGAGTTCGCGGTGCAGGCCTTCGAGCGCGAAGCGGTCGATTACCTGCTGAAGCCGGTCGCCGACGAGCGCCTCGCGCTGGCCGTCGAACGCCTGCGGCGGCGGATCGTCGCGGCGCCGCAGGACGACCTGTTGCAGCGCCTGCAGGCGCTGCTGCCGAAAGCGGCCAGTCACCTGGAGTGGGTGCGCGCCTCGGTGGGCAACGAGGTCAGGCTGGTGGCGGTGGACGAGGTCTGCTATTTCCAGGCGGCCGACAAATACACGGCGGTATTCACGCGCGACGCCGAATTGCTGATTCGCACGCCGATCAAGGAGCTCGCCGAACAGCTCGACCCGGAGAAATTCTGGCAGGTGCATCGCGGCACCCTGATCAATGCGCGCCAGGTGGTTTCCGCGCGCCACGATGCGCTGGGCCGCGTCAGCCTCAAGCTGCGCGATCGCGCCGAAACCGTGGCCGTCAGCCGCGGCTATGCGCACCTGTTCAGGCAGATGTAGCGAGGATTTGCAGCGCGAGTTCGTCGAGCGCGGCCGGGTCGAGGCGTTCGGTTTGGTAGCGCGCCGCATCGCCGAACGAGGCGTAGTTGTTCGCCTGCGAGCGCTGGTAGAGCGGATCGTAGTGTTGCGCCAGGAGTTCGGCGACCAGCGTCGGAAAATCTTCCAGGGCGACCAGTTCACACCAGCGGGCCAGCGTCTCGTTGCTTTGCAATCCCTTGAGGTGGCCAAGGCGTTCCAGCAGCCAGGTCGGGTCGGCCACGGCATAGTCGTAATCGCGCAGCAGGAAATCGACGCGTGCTGCCAGCGGCGCCTCGATGCACAGGGTGGGCGCGCGACGCATGGATTCGAGCAGCACGTCCGGCACCTGCAGGCGCCCGATCTTGCGGCTTTCGGCCTCGACGAACACCGGCTGCGCCGGGTCCAGCGCCGACAGCGCGGCCAGCAGTTGCGATTCGAAGCCCTTCTGCGCCGGCTGCGGCTGCCAGGGCAGGTTGCCCAGCACGGAACCCTTGTGCGCCGCCAGTTCCTCCAAGTGCAGGATTTGCGCGCCGCGCGCCGCCAGGGCCTCGAGCAGGCGGCTCTTGCCGCTGCCGGTGGCGCCGGTGACGACGCGAAAATGGAAAGTGGGCGGCAGCAGCGCGAGCTGTTCGACCACGTGCTGGCGCCAGCGCTTGTAGCCGCCCTGCAGCCGATGCGCGTCCCAGCCGATCTCGCGCAGGATGTGGGTGAAGGCGCCGCTGCGCTGGCCGCCGCGCCAGCAATAGACCAGCGGCCGCCAGTTCTTCGGCTTGCCCAGCAGATGCTGTTCGATATGCCGCGCGATGTTCTTCGACACAAGCGCGGCGCCGAGCTTTTTCGCCTCGAACACCGATACCTGTTTGTACAGCGTGCCGACGCGGGCGCGCTCCTCGTCGTCCAGCACCGGCATGCTGATCGCGCCGGGCAGGCGATCCTCGGCGAATTCGCCCGGCGCGCGGGCGTCGATCACGGCGTCGAATTCCGCGAGCTGCTGTACGGTCGCGATGCCCTTGGGCAGCTTTTCATCCATGGCGAGGGGGCGGGCCTGGAGACCCTAGCCGAGCAGCGGCTTCAGCGCGGCCCAGACGTGGTCGAGGATCTTCGGCTGCGCCGCGGCGGTCGGATGCAGGCCGTCGGCCTGGAAGGCCTGCTGGTCGAGGGCGATCGGCTCCAGCAGGAAGGGCAGCAGGGCGATCTTTTCGCGCCGCGCCAGGTCGCGGAAGGCGTCGTCGAAATCCTTCGTGTATTGGGGGCCATAGTTGGGTGGCAGGCGCATGCCGACCAGCAGTACCCGGGCTTGCCGCTTCTTCGCCAGAGCCACCATCGCGGCGAGGTTTTCCTTCATCGCCGCCACCGGCAGGCCGCGCAGGCCATCGTTGGCGCCGAGTGCGAGAATGACCACGGAAGGCTTGAACTGTCCGAGCGCCGCATCCAGCCGCGCGCGACCGCCGGCGGTGGTTTCGCCGCTGATGCTGGCATTGGTTACCGTCGCGGCGGAACCGTTGGCCTGCAGGCGCTGTCCGAGCAGGGCCGGCCAGCTCTGGCTGACGGCGATGCCGAAGCCGGCGGAAAGGCTGTCGCCGAACACCAGGATGCGCTTTTCAGCGCCGTGGGCGGGTAAGCTGAGGAACAGCAGGGCAATTAACGTGAAAAAACCTGCTCGAAGGCGCCGGTTACATTCGAGCGCAGCGAGCAAATCAGTAGCCTCCCCTTGCGG
Source organism: Sulfuritalea sp. (assembly GCF_017302275.1). GTDB lineage: Bacteria > Pseudomonadota > Gammaproteobacteria > Burkholderiales > Rhodocyclaceae > Sulfuritalea. Next base: position 49,282 of record NZ_JAFLDR010000009.1, read on the forward strand.
GGAGGATGGGAGGGGCGGGCGTCTAACTCGCCCTTCCGTCGTTTCATTATCGGATGTGCGGCATCGCTGCATGAAAGTTAGGCAGGAGGCAAGTTTCTTGAACATGATCGAAAAGCGTCTGGCGACGGACACGGTAATCGAGGTGAGCGCCCTGGGCAAGGTGGTGCCCAGCGGTGACGGCACGCTCACGATTCTGCACGAGATTTCGTTTGCGGTGAGGGCGGGCGAGGCGGTGGCCATCGTCGGCGCCTCGGGTTCCGGCAAGTCGACCCTGCTCGGCCTGATGGCCGGCCTCGACCAGCCCTCGTCCGGCAGCGTGCGCCTGGGCGGGGAGGATCTGGGCGGGCTCGACGAGGACGCCCGCGCCGAATTGCGCGGTCGCCTGCTGGGCTTCGTTTTTCAGTCCTTCCAGTTGCTGCCGGCGCTCACCGCGCTGGAAAACACCATGCTGCCGCTGGAACTCGCGGGTCGCGCCGATGCCCGCGCCTCGGCCTCCGCCATGCTGGCGCGGGTCGGGCTCGGCGCGCGGCTCGGGCACTATCCCAAGCACTTGTCGGGCGGCGAGCAGCAGCGCGTGGCACTGGCGCGCGCCTTCGCCATGCGGCCGCGGCTGCTGCTGGCCGACGAGCCGACCGGCAATCTCGACGCCGCCACGGGCGAGCAGATCATCGCGCTGATGTTCGACATGAACGCGGAAGCCGGCACCACGCTGATCCTGGTCACCCACGACGAGGCGCTGGCAAGGCGTTGCGGACGGACTTTGCGCCTGGCGAGCGGGCGGCTGGAAACGTAGCGGCGATCTTCAAAAGTCGGCGCTGGCCGCACGGCGGCAGGGTCTGGAACGCTGCGGCTTTGATGACCGATTCCAGCATCCCAGCTTCATGTTTCTGGTATAAACCGGAGCAGTCCCTCGCAGGAAAGACCGCATGGCCAAGAAACCCTCTTCCGTCGCCAAGTCGGCTGCCGCGGAAGCCGACATCCTCAGTTACCGCCATCCCGACCGGCGCAAGAACAATCCCGAGGTCGGCATGGTCACGCCGGCCACCGATCCGGACGACGGCAAGACCACCTGGCAGCATGATCCGCATCTTGACCCGAGCCTGAGCTGGACCGGCAAGGCCGAGCGCCTGAGCTTCGAGGTCGATACGGTCAGCCTGCACGTGCATGAGCGCATCGACCCGGCGAGCATCCTGTCCGCCGCACGAAAAGTCGGCGCTGGCGAGACGGCGAAAAGCGCGGCGAAAGACAAGGCCAAGGGAGCGAAAGCCGCGCAGCAGCGCGCCATGCAGCCCGGCCTGTTCGACGCGCCCTTCGAGAGCCTGCCGCTGCGCGACGCGATCGACTTCTACAAGCACGACAAGGGCTGGAGCAACCGGCTGGTGGCCGGCGACTCGCTGCTGGTGATGAACTCGCTGTTGCAGAAGGAAGGCATGGCCGGGCAGGTGCAGGCGATCTATTTCGACCCGCCCTACGGCATCAAGTACGGCTCCAACTTCCAGCCCTTCGTGAACAAGCGCGACGTCAAGGACCGAAAGGATGAGGACCTGACGCAAGAGCCGGAAATGATCAAGGCCTTCCGCGATACCTGGGAACTCGGAATTCATTCCTACCTGACCTACCTGCGCGACCGGCTGCTGCTGGCGAAGGAGTTGCTCTCCGAGTCGGGCAGCGTGTTCGTGCAGATTGGCGACGAAAACCTCCATCACGTTCGGGAAATACTAGATGACGTATTTGGCGCAGAGAATTTCGTAAGTGTTATCACCTTCAAGAAGACCGCAGGGCAAACATCACTTTATCTGCCGGGCACAACTGACTTCATCATTTGGTATGCAAAAGATCCAGCGCGCCTCAAGTTTCGCACCTTGTTTCGTGAGCGGGCTATGGGAGACGACGGATCAGATGCCTATACATCGGCTCGACTTGCAAACGGTTCTATCCGGCGCCTAGCTGCTGAAGAGCTTTCGGGTGCGACTGCCATTTCTTCCGACGTTCGTCCTTTTAGATATCAGCTTGCTACGAGTCAGCGCGAAGGTCGTCCTTCTGGCGAAGGATCGGCCATGCACTTCCCAGTTCGGCTAAAGGGTGAAGACTTCTACCCAACTGCAAATCGAGGTTGGACTGCGACATCGGGAGGCATGGAGCGGCTTGTAAAAGCGGGGCGCATGGCTAAGCAGGGTGCCAATGCAACGTATGTGCGCTATCTCGACGATTTCCCTGCAATTCCAATAACCAACTTTTGGGCAGACACTCAGTCTGGCAGCGGAATGGACAAGGTGTATGTAGTCCAAACAAGTCAGAAGATCATCGAACGCTGCCTCCTGATGACCACCGACCCCGGCGACCTCGTGCTCGATCCGACCTGCGGCTCGGGCACCACGGCCTACGTCGCCGAGAAGTGGGGCCGGCGCTGGATCACCTGCGACACCTCGCGTGTGGCGGTGACGCTGGCCAAGCAGCGCCTGATGACCGCGAGCTACGACTACTACGAGCTGCGCTATCCGCACGAGGGCTTGCGCGGCGGCTTCATCTGGAAGACGGTGCCGCATGTCACGCTGAAATCCATCGCCAACAACCCGGACATCGACGCGATCTACGAACGCCTGCACCCGGCCATCGAGCAGGCGCTGGCCGAGTTGAACAAGGCGCTGAAGGCCGAGGCGCAGGAATGGGAAGTTCCCTTCGATTTCCCCGAGGGCGCCGACGAAAAGGCACGGCTGGCCTTCGCGGCCTTCCACGCCGCGCGCCAGGCGATGCAGAAGGCGATGGACCGTTCCATCGCCGGTCACGCCGATCAGGAAACGCTCTACGACCAGCCGGCGAAATCGAAGTCCAAGCTGCGCATCACCGGGCCGTTCTCGGTCGAGGCCGTGCCTTTCCCGACCGTGCAGGCGCTGGATGATGAGAGTCGGCGCTCGCGGGACGGCGCTCAGTTGGGTACATGGTCAGCCGATGCGAGCATTGCGCGCTCCGGCGAGTCCTCGCGCCAGCACCAGTGGCGAGACGAACTGCTGAAAACCGGCATCCGCGGCAAGGGCGGGCAGATGCTGAAGTTCGCCGAGCTGGAAACCCTGCCGGGCACCAAATACCTGCACGGCACCGGCCATACCGAAGACGGCCAGCGCGTCGTCGTGCATTTTGGCCCCGAGCATGCGGCGCTGGAACAGCGCGCGGTGACCAATGCGCTGGAAGAAGCCGGCAACCTGTTCCCGCTGCCGAAGATGATCGTCTTCTGCGCCTTCACCTTCGACCCGGAGGCGGCGAAGGACATCGACCACCTGAAGGGCATCACCGCGCTCAAGGCGCAGATGAACACCGACCTGCTGACCGAGGACTTGAAGAAGGCGCGCTCGTCGAACCAGTCCTTCTGGCTCATGGGTCAGCCGGACGTGGCGGTGCGCAAGCGCAAGGACGGCCTGTTCGAGGTCGAGGTCAATGGCTTCGACTATTTCGACACCGCCAAGGGCGAACTGGTCTCGGGCGGCAAGGGCCGCATCGCGATGTGGTCGCTCGACACCGACTACGACGAACGCTCGCTGTTCCCGCATCAGGTGTTCTTCCCGCTCGCCGGCAAGGGCGAGGGCTGGGAAAAGCTGAAGAAGGACATCCGCGCCGAACTCGACGAGGACGCGCTGGAAGCCTTCCACGGCACCGTCTCGCTGCCCTTCGCGGCGGGCGATAACCGGAAGGTGGCGGTGAAGATCGTGGACGACCGGGGAATCGAGTCCTTGCGCGTCGTGGGATTGGATTGAGGCGGCGATGACCGAGCAGCAGTTGTCCCTGTTTGACGACCTGGGCTACTACGAGGGTGTCGACGTCGAGTACAAGGGCGCCAGGGGCGGCTTGCCGCGAGACCTTTGGGAAACCTATTCCGCCTTTGCCAATACCGACGGCGGCACGCTCTGGCTTGGGATCACGCAGCGCAACGGCAAGCTCGATGTCCATGGCGTGACCGAGGCAGAAAAGCTCGTTGCGGACTTTTGGAACACCATCAACAACCGCGGCAAGGTCAGTCGCAACCTGCTGACCACGAGTAGCGTCGGGATTGTGGCGGTGGACGACAAGCCGGGCCATGCGGTGATTCGCATCGACGTGCCGCGCGCCGGCAGGCGCGAGCGACCGGTGTTCATCGGCAGCGATCCCTTTCACGGCAGCTTTCGACGCAATTACGAGGGCGATTACCGTTGTCGCGATGACGAGGTTCGGCGCATGTTCGCCGATCAGGCGGAGGAGCCGCCGGATGCGAGGATTCTCAAGGGCTTCTCGCTCGACGATCTGGATACGGATTCGATACGGCAGTTTCGCAATCGCTTTGCCTCACGCGATCCCAATCATCCCTGGCATCGGGAGGATGATTCCGGGCTGCTGGTGAAGCTGCAGGCTTGGCGCCGGGACCGTGCCAGCGGGATTGAAGGGCTGACCGCCGCCGGGCTGTTGATGTTCGGCAAGCTGGAGGCAATCCGGGCACCTGAGGCGATCCCAGGGTTCCATCTGGATTACCGTGAGCGCCTGGCCGATGATCCTGCAGTTCGCTGGACGGATCGGCTGACTCTGGATGGCACCTGGGAGGGAAACCTGTTGCAGTTCTATCAGCGGGTGATCCTCAAACTGGGTAGCGGACCAGGAATCAAGGCACCGTTTCAGACCGATGCCGAAGGCTATCGCTTGTCGGGCGGGCCGGTGCATGAGGCCTTGCAGGAGGCCCTGGTCAATGCCTTGATCCACGCCGACTACAGCGGCCAAGGCGGCATCGTGATCGACCGATATCCGAACCGCTTCGAGTTCTCGAACCCTGGAACACTCCTGGTTTCACGGGAGCAGATTCTGCATGGCGGTGTCAGCGAATGCCGCAACAAGTCATTGCAGCTTATGTTCCAGATGTTGGGGGTGGGCGATAAGGCTGGCTCGGGCATCGACAAGATCAGGCAGAGTTGGGCGGCCGAACATTGGCAGTCGCCCAGCTTCAAGGAAACCATGCGGCCCGACCGGGTGCTGCTCACCCTGCCGATGGTCAGCATGTTGCCGGAGGGAACCGTCGAGGAATTGCGCGTTCGCTTCGGTGATGCGTTTGAGCAACTTGATCGGCACGAAGTACAGGTGGTGGTTGCGGCGGCGCTGGAAGGCGAGGTTAGCAACCAGCGCTTGCAGGAGATCCTCCCGCTGCACCGGGTCGACATCACCAAACTGCTCCAGGGCTTGGTCCGCAAGAATCTTTTGGTTCCCGAGGGATTTGGCCGCTGGACGCGGTATGCCTTGCCGGGGCAAATCGAACCGGAGGCCAACGGGGGTAGGTCGGAGGCTAACGGGGAGAGCTTGTTGTCTAACGGGGAGTGCTCGCCTGCTAACGGGGAGAGCTTGCTCGCTAACGGGGAGAGCTGGACGGTTGATGGGGAGCTGGTTGAACGGGTGCGGTCGAGCCAACGGGCACCCACAGAGTTAGTTGAGCAGGCGATATTGTCACTCTGCTCGGAAAGTTTCCGGACCTTGTCCGAACTGACACAGGCATTGAACCGGAGTCCGAAGCGCTTGAGGAATGCCTACTTGCCAGCGCTGGTCGCCCGGGGAGCGCTGGAACTACGGTTTCCCGGTCAAGCCACCCACCCGGATCAGGCCTACCGGACAGTGATTCAGGGCATATCGGACACATGAACTCGCTGATCCTCAATTCTCCCTATGCCGAGCCAAACCGCCATTGGCAGCAGGCCAAGGGCGGTGAGTTGGTCGAGCTTGAAGGTCGCCGTCCCGCCAGCTACGAAATCTTCGACATTCGCAACAACACGCGGCGCAGTGAGCCGCTGGAGCGGGTCAACGAGATTCGCGGTCGCGTCGCCGCCTGGCGCGCGGCCGACTATCCGGGCGCGACGGCGGTTACCCGCCGCCTGCTGGAGCACTGGAACGACCGCACGGCGCGCCTGTACCCCTTCTATTACTGCCAGATCGAAGCGATCGAGACACTGATCTGGTGGGTCGAAGGTTCACCGGAGTTTCGTCAGGGCATATTCCTGCCCGGCGACGGCGGGCCGTGGGAACGCCTGTGCAGCAAGATGGCCACCGGCACCGGCAAGACGCTGGTGATGGGCATGATCGTGGTCTGGCAGGTGGCAAATGCGCTGACCTATCCGAAGCGCAAGGATTTTTCGCGGGCGATCTTCGCCGTCGCGCCGGGGCTGACGGTCAAGGAGCGCCTGCGGGTGCTGTATCCGGGCGAAGCCGACAACGTGTATGACCAGTTCGCGCTCTGTCCGTCGGAAGCCATGCGCCAGCAGGTGAACCGGGCGGAGATCCTGGTGGAGAACTGGCACGCGCTGATGCCGCTGGAGCCGACAGTGCGTTCCGTGGTGAAGAAGGGCCGCGAGTCCGACGAGGCATTCACCCGGCGTGTGCTGGGCAAGCTGGCGGGCAGCCGCTACCTGGTGGTGATCAACGACGAGGCGCACCACGCCTATCGCGTGCCGGCCGATGTGAAGATCGGCCGCAAGCAGGCGGCGGAACAGGGCATCGATCTCGACGAGGCGACGCGCTGGATCGAAGGACTGGACCGGCTGCACAAGACGCGCGGCCTGCTGCGTGCCTTCGACCTCTCGGCGACGCCGTTTGCGCCGACCGGCAAGGCCAATACTGAGGCCGGTTTGTTCTCGTGGATCGTGTCGGACTTTGGCCTCAACGACGCCATCGAGGCCGGGCTGGTGAAGACGCCGCGCGTGGTGGTGCGCGACGATGCCTTGCCCGATGCCCGGACTTTGCGCTCGAAGCTCTATCACATCTACCGCGATGCCGAGGTGGCGGACGACCTGAACCGGCGCGGCGCCGAGCCGCACGAGCCGCTGCCCAAGCTGGTGCAGGATGCCTACACCCTGCTGGGCGCCGACTGGCGCGCGGCATTGCAGGACTGGCAGGCGGCGGGCCATGTCTCGCCGCCGGTGCTGCTGACAGTCTGCAATCGCACGGAAACGGCGGCGCGCATCGAGCATTACTTCAAGAAGGGCAATGCCCACTGGCTGGAACTGCACGATCCGGCGCGCACTTTGCGCGTCGATTCCCGCGTGCTGGAGAAAGCGGAGCAGGGCGAGAGCGCCGCCAGCGACAAGGACTACGAGGCGGAGTTGCGCGCCATCGTCGACGTGGCGGACATTCCGGCGGAAAGGCGTGAGCGGCTGGCGCCGCTTTCCAAGGAGGAACTGCTGCGCGAGATCGTCGATACCGTGGGCAAGACCGGGCGCGCGGGGCAGGACGTGAAGAACGTGATTTCCGTGGCCATGCTCTCGGAAGGCTGGGACGCGAAGAATGTCACCCACATCATGGGCCTGCGCGCCTTTACCTCGCAGTTGCTGTGCGAGCAGGTGATCGGTCGCGGCTTGCGGCGGGTGTCGCACGACAAGGACGAAAACGGACTGTTCAAGCCGGAGTTCGTCAATGTCTTCGGCGTTCCGCTGTCGATCTATCAGGAAGTTGGCGGTGGTGATACGCCGCCGCCGCCGCGTCCGAGCACCCAGGTCGAGGCCTTGCCCGAGCGCAATGCGCTGGAAGTCCGCTGGCCCAATGTGCTGCGCGTCGATGTCGTGATGCGGCCGACACTGGCGGTGGATTGGCACAAGGTGCCGGCCCTGACGCTCGATCCGGCGACGACGCCGGTGGTGGCGGAAATCGCGCCAGCCCTGGGCGGTGCGGCGGATCTCGACAAGATCACACGCATCGACCTGGAACTGCTGCCGGAAGAATTCCGTTTGCAGCGTCTGGTGTTTCGTGCGGCGCAAAAGGCCTTCGAGCAGACGGAAGGCCGCTTCAAGGGGCAACGGGATTTCCTGGCAATGCAGTTGATCCGGCTGGTGGAGAGCTTTCTTGGCCGCGACAAGCTGGACATTCCCAGCCTGTTCCATCAGGACGAAGCCCGCCGCCGCATCCTGATCGCGCTCAATCTCGATGGCATCGTGCAGCACCTGATGCGCCATGTCGAAGAGCAGAACCGCGAGCGGCTGGAGCCGGTGTTCGACGAGGAAATGCCGCTGGGCAGCACGCGTGCCATGCGCACCTGGTACACGACCAAGACCTGTCACCGGACGCAGAAGTCGCAGATCAGCCACATGCTGGCCGATTCGGCCTGGGAGCAGCATGCGGCCAACCTGATGGAGATGGATGCCCGGGTTGTTGCGTTTGCCAAGAACGACCACCTTGGTTTTCAGATTTTCTACCTGTGGAACGGCGTGCGCCGACGTTACCTGCCTGATTTCCTGATCCGCATGAGCAACGGCAAGACACTCGTGCTCGAAATAAAGGGCGAGGATTCCGAGCAGAACCGCGCCAAGCGTGCCGCGCTCGATGCCTGGGTCAGCGGCGTGAATTCAAAGGGCGGGTTTGGGGTCTGGTGCTGGGACGTGGCGTTGAAGCCACATGAACTGGCCGATATTCTGGCGCGGCACGCCGGCTAATTCGCGTTCATGACAAGGCGCGCTGCTGCCACGCCGCTGCGCACCGCACCTTCGAGGGTCGCCGGGTAATCGCCGGCGACGTAGTCCCCGGCTAGCCACAGGCCGGGCAGGCCGCTGGCGGCGGCAGGCCGCGACAGGTTCGGCACGCAGGCGAAGGTGGCGCGCTTCTCGGTGATGGTCTGCACCTTCAGCGGCGCCGGCAGGCCGGGCACCAGCCGCGCGATTTCGCGATGGATTCCTGCTTCCAGCTCCTCCGCCGGTAGTTCCAGGTGCCTGCCGCGCGCGCTGATGACGGCGGCGACCAGGCCCTGCTGGCCGCACAGGGCACCACGATCGAACAGCCATTGCGCGAGCCCGGCGTCGACGCCCAGCATCGGCTGCGGCAGGCGCGTTGGGGGTGGATAGCTGAAGTAGCTGGTGACGATGGGTTCCCAGTCAAAGTGTTCCACTTGCGTAGCCAGTTCCGGAACCAGCGCGGCGAGATGGTAGGGCGCGACGGCGACCACCACCTGGGCGAACGGCCCCGCGTCGTCAACGCGCCAGGCGTCGCCTTCGCGCCGCAGCGCGGCGACGCGATGGCCCGGATGGACGCTGCCGCCGCGTTGCCTGACGAACTCCGCCGCCGGTTGCGGAAACATTCGGGTGAGGTCGACTTGCGGCAACAGCATGTCGCTGGCTTCGCGGGTGCCGGCCAGGCTGTCGCGCAGCACGTTGGCCAGGACCTGGGCCGAGGCGCGCTCGGCCGGCGTGTTCAGCGCGGCGATGCACAGCGGTTCCCACAAAAGTCGGCGCTGGCGCGACGGCGTTTTGTTTGCGTCCAGCCATGCGGCGACCGTGATGTCCGGTTCGACGCGGAACCGTCGTGCTTTCAACCCCTGCATGAGGCGGATCGCGGCAAGCTTCTCGCGCCAGTCGAGCCCGCGCGCCAGCAGCAGGGCGAAGGCTGTGTGCAGCGGCGCCGGCAGGTGCGGTGCGCTCATGAGGAATTCGCCAGGGAACTCGAAGCGCAAGGGCGCGCGCCGCAACAGGCGCCCGGGATCGGCGCCGACCGCGCGCATCAGGCGCTGGGTTTCCGCATAGGCGCCGACCAGGATGTGCTGCCCATTGTCGACCTCGAAGCCGTCGATGCGCGCCGCGCGGGCGCGGCCGCCGAGTACGCGCGAGGCTTCGAAGACAGTGACATTCCGCCCGGCGGCGGCAAGTTCCACGGCCGCGGCCATGCCGGCATAGCCGGCGCCGATGACGGCCAGCTTCAGGCCATCAGCCACGTTTTTCCGGCCAGCCAAAGCTTGCGCAGCGGCGGTAAGGATATGCGCTGGTGCAGCACGCGGAAGTCGTCGCGCACGATCTCGTCCAGCGTCGCCTGGTAGATGGCGGCCATGATCAGTCCGGCGCGCTGTGCCTTGCGGTCGGCTTCAGGAAGCAGGGCGAAGGCCTGCCGGTAGGTGGTGCGGGCCCGTTCGACCTGGAATTTCATCAACTCGCGGAAGTTGTCGCCGTAGCGCGCGCCTGCCAGGTCGGCTTCGGTGACGCCGAAGCGTGCCAGTTCGTCCTGCGGCAGGTAGAAGCGTCCGCGCCGGGCGTCTTCGCCGACGTCGCGGATGATGTTGGTGAGCTGGAAGGCCAGCCCGAGGTCGTGCGCATACTTCAGGGTCTGGCGTTCGCGGTAGCCGAAGATTTCGGCGGCAAGCAGGCCGACCACGCTGGCGACGCGATAGCAATACAGGTGTAGCGCCTTGAAGTCGGCATAGCGAACCTGTTCGAGATCCATTTCCATGCCCTCGATGATTTCCAGCAACTGCTCCTGCGGCAGGAAGAAGTGCTTCAGGGACGTCGCAAGGGCCTGCGTCACCGGGTGGCTGGCGCGACCTTCGTACAGCGCGCCCACCTCGTTGCGCCACCATGCCAGCTTGCTGCGCGAGACGACCGGATCGGGGCATTCATCGACCACGTCATCGACTTCGCGACAGAAGGCGTACAGCGCGGTGATCGCCTGGCGGCGGCGCGGTTCGAGGAACAAAAAGCTGTAGTAGAAACTGGAGCCGCTGGCAGCGGCGCGTTCCTGGCAGTATTGGTCTGGGGTCACGATCGGGCTTCCAGGGGGCGGACCAGCGAGCGCCACAGGATACGCGGCCAATCGGCGGCCTGCAGCACCGGCCGTCGGGTGAAGACATCGTAGTCGACGGCCTCGATCTTATCCAGGATGCGCAGGCCGCCGGCCACGATGGCGCGGATTTCAAGGCCGATGCGGCCCGGCAGGTCCCAGCCCAGCGAAGCGCCGGAGAGCATCAGGGCGCGTGCCCGGTCGACCTGGAAGCGCAGCAGATGTCGAAAGTCGGCGCTGGCGACACGGCGCAGAATCGCCGCGTCATCGACGCCGAAGCGCGCCATGTCGTCCCGCGGCAGGTAGATGCGGCCTGCGCTGCCCTTGCCTGCGTCGATGCCGACGTCCTGCCAATGATTGATCAGTTGCAGCGCCGAACAGATCGCGTCGGAGCGTCGCAGGTTCTCGGCCGTGGCATGGCCGAACAGATGCAGCAGGAGGCGGCCGACCGGATCGGCGGAGCGGCGGCAGTAATCCATCAGTTCGGCGAAGTCCTGGTAGCGGTCCTTGACCACGTCCTGCTGGAATGCGTCGAGCAGGTCGCGGAACAGTTGCGCCGGCAATTCGTACCGCGCTACGACAGGGCGCAGGCGCAGGAATATCGGATGCCGGGTTGGCGTAACGCTCGCCATGGCGTCGAGTTCGGCCTGGTATCCGGCCAATAGCTCCCTGCGCCGCTCCGGCGCCAGGTCGCCTTCGTCGGCGAAGTCGTCGGCGCTGCGGGCAAAGCCGTAGATCGCCGCCACCGGCTCGCGCAGCGAGGCCGGCAGCAGGATGGACGCAACGGGAAAGTTCTCGTAATGATCGACGGCCATTGCGGGGACGGGAGGCAAGGATCAAAGCCGGAATTCTACTGGCGCTTTGGCCTTGGCCCGATACTCTCCGAGGTCTTGCGCCTGCCGCCCCAGGGAACTGAAAGCAGGTAAAATTCGCAATCCACATCGTGTCGCACGGGACATCGGCCATGACCCTGCGGCATGCGCCCAGGTGGCGAAATTGGTAGACGCACCAGATTTAGGTTCTGGCGCCGCAAGGCGTGGGGGTTCGAGTCCCTTCCTGGGCACCATCCTCCGGGTACAGGCGCTGGATGGCCCGGAATCGAGTGTTGGCTCAAACTTTTCAACAAATTTTCAATGACGGATACAGTGATGACGGACATGGCAACGACGGAAGCGACGAGTGAAACGACCAGCCCGCTGGAGCGGCGCATCGAGATGACGGTGGTTCTGGCTGACATCGAAAAGGATGTCGACCAGCGCCTGAAGCAGATGTCGCGCACGGTGAAGATGGCGGGCTTCCGTCCGGGCAAGGTGCCGATGAAGATGGTCGCCCAGCAGTATGGGTCGCAGGCGCGTTCGGACGCGATCGGCGCCGCCGTGGAAAAGGCCTATGGCGAAAAGGTGCGCGAGCAGAACCTGCGCGTCGCCGGCTATCCCCGCATCGAGCCGAAGTCCGACCCGGTTCCCGGGCAGTTGGGATTCACAGCGGTGTTTGAGGTGTACCCGGAAATAACCCTGGGCGACCTGGCGGGACAGGAAATCTCCAAGCCGACGCTGGCGGTGACCGACACCGAAGTGGACAAGACACTGGAAGTATTGCGCAAGCAGCGCACTACCTATGTCGAAACCGACCTTGTCTCGGCGAAGAATGATCGCCTGGTTATCGACTTCGTCGGCCGCAAGAATGGCGAGGAATTCGCCGGCGGCAAGGCGACCGATTACTCGGTGATGGTTGGTGGCGGCATGATGCTGCCGGACTTCGAGGCACAGATGGAAGGCGTCAAGGCCGGCGAGACGAAGACCTTCGACGTCAGTTTTCCGGCGGACTACCAGGCCGCCGAATTGGCCGGTTCGACCGTGCAGTTCGAGATGACCGTGAAGAAGGTCGAGGCCGCGCGCCTGCCCGAACTCGATGCCGACTTTGCCCGTCAACTCGGCGTGGCCGACGGTGATCTGGTGAAGATGCGTGCCGAGGTGCGGGCCAACCTCGAACGCGAGGTAAAGAAGCGCCTGCAGGCCAAGGTCAAGGAGCAGGTCATGGATGCCCTGCTCAAGGTGAATCCGATCGAGGTGCCCAAGGCCCTGGTGGCGATGGAATCCGAACAGATGGCCGAGACGGCGCGGCGTGACATGGAGTCGCGCGGCATGGGCATGAAGAACATCCCGGTCGAGGCGTCCTGGTTCACCGATCAGGCCGCGCGCAGGGTAAAGCTTGGCCTGCTTCTTGCTGAATTGGTCAAGGCAAGGGATCTCAACGTCAAGCCGGAACAAGTTCGGAAAATTGTCGACGAATTTGCGGAGACATTCGAGGACCCGAAGGAAGTGGTGCGCTGGTACTATTCCCAACCACAACGTCTGGCCGAGGCCGAGGCGCTGGCTCTGGAGAACAACGTGGTGGATTGGGTGCTCGCGAACACACGCGTCAGCGAAACCCCGATCGCCTTTGATGCACTGATGGGAAATGCAGCATGATCCTGCCGGAGATGTCCATGTACGGTTCGCGACACCATGGCGGCGTCCACGACGCGCCGACCCACGACACGCAAGCCCTGGGCCTGGTGCCCATGGTGATCGAGACCAGCGGGCGCGGCGAGCGGGCCTACGACATCTATTCGCGCCTGCTGCGCGAGCGCGTCATCTTCCTGGTGGGGCCGGTCAACGATTCGACGGCCAACCTGATCGTGGCCCAGTTGTTGTTCCTGGAGTCGGAAAATCCTGACAAGGACATATTCTTCTACATCAATTCGCCGGGCGGTTCCGTTACGGCGGGCATGGCGATCTATGACACCATGCAATTCATCAAGCCCAGCGTGTCGACGCTGTGCATCGGTCAGGCGGCGAGCATGGGGGCGTTCCTGCTGGCGGCGGGCGAAAAGGGCAAGCGCTTCTGCCTGCCAAATTCGCGCGTTATGATCCACCAGCCGATGGGCGGCTTCCAGGGCCAGGCCTCGGACATCGAGATCCATGCCAAGGAGATATTGTTCCTCAAGCAGAAGCTCAACAACATGCTGGCGCATCACACCGGACAATCGATCGAGCGTATCGAGCGCGATACCGATCGTGACAATTTCCTGTCGGCCGAGGCAGCCGTCGAGTATGGTCTGGTCGACAAGGTCCTGACCAGCCGTACCGAGGTAGCCGCAACCTGACCGTTCGCGCGGAGAGAAACGAAGATGGCCGACAAGAAATCGGGCAGCAGCGAGAAGCTTCTGTATTGTTCCTTTTGCGGCAAAAGCCAGCACGAAGTCAAGAAGCTGATCGCCGGGCCTTCCGTTTTCATCTGCGACGAGTGCATCGAGCTGTGCAACGACATCATTCGCGACGAGATCGCGGCCGAACCGGCAGGCGCGGCCAAGCGGGAATTGCCGGCGCCGAAGGAAATCCGCGAGATGCTCGATCAGTACGTGATCGGCCAGGATTCGGCGAAGAAAATCCTCGCGGTAGCGGTGTATAACCACTACAAGCGCATCCGGCACCAGGAGAAAGGCAGCGATGGCGTCGAGCTGGCCAAGAGCAACATCCTGCTGATCGGTCCCACGGGTTCGGGCAAGACCCTGCTGGCGCAGACCCTGGCGCGCATGCTCAACGTGCCCTTCGTGATGGCCGATGCGACGACGCTGACCGAAGCCGGCTACGTAGGGGAGGACGTCGAGAACATCATCCAGAAGCTGCTGCAGAAGTGCGACCACGAAGTCGAGAAGGCGCAGCAGGGCATCGTCTATATCGACGAAATCGACAAGATCTCGCGCAAGTCCGACAACCCGTCCATCACTCGCGACGTCTCCGGTGAGGGCGTGCAGCAGGCGCTTCTGAAGCTGATCGAGGGCACGGTGGCGAGTATTCCGCCGCAGGGTGGGCGCAAACATCCGAATCAGGATTTCATCCAGATCGACACGACCAACATCCTGTTCATCTGTGGCGGTGCCTTCGATGGCCTCGACAAGGTGATCCGCAACCGGTCGGAAAAGGGCGGCATCGGTTTCGGCGCCGAAGTGAAGAGTCGCGACGCCGGCAACGTCGACGAAATGCTGAAGCAGGTAGAACCCGAGGACCTGATCAAGTTCGGCCTGATTCCCGAGTTGATCGGCCGCCTGCCGGTAATCGCCACCTTGCAGGAACTTGACGAGGCTGCGTTGATCGAAATATTGATCGAACCGAAGAATGCCCTGATCAAGCAGTATCACAAGCTGTTCGCCATGGAAGGGGTGGAACTTGAGGTGCGCCCGTCGGCGCTGCAGGCGATTGCCAAGAAGGCGTTGAAGCGCAAGACGGGAGCACGTGGTTTGCGTTCGATCCTCGAGAATGTGCTGCTGGACACGATGTACGAGATTCCGACCATGGAAAGCGTAAGCAAGGTTGTCATCGACGAAAGCACGATCGAAAGCGGCGCACAGCCGCTGATGATCCATGCCGACCAGCCCAGGGTCGCGGGCTCCAACTGATCCTATCGACCAGGTTGCCTTGAATTCCGGTCCGCCGCCCCAACGTGGAGGTGTGACCCATAACCGAAGGACACGATGATGTCTGGCCTGCCTGCCTCCCCTGTTGAGACCCAAACCCTGCCCTTGCTGCCCCTGCGCGACGTCGTCGTTTTCCCGCACATGGTGATTCCGCTGTTCGTCGGGCGTCCGAAGTCGATCAAGGCCCTGGAGACCGCGATGGAAGCCGGCAAGAGCATCCTGCTTGTCGCCCAGAAATCGGCGGCGAAGGACGAACCGGTGCCGGAGGACATGTACGAGATTGGTTGTCTGGCCAACATCCTGCAGATGCTCAAGCTGCCCGATGGCACCGTGAAGGTTCTGGTGGAAGGCGTTCAGCGCGCCCGAGTGTTGCGCATCGAGGACCAGCGCGCGCTGTTCGTCTCCGATGTCAGCCTGATCCCGATCGAAGAGCGCGTCGACAACGAAGTCGAGGCCATGCGCCGCACCGTGCTTGCGCAGTTCGACCAGTATGTGAAGCTCAACAAGAAAATTCCGCCTGAAGTCCTGACATCTCTTGCAGGGATCGAGGACGCCGGTCGCCTCGCCGACACCATCGCCGCACATCTGCCGCTGAAACTCGAACAGAAACAGGAAATCCTCGAGGTCTTCGGCGTTTCGGAGCGCCTGGAAAAGCTGCTCGGCCAGTTGGAAGCCGAACTCGACATCCTTCAGGTCGAGAAGCGCATCCGCGGTCGCGTCAAGCGCCAGATGGAAAAGAGCCAGCGCGAGTACTATTTGAACGAGCAGGTCAAGGCGATCCAGAAGGAACTCGGCGAGGGCGAGGACGGCGCCGACATCGACGAGATGGAAAAGAAGATCAAGGCTTCGGGCATGAGCAAGGAAGCCCTGGCCAAGGTCAATGGCGAAGTCAAGAAACTGAAGCTGATGTCGCCGATGTCGGCCGAGGCCACCGTGGTGCGAAATTACATCGAGACCCTATTGGCTCTGCCGTGGAAGAAGAAGTCGCGCATCAGCAAGGATCTGTCCGCCGCCGAGAAGATCCTCGACAAGGATCACTACGGTCTCGAGAAAGTCAAGGAACGCATCGTCGAGTACCTCGCCGTGCAGCAGCGCGTCGACAAGGTCAAGGCGCCGATCCTGTGCCTGGTCGGCCCTCCCGGTGTGGGCAAGACCTCGCTCGGACAGTCGATTGCCAAGTCCACCAATCGCAAGTTCATCCGCATGGCGCTGGGCGGAGTGCGCGACGAAGCCGAGATTCGCGGCCACCGCCGCACCTACATCGGCTCGATGCCGGGCAAGATCCTGCAGAACATGACCAAGGTCGGCGTCAAGAATCCGCTGTTCCTGCTCGATGAAGTGGACAAGATGGGCCAGGACTTCCGCGGCGATCCGTCTTCGGCGCTGCTCGAGGTGCTCGATCCGGAACAGAACCACACCTTCCAGGACCACTACATCGAAGTCGACTTCGACCTGTCCGACGTGATGTTCGTGGCAACCGCGAATACCCTGAACATCCCTGCGGCCCTGCTCGACCGCCTGGAAGTAATCCGCCTCGCGGGTTACACTGAGGACGAGAAGATCAACATCGCCCTGCGCTACCTCGTGCCGAAGCAGATGAAGAACAACGGCATCAAGCGCGACGAGCTGACGATCACCGAGGATGCCTTGCGCGACATCGTGCGCTACTACTCGCGCGAAGCCGGCGTGCGTGCGCTGGAACGAGAGATTTCCAAGATCTGCCGCAAGGTGGTGAAATCCTTGGTGATGAAGGCGCGCAAGAACAAGATCGTGGTCAATGCAAAGAATCTCGACAAATTCCTCGGCGTTCGCCGCTACAGCTTCGGCATGGCTGAGAAGGACAACCAGGTTGGTCAGGTGACGGGTCTGGCATGGACCGAAGTCGGCGGCGAATTGCTGACAATCGAAACCGTCGCGCTGCCCGGCAAAGGCAAGACCATGACCACCGGCAAGCTCGGCGAAGTGATGCAGGAGTCTATCCAGGCGGCGCTTTCCGTGGTGCGCAAGCGCAGCCATTCGCTGGGCATTGCCGATGACTTCTACCAGAAGAACGACATCCACATCCACCTGCCCGAAGGCGCGACGCCCAAGGATGGCCCGAGCGCCGGCATTGCGATCTGCACCGCGCTGGTGTCGGTCTTGACCGGGATTCCGGTGCGCGCGGATGTTGCGATGACGGGCGAGATCACCTTGCGTGGCGAAGTTCTGCCGATCGGCGGACTCAAGGAGAAACTGCTCGCGGCGGTTCGCGGAGGCATCCGGCTGGCGCTGATTCCGGAGGAAAACGTCAAGGACCTGACCGAGATTCCCGACACGATCAAGAATCGCATCGAAATCCAGCCGGTGCGCTGGATCGACAAGGTTCTTGAACTCGCCCTGGAACGGATGCCCGAGCAGTTGCCCGAACCGACCATGACGCCGTCTGTCGCGGTGGTCGCCGAGGATCCGGCTGCCACCGGGGTAGTCACCCACTGACCCGCGCCTAACTGATAGAATCGCGGCCGTTGCCTGTTGGGGGCAATGGCTGTTCAGCGGGTGCTTAGCTCAGTTGGTAGAGCGTCGCCCTTACAAGGCGAATGTCGGCGGTTCGACCCCGTCAGCACCCACCAAATACCTAGCTGTTAGCATCCAAAGTAGTCCAGAAACCCTGCTCCGGCGGGGTTTCTCATTTGCACGGTCGTCCGATACCGTCTAAACTGATTCGATGAAATACCGTCATTTTTGACGGTATCGCTGACGGTATCCGAGGGGCGTGACGGTATACGCCCGAAAATCTCCGATGCCGCCAGCCCGACTCAGCAATCGAAGGGGGCACCATGGCACTGACCGATACCGGCATCCGCGCCGCCAAGGCGACCGACAAGGCTCGCAAGCTGGCCGACGAAAAAGGGCTGTACCTGTTGATTCAGCCAACCGGCGCGAAACTATGGCGTTTCGATTACCGGTTCGCCGACAAGCGCAAGACCCTGGCGATCGGCACATTCCCCGACACCAGCCTCCGATTGGCGCGAGACAAGCGCGACGAAGCGCGAAAGCAAATCGCACAGGGTATTGATCCGTGCGATCAGCGCAAGCAGGCCAAGCAGGAGCGCCGCGGCGCCCAAGCCAACACGTTTGAAGTTGTGGCCCGTGACTGGATGCGGAACAAGGGGGCGGAATGGACACCCACTTACGCCGGCAAAACGAAATCCGCCCTGGAGCGGCATGCCTTTCCGGCGATCGGTGGGCGCCCGATTGCCGAACTTGCGGCCCCCGAACTCTTGGCGATGCTGCGCGCCATCGAAAAGCGCGGCACCGTCGATATGGCCCACCGGGTGCAGCAGCATTGCGGTGCAATCTTTCGCTACGCCGTCAGCGATGGCAAAGCGATGTCAGACCCGACGCCAAGCCTGAGGGGCGCGCTATCGACCGTCAAGCAGGAACACTATGCCGCACTCACTGATCCCGCTGAGTATGCTCAACTGCTGCGCGATATTGACGACTACCGGGGCGAGGTAACGACGAAAGCGGCAATGCAGTTGTTGGCGCTCACGTTCCAGCGGACGAAGGAAGTTCGCTTTGCGGAGTGGTCGCAGTTCGATGTTGATGCCGCGCTATGGCGTATCCCTGCCGAGGTGATGAAGATGCGCGAGGCGCATATCGTGCCGCTGTCAAAGCAAGCGATCGCGGTGCTGGATGGGTTGCGCCCGCTGACGGGCAAGGGCCGCCTTGTGTTTCCATCGACCACAAACCGCGACAGGTCGATTTCAGAAAATACGGTGACATACGCGTTGGCGCGAATGGGATATAAGGGCCGCATGACCGGGCACGGGTTCCGCAGTGCTGCATCGACAATGCTGAACGAGCAGGGGTTTCGGCATGATGTTATTGAACGCCAGTTAGCTCACAACGAGCGCAACGCGGTGCGCGATGCTTACAACCGTGCCCAATATCTACCTGAGCGGCGGACGATGATGCAGCAATGGGCGGACTATCTTGACAAGGTGAAGGCCGGGGCCGAAGTGATCGCGCTGCGCGGCAATGCGGCATAGGCCGTTTGGATTCGGAAATGGTGCTAGCAAAAAAACACATTGACCGACGCTATCGGATGCAGTTAAGCTGACGCCACCTTGTTATTTAATGTGCATCGGCACTCACCTCGTCCCCGATGTAGAGACATGAGTCTAGAGGTACCGGTGTGACTGAGCAACGCAGTCGCCCGGTCTAAGCGAATACCCCAGAGCCTTGCGCAGGACGTTGCGGCAACCTGGGGCCGGCCGTGTGGAGATGCTCGCGCTTCGCTGCGCAGAAGGCCACACGGTGCAGGAGAGCAGATAGCCCGTGCATGGGTTACAGCGACCACCGCTGTTTCCGCTCGCCCTCATAATTCGTGGCAGCGGATGTACCCAAAAGGACACCGCTATGACAACTCAACTTCCCTCAACTGGCTTCCTGCGCTTGCCGCAGATCATTGGCAATCCGAAAGCAAATCCACCCCAGCCACCGATAATCCCTGTGTGCCGCAGCGCCTGGTGGGCCGGCGTCAAGAGTGGGCGCTATCCCAAGCCGGTGAAACTCTCGCCTCGTGTAACCGCCTGGCGCGCCGAGGATATTGTCGCCCTCATTGCTTCGGCGAAGGGGTGATGACATGACCTCCAAACAACAACGCCAGCCGGGACGGGCTGGCGCTGAAGCTACACTTTTCAAACACATCGCCGCCGATAATACCGGCAACACGACCGCCAATCAACGCAATTCGCAGGCGGATCGGGGAGTTGTAGCCGACTCTACGGATACGCTCGGGCTCGTTGCTGATTTGCACGACAAGGAAGGCCTCCGGCTTGTTGAAGAGGCGGTACGGCTGACAGGTGATCAAGAGCTTCGCGGCGTTCTCGAACTGGCGGTGGGCCTTGGTATGCGGTACCTCGTAGCGGCAGGAAGATTTGACGGAAAGGGCATTTTCAGCGCCCTGTGTGCCGAAGATTCGGTAGCCATCCTCTCTTGGGGTGCGGCGAATGAGCGCATGAACGAAGGCGGCTCGCGCAAGACAGAATGGCTGGTTATGCCGGCCCCCTTGATGGCCTTGCTGAACAAGGCTGCGGCGCAACAGGCCACAAAGGGCGGTGCGCAATGAATGCCCCCATGACCAAAGCCGAGGCCATTGCTGCTCGCGACGTTACTGAGCTCACCCGCGCGCTGCGTGCGGACCTTACCAAGGGCAACGACAACATTCCCGGCGACCTGAAAAAGCGCAAGGGCTGGCTGGTATGGAAGGTGACCGAGATCAACCCCGCCACCGGAAAGTTCAACAAGATTCCAATCTACCCCCGCACGCGGAAGAATCGCCATGGCGAACAAGGGACCGAGGCGGACCTAGCGAACCTGGGGACTTGGGACGATGCACATAAGGCGATCACCGAGGACAAGTCCATCTCCGGCGTGGGCCTCGCTCTGCTCCCGGCTCTTGGCGTTGTCGCTCTCGACGTGGATCACTGTATCGAGAGCGGTGAGTTGCGCGACGATGTTGTTCGGCTTACGAACGACACCTACTGCGAAATCAGCCCAAGCGGGACAGGCATACGTGCTTTTTGGTGCGGCGTTGCCAGTGACGGCAAGAACCATGACGCCGGGTTTGAACTGTTTCACGCCAAGGGCTTTGTCACCGTAACGGGTAACCAAGTAGAAAACGACTACTACCTGTTCGCCAGCGATGCCATTCCACTGTTGGATGGAACGGCGCAGGCCGAACTGGAACAACTCTCGCGCGCTACTGGAAGAATTTCCAAAGTCAGCACGTTGGGGCGACTGAAAGAGACGGCGGCGAGCGATCCCCGCTTGCAGGCCATCAATGCAGCAGGCCTGTATGAGCGCGACATGGGCGGTGGCAAGCACTCGATCAAGTGCCCGTTCGAGAGCGCGCACAGTGATTGTGGCAGGCCGGGGGGCGACGGTGACACCGTCTATTTCCAGCCGCATACCAACAGCTACGCCGACGGCTACATACACTGCTCGCACACCCACGGCAACGATCAGAGCAAGTACTGGGAAGCCATCGGCTATGACGTTGAGGTGGAAGCGTTTGGGAATCTTGACGCAGGCGAGTGGCCTATACCGCAGCCCATCCCGGATGATCTCCCTCCGGTCCCGCCGTTCGATCTTGCACTACTGCCTGATGCGCTGCGCCCATGGATCGCCGACATAGCGGAGCGCATGCAGATTTGCCCGGATATTCCCGCCATCGGCGCGGTAACGGCGCTCTCGGCGGCCGTGGGCAGGCGAGTGCAGATCATGCCCAAGGCGCACGACGACTGGACGGTGGTGCCGAATTTGTGGGGGATGGTGGTAGCGCCACCGGGCTACATGAAGTCACCGGCGCTCTCCGAAGTGATGAAGCCACTTCATTTGCTGGAGAGCGAAGCGCATCGGGAATATGAGATCGCGCGGGCCGCATGGGAGATCCAGAAGGAGTGCACCGCCATTGCCAATAGCGCGGCGAAGTCGGCAACACTTGCCAAGCTGAAGAGAGACCCGGCCGCGGAGATCGCGGCGGCGCAGCCGGAACCTGATGAGCCTATTGCGATACGGTATTGCGTCAATAACTTTTCGCTGGAAGCATTGGGTGAAGTACTGATGGGCAATCCCCACGGTGTGCTGGCTTTCAGCGACGAGATTCATGGTCTGCTGATGATGGCGCAAAAGCCCGGCAATGAAGGCCTGAACGACTTTCTTTTGTCAGCATGGAACGGCGACGGCTCTTTCACTTTCGACCGTATCGGTCGGGGACTGAACAGACGCATAGATCACGTCTGCGTGGCCGTACTCGGTGGCATCCAGCCGGGGCGCCTGGTTGAACATGTCACCGGGGCGACTCACGGCGGTGCTGGCGACTCAGGCCTGGTTCAGAGGTTCCAATTGCTGACCTGGCCGGATCTGCGCGAGGAATGGCAACTGGTGGATAGAAAGCCTGATCGCGATGCACAGGTGGCTGCGTATAAGGTTTTCGAGCAGGCAGTGGGGCGCGGTGATTCAGCAGGCTTTGACACCGGCGGTGAGGTCGATAGCGGGGTTGATGTGCGGCGCTTCGACCCCACTGCGCAAGAAGCGTTCTATGTGTGGCTAGAGAGGCTGGAGCAGGAGCTACGTGGTGACAGCCTCCCTCCGGTAATGGCGTCGCACCTGAGTAAGTACCGCTCGCTTGTACCGTCACTGGCGCTGATCTTCGCCGTGGCCGACGGCGTGCAAGGCGCGATCCCGCTGCGTTATCTCCAGCAGGCTATCGGATGGGCGGAGTACTTGCGGCCCCATGCCGAACGGGTCTATGCCTGTACCACTCGCCCCGATACCCGGCACGCGCGCGCCTTGCTCAACAAGATTCGTACGGGTGCTATTGCGGATGATTTCACACCGCGCGATGTGTACTTGAAAGGCTGGAGCCTGCTCGACCGCGATGGAGTAACGAAGGCGGTCGAATTGCTCAGCGACCTTGGTTACCTGCGTTCGGGCCAGAAGCGGCAACAATCAGGCGGTGGACGCCCGTCAATCTGCTACCGGATCAACCCCAATGCGAAGGGTTGATTTTATGGATGCGCCCCACATCAGCGCCTACAAAACCTACAGAACCTCATACATCATGGGTTTTGATGGTTTTGTAGGCACTACCCCCTGTCTCGCTTCCAGAAACTCTGAGGGTGCCCGATGAAGAAAAAGCCAAAACTACCGGCGGTCAGCGCCACCGGCGAAATTGATATTTCCGCGGTTCCGCTGGACCAACTGCGCAGAGCAATGACCCAAGGGCTTGCGGGACCGCATTTGGCAGTGACAAGAGTAATACGGGCCGCCGAAAAGACGAGCGGCTTCGGCGGCGATATCGATATTGCCGAACTCGGATCCTGCCTGCAGGATCAGATCCAGGCGGTCAATCGCGGCGACATGAAGCAGGTCGAAGCGATGCTGATGAGTCAGGCGATTGGATTGCAAACGTTGTCCGCGCGATTGATCGAGCGGGCAATGGCGCACGACCAGATACCTGGATTCGACGTGAATATGCGAATGGCGCTCCGTGCGCAGAACCAGTGCCGTACCACGCTCGAAACGCTCGCCGGAATCAAGAACCCGCCTGTGGTCTACGCGAAACAGGCGAACGTCACTACCGGGCCGCAGCAAGTTAACAATGGTGTGCCTGTGCCCTCGCACGCGCGAGAAATTGAATTCAAGCAAACCCAACTATCAGGGGGTACCTATGAGCTACTACCGAACACCGGAGCATCGAAAGCTAAGGGCAGAATTGATCCGGCGGTGGCGCCCCTGGGAAAACTCCACCGGACCAAGAACTGACGCCGGCAAGGCACGGTCAGCCAGGCGTGGATTCAAGGGCAACGAGCGTGCACTGCTTCTTGAACTCCGGCACCTACTGCGTGAGCAGGAAAATCTTCTCAAAGCCCTGTAGTCAGGAACGCCGAGGCGCACAATCGTAGGCGGCAGCCCCATGCAAAATCTAGGCATGGCGAGTAGCATATAGCTGATAGAAAATACGGAGACGAGACTTGTATTTGACGCATTGGCCTGGCGCCTTCAGTGGTGACACGGTTGTATCACAGAGCTTATGCTGACCAATTACGGGATGAGATGCGACCATGACAAATACAGACAGTGATGCGTCGGCGGGAACGTCGAGTCACCGGCCTGGGTGGGACGATCTTCTGGACTACATGCGGAAGGCTCGACTTCCTCCTACACGTGAGAATTACTTGGCGATAGCGTACCCGGACGGGATGCCAGAGGAGTGGACACAGGAACTGGAGAACGAGCTACCACCGGAATTTCGACAGTCTTTAAGCAAGCTTACCAAGCCGGCCGCATCAGCGCCGAAGTCCGCGCCGCCTTCCGGGGCGGACCTGAAGCAGCTCGCACAGAAGCTGGGACAGGAGACCGTGGACAGTCTCAACCGCGCGGCGCTGGATGAGAACTCGCCCAACTCACCCGCGCACCGTCGTCTATGACGACCGGACAGATGGCGTGCTACAAAGCCGGACAACTCATTAACTCCCAACACATACATTCCTCAATCGTTGACATCTTTCAGTAGAGGTGTAGCATTCTCTACAGCGCCGATTTAAGTTTCAACTTGCGGGCGCTTTACAAATGCTGCTAAAGCGGATGCCACCCAACCCGTTCTAGCGCGCAAGCCTGAACGGGTTTTTTGTTGCCTGCAGCATCGCCGATTTAACGCACAACTTGCGGGGCGAATCACAAATGCCGCTAAAGCGTCGCTCGCTTCTCCACCCCTGGAAGCCGGCAACGCCGGACATAAAGGGGAATGGAGTTTCACATGTCGATGTTTGAAGTCGGTGATCTCGCGGTCACTCAAAATTCCGTTTGGCTGGCAAATAATGGCTTGGTGGTTCAGGTTGTCGCCGTCAATGCGCGGACTCAGACAGGTCAGACCTCGCCCTATGCGATTCGCCGAATCGATGAGCACGCATTCGAGGCGACGTTGCAAGTGACCACAGGGATCCCCCACTTTCTTACCGCAGGTGTCATCGGTTGCGCCGTGCATCAGCTTCGGCAGGGAACGCTTGAGGAAGTCAGGGCAGCCTTCACGAAAATCGTGGCGGATAAAGCGGCGGCCGAGAAAGTGGCCGAGCCTGCCTCACAGTCATAGCACTTGCGTCAGCACACGGACTGGCCCACCTCACGGGCTGGGGTCTTTATTCCGACTTGCCGCCCCCGTCATCTCGACACTGCGGCTAAACAGGAGATTCAAAATGAACTTCAACAAGCAAGAACTCGATGTGATCGCACGTGCCATCGCGATCCTCGAAGAGCGCGCCCGCTACAACGCCATTTCCTTTGCGGCACCGGCGGCCGTCGCCGACTACCTGCGCTTGCGCGTGGGTGGCCTGGAGCATGAGGTGTTCGGTGTTCTCTGGCTTGATGCCCAGAACCGGCTCATCGAGGCCGAGGAACTGTTCCGCGGCACCTTGACCCAGACCTCGGTCTATCCGCGCGAGGTGGTCAAGGCGGCGCTCGCACGCAATGCCGGCGCGGCGGTCCTGTATCACAATCACCCGAGTGGCAGCGCTGAACCGTCACGCGCCGACGAACTACTGACCGGCAATCTCAAGACTGCGCTGGCGCTGGTCGATGTGCGCGTGCTGGATCATTTCGTCGTCACCGCCGGCGAGGCGATGTCCTTTGCCGCGCGCGGCCTGATGTGAGGAGAACCATCATGCTCGCGTTGCCCAAGAACACCCAACATAGCCGCCAGGCGTTCATCAACAAGCTGCGCAACAACCCGGACTACCGCCGCACCAACTACCTCAGCAAACCGTGCCAGCGACCGTTCCCCGGCCACAACGACATCGGTTACCGCCACGCCATCGAAGCGCAGGGGCCACTGGTCACTGTTAATGACGATGGTTCCTTCAGCGCGCGCGGCCTAACCGACTGGTACATCGGTGCGTTCATCGAACTCAACCACCTGACAGGAACCGACTCGTGAAGACCATCCACAGCACCAATGGCTATGTACTTGAGGCCCTGGCTACGCACCATCCAATCACAGGCAAGACGGTAGAGCTGTTCCAGACCCTGCCGCAGGCCCAGCACCCCCGGGCGCAGCGAATCGCCTGCCTGACCTTGCCGCAGTCCAGCTTCTCCCGGCTTGCGGCACTGCTCACTGATGAAGAGGATCCTGATCATGCGCAAACCTAAAACCATCTCCGCGTCCCGCATCGAGGGCGCACTCAAGACCGGCCTGCCAGGCCTTCTGCGTCGCGCGGAGAACCTCTGCTACCAGTACGAATTGCCGACCAAGCTGGGCACGCTCCTGATCAGCCCTTGCGAGGGCGCCATCCGGACGCGCTTCGAGGACGTGCCGCCGGCCGCGCCCTGCGGCGCCAGCCTCAACTCGTACTCGGGCAAGTGGAACTTCGAGGGCCTCGACGACGATGCACTGGTCGGTCGGGCCATCTACTGGATTGAAAGGATCGCATCATGACTACCGATGAAAACAGTCTGACGTTTGTAGTCGGCGACGGCGGCGCCCTGTCATTTCAAGATATGGCTGGCCCTGAAACGCGCAGTGATTGTCTCGGACTTGAGATTGGTTCCGATCAATCCGTCCGTGAAGTCATGTACTTCGTCGACGAGGGTTGGCGCCCGAAAGCGGTTGTCGCACAAGCGTATCTTGACAAGGAGCAGATTGAGGGTGACCCGGAGGACTTCGACGAGGACGACCTGCGCAGCTGGCTGGAAGCCAACCCGGAGAACATAGCCTTTGCCCATGAGCGTATCCGCGAATGGCTCGCGGATACGCGGCTGGACGATGAGGATTACGACGCTGCTGAGTTGCTTGGCAACGACCCGCAGAGTGCTGCCATGCGATTCTGGCGGGACGGCGACCTTGATCCAGACGACTTCGGGATTGTCATCGTCGAAGGCGAGCATCCCGGTAGCAGCTACTACGCCGCCGAACTTCGGGAGTCCATCGAATATGCCAACGAAGCGGCAGCGAGGCTCGGCGCACCTGTGCGTTTCGTCTGAAAGGCCGTGGTGTATTGACCCGCTTTTCACTACCAGTCCAATTAGGAGCACTGCAATGAATCGACGTAAGTTTGTAGGAACCTCGGCCAGCGCCGGCCTGTTGGCGCTGCCATCTTGGGTTGTTGCCTCGGTCAATGAGCCGTCCGTGAAGATAACTCGTATTCGGATTGGGCTCGATCGACGCAACCCGCCGCCACCGGATGATGAAAATAATTATTGGTCGGAAGCAATCCAGGTTGGCGACCTGTGCTTCTACCGAGCGAAGGGTACAACGGTGGCCGCCTCCAGGCGCGAGATAGCTGCGGTAATAGGCAACCCATATTTGTACTACTTCACCACTGCCTTGAGACTGCACATGAGAATCAAGTGGGCGAAGTTGGGAATTCCGAGTGATATTTAGTCATACAACTCTCTACCATATGTTGAAGCAATATACCGAGGGCTTGATGGTTCTACTGAACCAATAAATGAAGTGGCCCACCTCCCGGGCCGGGGAGATTTGATCCAGATTGCCACCCCCGACATCTTGTCAAAGTTGGCTAAACAGGAGAACGTCATGGAAATACTGAAGCCCGGCACCCTCTGCGTCATAGTCGGGGGTTGTCCCGAAAATATTGGTCTTGTCGTCGAAGTCATCGAGCACATCGGCGTTGAACCGCCCCGTACCGATGCCTACCTCATCCGCACCACCAGCGGTCGTAATTTCCCTCAGCTGAAGTTCGGCCGTGGTGAAAAGCGGCTTGCCCCTGGCACTTCCAACGAGGCCATTACCGACCGGCACAAGCTGCGGCCCCTGGTGGATGCCGACGACGAGTCGGAGTTGCAAGCTGGCGACCGGAATAAGGTACCCGCACTTCGCAACGAAGATTCGCTGGACCATGAGACCGTGCAACTCGATTCGAGGTGCTGCTATGTCGAATGATACTGTTGCACCGTTGTCAGCAATGCGTTCGACAATCGTGTGTCATTCGATCCGGCACCGTGATCCGGCGTCGTGATCCGATGATTTGCCTCTCGTCCCGCCTGCGATGCGTTCGGCAGGCGGCCCTTGGGGCGGCCAGCACGGGCCTAGCGCTTGCGCTTGGTCGCGGCCAGCTCTGTCTCAATCATCCCGACGAGGCCGCTGCCGGTCTGGTTGAGAGCCTTGGCCAACTTGAGGATTGTGGTGAGCGATGGTTGCTGCTGCCCAAGCTCCAGGATACTCACGTAGGTGCGGCGCAGGTCCGCCTCAAAGCCAAGCTCCTCCTGCGTCAGACCGGCCTCCAGGCGCAATTGACGCAGAACTTTGCCGAAGGCAACTGCTGGCTCCAAATATCCCTCCCACTGTTGGAGGAATTAGGCCGGAAGCTTATGATCATGTCGTCCCACAGTTGTAGGAACCCTATTTGGGTCGATTCGCCTACTGAACGGAGTGAATTGCAATGAGTTCTGACCTGTCCCCCATCCTCACCGTAGCAAGAGACATCCTGCGTCATGCGCCAGGTAAAGCCATGCATGCGAACGCCAATTCACGAGGTAGCGCCCTTCGTCGCTTCGCACTGGCAATCGCGGTAGCGTCTAGTGTTGGTGGATGCGTGTCCATCGAGCAAGTCAATTCTTCCTTTGCGCGGGTGGATCAGGTATGGCAGTTGGAGTACCAAAGGACCGAAGATGAATTTCGATATCGTGTTGTCGAAGCTGATTATGAAACGACCCTCCGCGCTGTCCGCCAGACCTATCTCGACCTCGGCATGCCCATCCAGGTGCAGTCTGGCTCCCGCGGGTTAATAGTCGCCGAAAGCGCCGCACCGACCCCTCTCACGCTCGAAGAATGGAAGGAAGTTGTGCGCATCGAAGGCCCACGCGTCAAAGAGATTGGTGGTTGGTACATGGTGATGCGTGATGATCCGAAGGGTTACTTCGTGGCCGTTAAGGCTACGCTGAGACCAATGCCATCCGGCACATTTGTGCTACTCGACTACGAGCTAGATAACCGAGAAATTCGAGCGATGGGAGTCCGACCTTCGCGCCACGCGCCGCCCCACGCCGTGCGGTTGGGCTCGCTAAAGTTTTGGGTGCAATTGGAAAAGCGCCTTTCAGAGGTTCAAGCGCCTGCGCCTCGCCAGCGAAAGCCGAAGGAAATCGATATCTAAAAAGCGTTGGCTAAGCAATATCGGCTGTCAAAGCAAATGGAATAATGCCTTCATTCGTCGATATTCCGATTGGCTCACGGCAGGATGCGGGCATGAAACGACTTTTCTACAGATTCGCGAGGGCTTTGGCATGACTACTTTTCTGATTGCAGCGGTTGCTACTGTAGCGCTTTGGGTGCTTGTGCAATTTGTTCGTAACAGCCGCCCTTCGTATTTCTCGGCAAGAGTAAGCGGGGCGCTCTTCGATCTTGGGCTTCAAATCACGAAATTCGAACCTGTACTAAACAAAATGTATATCGCCGACTGCGTCACTTACTACGAGGCAAATGGCAAGCGTTCGAACCCTTGGGAGATGGCAGCGCGGTTCTTTCTCAAAGCGGTAATTGAGTACCCGGCATTTGTCGAGCGCGCGGTTATGTTTGATGGCTTTCTTGTTCGCTCCATAAAGGTGGTCAAGTCATGGCGAGGGAAGAAAATCAACGCCGCTTTCGCAGACGATTTTGTTATTAAGATCAAAACATTTCTCATTGATGGTTTGAAAGATCAGCCAATGCCAGAAGACGAAAAGATCGCTACTGAAATCATAATTCTGGAGCTATAGGGGGGAGCCAACGAATAAAATCAATCAATGGAGGCTTGGGTGAGCGAACTATCTAAATCTAACTATGCGAAGTTCGAGAGGGAAGACAGTGTCGACTTGAAGATCGAAAAGTGCGTTTCGGTTCTACATACAAAGGGAGTTATAGTCCCGACCCAGATCAAGGACATCCCAGAGTTTCCGTGCAACGACTTTGATCATCTACAAAAACGGCTCTGTTGAATTTTGAGTGGGTTAAGCGACATGCGGGTTGATCTTCGAGAAGTCGAGCTTGCCGGCGATGAGAAATACGACGGCGCGAATGGTCGAGAAGCTGCTGTAGCCGCGCGCCTTGCGCTTGGCGGCCTGGAACAGGCCGTTGATGGCTTCGAGGAAACCGTTGGTCTGGCGCGTCTGCGTCCAGGCGACGATGCCCTCCAGATGAGAGCGGATCATTTTGGCCACCTCCTTCATTGGCTCGACCTTCGAGCGCATCACGTTGGTGGCCCATTGCAGCAACATGCCGCGCACGACATTGACCTGCTTACGCTCCAGAATTTCCCGCAACTGCTCTTTGTAGAGCCAGCAGCGTGCCGTTCGCTTGGTGGTCGCCTGCGCGACCAAGGCGTCCAGATCGTTGCGGGCATCCGCCGCCAGATTCGCCCGATCATGCAACAACTTCCAGCGCAGTCCCTTGAGGCTCGGATCGGTGCGCTGCTCGATGCGGCGGGTCTTATCGACGGCGGTATTGGCATGAGCGATGACGTGGAACTTGTCGAAGGTGATCTGGGCGTTGGGCAGGTGCTTGGATACGCCGCTGATAAAGGCCGGCGACATGTCGATGGAGATGGATTCGACCGCCTTGGGATCGCCACCGTGCGCGGTGAAATCGGCGGCAAAGTTCTTGATGGTTTGGGCATCACGCCCCTCGGTGACGAAGAGCACCCGCCGCTGGTTGGCATCGGCAACCAAGGTGATGTAGTCGTGTCCACGCGCCTTCGAGGTTTCGTCGGCGGCCAGGCGCTTCACTTCAGAGAAGTCGGCCTGCGCCAGGCTCAGATCGACGTAGCGCTTGCAGATGGCCGTCACCTGGTGCCAAGAGAGATTCACCAGGCGAGCGACGGCGGTGAAGGTCATCTCGCGGCACAGCGTCAGGATCAGCGCCTCGAACAGCAGCGTGAAGCCGGCAAGTTTCCCCGCCCAGCCGGGTTCGACCTGGCGAACACCGCCATCAGGCAACTTGACCCGCGGCACGCGCACCTCCAACTGACACTCGTGCTGGAAAAAGTTCAGATGCCGGTAGCGCTTCGTCACAGTGTCATGCACCGGATGAAGGCCTTCCACACCAGGAACGGCAAAGCGGCTCCCGGCGACAAAGTCCACGGCAATGGTCAGTTCCTTCTTTCCGGCGTCGAAATCCACGCCGTTGATGAACCATGGATCGGTGATGCCCAGGGCGGCTTCAAACAACTTGGCACTCATGTCTGTCCTGTCACTCTCGTTTCGGTCGGGCGCGCATCCTACCTGCCTCGCCACTCATCCAAACACCGCTCGGGTCTCTATGGCCGGATGCGTAACAGCGCCGCATCCAGCCATAGACCAGCGTATCGCCCGATTCCAGGCGTCAAGGGTTCGCTGCGCCGGGCTTCGCCCGCCCTTGACCCCCGGCCTCGGGCTACCGTCCTCATGCACCGTTACCCACTCGAAATTCAAGAGAGGCACAAAAACAATTGCGAGATCGTCACTTGGTACTACAAAGGCTTTCGATTCATCGCGTGTTGTGGATCGAGGAGGCCGTTACCGAGCCACATCAAAGTCGTGGTGAATTTCCTATCCTCACAGTCGGGACCACCATTGTCACAGTAGCATTGGCCGCCTTCGTTTCTTGGTGGTTTTTATTTGCACTTGCTTTGGCTGTATTTCAGTTTTTTCGCTATTCAAGAAAAATTAGCAACAGGTACGATCAGAAAATTATTCACGCCGCCACGTCATCCGAGATGGCTTTTTGCATGCTTTATAGATTGAAGCAGATCAGCTTAACGACCCCTGACTTTCATAGTGCTTGGTATTGGCAATTCGACTCACAGTCAGAATAACGCATTGGTTACCCATTTCTATTTCGGCGTTCGGATATTCAGGCGCGTTGGGGAAGGAAGGGGATCTCTTTAGGTGGCGGCCGCAGCTGCCTGGTCCCCTGTCTGCTCCGTCACGGGCCTTGCAAACAAACCCGCAAGCCCCTCGCCGGCGCTACCGCATCGCGTACTGGACGCCCGCCGTCGCGTTAACAATCGCGCCACGGCTCTGGGCCTCCGACGACCATCTGAACTCCTGCCCCGCTGCCGCTGCGCCACTGCGCCGACCAGCGGTAGGACTGCTCGCCGGCTTGCGGCTTGCAGGCGGCTACCTCGTCGTGATCTGAACCACGCCGTCACGCGGTGAAGCTGCGTCACGGCTTTGTCTCTCCTGCTATCGCCGTCCCGCCAGCGCCGACTTTTCCCCTGGGCTGCCTTGGTCGCGTGCTGCCCGCCGCCTGCGCCGTCGGCGATGAAACAGCGCTTGAGCAGCGTGAAGGCGTAGCGGAATCACGCCCGCGATTCCCGGCACCCCCTGCTACTCTCGCTACTCTTGCTACCGATCAGCGTTCACGCCAAGCGTCGATAGCAAGAGTAGCAACAGTAGCAACACCCTCTGATGTCGAAATCCAATAGTTCACGTTCACTCCCGCTCAATCAGCAACGCCGGATTGATCACCACGTTCCGCCGACGGCCGGATTCCTCCAGCCAGGCGCGCCCCCGCTCGGCCAGGATGACAAGCGCTGCGCGCAGCTCGCGGCTGTCCCGGACGCAATTCGGACCGTATTGGTAGATCCGCTTCGTCGGCACACGATCAGTTCCGTTGGCCTGCGCTTCGCTACGTAACCAGGAATCGAGCCGGATCGCCGCCGCCAGCGAGGGCGGCGTGTCCAGGTCGGCGAGCAGGCGCCTCGCCTCGTTCAAGTGCCAGCCCACGATACTGGCCGCGGCGCGGATTTCCTCGGACGTTATCGTTCCGCTCGCGCCATACTCCAGCACATGGAACAAGGCTGCCAGCCGTGCGACGTTCTCCGCCGCCTTGGCCGCAACATCGCGCACGCCACGGAATGCACCTCGCGCGCCGAGTTCGCGCTCGATCTCGTCGTGAAAGCGTATCCACTCGGCACGTGCCAGCGGCGACAGATCCAGCACCGCCGGGGTGAGGCAGCCGTGCGCGTCGGTCGCGAGCGGTTGCGCAAGCAGCTCGCGAATGCGCGCCTGGAACAGCGCCACCTGCGGCATCGCCTCGGGCGCCGGGCGGTAGGCACGCGTGCCTTGCGTGCTCCCGGGCCAGGCGATCAGGAAGCGCGCGATGAATCCGGTGCCGCGCGGCAGTGTGCCGGCACGCTCCAGGAAGCCGCGCAACGCCTCCGGCTGGACCATCAGCCCAAAGGTCAGCCGCCGGTCGCGCAGCACGAAGGAGGGCTTGGAGCGCCGGTCGATCGCCATTTCGCCGCCGTCCCACAACACGTTGAGGAGCGCAAGGTTGCGCAGGATCGTGTCCTGGCCCATGCCGTGCGCACCGAACACCGCGCCGGCCTCGGCCGAGAGTACCCCACCGCTCGGCCAACCGGTGGCCAGCGCATGGGCAAGCGCCTCCGGCGTCGCATCGGCATAGAGCAGTCGCGGGACCAGTGGCGGCTGCGGCGCATCGCCCACCAGTGCCTCAAGTTCGCGTTCCTCGCTCCCCGTGTCCTGCGCCCGGCGCCGCTTGTGCTTGATCGCATCGAGGATGCCGGCCTTCTTTGCCTCGAATACCGCCGTGGCCGCTTCGAGCTTCGCGATCTCGGGAGACATTTCCTGCCGCGCCCCGGTTTCCCAGTCGCGCAATGCCGGGCAGAAGATCGCATCGCAGGTGGTCTTGCGTTCCCCGGAGTCGGCCACCGCCAGCAGATACAGGGAAATGGGACCCACGAGCTGATGATCGCGGCGCACGTTCGCCAGACCCTGCGCCGCGAGCGAAAGGGCTGAAAGGGCCGAGCAGGCCACCAGCGCCATCGGTGCCTGCACGAATCCCTGTGCCTGCCGTACCGCTTCACGCAGGATGTGCGGCAGCGCTTCGTCGGGATACGGCTGCGCGTCCAGCGGTTCGGTCAGCGGTTCGGGCTCCGGCCATTCCCTGGCTCTCGCCTTGGCGACGACGCCCATATCGAGAACGTCCTCTGCGGTCGCTTTGGCGGCCGCGATCGAAGCGCGCACGGCCTCAAGGCCCCGGACCCGGTAGAGGTCATTGAAGTCCGTCGCGCCGGCTGGACGATCCGCGCCAAACACCGGAACGGCGACGCGCGCACCGACCTCGCCGGCGGCAGTGCGCGCATGGGCGAGACCCGGATTGCCCGGAGTGCCCTCGTCGTCATCGGCGCACACGATGAGCTGCGACTCTGGATAGTTGTCCCTGATCGCTCTGGCGACCGGGGCCAGGTTACCGGCGTTGAAGGCAACGGCGACGGCGTACCCGGTTGCCGCGTGAATACTGGCGCCCGTGGCGTAGCCCTCGGCGATGCAGATCACTTTGCCGGCGACGCCGATCAGGAAATACAGGCCGGCGACCCGCCCGCCCTTCAGGAATCGCTTCGTGCCGCTCGCACCAATAAATTGCAGGCTGTGCAGCTCGCCGGCCGCGTCGCGGATCGGCACGAGCAACGCCCCCTTGAACACGCGCAGCCCATGCGCAACGACTTCCTTGCGTGCCAGGTACGGATGCGCATCGCCTACCGGCCGCGCGGCGTGCCAGATCCGTGCGGCGACCTCACGCGCGGCGGCGTGGCGCCTGATCGCTTCGTCCGTCCGTCGGGCGCTGGCTGCCTCCGCGTTCCTGCGCAGCGCATCGAGCTCCGCCGGCGTCAGCGCGCGCCCGATGTCGACGCGCCAGGATTCCCAGCCCTTGCCGTCGCGCCAGTTATCCAGTCCGCCGGCGGGAATGCCGTCCAGGTGGAGCAGGTAAGCCGCATCGCCCTTGCCATTCTTGCCCGCGACATCGCAGCGGTGAATGCTGCCGTCGGCGATGATGTTCGCGGGCGGAACGATGTCGCGCGCGGCGAGTGCCGCCCGAAACTGGTCAATGACCTCTGCCGTGGTGAGTACCGGCGCCAGGCACGTCCGCCCGGCCGTTGCAGGTGTGGGGCAGCCATGCATTCGCGGCATTAGGTCGACGGCCGGCCGCCGGCTCGGGCGATCTTCACCCGGGCGGCGATCCACTCGCTCACGTCCGACTCCAGCCAGCCCACCGCGCGTGGCCCGAGCGGCACGGGCTTCGGGAAGACGCCGTCCTTGATGTACTGGTAGATGGTGCTGCGCGAAAGTCCTGTGCGCGTCTGGACCTGCCTGCGTCGAAGGAAGGCTGGCTCACGCTGGATTGATTGCGTCATTTTTGTAACCTCGTGGCTCGTAGTGGAAGACAGCACCATCCTTCCACGTCACGCGGCCCTTGTGAGCCCGAATCGGAGCCTCGATGAAGCCCCGAAACTCCATTGACACTGGGAAGGACTTGGTTCTCGGCAGTGAAACGCCTGCGGCCATCAGTGCGGCGAGATTCCCGGTTATCCACGGGCCGATGCGTGCGGCCCCTCTCTGGCACGCGCGGATCGGGCGGTGGGTAACCGGGTTTGCTCGAATGATTCCGCGTCCGACCCTTGCGCAGAGAGCAGATCTTGGCGAATGCTGCAAGCCGATTTGAGGCTTTGCTGGAGCACCAATTTGACGTGCTACGCGAAACAAAGGATCCGATTGGCGCTGCATGCCCGCGGTTCCCAAGCGGGTGATCCCGGGAACTCTCCAGAGGCGACTCGGTCACAACGTTGATTGTAAAGGTGGCTTCTTCAGCCCGCTTGATGCCCGTAAGCGCATCGCCCTTGCTCGCACCGTCGAGCGCCAAAGCCGGACTCATCTCCTGGAAGCCGGCGGCCGCAAGGCACGGAGATAGACGTAAGCCCGTAGTCAAAGTCCGCACAGCATCCAGCCAATTTGCAACGGCTGACGTTCTACCGCGACCCCGCTCGACAAGTACGCGGTCGCAATCAAGCTTCACCCGCATTCGCGCGTGACAGCCCTACTCAACCGCCCCAGCGGCACCCTCTGCTTCAATCAGCACTGTTCTGCGCCAGGCGTGCCGCGTGTGGCATACACGAGGCAGGATCGCGCCGACCAATCGCATTGGCGCCCGCCAGTGCGATTCCTGCTGCAACGCTGGCCGCGCCAAACAGCAGCAGTTCTGCGCCAATCGCGTCGTCACTACCGCGGCGCGAGCCGGTAGTGACGACGCGCTCAATGCCCCAGCCGACAAGGCTTCCCGGTCGCTGGCGCAAGTGACGACCCCAAGTGACGGGCTCCCTGACCCGTCGTCATGCTGGACCGCGCAATACGGTCCTTCTACTTGCCCGCTCCCTGCGGGCTCAGTCCGAAGCAGCGCCGTAGGGGCGCACCCCTGAGTCCTGGGTCAAGGGCTCATCTCGACGAATCGGCTTCCCACAGGAAGCGCCGTCGACGCCAATGCCGCGCGCCGCGGTGGCCAGCAGCAAAGCAAACGGCACGAAACGGGAGTGGTGTCCCGGGTCCCTCGTACCTCCCGCCACGCTTAGGCGTTCGGGACGGACAGAAACACTTACCGGACAGGCTTCACACACCAGCATCAGAGTAAAGGGCAGCAGCAAAGAGCAGAAGGAAAGGGACGGAAATATTGGGGCAACAAATGGAGGAAAGGAATTGAACCTGGCGAGGACAAGTTGCTGCGAAGTCAGATCGCTGTTAGCACTGCTGACGCTGCGCAGCGGCGCATCGCTTTCGGGAATCAGAATTTGTACGGCCGCTTTCCGGCAGTGAATTCCGAAAGGTGACGGTCTCTTCCGTGCCCATAACGGTCGGTGGACGAAATCGGGAGCGGCCATTCGCCAGGAACGGGGAGATCGGGGAAGCGGCCATTCGCTACCGGTGGTCAGTCAGCGGGAAAGTCGGCGCTGGCGGCACGGCGATAGATGGAAGCGGAAGAGCAAGCATTCGCGCCAAGATAATAGCCCCCCGCTGCTATAATTCTCGAATTGACTATAGGTTGCCGGTCTTCGCCGACGGTATATTTGACGGTATTCTTGGTTGGTGGGTGCGGGTTAGCCTCTGGTAGCAACGGTTTCAGGCTAGGTTCGACCCCGTCAGCACCACCACCGAACAAAGGCGAACTCCAGTTCGCCTTTTTCGCATTTGTATCACCGGCGAATCCGCCGGTGACCGCACTATCACGGACAGGGCTTTCGGCGCATGCTTTTCGATATCGTTCGCAACAACAAGCGGGTTACGCAGCTATTTCTTGCACTCATTACCCTGCCGTTCGCGTTTTGGGGCGTCGAGTCCTATGTGCGTAACACCGATTCCGACATTGCGGTCGCCTCGGTGGGTAGAGGCAAGATCAGCCAACAGGAGTTTCGGGCAGCGATGCGCGAGCAGCAGGATCGGATGCGTACCCAGCTTGGGGGCAAGGTCGATCCCGCGACCTTCGAAACTCCGCAGATGCGTCGCGCGGTGCTTGATTCCCTGATCACTCAACGCCTGCTAGCGGCGCACGTCCGCACGGGCAAAATGGTGGTCGGAGACCAGCAACTGGTCCAGTTCATCGCCAGCGTTCCCTCGTTGCAGGACAAAGGGAAATTTTCCAAGGAGCGCTATGAAGCGCTGGTGACCTCCCAGGGCATGAGCAAGGAGATGTTCGAAGCTCGCGTTCGCCAGGATATCGCGGTGCAACAACTGGTACTGCCGGTGACGGAAGCAGGAATCGTCGGCAGCGTCGCATCCAATCGCTGGATGGCGACCCAATTGGAGCGGCGGGAAATCAGCGAGTTGCAACTTGTTCCGGATAACTTCACTGGAAAGGTAAGTCTGGGCAGCGATGCCGTAGAAAAATTCTACGAGGCCAATCGCAAGCTGTTTGAACTGCCGGAGCAGGTGCGTGCCGAGTACCTGGTGTTGAGTCGCGATGCCATGGCCGCGCAGGCCGCTATCGGCGACGAGGACATCAAGGCGTATTACAAGACGCACGAGGCCCGCTTCAAGGAGCCGGAATCGAGACGGGCGAGCCATATCCTGATTCGCGCCGACAAGGCGGCGCCCGAGAGCGAAGCGAATGCGGCCAAGGCCAAGGCTGAAGGTCTGTTGGCCCAAGTGAGGAAGGCTCCAGCCGAATTCGCCAAGTTGGCCAAGCAGCATTCCCAGGATCCCGGGTCTGCAGCAAAGGACGGCGATCTTGACTGGTTCGGTCGTGGTGCCATGGTGAAGGCTTTCGAGGACGCGGTGTTTTCCCTGAAGGATGGTCAGGTCTCCGACGTAGTTCGATCCGATTTCGGTTTTCACGTCATTCGTGTCACAGGGATCCGTCCCGAGCGCATCAAGTCGCTTGACGACGTAAAGGCGGAGATCGTCGCCGAACTCAGGCGGGAAATCGGCGCCAAGAAATACGCAGAGGCGGCCGAGGCCTTCGGCAACACGGTTTATGAGCAGTCCGATAGCCTCAAGCCAGCAGCGGAAAAGTGGAAACTGGAAGTTCGGCAGACACAGTGGATTGCCAATGGTGGCAAGCTGTCGCCGAATTTCGACAGCCCGAAATTGACAGGCGCCCTGTTCGGCGACGATGCGCTAAAGAACAAGCGCAATACCGAAGCGGTCGAAGTTGCGCAGGGAATGCTGGTGGCGGCACGTGTGCTGGAGCACAAGCCGGCTGCCCTGCAGCCTATCGAGTCGGTCAGGGCAGATATCGAAAAGCGGCTCATTCGTGAGGAAGCGGCCGCCCTTGCAATCAAGGACGGTGAAGAAAAGCTGGTGCGTTTGCGCAAGGGCGAGACCGTCGATCTGAAGTGGCCTCCGTCCC
Organism: Sulfuritalea sp.; assembly: GCF_017302275.1. GTDB lineage: Bacteria > Pseudomonadota > Gammaproteobacteria > Burkholderiales > Rhodocyclaceae > Sulfuritalea. Next base: position 87,420 of record NZ_JAFLDR010000009.1, read on the forward strand.
GCGTCGTGAGCAGGAACCAGGCACCTGGACTGCCGCCGGAGTCGATTCGGGCGATCTTTGCGACCGGTACCGCGACGTTACCGGTACATGTCGGAGTTGGCTATTCCGGACGCGGCTATGCGCTGTATCGGATCAGTTCGGTGAAGGCAGGCGAGAGCAGCAAGGATGATCCCGGTTCACGGGCGCTATCCCAGAAGTATGCCGGCCTGATTGCGGAGGAGGAGTTTGCCGCCTGGATGGCCAGCCTGAAGGCGAGCAACCCGGTAGAAATCAACAAGGCGGCGCTGGAGACCAAGGAGCGCTAGTCTTCTCCGACGCAACAAAAAAAGGCGCCGGGTTGCGGTGCCTTTTTTCTTGGGTTGGTCGGCGTAGTCGCCTTGGCTTTCTCGTTGTCGGAACCCGCGGTGCGGCCCTATCCGGGCAGGGGATCCGCGTTGCCCATTGCCGTCGTGTGCGTACCACCGTCGACATACAGTATTTCGCCAGTGATGCCGCTGGCAAGGTCGGACAGCAGGAACGCGGCCGCGTTGCCGACTTCGTCGATGGTCACGTTGCGACGCAACGGGGCATGGTGGGCATTGTAGGCCAGCAGCTTGCCGAAGTTGCCGATGCCCGAGGCCGCCAGTGTCTTGATCGGACCGGCAGACAGGGCGTTGGCACGGATGCCCTGGGGGCCCAGGCAGAATGCCAGGTAGCGGGTTGCCGCTTCGAGGCTCGCCTTGGCCAATCCCATGGTGTTGTAATTGGGCATGGTGCGAACCGCGCCGAGGTAGCTGAGCGCGAGCAGCGCAGGATTATTGCCCTTCATCAGCAGCGGACGGGCGCCCTTGGCCAGGGCCGGGTAACTGTAGGAAGACACATCGTGCGCGATGCGAAAGGATTCGCGCGAGATTCCGTCGAGAAAGTCCCCCTCTATCGCCTCGTTGGGGGCAAAGGCGATCGAATGGACCAGCCCGTCCAGGCCGTCCCAATGCTTGCCGAGGTCGGCAAAAAGCGAATCGATCTGCGCGTCTTCCGCGACATCGCAGGCGTAGATCGCCTTGGAGCCGAACTCGTCGGCGAATTTTGCGATGCGATCGCGAACGCGATCGTTCTGGTAGGTGAAGGCGAGATCCGCGCCTTCGCGGTGGCAGGCCTTGGCGATTCCGTAGGCGATCGACCGGTTGGAGATCAGTCCGGTGATGAGTATGCGTTTGCCGGCGAGAAATCCCATCGCTGTTTCCTTGGTTGAATCCAGCGGCGGATTATAGCGGATCGGCTAAACTCACCGTCATGCGTAGCGCGATCGCCAGCCTTCTTGTCCTCCTGCTCGTGGGGTGCGGCAGCGCCTGGAACGATCCATATCCAGCGTCGGACCGGGGGCGCAATATCCTCTACAGCGCATTCACGGACCGCCCCAAGCATCTCGATCCCGTACAGTCCTACAGCGAGGACGAAATAACGTTTACGGCGCAGGTCTACGAGCCGCCGTTGCAGTACCACTACCTGAAGCGTCCCTACACCCTGATCGCCGCCACCGCCGAGGCGGTGCCGCAGCCGCGCTATCTGGATGAGCAGGGACGCACGCTGGGAGAAGGTGTCGACCCGGCACGGATTGCATTTACCGACTACGTGATCGCCATCCGGCCGGGCATTCGCTATCAGCCACATCCGGCCTTTGCGCGCGCCGCATCCGGCGAACCGGCCTACCATTCGCTCTCGGCCGGCGACCTGCCCGGCATCGTCACCCTGGGTGACTTCAAGTTGCGTGACACGCGGGAACTGACCGCCGACGACTATGTGTATGGCTTGAAGCGCCTGGCCCATCCGCGCTTGCACTCTCCCATCTTCGGCCTCATGGATGAATACGTGGTGGGGCTGGGTGACCTTGCAAAGCGCCTGAAGGCGGAGAAGGACCAGGGCTGGATCGATTTGCGCCAGCATCGCCTGGAGGGGGTCGAGGCCATCGACCGCTATCGTTACCGCATCCGCGTCAAGGGCAAGTACCCCCAATTCCTGTACTGGCTGGCAATGCCTTTCTTCGCTCCCATGCCCTGGGAAGCCGACAAGTTCCACAGCCAGCCCGGCATGGCGGAGAAGAACCTGACACTGGACTGGTACCCGATCGGTACCGGGCCCTACATGCTGACGGAGAACAATCCGAATGCGCGCATGGTGCTGGAGAAGAATCCGAATTTCCGTCGCGAGGCCTATCCCTGCGAGGGGGAGGCCGACGACAATGAGGCCGGCTTGCTGAAGGATTGCGGGCAGGTGCTGCCCTTCATCGACAAGGTGGTGTTCACCCGCGAGAAGGAGCAGATTCCCTACTGGAACAAGTTCCTCCAGGGTTATTACGATGCATCGGGCATTTCGTCCGACTCCTTCGACCAGGCGGTGCAGGTCAGCGCCGGCGAGATCACGCTGTCCGACTCGATGAAGGCGCAGGGCATCGTGCTCACCACCTCGGTGGCGACTTCCAGCATGTACATGGGCTTCAACTGGCTCGATCCCGTGGTCGGTGGCGCCGATCCGAAGACCGCCGAGCGCGGACGCAAGCTGCGCCAGGCTGTTTCCATTGCGATCGACCAGGAGGAATTCATCTCCATCTTCCAGAACGGCCGCGGCATTGCCGCACAGGGCTTGATTCCGCCGGGCATCTTCGGCCATCGCGAGGGTGCGGCCGGCATCAATCGCCACAGCTACGACTGGGTGGACGGTCAGGCCCGGCGCAAGCCGGTGGCTGAGGCGAAGCGCTTGTTGGCCGAGGCCGGCTGGCCCAACGGGCGCGATGCCCGGACCGGCGAGCCGCTGGTGATCAACCTCGATACCACTGCCACGGGTGTCGGTGCCAAGGCGCGCATCGACTGGCTCAACAAGCAGTTCTCCAAGATCGATGTGCAACTGGTGGTGCGCAGTACCGACTACAACCGATTCCAGGAAAAGATCCGCAAGGGCGCGGTGCAGCTCTTCTACTGGGGCTGGAATGCGGATTATCCTGACCCCGAGAACTTCATGTTCCTGCTCCACGGCAAGCAAGGCAAGGTCAAGCAAAGCGGCGAGAACGCGGCGAACTACCAGAACGCGGAGTACGACCGGCTGTTCGAACTCATGAAGACCATGGAGAACAGCCCGCAACGCCAGGAGATCATCGACCGCATGACCGAGATCCTGCGCCATGATGCGCCATGGGTATTCGGCTTCCATCCCAAGGATTACAGCCTACGCCACGCCTGGCTGCTCAATCGCAAGCCGAGCAAGGTCGGTCACAACACGCTCAAGTACCAGCGGGTCGATGCCGCGTTGCGCGAGCAGCGTCGCAGCGAATGGAATCGGCCTGTATTGTGGCCGCTATTGGTTCTTGCGCTGGCGCTCGCCGCGGCGATCTGGCCGGCCTGGAGTGGCTACCAGCGACGGGAGACCGCGACCGCGCGCTGACGCGGAATCGCCGCCGTGTCGCCGGCACCGACTCTTAAAGGTCTGCCGCCGGTCCGCCTCAAGGCAGACCCATCAATAACCCGCAAGCATAGCGGGCCATGGTCACCCCTTCTTCTGGAGAAGGGGCCGGGGGGAAGGCGCCTATTCCTCGACCGCCTGCCACTCGCCGTGGCGCAAAGCCTGAAGCGGGCGGAACCTGGCCTTGTAGGCCATCTTGCGGCTGTCGCGGATCCAGTAGCCGAGGTAGAGCCACGGCAGGCGGATATGCTGGCACTGGGCGATCTGCCAGAGTATGGCGAAGGTGCCATAGCTGGCGTTCGTCGCATCGGGATCGTAAAAGGTGTAGACCGACGAAAGGCCGTCGGCGAGAACGTCGACGATGCTGACGACGCGCAGCAAGTCGCCTTCGCGGAACTCGATGAGTCGGCTGTCGACATGGGTCTGCAGCAGGAAGTGGGCGTACTGGTCGCGGCTGTCCTGATCCATGCCGCCGCCCGAATGGCGCGCGGCCTGATAGTGCTGGTAGAGCTGGTAGTGCTCTTCGCGGAAGGTCAGGCTGCATTCGCGTGCGGTGAGCCCCGCGTGCTGGACCAGCGCGCGGCGCTGGCTGCGGCTGGGTGCGAAGGCATTCACGTCGAGCCGCACCGGCTGGCATTCGCGGCAGGCGTCGCAGTAAGGGCGGTAGGTGAATACGCCGCTGCGGCGGAAGCCGGCCCGCACCAGCTCGCTGTAGGTGGCGCTGTCGATCAGGTGGGTGGGCGTGGCCACCTGCGAGCGCGCGATGCGGCCGGGCAGGTAGGAGCAGCCATAGGGTGCGGTCGCATAGAACTGCAGCAGCGGGAAGGGTGGCAGGTCGCGCAGGTGGGTCATCTGAATGTCACTCCGCGCGCCGGAAATGGCCGTCGATAGCCCCCGCCGGCCATCGGCAGGGTCCGTCGCCCGATCCGCACAACTCGTCCAGCCGCGCGGCGAAATCACGGCGGGCTATCGGTCGGGCCCCCAGCGAGGCAAGGTGTCGGGTTTCCATTTGGCAGTCGATTATGCCGAATCCGCGCTGTTTGAGGTAAGCGCACAAATGGGCGAGGGCGATCTTCGACGCGTCGCGCCGATCGGCGAACATGGATTCGCCGTAGAAGGCCCGGCCAATGGCGACGCCGTAAAGGCCGCCGGCCAGCGCACCATCGATCCAGGTTTCGACGCTGTGTGCATGGCCGAGGCGATGCAGTTCGCCGTAGGCCTCCTGCATCTGATCGGTGATCCAGGTACCGGGCTGTCCCGCGCGCGGTCGGCCGGCACAGGCGCGGATAGCCTCGTCGAACGCCGTATCGAGTCGCACCTGGTAGTTGCCGTTGCGCAGAGTCTTCGCCAGCGAGCGGGAAACCTTCAGTTCGTCGGGCAGCAACACCATGCGCGGGTCCGGACTCCACCACAGGATCGGATCGCCTGCCGAATACCAAGGGAAGATGCCGCGCCTGTAGGCGGCGAGCACGCGTTGTGGAGCGAGGTCGCCCCCCGCGGCGAGCAGTCCGTTGGGTTCGGTCAGGGCGCTGGCAAGTGCCGGAAACACTGGCTCCGGAGGCAGCCAGGGAATCATCGGCAATCAGACTTGCTTGAAGGTGACCACGTGGTCGACATCGAGCCGGATGCCGATCTTTTCACCGATGGCATGATTGTGGTGCGACGGGACCAGTGACAGGACCTGCACGCCCGAGGCAAGGCGCAGGGTGTAAAGGAACTCCGCGCCGCGAAAGGCCTTGGCGACTACTTCGGCCTTGACCTCGCTGGCATCGTCGTGGATCACATCGTCGGGGCGCAGCAGCACATCGAGCCGGCAGTCGCGCGGGCATTCCGCGCAACTCGAGCCGCAATCCATCGGCACTTCGGAATCCAGCCTGCCCAGCTCCACTTCCACGACCTGATTCGACAGGACTTCGCCCGGCAGGAACACGCCCTGGCCGATGAAATCCGCGACGTGGCGGGTGGCCGGACGGTGATACAGGTTGTAGGGTGTATCCCACTGCTCGATGCGGCCTGCACGCATGATGCCGACGACATCGGCCACGGCGAACGCCTCGTTCTGGTCGTGGGTGACCAGGATTGCCGCCATGCCGGCACGCTTGAGGATCTCGCGCACTTCGAGCGAAAGGCGTTCGCGCAACTCGACATCGAGGTTGGAGAATGGCTCATCGAGCAGCAGCAGGTGGGGCTGCGGCGCCAGCGCACGGGCCAGCGCCACCCGCTGCTGCTGGCCGCCTGAGAGTTCGTGCGGATAGCGCTCTCCGCGGCCGGCCAGGCCGATCAGTTCCAGCATTTCATCGACGCGCTGCCGTCGTGCCGGCGCCGACTCATCGCGCAGGCCGAAGCCGATGTTGTCGGCGATCGACAGGTGGGGAAACAATGCATAGTCTTGGAACACCATGCCGATGCGGCGCGCCTCGGCCGGCATCTGGGCCTTCTCGCTGGCGATGGTCACGCCATTGAGACGTATGCTGCCCGCCGACGGAATCTCGAAACCGGCGATCAGGCGCAGCATGGTGGTCTTGCCGCAGCCCGACGATCCGAGCAGGCAAGCGATCTCGCCGGGCGCCAGGTCGAACGACAGATCGCTGACCACGGCCTGCTTGCCGTAGGCATGACTGACGCGGTCTACTTCGAGCAATGACATGGTCGTTGCGTCACCAGCGGGTGGTGGAGAATGAGTCTCAATTATAATCGGCCGGTCGTGTCCCGCCCATTTCCATTCTCTCCGCTCAAGGTCCTTTCGCTCGCGCTCGCGGTTCTGGTAGCGCTGCCGGTGCTCGCGGTCGGCATCAACCTGTTCGCCGCAGGGACCGGCGATACCTGGGGCCACCTGATGGCGACGGTACTGCCGGAGTATGTCGCGAACTCCGTGTGGCTTTGCCTGGGAGTCGGTATCGGTGTCGCCGCCATGGGGACAGGCGCCGCCTGGCTGGTAGCGCTCAACGACTTTCCCGGACGGCGCGTCGCCGAGTGGGCGTTGCTGCTGCCGATGGCCATGCCGGCCTACGTGCTGGCCTATGCTTATACCGATTTCCTGCAGTTCGTCGGTCCAGTGCAGACGGGTTTGCGTGAGAGCTTCGGCTGGCACAAGGGTGACTACTGGTTCCCCGAAGTGCGTTCGCTGGGCGGCGCCATCGTGCTGTTTTCCTGCGTGCTCTACCCCTATGTCTACCTGCTGGTGCGCACGGCGTTTCTGGAACGCGCCGGCGGCATGATCGAGGCGGCGCGCGCCCTCGGGCTCAATCCCTGGCAGGGCTTCTGGCGCGTCTCGATTCCTCTGGCGCGCCCGGCGATCGCTGCCGGCATGGCGCTCGCGCTGATGGAGACGCTCGCCGATTACGGCACGGTGGCCTATTTCGCGGTGCAGACATTCACCACCGGCATTTACCGCGCGTGGTTTTCGCTGGGGGATCGCGTTGCCGCCGCCCAGCTCGCCGCGGCCCTGCTCGGCTTCGTTGCGCTGCTGATCCTGCTCGAACGAATCAGCCGCGGTCGTGCGCGTTACCACGACAACACCGGGCGTCGTCGCGCGACTCGGCAGGTCCTTACGGGAGGAAATGCCCTGCTGGCCCAAATCGGCTGCGCGATCCCGGTGATGATCGGATTCCTGCTTCCGGCGCTGCTGCTGTTGCGCCTCGCTCTGGGTGAGGCTGGCGAGGAGTCGGTCGGTTTTGCCGAGCGCTTCGTCGTCCTGGCGCGCAACAGCTTTGTGCTGGCGGCCCTGGCGGCGGCACTTGCCGCACTTCTGGCGCTGCTGCTCGGGTTTGCCGCGCGCGACGGACGCAGGCTGGCGGTGCTGGCGAATAGGGTGGTCGGGCTGGGCTACGCCGTGCCGGGTTCGGTGATCGCGGTAGGCGTGCTGATTCCGGTGACTCGGCTTGACCACTGGCTTGCGGCGCTATGGCAGCAATTGACGGGGGCAAATCCAGGCCTCATCCTGACGGGCGGCATCGCCGCACTGGTGTACGCCTACCTGGCGCGCTTCCTGGCGATTGCCCTGCAAACGGTGGAGGCGGGCCTGGCGCGCATCACGCCGAGCATGGAGGCGGCGGCGCAGAGCCTCGGCAGCAGTCCAGGCGAGACATTGCGCCGGGTGCACCTGCCTCTGATGCGCGGCAGCCTGCTGACGGCCGCCCTGCTGGTGTTCGTCGACGTGATGAAGGAACTCCCGGCGACGCTGGTGATGCGGCCCTTCAATTTCGACACGCTGGCGACCCAGACCTTCACATTGGCAGCGGACGAGCGCCTGGCGGAAGCGTCGACCGCGGCACTGGCGATCGTTGTCGTGGGCCTGCTGCCCATCATCCTGCTGGCCCGGCAGATATCCGCCGGGCGCAGCCAGGTGAGTTCCTGCTGACGCTCAAAACCGTAGTAGGTCACCGTCGGCGCCTGAAAGTCGCGTTAGCGGTATTCATGGCCCGCCCCCGCCCATCCTCCCCCTCGCGGGGGAGGCTACTGATTGGCTCGCTACGCTCGATGTCAGCGGCGAACCATCCCGCCGTTTCAGGCTAAAGCGACTTGTGGCTGCCGTCGCACAACGCACCGTTGGCGCTGTGCTTGCAACCGCAGAAGTACACGGCCTTGCTGTCGTCTGCGGTGTACTTGACCGGAGCGAATTCGGAACCCTTGTGGCTGCCGTCGCAGAAAGGTTGCGACTTGCTCTTGCCGCAGGAACACCAGTAGTAATCCTTGCCCTTTTCGACATTGACGGCGAAGGGTGATTTCGCGGCGATTTCCGGCTTGGTCATGCTGTTCTCCGATGCTGTTGAAAGTAGGCGCACTATAGGCAATTCCTTCTGCAAGCGATACCGGCGTGCGGCAACAGGTTGTTTCGTCCGGACGAACAATGAAGGGTAGAAGTCGGCGCTGGCGACACGGGGTGCCGCCAGCGCGATGCTCGCGAGGCTTACTTCCAGCCGGCGCGGTCGTAGGTGCGCTGCGCAGCGGCCGCATTCTTTGCCAGCGCGGCCACCGGCAGCGGGTCCGCCTTGAACTTGCCCATCGCCTCCAGCGCCGAATTCTTGACCGCCACGGTGGGTACCGACGGCCATTCGTTGTTGCCGTCGGCGAAGTAGCGTTGCGCATCGTCGCTGGCCAGGTATTCGAGGAACTTGACGGCAGATTCCTTGTTCGGCGCGGTTTTCAGCATGCCGCCGCCGGAGATGTTGATATGCGCGCCGACACCTTTCTGGTTCGGCCAGATGATCGCGAGGCGTTCCATCATGCGGCGATCCTCGGGCTTTTCCGAGCGCAGCAGGCGCGCGAGGTAGTAGGTATTGGAGACCGCCACGCCGCATTCCCCGGCGGCCACGGATTTGATCTGGTCGGTGTCGCCGCCCTTGGGCGCACGGGCGAAGTTGGCCACCACGCCACGCGCCCATTGTTCGGCCTTCTCTTCACCCAGGCGGGCGATCAGCGATGCCATCAGCGAAATGTTGTAGGGATGGCTGCCGGAACGGGAGCAAACCTTGCCCTTGAGCTTAGGGTTGGCGAGATCCTCGTAGTTCTGCACGTCCTCGGCTTTTACCTGCTCGCGATTGGCGACGATGACGCGCGCGCGGGTGGAGAAGGCGAACCAGTCCGGGCTGCGCAGGTTGGCCGGAATCCGGTCCTCGAGCAGCTTCGACCTGACCGGGGCGAACAGGCCCAGTTCGTCGGCCTTCGCCAGGCGCGCGGCATCGACCGTGAGAAAGATGTCCGCGGGGCTGTTGACGCCTTCATTGCGGATGCGCTCGAGCAGTTCATCCTCCTTGGCCTCGATGCGATTGATCTTGATGCCGGTCTGCTTGGTGAAATTGGCGTAGAGCGCCTCGTCGGTCTGGTAATGGCGGGCGGAATACAGATTGAGGACCTTTTCCTGCCCGCTGGCGGTGGCGGTGACAAGTGCCAGAACAACTGGGAAAAGGAAGCGAATGACGGTCGGTTTCATGGTCGGGATTGAGTCCAAAAAGAGTTTGATCCTGGAATTGTATTAAGAAGCATTCGCAATAGCAAGTAAAAATAAAGCCAGCTTGACGCTGGCTCCTGTTTGGCGAGGTGCTACCAGTCAGGGATTTACCCGGCGTGCGCCATTGAAGCGCTTCATCCAGTAACCGTCGCGTAAATCCTCGATTCGGACGCGACCTCCGCTGCGCGGCGCATGCACGAACTGGTTGTCGCCCAAGTAGATGCCGACATGCGAGAAGGCATTGCGCATGGTATTGAAGAAGACCAGATCCCCAGGCTTGAGTTCGTCCCGATGGACAACTTCGCCGGTCTTGCTCATCTCGCGCGAACTGCGTGGAAGGACTAGCCCGAGACCCTCGCGGAAGACGTGGCTGACGAAACCCGAGCAGTCGAAGCCGGCTTCCGGGGAGCTGCCGCCGCGCCGATAGCGGATGCCGAGCAGATCCATGGCCTGATCGATCGCATCCTGCGCCGTGGCTGTGGCGCGATCAACGAAGGAAACCGTCAACGGCTGAGGCACCACGATGGCTTCGTCGGAACGGGCAGCGGGGGAAATCAGAAACGTGGCGAGGAGCAATACTCGCAAAACGCGTATGGGTATTCCTTGCATGGGGCGAAACCTTAACACCGACTGGCCGAGCCTGTAAACCCCGCTTTTGGCGATTCAGCGCTCCGTAAGTTAGCTCTGGCTATAATTAATCTTTGCAACGTCAATAAAAACAATTATGTCGCGGGCGTCGCCGGGCGGTATCCGAACGATATCGCCCACCTGCGGGTGCGGCATGAATTCGAGGAGGCTACTGTGGGCTTCAAGGCTTACCTGATCAATCAGGAAGACGGCAAGGTTGCCAGTCGTTTTGTCGAAATGGACGAAGCGCAGCTCGATCCCGGCGAAGTCACCGTCGCCGTCACGCACTCGAGCATCAACTACAAGGACGCCCTGGCTGCAACGGGAGCGGGGCGCATCATTCGGCGCTTTCCCTGCATCGGCGGCATCGACCTGGCCGGGCGCGTCATGGCCAGTACCGATCCGCGTTTCAAGGCGGGAGACGATGTTCTCGCCACCAGCTACGATATCGGCGTGGCCCATCACGGCGGTTATGCTGAAATGGCCCGCCTGCCCGCCGACTGGGTGGTAAAGCTGCCCGCCGGCTTGTCTCGTGCCGACGCGATGGCGCTTGGAACCGCTGGTTTCACCGCCGGATTGGCCGTGGTGCGCATGGAACACGATGGCCTCGCTCCGGCCAAGGGTCCGGTGGTCGTTTCCGGAGCCACGGGCGGGGTGGGCAGCATCGCCATCGAAATCCTGGCCAAACGCGGCTATCGCGTCGTCGCATTGACCGGCAAGGAGGCAGAAACCGACTACCTGAAAGGACTCGGCGCCACGGAGGTCATGTTGCGCCAGTCGCTCGACCTTACCAAGATCAAGCCCCTGGGCAAGGAAACCTGGGCCGGCGCGGTGGATAACCTCGGCGGCGACGTGCTGACATGGATGGCCAGCACCATGAAAGTCGGTGGGACGCTGGCCTCGATCGGCCTGGCGGCCAGCCATGCCCTCAACACCACCGTCATGCCCTTCATCCTGCGTGGCGTGAGCCTGCTCGGGATCGATTCGGTGAATTGCCCGATGGCGCAGCGCGCTGCCGTTTGGCAGCATCTGGCGACCGACATGCGGCCGGCGCACCTGGCACCGGGATCAGGTCAGATGGTGCGTGAAATTGCCTTCGATCATCTGCCCGCCGCGTTCGATGACTATCTGCAGGGACGGGTCAAGGGGCGTGTCGTAGTGAATATCGCCGCGTGAGCCGGCAAGTCAACAGCCAACACACCAACCAAAGCAAATCACAACCAAGCGAGGATCGTCATGGGAAAGTATGCGGAGTTTCACAAGCGCTCGATCAACCAACGCGATGAATTCTGGGCCGAGGAGGCCAAATTGATCGACTGGCAGACCCCACCCCAGCAGATCTGCGACTTTTCCCGTCCGCCATTCACCAAGTGGTTCACCGGTGGCAAGACCAACCTCTGCCACAACGCGGTCGACAGGCATGCGGCCAATCGCCCGAACGACCGGGCCCTGGTCTACATCTCCACGGAGACCAACGAGGAAAAGAGCTATACCTTTGCCGAGCTGAAATCGGAGGTCATGCGCACGGCGGCAATCATGAAGTCGCTAGGCGTCGGTCGTGGCGACCGGGTGCTGATCTACATGCCGATGATTGCCGAAGCGACCTTCGCCATCCTAGCCTGTGCGCGGATCGGCGCCATCCATTCGGTGGTGTTCGGCGGCTTCGCTTCCGGTTCGCTGGCCACGCGCATCGACGACGCCAAGCCCAAGCTGATCGTCTCCAGCGATGCCGGCATGCGAGGAGGAAAGGCCGTACCCTACAAGCACCTGCTCGATGAAGCCTGCAAGCTCGCCGAGTTTCCGCCGCAAAAGGTGCTGATGATCGATCGCGGCCTCGACAAGGGCTGGCCGCGCGTCGCCGGCCGCGATGTCGACTACGCCGAATTGTGCGCCCAGCATTTGAATGCCGAGGTTCCCTGCGAGTGGATGGAGTCCAGCGAGCCGTCCTACATCCTTTACACCTCCGGGACGACGGGCAAACCCAAGGGCGTGCAACGCGATACCGGTGGCTATGCAGTGGCGCTGGCGGCGTCGATGAAGCACATCTTCACCGGTGGCGCCGGCGAGACCATGTTCTCCACCTCGGACATCGGCTGGGTGGTCGGCCACAGCTATATCATCTATGGTCCGCTGATCGCCGGCATGGCCACCATCATGTACGAAGGCACGCCGATCCGTCCCGATCCGGGCATCTGGTGGCAGATCGTCGAAAAGTACAAGGTCACGGTGATGTTCTCGGCGCCGACTGCCGTTCGCGTGCTGAAGAAGAGCGACAACAGCTGGCTGCACAAGTACGACTTGTCCACTCTCAAGCACCTGTTCCTCGCCGGCGAGCCCCTAGACCAGCCGACACACGAATGGATCATGGGCGAACTCAAGCTGCCGGTGATCGACAACTACTGGCAGACCGAAACCGGTTGGCCGATCCTGTCGACGGTGCGTGGCATCGAGGACACCAAGGTCAAATTCGGCACCCCGAGCTTTCCGGTCTATGGCTACGACCTGCGCATCTTTCGCGAGGACGGCACGGAATGCGATGCCAACGAGAAGGGCATCGTCGGCATCGTCCCGCCCCTGCCACCGGGCTGCCTGTCTACCATCTGGGGTGATGACGAGCGTTTCGTCAGCACCTATTTCAGCCTGTTCAAGGAACCGCAGGTGTATTCCTCGTTCGACTGGGGCATCAGGGACGAGGAGGGCTACCACTACATCCTCGGCCGCACCGACGATGTGATCAACGTCGCCGGCCATCGCCTGGGCACCCGCGAGATCGAGGAGGCCGTGCAGGGACACAATGCCGTGGCCGAGGTTGCCGTGGTCGGCGTCAACGACCAGTTGAAAGGACAAGAGCCGGTGGCCTTTGCCGTGGTCAAGGATCCGGCACGGATCGCCACTCCGGAACTGCGTGCGGCGCTGGAAGCGGAAATTAAGAAGGTAGTCGACGGGAACTTGGGCGCCATTGCCCGACCGAAGCGGGTGCACTTCGTCACCGGCCTGCCCAAGACGCGCTCCGGCAAGATGTTGCGTCGCTCGATCCAGGCGCTGGCCGAAGGGCGCGATGCCGGCGACCTGACTACGATCGACGACCCTTCGACCCTCGAACAGATCAAGGCCGCGCTGGCGGGCTAAGAGACTGCTCGGCGTCGCGGGCGCCCCCGAGGGGGCGCCCTTTTTTCTCCCAACTGCATCAGGTCGCTGGAAAACGCGTTGTGGAATTCGGGTCGAAGCCTGCCCGGCTTGAGTTTGAAGGCATAATCCATACTCCAGTCCAATGTAGTTTTTTCCGACATGAATCGACCTGATCGAGTCCAGGGCATCCAGAAGACATGCAGGGCATGAACGCCGAGCCGCATTGGGAAGGGACCGAGCGCCGACAGGCTTGCGACGACGGATTTTCCGGGCCCGAGCGGCGTTTTGGCTTGCACACCCGGGTCGATGGGATACGGGAAGATCTCCTCCACCATGATCCGCTGCTCGATTGCCTTGTCCAGTTGACGCGCATTCATGGGCGACCGAGCACCCATGCCGCACTTGCCGCCGGATTGCCGCTACCGGCGGAGGGTTTGACCCCTTCCCTGTTCGTCCGGGCGGCCCAGCGCGCCGGTTTTGCCAGCAAGCTTGTGCGGCGTTCGCTGAACGAGGTCGACACCGCATTGCTGCCGGTCATCCTCTTGCTCAAGGACAATGAAGCCTGCATCCTGCTGGGATGGGAGGAATCGGGTAGCCATGCCCGCCTGCTCTTCCCCGATACCGGGCAGGGTGCCGTGACAATGCCGCGGGAAGAGCTTGCGACACGCTACACCGGCATCGCAATCTTTGCCCGCCCGCATTTCCGTTTCGACCAGCGTTCGCCGGAAGTGGCCGAGGTGCATCAACGCCACTGGTTCTGGGGAGCGATACTCGAGCAGTTGCCGGTCTATCGCGACATCATCGGCGCTGCGGCCTTGGTTAATGTCTTTGCGCTGGCGATGCCGGTATTCACGATGAACATCTATGACCGCGTGGTGCCCAACAACGCGATCGAAACCCTGTGGATGCTCAGTGCCGGTTTGCTCCTGGTTTTCGGCATCGATTACGTGGTTCGATTGTTGCGCGGGCACTTCGTCGATCTCGCCAGTTCCCGCATCGACCTGAAACTGTCGTCCCTGATCATGGAGCGCGTGCTGGGCATGCGGCTGGCGCATCGGCCGGCCTCGGTCGGTTCCTTCGCGGCCAACCTGCGCTCGTTTGAAACCATCAGGGATTTCATCGCCTCGGCCACGGTGACCGCCGTTATCGACCTGCCCTTCACGCTGATCTTCCTCGCGGTCATGCTCTGGATATCCTGGCCGCTGGTCGTGTTTCCGGTTCTTGGAATCGTCGGCGTCCTGATATACAGCTACGTGATCCAGTACAAGATGCGCGAGCTTTCCGAAACCACCTTCCGCGCCTCCGCCTTGCGCAATGCAACCCTGATTGAAAGCCTCACCGCGCTGGAAACCATCAAGGCCAACGGGGCCGAAGGCCTGATGCAGGCCAAGTGGGAAAGCACGGCGGCATTTCTGGCCCGAACAAGTGCCCGCCTGCGCCTGCTATCCGCGTCGGCGATGAACGGCGCCTCGACCATATCGCAGTTGGTCAATCTGTTGATCATCATCGCCGGCGTCTACCTGATCCACGAACGCTGGCTCACGATGGGTGGCTTGATCGCCTGCACTATGCTGGCCGGACGGGCCATGGCGCCGCTGGGTCAGGTGGTCGGCTTGCTAATGCAGTTCGAAAATGCCAAGACGGCACTGGCCGGCCTCGAACGGACGATGACGACGCCCGGGGAGCGTGCGGAGGAATCCTCGTTCATCCATCGACCGGAGATACGTGGCGAGATCGAGTTTCGCAATGTCAGCTTCTCCTATCCCGGCCACGGCCAGGAAGTCCTGCGCGACGTCTCGTTTCGCATCAAGCCCGGCGAGCGGGTTGTGGTGCTGGGTCGGGTCGGGTCGGGCAAGACGACCTTGCACAAGCTCATGCTCGGGCTCTACCAGCCGACGGAGGGGGCGGTGTTGCTGGACGGCGTCGACCTGCGGCAACTGGACCCGGCCGACCTCAGGCGCAACGTCGGCTATGTCGAGCAGGACACCCTTTTGTTCTACGGCAGCCTGCGCGAAAACATCGCCTTGCGCGCACCCTATGCCGACGACCTCGCCGTGGTCACGGCCGCCGAAGCTGGCGGCTTGGCGGGGTTCGTCAATCGCCATCCCGAGGGCTATGACATGGTGATCGGCGAGCGCGGCGCCTCGCTGTCTGGTGGCCAGCGGCAAGGGGTTGCCATTGCCCGCGCCATGCTGCTCGATCCGCCCGTATTGCTGCTCGACGAACCGACCAGCTCCATGGATTTCACCTCGGAAAGCCAGTTCAAGGAGAACCTGAAAAAGTTCATGGAACAGAAGACGATGGTTCTGGTGACCCATCGCGTCAGCCTGATTGACTTGGCGGATCGTATGATCGTGATCGATGACGGCAGGGTGGTCAAGGACGGTCCGCGGCAGGAAGTCATCGAATCGCTGCAGGCGGGACGGGTCGGGCGCGCATCATGAACCTGCAAACCGTAGCACAACGATTGGTGGCCGTGCTGACCCGGCTCCAGGGTTGGCTCGAAGCGGTCCGGGTGCGAGTGCAGCCGCATGTCGAACGCTGGCTTGCCGACTGGAAGGAAAATCCGGACAACCGGGAGGCGGATTTCGTTCAGGACGCCGACCATTTCATGATCCACCAGGAGCCGTTGCGGGCCCGGATCCTGATCAAGACGATCTTGATCGCTGGTGCACTCTTCATCATGTGGTCTGCCGTGGCCCTGGTCGACGAGATCACCAAGGGCGAAGGCAAGGTGATTCCATCCAGCCAGATCCAGGTTCTGCAAAGCCTCGATGGAGGAATCGTCGCCGAGATCAATGTAAAGGAAGGACAGGTGGTCGACGCCGGACAGATTTTGCTGCGCGTCGATCCCACCCGCTTCGAGTCGTCCGTACGGGAAAATCGCTCGCAATACCTGGCGCTCAGTGCCAAAGCAGCGCGGCTGCGGGCATTGGCCGACGGACTGCCCTTCGTGCCGCCGCCGGAAGTCCTGGTCGAGGATTCGAAAACAGTGCAGGACGAGCAGCGGCTGTACCAGACAGCCCGCTCGAACGTCGAGGCGCAGATTTCGATCGCCCGGCAACAATTGATCCAGCGCCAGCAGGAACTTTCGGAAATGCGCTTCAAGCGTGAGCAGGCGTCGCAGGCCTACGAACTCACCGCCAAGGAACTGGCCGTCACCAAGCCCCTGATCGATTCGGGCGCCGTATCCGAAGTCGAGTTGCTGCGCCTGGAGCGGGATACCTCCCGCTTCCGGGGCGAGCGCGACATGGCGGCGGCACAGATACTGAGGTCCCAGGCCGCCATGTCCGAGGCTTCGCGCAAGATAGAGGAGGTCGAACTGAACGCGCGTAACGAAGTGCGTAAGGATCTGGCCGAGACCATGGCCAAACTCAATGCCTTCACTGAAGGCGGCGTTGGCCTCGCCGACAAGGTGAAACATGCGTCAGTCCGTTCGCCCGTCAAGGGCACGGTCAGCCGCCTCCTGGTGAATACGGTGGGCGGCGTGGTCCAGCCGGGGCGTGACCTGGTGGAGGTCGTGCCGCTTGATGACGCGCTGATCCTCGAAGCCAAGGTGGCCCCCAAGGACATTGCCTTCCTGCGACCTGGACAACCGGCGATGGTCAAATTCACCGCTTACGACTTTTCGACTTATGGCGGACTGGAGGCGAAGCTGGAGCATATCGGCGCCGATTCCATCACCGATGAGAAGGGCAATACCTTTTTCCTGGTCCGGGTGCGCACCAACAAATCCCGACTTGGCGCGAACCTGCCGATTATTCCGGGAATGGTCGCCGAAGTCGACATCATTACCGGACAGAAAAGCATCCTTGCCTACTTGCTGAAACCGGTGCTTCGGGCCAAGCAGGGCGCGCTGACCGAGCGCTGAATCCGGTGCCTTCACGTTCGCCGGCTCCTCCCCGCCATCTGTTCGTATCGGCGTCGGGGGCGGCGTTGCCGCGATGGCTGGAGGCCTTCCCCAAGGCTGCCGTAGTTGCTTTCGGAACCGCTGTAAAGCCTTTGCCTGCAACAACGCTGGTTTGGCTGTATCTGAACGATGGTGGCCCTTCCCCGGAACAGTTGGCCGCACTGCAACAGGTGGTCGGTAGCGCGCGGATCATCGTTTTGGCCGACCGGCCCGACAGTGAACAGGCACGGACGCTGATTGCCGTCGGCGGTCGCGGCTACTGCAATGCCCATGCCGCAGCGGCCAATTTACGGCGGGTGGCCGGTGTCGTTCAGGCAGGCGGGCTGTGGATTGGGGAAGAATTGATGCGGAGGCTGCTCGCTTCCACTCAAGCAGCCATGTCTCGCATGCCTGCCGGCGCCCTGCCGCATGCGGCGACAAACCCGGCCATCGCTGACCGCCTGGCGACGTTGACCCGGCGCGAACGGGAAGTAGCCGGCGCGGTGGCCGACGGATCCAGCAACAAGGAGATCGCCCGCCAACTGGGGATTACGGAACGCACCGTGAAAGCCCATACGGGCGCTGTGTTTCATAAACTCAACGCGCGCGACAGGCTCCACCTTGCGCTGATGATCAACAGCCAGCGGCCATCCTGAGCCTTATCCCGTTACTGTCCTTTGGTCCAATAGCGGTCTCTTGACCTGGTAGGTAGAGTGGCCAGCATTCCATAGTCGCGTCCGGAGAAATCATTATGGCTGAATCAGGTATCGTCATCGGCAAAGTCGCATCGGTACTGGGAGAGGCCTTTGCCACGGGAACTGACGGAATCATTCGTCCGATCAACGTGGGCGATCCGGTATTTGAGGGTGAGGCGATTCAGGCTCCGCCAGGCGGACATGTTGAGCTTGCGTTTGGGGATGGTACAGCCTACTTCGCCCGTGACAATGAAAGCGTCACCCTCGATGGCAAGGTCTTCGGCGACAGTGTCGGCCAAGCGGGAAATGTTGTCGGCAGAGTTGCTTTGATCGAGGGGCAGGTGTTCGCCATGGGCCCAGACGGAACCGTACGCCAACTCAAGGCGGGCGACCCGGTGTACGAAGGCGATTTAATACAGACTTCCGCCGGCGGTCGTGTCGAACTTGCCTTCGATAACGGGAGTGTCTATTTTCTGCGGGACAAGGAATCCGTCACTCTTGATGGCATGGTCCTCGGCGGACTGGTGGCCGATGCCAGGGAAGCCGCCTTGCTGCCGGGAAGTGATGGTGAGTTGGATAACATCGCCCGTGCGATTGCGCAAGGCAACAACCTCGATCAGCTGCTGGAGGAAACGGCTGCCGGCAGGTCGTCGTTGTTTGGAAGAACGGGCGACGGTCATTCCTTCGTTCAACTGCTGCGGATTGTAGAGAGTATCGATCCTCTGGGGTATCGATTTGGGGCGCTGGATGGCGGACCGCAGGATCAAATTATTGAAAGTCGGATGGAAGGCGACGCCGACGGCGACGTCAGCACGGCGACGGTGAGCTTCAACGTCGGCAGCGTCGACGACCTGCCGCTGGCGGTCAATGACAGCCCGCTGGGCATCACCGAGGACACGCCCTTCAGCGGCACGCTGGCCGGCAACGACACGCCCTCGGGCGACGGCGGCAACCTCTGGAGCCTGGCCACGGCGGCCACCAACGGCACCGTGGTGGTCAACAACGACGGCACCTTCACCTACACCCCGAACGCCAACTTCAACGGCGCCGACAGCTTCAGCTACAGCATCACCGACGCCGACGGCGACGTCAGCACGGCGACGGTGAGCTTCAACGTCGGCGCGGTGAACGACGCGCCGACCCTGACTGTGACGGCAGCCAATCCGAGCTTTACCGAAGCGGTCGGATCGGGCACGCAGGCGGTGCCGGTCGCCGTTTTCAGCGGCGCCGCGGTGGGTAGCTTCGAAAGCGGGCAGGGCATCGCGGGGCTCACCTTCACGGTGGGTGGCCTGGTGGATGGCGTCAATGAACGTATCGTGGTCGATGGCACCCTCATCACCTTGGGCGGCGATTCCTCGGGTACTACTGCGACCAACGGCATGAACTATACGGTCACGATAGTCGGTGGCAGCGCGACGGTAGTGCTGACCAAGGCAGCAGGAGTATCGACAGCGAATTTCAACACGCTGGTCGATGGCATTACTTACCAGAACACCAATACGGACAACCCGACGGCCGGCAACCGCGTGTTCACGCTGACACAATTGCAGGACAGCGGCGGAACGGCGGGTGGTGGCGTGGACACCATTGCGCTCAATGTCGCAAGCACCGTGACCGTCGCGGGAGTCAATGACGCGCCGGCACTTGATCTCGACGCCAGTGGCGCCGGCACGGGATTCGGCACGGTCTTCAATATCGACAATGGCAATCCGGTGGCGATCGCGGATATCGATATCCGAGTTACGGATCCGGACAGCACAATCACGAGCGCGACGATCACCCTGACCAACCTGCAGGCTGGCGACTTTTTCGTCGCGGGTACCATGCCGGTCGGCATTACCGCGACCATCGCCGGTAACGTGGTGACCTTGAGTGGATTGGCCAGTCAGGCAAGTTATCAGGCTGCCATCCGGGCGATCAATTTCGACACGACAAACACAGCAAGCACGACGACCCGAAATATCACCGTTGTAGTGAACGACGGTACGGCCGCCAGCAACACGGCTACTGCCGCAATTAGCATTCTTGGCGCCGGCAATGCGCCGGTTCTCGATCTTGACGGCAACGACAGCAGCGGCGCAACGGGGACGGCGTATCGTGGAACCTACACCCTGGGTCGTCCCGCGATCGCGATCGGCGACACCGATGTCCGCATCACCGACAGCGACAGTGCCAACCTGACCGGCGCCACCATCACCATCGCCACCAACAAGGACGGGATCAATGACCTGCTGACTGCCGGAACCCTGCCCGGAGGCATAACGGCCAGCGCTTACAACAGCACAACTGGCGTGATGACGCTTAGCGGCACCACCACTCTGGCAAACTACCAGGCGGCGATCCGCGCCATCGCCTTCTCCACCTCCGGTTCATCCCTGGTCGACCGTGGCATCACCGTGACCGTCACCGACGGCACCAACACCAGCAATGTCGCGACCGGCACGATCGGCATCAATCGCGCGCCGACCCTCGATCTGGACGGAACTGTGGGCGGCAACAACTATGCCGTTGCCTATACCGACGGTGGCGGTGGGGTGCCTGTGACCAACCCGGGCTTGAACTCGACGGTCATCACCGATGCCGACGGCACGGTCGCCGGCGCTACTGTCACCCTGACCAATCCCAAGGCCGGGGACGTGTTCACCATTGCTGGCAGCCTGCCCGCCGGCATCACGGCGGTCATCACCGGCAACACGGTGGCGCTGTCCGGAACCGCCACCCCGGACCAATACGAGCTCGCCATCCAGGCCATCCGCTTTTCCAACAGCACGGGCACGCCCGACACAACGCCGCGAACCATCGATATCTCTGTCAGCGATGGCGCGGTACTGTCCAACGTCGCCACCACCACGGTGACGGTTATCGACGTCGCCAGCCCGCCGGCCATCGATCTTGATGCCAACGACAGCAGCGGCGCTCCGGGAACCGGCTACGCAACAAACTTCAGCGTGACCACGCTGGCCGCCGTATCGATCGGCGACGTGGATACCAGCGTGACCGATCCCGATAGCGTGAACATCGCCAGCGCCACCATCACCCTGACAAATCCGCAAGCCGGAGACTTCCTTTCCGTCACCGGCTTTCTGCCGTCCGGCATCACCGCCAGCGGCTATGACTCGATGACCGGTGTCCTGACACTCAGCGGCAGCGCCTTCCTCACGGACTACCAGACGGCGATCCGCGCCATCAGCTTCGACAGCACGTCTGGCAGCCTGGCGGCGCGGACCGTCACAGTCACCGTCAATGACGGCACCAGCAACAGCAATACGGCCGTCACCACCGTAACGCCGGTGGTGAACAACGCCCCGATGGCGAATACGGTAACGATAAACGGCGACGAGGACACGTTGATTCCGGTCATGCTGCTGGGCAGCGACCCCGATGCAGGTGGCTCGGTGACTCATTTCGTCCTGTCGACGCTCCCCGCCAATGGCCTGCTGTATCTCGATGCCGGGATGACGCAACTGGCGCCGACCGGCACCTTGCTGGCGGCATCGGGCAATTCCCTGACGCTCTACTTCAAGCCGCTGCCCGACTGGAACAGCGGCCCGATCGGGGCCAATCCGGTCAGCTTCGACTATCAGGCATCGGACAACCTCGGCGCGCTTTCCGCCGCGGCAACGGCGACGATCACCGTCGATCACATCAGCGATGGTGTTCCTGTCACGGCCGCCGATTCCTACAGCACGAACCAGGGTATTCCGATCAAGATCTACGTGGCCGACATACTGGCAAACGACACGCTGACCGACCACGCGGTCCTTAGTGCCATCGGCGGCGCGCTCACCGGCGGTACGCTGGGCGCGCTGCAGACCGATGCCAACGGCGACTACTACCTGTATACACCGCCGGCAGGTCCCGGCCCGCAAAGCTTTACCTATACCGTCACCGACGACGAAGGCACGGCTGTGTCCGGCACCGTCAACATCGGCGTCTTCGGGACCAGCGATGACCTTGGCACGGTGCAGGAATCCGCCTTGGTCGGCGGCCAAGGTACGGCAACCATTTCCGGAAACCTGTTCACCAACGACACCGGCAACACCAGTGTCACCAGTGTGACGCTGAGCAGCGCCAACACCGGCTTCACCGGCGACATCAATACGGTCAGCAATACGACCGCAGGCAACATCATCACGGTGAAGAGCCAGATCGGCACCCTGGTGGTGGACAAGACGACCGGCAACTACACCTACACACTCGACCATCCCGCCGATAACGGCCCCGGCGGCACGGCCGTCACGGAAACCTTCAACTACGTCGGCAATGCCGCCAACGCGACGATCCGGGTCACAGTGCAGGACGACTACCCGATTGCCACCGCGCAGGTCGTCGAAGTTCCCGAGCAGGTGTTGCCTTCCTTCAGCCTGGTCTTCGTGCTCGACGTGTCGGGCAGCATGAACGATGACGTGCAGCAGGCCGCGGCCGACGGCACGGTAACGCTGTCGACGCGACTTGCCGTGATGAAGGCGGCGGTAGTCTCCGTAATCGAGGAGTACTACAGCCAGGCGGCAAGTGTCTCCGTAAAGCTGGTCAGTTTCAACGCCGCCGCGACGCTGATGAACGGGGGTGCGGCCTATGCCAGCAAGGAAGCGGCGATTGCGGCAGTCAATGGCTTGACGGCCAGTGGCGCCACCGACTATGAGGACGCCCTGATCAAGGCTCAGACCGCCATGGGTGCCTCGCCCAGCGCTGCGGTTTCCAACAGCATCTATTTCCTTTCCGACGGAGATCCCACTGACGGCAACACGACGGCCCCGGTGACCTCGTCGGGTTATGCCACCTATCTGACCCTGCATCCGGAAATCAAATCCTTCGGCATCGGCGTCGGTTCCGGCATCACCAACGTGACGCACCTCAACCAGATCCACAATGTCGATGCCCTGGGCGACGGCGTCAAGGATTCGGCGGTGATCGTGGCCGATGTCTCGAAGCTGGAAGACACCCTGCTGGCGACCGTGCCCGCAGCTTATGGCGGCAATGTGGTCGGCGCCAGCGGCGCACAGCGCGTGAGCTTTGGTGGCGACCTTGGCCATATCCAGCAGATGGCGATGTTGCTGGATACAGACGGCAACCCCAGCAATGCCGATGTGGCCGTCAGCTTCAATTACAACGACACAAGCAACCAGATCAGTTGGACCGGAACTGTTCCCGGGCTGACTTCGCCGATTACCGGCAACCTGCTGACGCTCAATAGTGGCAATGGCTTCCGCTACGGCACACTGGTCATCGATTTCGACACCGGCGACTACACCTATTTCACGGCCGGGGTGGCTAACGATGGCGACAGTTTCACCATGAATTTCACGGCAGTGGACCGCGATGGCGATTCGGTCTCTGCCTCGCAGACCGTCAACATCGTCGATGGCAAGCCGGTGGCCAACGACGACTCGGACACTCTGTCCGCGCTGCAGCAATTCCTCGAAGGCAATGTCATCACAGGCGTCGGCACCGACGGTGGCGTTGCTTTGGGCGCCCAGCTTACGGCCTTCACGCCGCAGGCTTCCGGGGTCGACAATCCGATGGACAATGCCCAGATCACATCCATTGTTTTCAAGGGCAACACCTACAGCCTGGCCGCGGACAGCGCAGGCACCAGTTCGGGCGGCAGCTACGCCGTCAGCGGTGGCACCTTGACCTGGACTCATGCCAGCAACGGCAGCAGCCTGGTCTTCAGCGAGAATGGCTACTACAAGTACACGCCACCGACCGCGGACCTGCCGGTTGAAAACCCCGCTGGGTTCTCGACCATCAGTCTGACCAGCGCGCCCGCAGCGGCCGACATGACGCTCGAAGGCCGGACCAGTACCAACGCGATTGCGTACGTTCCGATTACCACCAGTTTCACTGGCGCGCCGTCCAACATCACCCTGACGGGCATCGGCACCGAGGGCGGCAGCTACGCCGAAGCAGTGCTGGCCTACCAGGCTACTGGCGTCGGGCTTGATTCCGCCGGCGATGCCAGTAACACTCGCCTCGACACGAACGAGATTCTCCGAGTCAGCTTCGATGTCGCCAACTATCCGCTTGGGGTTAGTGACCCCTCGTTCGCTATCGACGTCGGCACCGCGGGTAACCTTGTCTATACGGTGCGTAATACCAGCGGGGCGATCATCGGCGGACCAACTGCGGTTGCAGCTTCCGCGACCTTGTCGCTCACAGGGTACAGCAATGTCGGCCGTGTCGACATCCAGGCGACGACCTCGCGCATTCGGGTCACCAGCGCTACCTACACTGACCCGGCAGACAATGGCGTCCGCTACAACGCCAGCGGCACATCGGTAGGCACCGCGGTCAGCGGCGGCATTTCCAACCTTGAAACCCTGGTGATGAGTTTCAGCGCTGCAAATCATCCCAATGGCGTGCAGAAGCTCCAGTTCGAAATCGTCAATGGCGGCGCCAATGACGCGGTCACTTATACCTTCTACCATATCGACGGGCACGAACTGGGCCAGTACACCGTGGCCGGCAACGGCTGGATCGTAATGCCGACCCAGTTCAGCAGCGTTGGCAGGGTGACCGCGCTGGCAGATGACGGAACGACGGTAAATATTCGCAACGTCAGATACGAGAATGTCCTGATCGACAGCGCCAAGGCGCCGATCGCCCCGGAAATCATCCAATACACGCTGACCGATACCGATGGCGATTCTTCGCAGGCAACGCTTACGCTGAACGTGACCACTAACGCCTATGCCGGTGGCAGCGGCGACGATACGATCACTGGTTCCGGCGCCAACGATGCCATCAGCGGCCTCGACGGCAACGACAGCCTGAGTGGCCTGGCCGGCCACGACATCATCCAGGGCGGTCTCGGCGCCGACACGATCGACGGCGGGGCGGACAACGACGTCCTTTCCGGCGGTGACGGCAACGACAGCCTGCTGGGCGGAACCGGCGACGATATTTTGCGCGGCGATGCCGGCGCCGATACGCTGGACGGCGGCAGTGGCGCCGACCGGCTGGAAGGAGGCGACGGCAATGACAGCCTGGTCGGCGGCGACGGCAGGGATACCCTGGGCGGCGGCGCGGGCAACGATACGCTGACGGGCGGCTTGTTGTCGGACACCTTCGAATGGTCGCTTGCGGACAGGGGTAGTCCGGGGGCACCCTCTGTGGACCACGTTACCGACTTCAGTACCGTCGCCGCCGCTTCCGGCGGCGACGTACTCGACCTGCGCGATCTACTTTCGGCCGAGAACCATGATGTGGGAACCGGCAACCTCACGAATTTCCTGCATTTCGAGAAGAGCGGTGCGGATACCAAGGTCCATATCAGTTCAACCGGAGGGTTCGTCAACGGCTACGTCACCGGTGCCGAGGATCAGACCGTGGTCCTGGCGAACTCGGATCTCTACGCGGCGGTCGGCGCCAATGCCACCGATCAACAGATCATCCAGGACCTGCTGAACAAGGGCAAACTGACCACCGACTGAGTGCAGGCCATGTTCCTGGAATATCGCGCGCCGGCAATTGCGCGGGGTCTGAAATGTCGGCGCTGGCGATACGGCGATTGCGGGGCTTTTGCCGCGCCGGCCGACGCGTCAGTGCAGCAGGCGCGGCCCGCCGGCGTGGAGCGGTACGGGGGCGGCGCCGGCGCCGGGGCTGATGTCCAGGCTGAGCGCCCATTCGGCCGCGACGGCGGCCTGTTGCAGCAGGCGGGCCAACACATGTACCAGCCTTTCGTCCAGGTCGAGATTGATGCCCTGGCCTTCCTGCGGCAGCAGGGTCAGGGTCTGCGTATTGCCTCGCAGCGGCTTGATGGTGACGCGCCCGAGCAGGACCGGATCTTCACCGAGCGGATACAGTGATCCGTCGCGGTAGGCGCTGCCAAAATCGGCCTTCTTCACCGCTTCGCCGTGGGCCAACTCGGCCAGCGTGCTGCGCGTTGCCGGATCGGTAGCCTTGCATGCGCTGAACTCGTCGGCCATTTTCATCAGCAGCGGCCATAGCAGCGCGAGATAGCGGCGGGTGACCCAGAAGCGGAATTCGGCGTCGTCGCTGCTGCGGATGCGGAGCAGCAGGCGGTCTTGCGCGGCATCGTAGCTGGCGCTGAACTGCTCCAGTTGCGGGGGGGGGCTCATCACGGGGATCCTCAGGAGGGGGGCTCGGCTGCGGTCACGCGAGCAAATGCTACCGCATCCGGCCCCCTGAATCCGGCTTTGGGCCGGTTTCCCCCCGTGACACGGCGCGGGGTCGGCTGTTGGCAACGAGCAGCGATCCGGCGCCTGTGCAATCATCTGCGGGACGGCTGCAGGGGGTAATCGACGCGATTTGCATTTATAATTCGCCGATTCGAGGCGGCATTCAAAAAGCTACAATATTCAAACAGTTACGATCTCAACGGAAAACGAATAGCGGGATGAAAATATCGCGCCTGATCTTGTCGGGAACCATGGTGTTGTGCCTGCGAGGTGGCATGGCACTCGCAAACCCGCATCTGACGCTGAAGGACGTGGCGCAGAAGGTGGTGCTGACCAACCCCGAAGTGCTGGCGAAATGGCATGCCTTCAAGGCGGCGGGCGGTGACGTCGATGTGGCGCGAGCGGCCTTCTTCCCGCGCATCGATTACACCTACGGTACCAGCAAGGAAGAACTGAAACAGCCCGGGGCCGCCGACCGCGACTACAACCGCAACGGCCACACGCTGACGCTCAACCAGATGCTGTACGACGGGTTTGCCACGGTGATTGACGTCAAGCGCCAGGGCAAGGCGCGCCTGACGCGCTATTTCGAACTGCTCGATGCCGCCGAGGTTGCCGCGCTGGAGGCGGGGCGAGCTTATTACGACGTCATTCGCTATCGGCAGCTGATGTTGCTGGCCGAAGGCAATTACGTCGAGCACCGTTCCAGCTACGAGTTGTTGCTGCGCCGGGCCCAATCCGGGGCGGGGCGGCGGGTCGACGTGGAGCATGCCGCCGGCCGCCTGGCACTGGCCGAACTGAACCTGAACACCGAGGCGGCCAACCTGCACGATGTCACGGCGCGCTACTTGCGCCTGGTCGGCGAGCGGCCACCGCCCGTAATGTTCGGCCTGGCGCGCCTGGAAAAGGACTATCCCGCCAGCGAAGAGGAGGCCCTGCGGCAGGCATTCAAGCGGAATCCGACGCTGCGCGCTGCGGTGGAAAACGTCGAGGCGACGCAGCACGAACTCGAACTGCAACGCAGTGCCTTTCACCCCCGGCTCGACCTGCGGCTGCGCAGTGATCGAGCCGACAATGTTGACGGCGTGATGGGCCTGCGCCAGCAGAAAGTCGCGGAGCTGGTTTTCAGCTACAACTTGTTCAAGGGAGGCGCGGACACTGCGCGGCTGACGACCTATGCCGAACGCAAGAACCAGGCCCTGGACCTGCGCGACAAGGCCTGCCGCGACATCCGCCAGACCTTGTCAATCGCCTACAACGAAGTGCATCGACTACAGGCCCAGCGCTCTAGCATTGATCATCAGGTTACCGCGATCGAAAAGACCCGGGACGCCTACAAGGCCCAGTTCAACATCGGCCAGCGCTCGCTGCTCGACTTGCTGGATACCGAAAACGAACTGCTCACTGCGCGCCGCACCGCCGTCAATGCCGATGTCGACATCGATCTGGCCTACTTGCGCACCCAGGCCGGCATCGGTCGTTTGCTGGAGTTTCTCGGCTTGAAGCGGATCGATGAGCAGGAGGCGCCGGACTCTGGCGAACTGGCGCCGATTGTCGAATCGGATATCTGTCCGCCCGCCGCCCCCAAGGGCTATCTGGTCGATATCGAAGCCCTGACGGCGCGCGCACTGGCACAGCTCGACGCGGTCAAGCCCGTGCCCGACCAGACACCGCCGCCCTTGCCGACGCCGCCGGCCGCGCGGCCGGCAAGTCCGCAAACGCCGGGCAACGTGCAGGAGCGCGTCGTGGCCTGGGCGGCCGCCTGGTCTTCCAAGTCCTTCGCCCTCTATGCGGGCTTCTACGCGCTGTCCTTCGAGCCCGCCGACGGTTCAAGCCGCGCAAGCTGGGCGCAGCAGCGCGAGCAGCGGCTGGCGGCGGCGAAACGGATCCAGGTTGAAGTCAGGAACCTGAAACTGAAAGAGGTCGGCAACGACATGCTGCTAGCGGAATTCGAACAGCATTACAGTTCCGACAATTACAGCGATGTCACGCTCAAGGAACTCAAGTGGGTCAAGGTCGGCGGCCAGTGGCTGATCGCGCGGGAGACGACGCGACCCGCCGCCACGGCCCGGAAGAAGGGCGACACATGAAACCCTTTGCCTGCTGGCGGCTGTTCCCTGTCCTGCTCGCACTTGCTGCCGCGTTGCCGGTCGTGCAGGCGCAGGGTGTCACCACGCCCACGCTCGACCGGATCCGGGAAAACGGCACGATCTACGTCGGCCATCGCGAAGCGTCGATCCCCTTTTCCTACATGGTTGGGGACGAGGTGGTGGGCTATTCGACGGAGCTGTGCGATCGCGTCGTCGATGCCGTCCGCGCCAAGCTCGGAATGCCTGACCTGAAGGTGGTGCGGGTGCCGGTGACCGGTTTCTCCCGCGTCCTGATGTTGATGACGGGCAGCGTCGATCTCGAGTGCGGTTCCACCACCAATACGAAGATTCGCCAGCAGCGGATGGCGTTCAGCGTCACGACCTTCGTCTCCGGGGTCAAGGTGATGGTGCGCCGGGATTCCGGAATTGGGGGTATCGTTGATCTTGGCGGCAAAGTGGTGGTGACCAGTTCGGGCATCGCGACCGAGCGTGCGGTCAGATCGGCGCTGGCAGTCCGCAAACTGCCGACGGCGCGCATCAGGACCACGTCGAAGCATGCGGACGCCTTTACCATGGTGGTGTCGAGGCAGGTGGATGCCTTTGCGCTGGATGAGTCGATCCTCCTTTGGCTGATGGCGACATCTCCCGACGGCGACGGGCTTAAGCTGCTTGAAGGCAACGTCGGCCTCGAGCCGTATGCAATCGGATTGCGGATGGGCGATCCGGATTTCAAGAAGCTGGTCGACGACGCGTTGATCGCGATGATGGGCAGCGGCGAACTGGGACGGCTTTACGAGAAATGGTTCATGTCGCCGATTCCGCCGAACAAGGTCAATCTGCGGATTCCAATGAGTGACATGCTCAAGGAAATGTTGCGCAATCCCAGCGATGCCGGAATCCAGTGATCAGGAACGTGGCGATGCCGGGATGATTCCCCGGGTTTTGGGTCGCGCTGGTGCGGATCGCCGGTCAAGTTCCACCAGGTTTCCCCAATCGATCGGCTGGCTTTGCCGGTGTGCATTGGCCATCGGCATCTTTCTTTTGGGCCAGCAGGTGCGGGCCGAAGCTTCGCCGGAAATGGTCGCCCCGTCGGCAGCCTCGACGGGCGGCGGCGTGCCGCCGCCGGCTGGCAGTGAAAAGGGTGCTGAACTGGAACGCGAGATCGGGCAACTGGAGGATCGGTTCCTGCAACTCGAGAAATCCAATCGGGAGTTGAGGGCAAGCAACGATCAACTGCGCCAGAAATTGCGTCTCGTGGCGGTCGCCGGCAAGGGATTTTCAAGGAACCTGGCGCGGCGGACGTTCAGCCGCGTGTCGCGCCACATCGCCGCAGCGGGTGGCGCCGCCGTGCCCTATGTGGGCGCGGGGGTGCTATCTGGCATGGCCAGGATGGATGTCAGGGATGGCTGCGAGATCCTCGAGGAACTCAACGACCTGAATCGCGCGCTGGATCTCGATGCCGTCGAAACGTCCAAGGTATGCGGCTTGCAGGTTCCGACCAGCGAGCAAATCCTCGCCCAGGTCCTTGCCAACTGGCGCACGGCCTATGCGATTTCGGCGGCATGGGCCAACCAGTATCAGGTCGTGCTGCCGCCGGAGCCGCCCGTGGTTCCCTATGCGGGGGCAAACGAGTTGTGGATGGCGGTGTTCGGCGTCACCCCATCCCTTGCTGCGCCGGGTTCGCCACGATCCACGGTTTCGCCCAGCCCCCCCGTTCCTCCTGCGCCGCCGCTGTCGCCGTCCATCCGGCTGCCCTGAATAGTCCCGGCGGCGGGGGGCGTCAAACGAAGGCGTCGCCCTCGCCGGCGCCGCCGAGTTGGAGCTGCCCTTCCTCCGCGAGACGGCGGGCGACCTTGAGGATTTCCTTTTGCTCGTTTTCCACTTCCGAAAGGCGCACAGGGCCTTTCGATTCGAGGTCCTCGCGCAGCATTTCCGCGGCGCGCTGCGACATGTTCTTGAATACTTTTTCGCGCAGTTCCGGCGAGGCGCCCTTCAGCGCGATGATCAGGGCATCGGATTGCACTTCGCGCAGCAGCAACTGGATGCCCCGATCGTCGATATCGAGCAGGTTTTCGAAGATGAACATTTCGTCGAGGATCTTCTGTGCCAGGTCGGGATCGTATTCCCTGACATTGTCGATGATCGCCGTTTCGTTGGTCTGGCCAACGAAGTTGAGGATTTCGGCCGCGTGCCTGATGCCGCCCATGGCGGTCTTTTTTATATTCCCCGACGCGTTGGAGAGGATTCGCGTCAGCGCTCCGTTCAGTTCGCGCAGAGCGGTCGGCTGCACGCCGTCCAGCGTCGCGATGCGCAGCAAAACGTCGTTGCGCAGGCGATCGGTGAATTGCTTGAGGATGTCGCCTGCATGGTCGAATTCGAGGTGGACCAGAATGGTGGCTATGATCTGCGGATGCTCGTTGCGGATCAGGTCGGCCACGCTGGCGGCATCCATCCATTTCAGGCCCTCGATGCCAGCAGTGTCGTTGCCGGACATAATGCGACTGATGAGCGAGGCGGCGCGGTCATCGCCGAGCGCCTTGGTCAGCATGGCCTTGATGGTTTCGCTGTCGACCGATACCGGGCTGCCCTTGGAGGTCTGCTCGGTGAATTCGTCGATCACGGATTCGACGCGTTCGCGGGCCACCTGCTTCAGGCCCGCCATCGCATGACCGAGTTTCTGCACTTCCTTGGGCCCCAGGTTTTTCAGGACCTCGGCCGCTTCGTCCTTGCCGAGCGACAGCAGCAGGATGGCGCCCTTCTCGATGCCTTCGCTTTCAGTTGCCACCGTGGCCTACCCAGTCCTTGATCATGGCGGCGACGGCCTTGGGATCCTGTTTGGCCAATTCGCGCGCCGCGGCGAGCTTGGTTTCATAGGTCTGCTGCGTGACGCCCGCCGCGTCATGGGCATGGATCGCGGCCTGTTGGGCGGACGCGCGTTCCGCCGCTTCGGCGAACTGCTGCAGCAGCGGCTTGATCGCGCGCGTCCAGAGCCAGAAGACGAGGCCGAAGACCAGGAGGTAGCGCGCGCCGTCAAGCACCATCGAGATCAGTTTCGCGTTCTCCCAGATCGGCGGTTCCGGGACGATCTCCTTTTCGATGACGGTGAATGGCGCGTTGGCGACGTTGAGGGTGTCGCCGCGTTCCTTGTTGAACCCCATCGCTTCCCGAGCCAGGTCGTTGATCAGCTTCAGGTCAGCTTCGCCGAGCGGCTGCGGTTGCGGCTTGGTGGCCGCCGCAGCGCCGGTCTTGGGCGCTTCCGCGCGGAAGTTGACGACCACCGCCACCGATAGCCGCCGGATGCTGCCGGGAACGCCCTTGGTGTGGCGGACCGTCTTGTCGACCTCGTAGTTGATCGTGGAATTCTTGCTGAAGTTCTGCGCTGCCTGAGCCGCCGTGCCCAGCGCGCTGGCCGGAGGCGAACCGGCGGCGGCAATCGGGGCCGTGGCCGGTGCCGGCGGCTGGTTGCTCAGCGCGCCCGGTATTCCCGCTGCGGCGGCGGGCGAGCCGCTTCCCGTTTCCTGGGTTAGCTGGCTGCGAATGGCAGTGCCCGGCGGAGGGTTGGGGCGATAGGTCTCCGCGACTTGGTCGGTTTGCGAAAAGTCGACATCGGCCGCCACCTGGGCGCGAACATTGGTCGCGCCGTATATCGGTGCCAGGATGGCTTCGATGCGTTTGACATAGCTTGATTCGATGTCGCGCACGAAGCGTATCTGCGACGCATCCAGACCGGCATCGCGCAACGGATCCCGCTGCTGGGAAACGAGGTTGCCATCCTGGTCGACCACGCTGACGCTGGCGGGGCTCAACTGCGGCACGCTCGAAGCGACCAGATTGACGATGCCGGCGACCTGTGCCGACTCGAGCCGGCGTCCGGGCGCGAGGCTGACCAGCACCGAAGCCGACACCTTCTGGTCGTCGCGCAGGAAAGCGGTCTGCTTGGGGATGGCCAGATGCACCCGGGCACCCTTGACGACCGCCAGCGACTGGATCGAACGGGCCAGTTCGCCCTCCAGCCCGCGCTGGAAATTCACCTGCTCGGCGAACTGGCTGATGCCCATCTTCTGGTTCTCCAGCAGCTCGAAGCCGACCAGGCCGCCCTTGGGCAAACCCTGCGCGGCGAGCTTGAGGCGCGTGTCGTGCACCACGCCCTGCGGTACCAGGATGGTATGGCCACCATCGCTGAAGCGATATGGGATGTTCTGCTGTTGCAGGGCGGCAATAACCTGGCCGCCGTCCTTCTCGTCGGGAATGGTGAACAGCACCGCGTAGGACGGCTCCTTGGCCCAAAGGATTCCGCCGACCAGCACCGCGACTATCAGCGCGATGCTGGCCATGGTCAGCATCTTCTGGCCGACGCCGAGGCGACCGAATGCCTCCAGCGAGATCGGAAACGATGTCCCAGCCATTGCGGTGTCTGCCATTTTTTCCCGGTGGAGTCCTGTTTACAGTGTTGATTTCGGGGAAATTCCGCCCGCGTGCAGAGTATGGAGCGCCCCGGCAAGCCTGATTCCGGAAAGAAGCAGCGATTTTTGCCGGTATATCGGCTACCCGTTTCCTTGTTTGCGGGCACCGATTCTGCCATTATCGGAACACATGTCCCACCCTCCCGTTCCTGCCCAGTCTTCCGCAGCTCCGGCATCGTCCGCGCAGGTTGCGCCGGGCGAAGCCTTGCGCCTGACCGAGGCGTTCCGCATTTTCAGCCGAGCTTCCGAGGAGCTTAGCGGCGCCTATAGCGAACTGCAGGGGCAAATGGTCAGGCTTACGGAGGAACTGGCGGCGGCCAACGGCGCCTTGCGCCAGCAGTACCAGGAAAAGGCGGCCCTGACCGAAAGATTGAGCCTGCTGCTCGATGCGCTGCCGGCTGGGGTAGTGGTACTCGATGACGCGGGCAGCGTGGTCCAGCTCAATTCCGCAGCCAGCGATTTCCTCGATGAGGCTAAAGTCGGCGCGAATTGGGCGGCAATTTACGGCAAGTCGCTGATGCCGGGCGATACGCCGGGGGAATTCCTCTGCGCTACCCGTCACCTGGCGGTCGATGTGACCCCGCTGGCTTCGTCCGGGGGGCGCATCGTGCTGCTGCACGACATCACCGAAGCGCATCAGTTGAAAATCCAGGCCGAGCGCAACCAGCGGCTCGCCGCGATGGGTGAAATGGCCGCGCAACTGGCCCATCAGTTGCGCACGCCGCTAGCTGCGGCGCTGCTCTACGCGGGAAACCTGGAGAACACCGACCTGCCGGCGGCCACCAGCGCCGCCATCGCGCAGAAGACCGTTGGCCGGCTGAAACACATCGAGCGCCTGATCCAGGACATGCTGCTGTTTGCGCGGGGCGAAGCGCTCGGTCGCGAACGCATTCCCGTGGCCGAGTTGCTGGCGGAGTTGACGCAGAACGTCGAGCCGCTGGTGCAGCGCAGTGGCGCTCGGTTCGTGGTCGCCGACCGCAGCGGCGGTGGCCAGCTCACCGGCACCCGCAAGTCCCTGGTCAGTGCCCTGACCAGCCTCTTGGAGAATGCCCTGCAGGCCGTAGAAGGGATCGATGCCGCACGCATCGATCTTTCCGCGACATGCGCCGAGGGAGCCCTGCTATTCGTCGTGCAGGACAATGGTCGCGGCATGGACAGCGCGACCGTCAGTCGCCTGTTCGAGCCTTTCTTCACCACGCGCGGCGAGGGCACCGGCCTTGGCCTCGCCATTGCCCGCGGCGTGGTCCGCGCCCACGGCGGCAGTATCGATGTCCGCTCCAGCCCCGGTTCCGGGGCCGAATTCATTGTCAGCCTGCCATGTCCGAGAAATTGAGCATCCTCGTCGTCGAAGACGACGACGCGCTGCGTGACGCGTTGCAACTCACGCTCGAATCCGCCGGCCACGAGGTCACCGGCGTCGACGGGGGACCGGCGGCACTCGAGGCCTTGCGGCAACAGACCTTCAACATGGTCGTCTCCGACCTGCGCATGAGTCCGATGGACGGCCTGGTCCTGCTCGGCGAGATTCGCAGCCGCCATCCCGGCCTGCCGGTGCTGCTGATGACCGCCTTCGGCGATGTCGACAAGGCGGTCGCCGCGATGCGCGGTGGCGCTTGCGACTTCATGCTCAAGCCGTTCGAGCCGAAAGCCCTGATCGAGCAGATCGCCCGCTATGCGACGCCCCCGGCACCGGCGGCGGGGGTGGTCGCCGTCGACGCCAGGACGCGAGCGACGCTGCTGCTCGCCGCGCGCGTGGCGCGGACCGATGCCACGGTACTGCTGACCGGCGAATCCGGGGTCGGCAAGGAAGTCTTTGCGCGCTACATCCATGAGCAGTCGGTGCGGGCGAAAGGCCCCTTCGTCGCGATCAATTGCGCGGCGATTCCGGACAACCTGCTGGAAGCCACGCTGTTCGGCTATGAAAAAGGCGCATTTACCGGCGCCCAGTCGGCGCAGGCGGGGAAATTCGAGCAGGCCAACGGCGGCACGTTGCTGCTCGACGAAATATCCGAAATGCCGCTGGGCCTGCAGGCCAAGCTGCTGCGCGTGTTGCAGGAACGCGAAGTCGAGCGGGTGGGGGGCAAGAAGCCGGTGCCGCTCGACATCCGGATTCTCGCGACTTCCAACCGGGACATGGCGGCCGAAGTCCGCGCCGGACGGTTTCGGGAAGACCTGTTCTACCGCCTCAACGTCTTTCCGCTGGAGATACCTGCGTTGCGGGAGCGTCCCGGCGACATCGTGCCGCTGGCACGCCTGACCCTGGCAAAAATGGCCGCTGCTGCCGGTCGGGCGGCAGTTTTTGCCGCTTCCGCGGAGGTGCGGCTAGGCGCCCATACCTGGCCGGGCAATGTGCGCGAGCTGGAAAACGTCGTGCAACGCGCCCTGATCATGGAATCGGGCAAGGTGATCGAGGCGGCGGCGCTGCCCTTGGGCGAGACTCCGCCGCTGCATCCGGCATCCGCGCCGGTTGCCGCGGAAACTGCCGTGGCTGCCGTACCGCCAGCGCCGACTCCTGCTGACGGCATTGCTGGCGTGGCCGCTCCCACCAACATGAAAGACCTCGAACGGCAGCATATCCTCGAGGTGCTGGCCAGCGTCGGCGGTTCGCGGCGCAAGGCCGTGGCCATCCTCGGCATCTCCGAACGTACCCTGCGTTACAAGCTCACCCAGTACCGCAGCGAGGGATTTTTCAGCGGCAGCGAGGACGAGTGAGCTATGTCCGGATTTGGCACGAAGATTGCTGATCGCCTGCTGAAGAATACCCTGCGGATCAAAGACCATGACGATCGATACACGACAACTGGACCAGATGCTTTCCGAGCTGCGAGCCGCGTCGGCGCTGACCGGCGGCAAGAGTTCGGGCACGTCGGTGCCGACGGGCGGTCCGGATTTCGCGCAGGTGCTGAAAAGCACGATCGACGATGTCAGCGCCGCCCAGGCCGACGCGCGCAAGATGGCCGAGGATTTTTCCAGCGGCCAGAGCGACGTCAATCTGCAGGACGTGATGATCAACCTGCAAAAGGCCAGCCTTTCGTTCCAGCAGATGGTCCAGGTGCGCAACCGGCTGGTGACGGCCTATCACGACATCATGAACATCCAGGTCTGATTTTCCGCGCTCGTCGATTTTGGCTGACAGTTCGGCATGGCACCGACGAACGGACCGTTAAAGCTTGACCGCGTGGTGCCGTTACCCAGTTCAGAAAGGCCGCGAGCACGTCGGCGCCGGATGAGTCGTTTCCGTTCGGGGTTGCCGGGGTGCGTTTGCCAGGCCACGCGCCGGTAGCCGCCGATAGAATCCTGCCGGCGCGGCCCGGACTGTCGATGACATTGAGGGAAATCATGTCTGCACCGTGCATGCGGTCGTTCTTGGGTCTGCTGGCGCTTGCCGGCGCCTGCCAGGGGTCTGCTCTCGCTGGTCAATGGCAGGGCGTCGTTTCCGGCCGCAGCGAGACCATCGAAATCGACCGGGCGAGCATCGTGCCTGCGGTCGGTGGCGCAACGGCGTGGAGCCGCATCGTGCTCGACCGCGCGGTAAAGGATCCGGGCGGAAGCTATGACGCCATCCACGCGCTCAATCTTTACGACTGCAAGTCGCGACGGTTCACAACCCAGCGCCGCGCTTATTTCAATGGCGATACCCCCGTTCGCGAGGAAGAGGTGGCACGGCAGCGCGCCAATACGGTGGCCGTCGGCAGCATCGATGAAACCTTGTTCAACGTTGCCTGTCGTGCCGTTGCGACGGGCAAACTCGCCCTTCCATCCGTGGCGGACAAGGCGGCAGCGGAGTCGACGGCAGGTGTGCGTCCGGCGGCGATACACGCGGACATGCGAACCCTTGCGTCGGATACTTCAGAGCGGAAGTTGACGCCGGTGGCAGATACCTCTCCGGTGGTTCCGGCCGAAAAGCCCAAACTGATCGTCCTGCCGCCGATCGACAAGGCGGCGGCGGCCCAGGCGGCGGCGGCCGCCGGACAACGGTCCGCGTCGCCGCCCGCGGCAACGGGCGTCACGCCGGTACCGGCGGGCAAGATGGCCACTCCAACCGCGCAGACAACCGTTGCGACCGAGAGTCCCGCCGACAAGCGCAGGCGCGAACTGCACTACGCCAATTCCGGGCCGCCGCGGGACACGCGCAAGAAGGCAGCCGCCGGGCCGTCCGCTTCGGTCGAATCGCAAAAACCCGTGATGCTGCGCGACATCCCGTGGTCATACGAGGGCGACGGCGGCCCGGCGAACTGGGGCAGGCTTCGCGCCGACTACGCCGCCTGCGCTACCGGCAAGCGCCAGTCACCGATCGACATCCGCGACGGAATCCGGGTCAATCTGGAGCCAATCAAGTTCGAATACGCGCGCACGCAGTTTCGCATCGTGGATACCGGCCATGCGGTCCGGGTTGGAGTCGGGGCTGGCCTTGGCCTGCGGGTGATGGGCAAGCGTTTCGAATTGTCGCACCTGGAGTTCCGCCGCCCCGCGGAAGAGCGCGTCAACGGTCGCACCTATGACATGTCCGTGCATCTGGTGCATCGGAGTGACGACGGACAGATCGCGGTGGTCGCGGTGCTTCTGGAAAAAGGCGCGGAGCACCCGCTGATCCAGACCCTCTGGGACAACCTGCCGCTGGAGCCTGACCTCGAGGTCGCGCCCGAAGCGGCCATCGACCTCAACGTGTTGCTCCCGGAAAACCGAGCCTACTGGACCTACATGGGATCATTGACGACGCCGCCGTGCACCGAAGGCGTGCTCTGGATGGTGCTGAAGCAGCCGGTTCAGGTCGCGGCGGAGCAGGTCGCGATATTCGCCCGCGTCTTCCGCAGCAACGCGCGCCCGGTTCAGCCGGGCAACGGGCGCCTGGTCAAGGAGTCCCGCTAGCCCGTATCGCGCAGCGCGTGGCGCAGGTCATCGACCAGGGTAGCCATCGCGTCGATCAGCGTGTTGCAACAGGATTCGATCGTAGCCCCGTCAGCCTGTTCGCGCAGCGCCTGGTGCAGTGCCGCGGCCGCCGTGGCCACCGGGCGGGCACCGATGGTGCCGGCCGCTCCCTTCAGCGTATGAGCAAGCCGCTGCATCACTGGCAGGTCGCCGCCGGCCAGCGCAGCGCGCAGTTGCGGAATATCGTCGGCATGGGTTTCCGCAAACAGCCGCAGCATCTTCGCGTGCTTGGCGGCGTTGCCGCGAACCAGGGCCAGGCCGTGTGCGACATCCAGTCCGCCAACTTGCGCGAGCTGTTGACGCCATGCCGGATCATCGGCCGCAACTGTCGCCCCGGTCTGTGTGTTGGATGATGGCGGGTTCGACGGCGCGCCCGTCGCCTGCACTGCATTCGTGGTCTTGGGCAGCCATTTAAGCAGGGCAGCATAGAGGTCGTCGGGATTCACCGGTTTCGGCACGAAGTCGTCCATGCCGGCTTCCGCGCAGGCGCGGCGATCTTCCTCGAAGGCGTTGGCGGTCATCGCCAGGATGGGCGTCGCGGTTCGATCGGGCAGGGAGCGGATCAGTCGTGTGGCCTCGAGGCCATCCATGCGCGGCATCTGCATGTCCATCAGTACCAGTGCATAGGGGGCGCTGCGGAATTTTTCCACGGCCTCCAGGCCATCGACGGCGACATCGACCGCGAGGCCGGCGCCGTGCAGCAGTTCCATCGCCACTTCGCGATTGATCGCATTGTCCTCGGCCAGCAGCAGGCGCGCGCCGCCATGCCGCTGGCGGAGCTCCGCCTCGATGTTCTCGACCGGGGGGATGCTGGTTGCCGGCATGATGCCGCGTCCGCGCTGCAGGCGCGCGGTGAACCAGAAGGTGCTGCCCACTCCCGCCGTGCTGTCAGCGCCGACTTCTCCTCCCATCAAATCGGTCAGCCTTCGGGTGATGACCAGGCCGAGCCCCGTGCCGCCGTGCTTGCGGGTTGTCGAGGCATCGCCTTGTTCGAACGCGTGGAACAGGTTCGCCATTTTCTCCGGAGCGATTCCAATCCCCGTGTCCTCGACTTCGAAGCGCAGCAGCAGTTCGTCGCCGGCATCCTCGAGCAGGCGGGCGCGCAGCGTGACGCTGCCACGCTCGGTGAACTTGATGGCATTGCCGGCGTAGTTGAGCAGCGCCTGGCGCAGCCGCGTCGGATCGCCACGCAGCCAGACCGGAACCCCTTCGGCGTCGATCCTGATCTCCAGGCCCTTGCGACGCGCACGGTCCGCAGTCAGCGAGCGCACCTGGTCGAGCACCGACGACAGCGGGAAGTCCGCATGTTCCAGTGTCAGCTTGCCGGCCTCGATCTTGGAAATGTCCAGGATGTCATTGATCACGGCCAGCAGATGGTTGGCGCTGGTGTCGATCTTGCCCAGCTTTTCCATCTGCTCGGGGGTAGGATTCGCGCGGCGCAGGATGTGGGTGAGACCGATGATGGCGTTCATCGGCGTGCGGATCTCGTGGCTCATGTTGGCGAGGAACACACTCTTGGCCATGTTCGCCGCGGCCGCCGCCTGCATCGCTCCCGCCAGTTCGACGGTGCGTTCCGCGACGCGGGCCTCGAGCCTGTCGTTCAGTTCGCGCATCTCGAGCTCGGCGCGCTTGAGCTCGGTGATGTCGCGCACGATGACGAGAACCCCGATCACGGTGCCTTCGGAGTCGCGCAGCGGCGACGTCAGGTCCGAGGCCCATCCGCGGCGGCCACTCTTCCCCGTGTCGAACTGATACTCGATCCGATTGGGCATTTCGCCCCGGAGCGCGCGTTCCAGTCGCGGCACGACACCGACCTCGGCGAAAAAGGGAAATACCTCAACGGGCAGGCGGCCGATCACGTCCGCCGCGGCGCGGCCGCTGAGCTGTTCCATGAAGGGATTCCATACCTTGAAGCGCAGATCGGGACCAAAGACGACGATACCCTCCTGGGCGCCGGCGATGATCTGGCGATTCAGGTGGCTGGATTCCTGCAAGGCCAGTTCGGTCCGGCGGCTGTCGGTGAAGTCCTTGACCATGCCGCGCAGGCGCAGGGCGCGTCCGTCGGCATCGTATTCCAGCCCGCCGAAGCCGCGCACCCAGCGCTCGCTTTGATCGACCTGGCGAACGATGCGAAAGGCCTTGTCGAAGGGCTTGCCCTCTGCCAGCACATCGTCCTTGATGTGGTCGATCACCATCAGGCGGTCTTCCGGATGAATCAGCGCCGCCCAGCCGTCGATGGATCTATCGTAGCCTTCGTCGATGCCGAAGATCTCGTCGAAGACGGGCGAACTCGTCCACCGCGTGGTGTCGGCGTCGATTGCGTAGCTGCCCAGCCCGGCGATGCCTTGCGATTCGGTGAGCAGGCGTTTGCTCTCCCGCAATTCCTCTTCGCGCTGGCCGACGATGCCCAGCAGGCGGTTGAAGCCGCCGATCAGGTCGCCGATTTCGTCGTGCCGAGAGATCGCCAGCGGCGCAAGCGGGGTCGCCGACTCGGACATGGCGCCCAGGGTGCGCGCGGCATCGCTCAGGGGGGTCAGTTGGCGCCTGAGCAGCCACCACATCAAGCCGCCCGCAAGGAGGGTGAGGAAGATAGCCGCGATCAGCATGCGTTGTTCCATGGCGCGAATCGGGGCGAAAGCTTCCTCCGTCGGCAGCATCGCGGCGAGGTACCAACCCGAGCTCGGGATCGACTTGGCCGAAGCCAGCACTTCCACGCCCACCGGATTGACGAAACGCGCCGACCCATCATGTCCGGCCATGAACTTGTCTATCGCCGGAATCGCGCCGGCGGCCGGCAGTTTTTCCATGATGCGAGACTTGTCGGTCGCGGTAACAATCATCCGCTTTCCTGGCGATAGCAGCAGGTAGCCACCGGTCCGGCCCTGGCGGTTCTGCACCAGCCGGTCCAGGAAGTTCGGCAGCCCCAGGTTGATCACGCCCGTCAGGGCACCCGTCACTTCCCCTCTGGATCCATGGATGGGCACGGAAATTCCGAACACCGGTGACTGGAGCTTCTTGCCGAGGACCGGATCGCTGATCGTGGTCCGCCCATGCCTCAGCGCGGCGGCCACCGCCTCGACATCCATGTAGTTGACGCCGACCCGTCCAGTTTCTACCGGGAATTCGGCAACGGCAGTACCGTCCTGTCGATAGACCACGGTGCCGCCGGTGAACATGTTTTTCAGACCGGAATGGCGGGCGAGGAATCCGTTTAGCGCTTCCGTCCCTTCGGTCAGGTGCGGGGCCGCGGCCCTGGCTTCGTCCCGCAGCAGATTCAAGCGGATCGAGAGTTCATGGTCGATTTCGCTGGCGACCAGCGACACGGTCGAAAACTGCTGGTCGCCGAGCAGCTTTTCCATGTCCTCGCGCAAGGTGCGGCCGCCGAAAAGAGTCAGCGACCAGACGCCGATCAGGAAAATCGCCTGGGTGAACAAGATCACTCGAACCTTGAGTGACCACCCTTGCATGAAGTTCCAGTTCACTCGGTAGTGTCCGTACGATGGGCTTGGTTGGTGAGGGAGGCAACACGCGGGAGTCCGCGGGGCATGCCGCCTGAAAATCCAGTGGCGGCATACGGGCGTCAGGCTCTGGCTGCAACTCTAGCATTTTCTGGATGGCGCTTGGGTTGCAAGCGTCGGTCTGCGCGAGCATGAGGCGATGCCGGGGCGCCGATCCCGGATTAGTCGTGTCGCCCCCGCGAATCGTTCGCGGCCGACCACGACATTCTCCAATGGAGGATAATCGCTTGCCTAACTGTCGCTTCCGGCGGACGGTCATCGTCACGTCAGGGTGGCTATTGGCCTGTCGCCACGGTGGCAGGGCGGGGTGCGGCGGATGCGATCATCCGCAACATTGCCCCGGGTTTTCCTACCATGCGGAGTCGGGACGAAGTGAAGAAGTTCGCGTTACTGCTGTCGATCATGTTGCTTGGTGCCTGCGGTGATACACAGACGGCATTCGTCAGCGAAGGCAATGCCGACCAATCGATTTCGGTGATCCGCGAGCAGGCGCACGCCGGCGGTTCGTGGCGGTCGACCCTGATTGTCGCCGGCATGCCGCAATGCCAGCGCCGATTCGCCCTCCAGGATGGTGCGACGGACCACTTCCGGATTGACGTGTATCGGCCCGGCCCCGGTCTTTATATCCTCAACGCCGGCAAGCGCTGGGACGTGGTCGAGTTGACGAGTTGCGGCTACCAGACATACAAGACGCCCCCGCCCGAACCGGGTGAATTGGTTGGCAGCTTCGAGATGGCCGACGGCAGGCTGCGCTATTCGGCCAAGCCCGCGCGCCCTGGGAAGCCGTCCCGGTAAGCGAGCGAATTGCGGGCCGACCAGTGCAAGGATCTTTTTCATGTTGAAACGAATTGCCGTCAGGAACCTGCGGCTTGGTATGCATATCCACGAACTTTGCGGATCGTGGATGGACCACCCCTTCTGGCGCACGCGCTTTGTACTGCAAGATCCCGAGGATCTCCGCCGATTGCGCGAAAGCGGGGTTACCGAACTGTGGATCGATACCGGAAAGGGGGTCGATGTTTCGGTCGCCGAAACGGTTGCCGAGGCCGCTTCCGAAGCCGAGGTCGAGGCTGAAATCGAGCGCCAGCTGGCGCAGGCAGAACTGGCCGAGGCGACGCCGAAGGCGATACCGATGGCCGAGGAGGTCCAGCGTGCGGCGAAGATTTGCGCGCGCAGCAAGAACGCCATGGTGTCGATGTTCGAGGAAGTGCGCATGGGCAACGCGGTATCCGCGGGATTCGCCGGCGCCCTGGTGGACGAGATATCCAGTTCGGTAATGCGCAACCCCGGCGCCCTGATCAGCCTGGCGCGCCTCAAGACTGCCGACGACTACACCTACATGCATTCCGTTGCCGTATGCGCGCTGATGGTGGCCCTGGCGCGGCAACTGGGCCTGGACCAGGGACTGATCCGCGAACTCGGGATGGCGGGCCTGTTGCACGACCTTGGCAAAGCCCTGGTGCCCACTGAGGTGCTCAACAAGCCGGGCAAGTTGACGGACGAAGAATTCGCCATGATCAAGCGCCATCCATCCGACGGCCACCGGCTCCTCGTCGCGGGGGGGCGGTTGGTGGGATTCCGCTGGACGTCGTGCTGCACCATCACGAAAAGGTCGACGGCAGCGGCTACCCCAAGCGGCTCAAGGGAGACGAGATCAGTCTCTACGCAAAAATGGGCGCGGTATGCGACGTCTATGACGCCATCACGTCGAACCGGCCGTACAAGGCGGGCTGGGATCCGGCGGAGTCGATCCGCAAGATGGCCGAATGGTGCCATGGCCATTTCGACGAGAGCGTATTCCAGGCTTTCGTCAAGTGCCTCGGCATCTACCCGATCGGGTCGCTGGTGCGGTTGGCGTCGGGGCGCCTGGGCGTGGTGACCGAGCAGACCGGAGCGTCCTTGCTGGCGCCCCGGGTCAAGGTGTTCTTCTCCATCCGCGCGCAAGCCCATATCCCGCCGGAAGTCGTCGACCTGTCGCGGCCGGGGGTCAAGGACAAGATCGTCAGCCGCGAAGATGCCGCTGCCTGGGGCCTGAAGAACGTAGAGCAACTCTGGGCGCCCTGATGCGCAGCGCGCGTAGGGAAGCCACGGCCTCGACCCCGGCGCCCTCCGGGCGGATCCGCCTGTCGCCCGCTGGCGCGTCGGGGCGCAACCCGATGCTCTCGGCGCTGGCCGCGCAAGTTATCGGCGTTGTATTTGCCGGATTGCTTGCCGCGGTCCTGATACCGCAACTGTCACGACAACCGCTGGCTTTGGCTGCCTTGCAGGGCGCTTGCGCGGTGCTCGCCTCGTGGCGGCTCGGCGAACCCGCATGGCGCCTGCCGATCCATGCCATTTTCATGCCATCGGCGGTCCTGGTGCATGGAATGGATCTCCCCGTGTGGTTGTGGCCGGCCGGTTTGGTTCTGCTGCTGCTGGTGTTCTGGCGAACCGATCGCAGCCAGGTACCGCTCTTCCTGAGCAACCGGAAGTGCGGCGATGCCGT
The DNA here is from genome assembly GCF_017302275.1 of Sulfuritalea sp. Classification (GTDB taxonomy): domain Bacteria; phylum Pseudomonadota; class Gammaproteobacteria; order Burkholderiales; family Rhodocyclaceae; genus Sulfuritalea. The sequence continues at coordinate 130,768 of NZ_JAFLDR010000009.1, forward strand.
CCTGGAGCTGCTGCCGGCGACCCCGTGCCGCGTGCTCGACCTGGGCTGCGGAGACGGAGCACTACTGCGCCAACTGGTGCGCGCGCGGCCCGACTGCCGCTTCGTCGGCATCGAACACGCGCCGCTTCCCTGGTGCTGGGCCTGGCTGTCGGCGCGCGGCAAAGGCAACCTGGAAATCCGCCTGGGCGACTTCTGGAATCATTCACTGGAAGGCTATGCGCTCGTGTACGCCTTCCTCTCTCCGGCGGCAATGCCGCGGCTGGCGATCAAGGCGGACAATGAAATGACGACGGGCGCGCGGCTGGTCAGCAACAGCTTTCCGTTCCCGGATCGAAAGCCTGAGGCCGTGGTCGATGTCGTCGACCGGGGCCACACACGCCTGCATGTCTATGCGCCACTGAAGACCCAGTGGCAGTGATGCATGGTGCGGGAATACAATGCCACGGCATTGCGGGGATACGCGGCGCATCGATCGCGGCGGCACAGAACTTGCAACGATAAGTTGGATAGATGACTCAAAGGTAAATCATGGCCGAGCCCACGAAATTGACGGAAATTGAGATCGCTCGCGAAACCCTGCGCGGACTTGCCGCGAAGAAGATTCCGCCGACCCCGGACAATTACCGCACACTGTACTGCGAGATAGCCGGAGTTGCCGCAAGGAGCCCCTTTCCCGAGCGGGAGTTGAAGGCCTTGCAGGCAAGCCTGCCGCGTACCGGTGCCGAACAGCTCAAGTTCGCGCGGCAGCTGGAGACGGCGATAACCAAGGGCAGCTGGGAAAACCTGGGTACCGCCCTTGCCGATCTTCTGGGCAAGTCGGGTGGTGACCAAGCGAATTGGCCCGCACTGGTGCGCGAACTGCTGGTACAACTTGAAACCCACCATGCCGGACTGACCGCCGCGCGCAAGAAGGAAGCGCTGGACCACGTGCTTTCCGGTTCCGGGGCGTCCGATCTGCTTCTGTCCCGCCTGCAGTCGCTGATCCGTTCCTGGTCGCAGAACGCCGTGGTGGAGCGGAACGACCGCTCCGCCACCGAGGCCGTCGATGCGCCTGCCGCGGCCGTCGCCGCCGTCGCGCCG